>CP064982.1:0-600000 GCA_016699595.1 bacterium
TTCAATTCTGAGCCTTCAATTGCTTTGATAAAAATGGTGTTTTTTACCACACTATATACAGCATCGGTACTTACCATACTCATCTTGAACTTTACACTATCTGGTCCAGACAAAGCTACTGGAGTAACAAAGTACATTGCATTTGCACTTTTGATTTTATCTGAATATTCAGATAGTATTTGTTGTTTTTGTGCTTTAAGTTTGGCCATGTGGTCTATTTCAAAACTTAGCAAATAGGTTTTGTGAAAAGCATCGAGAAACGGAAGTTCAACTGTGAAGTAGGAACCTTGTCTCGATAGGTCTTACTCATTTGCCTATTGTCTATGACAAAATTTAACTAAAGTATTCTAGCATAAAATATTACAAATGCAAGTGAAATAATTTTTCTGTGAAGAGGGTTGCTATAACTTCGCATTTTACAAGAAGTCGATATAGTAGATCAATAATCAAGCAATTTCAGGGACATATGGATCTATGAGTAGAATAATTCGTTTTTCTATATCTATCATTATGTTAGAAATGTTTAGATCATTAAAGGGATTATTGCTGCTAGAATAGTTACTATAGAAGTATTCAAGTATATGCTCACCAATAGAAAGTTTCATATCAATAGGGATGTTTGCTCTTTTTATAGTTACAAAACCTTTTGCTATGGGCATCAGCGTATATACATACAGATCGTCTGAAAATATAGCTAATGTAGGAACCGTCGCTACTTTATATTTTCTCCCAGAAATATTGATGCTTTGAAGAGAAGATTGTGTAGTTAATTGAAAACTGACTTTCTTGGTATTTGGAAACATTTTTACCGATCGCAGCGATTTTCAAACAAAAGTCTTCGTCTAAACTATAAACATACCCTTGCCCTCCATCTCCTTTTCCTAATAGTGTGAAAATAAATTCTTCTCCATTTGGTCCGTCTAATTTATAACTCTCATGGCGAGGCATCTGTATATATTCTTGTGCAAATTTTCTTACTCTTGAGAACAGATCTTTGCGTCTTTCCTTGGTGAAGATTTGTCGGTATCTCGGATCAAATAGAAATCTTGCAGAACTGTCGCTTGGTAAATTCCATTCTCGCCATGTTTCAGAAGGTTGGATCATGTTTTTATCTATACATTTCCTCAGGGATGGATTCGAACCATCGCATCAAGGTTTTACAGACCTCTGTCTTAGACCACTTGACTACCTGAGGAACAAATCTCTTCTAACAATAAATGAAGGAAGAGATAGAATTTTGACCTAAACTATATAGCTGTCTTTATACTTGGGCTCATCGTTGTCTTGATGAAAACTTTCCTAATCACATTATTTCCATACTTACTTGCTTCCTGTTGCAAAATATCATAAATAAAGTCAAAGTTTTCTTTCAATTCCTCTTCTGTCATGCTCATTTTACCAAACTTGAAAGAAAGAAGTCCAGTTTCATTCATTTTGAAATCCATTTTACCTCCTTTGTAATTTTTGATCACTTTTTCAAGATCCTCGGTTACTGTTTCATTTTTTGGGCTAGGCATAAGGCCTTTTGGTCCCAAAACTTTTCCTAGTTTAGCAATTTTTGGCATAACTGATGGTGTTGCAATCGCCACATCAAAATCTACCCAGCCATTCATCAACTTTTCAACTAAGTCATCCAATCCTACAAAATCTGCCCCTGCCTTTTTTGCAATATCAGAATTTTGAGCATCAGTCAAAACAAGGACTTTAGCTTCTTTTGTGAATGAGTGAGGAACCATAGCAGAAAATCGAACTACTTCATTTTTGCTTTTTGGAGGAAGCTTCAAAGAAACTTGACATTCAAAAGTTTGATCAAAATTGCCTTTGACATTTGATTTTAGAGCATTTATAGCAGTTACCAGATCAGAACCTGATAATTTTTTCAGTTCATCTGAAGAAGTTTTTGTTACAAATCTTTGTTTTCGCATAAAAGTTATTCCCAAAAAATATTTGACATTTCTTGGCTAATTTTGAGTAATGCTTCCATTCAATCCTATCTCAGAAGGAATGGTGAATTATTTTTAACTGTACTTTCAAAAAGTAACTCTACTTATCCAATTACTTCAAGGCCCATGCTTTTTGCACTTCCAATAACTATTTTCATAGCAGAATCAATACTTGTAGTGTTTAGATCTGGCATTTTGATCTCTGCGATTTTCTTCACTTGCTCCATTTTTATCTTTCCTACCTTACTTTTGTTTGGTTGACCAGAACCTTTTTTCAAGTTAATTTCTTTTTTTATCAAATCAGTTACAGGAGGCTTTTTGAATTCCATAGAGTAGGTTCTATCTTCATACACAGTCAAGATGCAAGGAATATTCATGCCGTTCATATCTTTGGTTTTCGCATTGAAGTCTTGTACAAATTGCCCAATATTTACTCCTGCTGATCCCAAAACAGGACCTAGTTTTTGTCCTGGAACTGCCTGTCCACCTGGTGCTTGTAGTTTTATGATTGTCTTAATTTTTTTTGCCATTTTGTTAAAAATACTTAAATTTACTTATACATTATCTTTAGAGGCAAAGATTATATGTAATAAAATTTGTGTTTATAATCTTACTATTTGTAAAAAATCTAAATCTACTGGTGTTTCTCTTCCAAACATAGTCAGTAGAACTTCAACTCTCCCTTTGTCTTCGTTTATCTTATTTATTTTTCCTACAAAGTCTTTGAATGGTCCATCATTTACCTTCACTGCATCATTTACAGCAAATTTTGCAGTATAGCTCGGTTGTGATACTTGCGTATAATCTACGATAGATTTGACTTGTTCTTCGGTAAGTGGTGTGGGTTTTTTTACTCCACCAATAAACTTTGTGACACCTTCAACGCTTCTGATAAGTTGCCATGTGTTGTCATCAATTTCCATTTGAACCAACACATAACCCGGGAAAACTTTCTCGTCGACTTCCTTCTTTTTCCCTCCTTGTACAACGATTTTAGTTTGCTTTGGAACCATCACATCTAGCACTTTATGATCCATACCGTTTGCTTCAACGCTTTGTTTGATCAATTCAGCAACTTTGTCCTCATGTCCTGAGTAGCACGAAATTATATACCATTTTGCATTATCGTTTGTTTTATCTTTGCTCATATTTATTAGTAATTGAAAATAAATAATTGAGAATAGGTTTGACTTTCTACAATATAGAATTTAGTAATAAGGTTCTACCTTTGACGAAAATGAAGTCAGAACCTACTATAGTGATAATTATCAATGAAACTACGAAAACTATCAAAAGCAAGTAATTCATAGTTTGAGATAAATTCAGCCAATCCGTTCTTTTTAATTCTGTAAATATTCCTCGAATAAAGGAAAATATATTTGAAAAAATTTTCATAAGCTGGAACATTGTATCAAATGGAATCACGAAATTCAAATCAAAAAGTTCGAGTGAGGCAGGGCTCGAACCTGCAACAAGCGGTTTTGGAGACCGCTGCTCTACCAATTGGAGCTACTCACCCCAAATTATTGAGATTTGTAAAATTCCTTGCATTTTCATCTATCGCCATTTACCTAGACCCAAATCAAAGCTTCTTTGGTAATTAGAATTTTGTTTCAGTGAATTCTTCGTGCTTTTTTGTTTTCGGATCAAACTTTTTCACAGTCATTTTGTCTTTGGTGTTCATAGAATTTTTCCAAGAAACATAGAAAGATCCAGTAGCTTTGTTTATAAGTTTGATGAGTTTTCGATTTCCCTTTTTTGCCATTTCAAAAATTAGATATATTTAGTTAATTATAAGTAAGTGGAATTTTAGCACAAAAGTAGTTAGAATCAAAAAGATTCTACAAGAAATGCAAGAGTTGCAATCGCTAAGGTAGTGAGTGGCTATAATGTGCTTGTTTCAGGAATCACTATCTAGTCTCGCAATAGTATTTGAATATTTTCTAAAGGGAAAACCTGTTGAACTTCACCTTCACGATATTTGTCAATATGTTCTATTACCCTTTTTTTCTTTTACGATCCAGCATAGGCTTCTTTTTAGCTAGTTCCTTTGAAAGATGCGAATTAGGATTTCGAAAAGTAAAATCGATGATGCGTTCATTATTTGCTAATTTCTCAACAACTGAATCAAATTTAAATGATAGGGAAGATATATATACTGCTGTATTAGTATTGGGATCAATAATGTATTCGATGAAGGTAGTGTTATCTGCTAACGCTAGAACTACAGCTTCACACTGGAATAATAATTTAGTGGCATCGTCAGTCCGAAAATGACGAAGCTTGTTTATAATCTCATCAACCAGTTGTTGATCAGTTTTGCAATCTCGGAACCTTTCCCCTAAGTCTATACCATTAGCTTCGATAATGTCAAGTAATGTGGTAGGGGGCTGAGGTACATCTGTTTCACCAACTGATGGTTGTCGTAGGTCGGCGGCTGTTTCATCAACTGATGGTCGTCCTGGTATATATTCTCCTGACATATCTTCGTTATACCACCAGTTATTTGGTAAACTTATACTAATTCTTGCCTAACTTTCTCGTAAAGTAGAATTCCTGCAGCTACTGACATATTCAATGAATTGATGTCCCCAAACATAGGAATCTTCACACAACTATCAGTTTTGGCAATTATTTCTTTTGACAAAGGATGATCTTCGCCTCCAATTATAAAACAA
Source organism: bacterium (assembly GCA_016699595.1). Lineage (NCBI taxonomy): Bacteria > bacterium. The sequence continues at coordinate 4,622 of CP064982.1, forward strand.
ATTGGACCGGTCAAGTCCTCTTCGTAATAGTAATTTTCTCCACTAACTTCAATGCCTATAACTTTGATGCCTTTCGCTTGGCATGCCTTGATAGCATCGAAAATGTTTGAATAGCAAAAATCAATGTGTTCAGTTGCACCCATACTGCCTCGTATAACTTGAGGTGAAACTTTGCTTCCATGTGTCAGTATAATTCCGTTTACTCCAGCGCAAACAGCCGTTCTGATAATTGCTCCAAGATTGTATTCGTATAGAGATTCACGAACTAGGATGAAGTAGGGATCTCGTTGAGATTTTTCAACTTTTGCGATGAGCATATCCAGCTCAAGATTGGATCTGTAACTATTACTCTTGAGAGCAATTACTCCTTGGTGCACCTGTGTTTGTGATAGTTTGTCTAGGCTTTTTCTGTCTATATAGGTTACTTTGATGCTTTGATCATTTGCCAAGCTCAAAACTTCGGTTATCTTTTCATCTTGCTTGATATCTTTTTGCAAGTAAAGCTTTGTGATATTACTTCTTGCCCGTAGGGTTTCAATAACTGGATTTCTACCTTCTACTTGAATTGTTTCAGTTCGCTGTTTGGGGGTATGTTTATCTTTGTGCATATCGTTCCTTGAGTTTGGTGAAATCATTATTTGATTATTCTTTGCATTATGTATATTCTCGTTTTGTATTGCAAATCAATAAAGAGCAATATGTTTTTAGTTTCAAATAGATCAAATGATATGATGATATTTTATCAAGAAAACAAGGTAAGGACAAGGTAGATAACATTATTTCAAATTTACATGAAACTTATATAGTTACAGCATTCATCATGACTCTATATGCTTTCGTTGACTCTATATGCAAAGCTTTGCAGCAATTTAATTAAAAAAAATCTGCTACGCAAATTCAAGTAACATAAACTTATGACACTAAGATTATTACTATCTTGGCATTATTTCGTGTTGAACAAAGTATGTTAGTTGATTGTAAACTAATTTATGCTTTAATTTATCTTGAAATATCTCATAACATAGATTTCCATAACTATGATTCTCAAGGTCATTACATGACTTATTTGTCAATCCTAGATCGATCAAAAGGTCAAGGTGATCTTTGTCCAGTTTGTACTCAAATGATTCAGTAGAGAGGAAAGTAGGAAAAAAGTCTCCAATTTGACAACTTATCTCTGCCTTCTCTTCAATAAATTCAATGCGTAGGAAGGTGTTTAAATAATCTACACATACTTTGCCTTCAGTATCTGAAAATGTCTCTCCTTTTGAAAGTACAAACATACCTAAGTTGATCAGTAAGAAAACAATAAAAAAATGAAAGTAAAAATAAGCTTGACTATATGTGATAGTTTGTTTAGAAATATTGGGATGAGCAATTTGATATTTATGAATTATAACAGAAAGGCGAGATTCTTTGAAGAAGTTTAGTTGATACTTTCAAACAATCCAAGTTCCCTGTTTTTTCTAACATTGTGCCAAGGAAAAACTTTGCCTTATTTTGTCTGCAAAAAACTTTCTCGGTAAAGCAATGTGTATGATTGGTAGGGCCATAGTTTGCCTAAATAATAACTGAAACAGATTTCACGTAATTGATTTTATTCACCTTTATTACCGCTAAGTGTGAGAAAGTGTCTGTGTTATACAACTTCTTTTGTCTTTAGATTGTGGTAAATACTTCGGACGCAACGGAACGAACTTTGAAATTGAAAAACTACCTACCTAAATTTGTATGGCGAGCCACCCTAAAGAGCGAGAGTCTTCTCTCTGTCTTCTTTATTTTAGTAAAAAATTCACCGCTTTATTTCTCCATTGTTCCAATTGATTTGGTCTTTCTAAATCATGATCTCCATCTGTGATAATTATTTGATTATCAAAAGTTATATTCAAACTTTCCATTGGAACGGCAATATCTTTTGATCCGTGAATATGTAGGACTTTATCTTTCAGAGAATCAAATTCGTTTGAAAAATCAAAATCTTTGGTTTCTAAAAAATACTTGGGCTCAATATAATTTGACTTGGTCATTTTGTCTGTTCTTTCACAATCTTTGTGAAAAGCATTTTCATCTAAATATTGTTTGTAATTTTGCCAAGTTATTTCAATTTCTGGATTAGACTTTTTCATAGTAGATGTAATAAACCAGTATCTCATAAGGTCTTTCTGATTTAATGCAGGAGCGATCAAAATGATCTTTCCTATCTCATCTTTGACCTCATCAATTTTTGTCGCTAAAACACAAGCTCCAAGACTATGAGCGACTACATTTATTCTTTTTTGTCCTATTTCCATTTGTAAGTTTCTTAATGCAATAACAAAATCATCAGCTTGTTTCTCTATTGTTGTGAACCTAAAATCACCGTCAGAAAGACCGCATCCTGAAAAATCTAATTTTAAAACTGCTATCATCTTTTCAACGAGACTATCTGAAAGTGCTTTAAACTTTTTCTCAGTAGACGAATTTCTTTCAAAACCATGAAGGCAAATTAGTCCTTTTTGAATTTGATCATCAGGCATTGAAATAATACCTCTAAGATTTTGATTTTTTCCGGTTAGAATTTCTAACAGCTTTGTCTTCATAGGTTGATTTTTTATGGTTTTAATTGTTGCCAGAGAGAAGATTTTAACTAACTTGTTTTGTACGACTTGCTTTAATAATATAAACCTAAACTTGGTGCTATAGGAACTCGTCGTAGATTTTTATCATACCAAAACTATTATGATTATAATAACTTCCAGGCGTTTATGCAAAGAGCAATTTAGAAATATTGATAGGGCACTCAAAGTAAATAACCTTAGCAATCATTCTAGTTAATTATTTAGGAGGAAATATTTACGCCTAAAATGGGAAGCAAGTCTGACTTTAACTAGAATCAAGATGGATCTTTGAAAACTTGAATGAAGCATGTATTAAAACACTTTTGTCTCATATGCGATGTTGGGCGAAGGTGGCAAGACAATGGTCGTATAAAAGTACTCTATTTTTGTCAATCCATTCTAAATAATTCCATGGCACAGGCACAGCTCCGACAGGTTGAAATATTATTCTTGGATTATACAAATCAGAGACACAATCATTAAACGCACCATGATTACTTTCATAACAGTCAGGAAAATCAATCATTGCAGAAACACTTTTATCAAATGATTCTTCCGTGTCCCATTTATTTGAATCGAATTTATATATAAGATATTTCTCATCATTGGACCGTTTAATAGCTTCATTTAAAATATCTTTATTAAAAAACAAATTTATCGAGGAATTATATAGAAGTCTGTTTTCTAAATGAGCATCCTTATTAAAAAAACATAGTATTTTAACTCTTATATTATATAGCTTGTCTGGTCACCTTCGCGCAACGTTTGGGATATGCTGTGTTGTGCAATGTAATGAAAAGTTTTATTTTGCGCTAGCAAACTTTATTCACAATTTTATTTTTTAAACGACGTGCCTTTCGGCCAAAACATTAGTGCCGTTATTCACACCATAAAAGGCCTCTTTCTTGCTTAATATATTGCGAGCGGTAACAAATCTTTTTTGACCTTTTGCCATTTCTTCATCAAAATCAGCTTCAACAGTGTATATACTGGGGAATTTTCCAGAAGTTGTATTTGTTGGATTTGCAGGATCATAGATATAAACTTTTTCACCTTGCCTGATAATAATAAAACTGTGCTCTTCGGAAAATTCCTCTTCTTTGTTCCACAAAACATCACCGCTGAAATATGATGAAGAAATTTTTTCCTGTTGCAAATATCCTTGTGCTAATGCTCCAATTTCTGCACACTCCGCACTATTTGCGTTGAATATATCACTGAGTTTTAATTGCTTACCTTTTTCGCCATAGAGTTTTTTTCTAGTTTCAGAACGTTCTGGATTATCAGGATATTTTTGTTCAAAATTTTTAGTAAAGGCAAACAATTCAGCAAAGAGTTTTTCATCTATTTCAATTACTTGAGAGGAAAGCCATTCTTTTAATTTTGGCAAATCGTATTTATTCGCCATATCCTGCGTTTCTTGTAAAAACTCTTTGAAATTTTCAAAATCTCCTTCAATCTGTATATTTGCCTCTCCAGAAAAAATACTTTCTCCGCCAACTGGAATGAGATCGCCATCTTCAAATTTTGAAATTTCAAAACAATGGCCGAAAAGTTGTTTTATCTTTTCTGGTTTTTTTGTTGCCTCTTGATTAAGTGGTGGTATATCAGTTCTCATATACTAACTGTTTAATAAATAAAATTATGAAAAAAGATTTCTGAAAGAAATTTTAAAACTTTTCATTATTTCGCACAACACGAGTTTATACGAAGTTCGACTAGATTTCGTAAAATATCCCATACAAATATTATACTTTATTATTAGGTAGTATAACAGTGGATATAAATTACGCATAAAGAACTAATTACGAAGTTTTTGAGATAGTTGATAATATGCGACATACTCTTCTATAGTACTTAAAAAACAGCTTCTTCTTTAAACATGAATATCAAGAGCCAGTTGTGAAAAAATGTAAAATACGACGGTGTTTATTGCACAAATTTCGAAACTATTTGTCTGGGGGAAAGGATTCGCCCTGCCGACCAGAATTCAGCTTTAAAATGCGATTTCGATTTTTGGCGGAGAGAGAGGGATTCGAACCCCCGGTACTTTCGTACGCCTGTTTTCAAGACAGGTACCATAAACCACTCGGTCATCTCTCCTAGAGTTAATTCCGATTCACTGAAAGAAAGCCGGAGACAGGATTTGAACCCGCGACCAACGGTTTACAAAACCGCTGCTCTACCACTGAGCTACTCCGGCATGCCTCTTATGGATATTTTCAGGAAAGTTACCTCGTTAAAGATAACTCAGCAAACGCAACAGACATCCCACGGGACGCTGCGATATAGTTCGACCATAAAAAGTCCGTTCAGGAACTTTCGAAAATACCACTTACAAAGAGGCAGTAGAGTTTAGCAAACAACATAAAAAGTTGCAAGAATTTTCATTTGCCTTGAAATCCTAGACCAAGGCTTGTATTTTCCGCGACAAGTGTTGTAAATATCTCTATATCAACCTTGCCACTTTTTTCTTTTGAAGCACAAACAACTCCACCTTGAACTTTCCCATTTGATTCTAGGAAAAACCCGTTACTGGTTGAACCTTCAGGCTGTGAGGGCATTTCAAATTGAACAGCTTCGCTTGGATTCTGTTGATTTAAATTTTTGATCGTTACTATACTATTATTCAAATTAAATTCTAAATTTAAAGCATCGCATACACTTTGGATGGTACTGCCTGCAGGTAATCCTCGAACAGTAGTCTTGCCATTTTGTTCAGCTGTCGCTGATACATATAAACCAATGCGATTATCTTCGCCTCCAAAATTTCTTATAAGTCCACTTTCTACAATGGAAGCAATGGTAGTTTCTATTGGTCCAAACGATTCTCTAGTAGAAAATTGTCCTTGAACACGTTGCTCAAATGGCATATATCTTAGTGCAATTACTGTTAGGCCAACACCTACAATGTTTCTTGCATTTTCTCGGAAAAATCTGCCAGCATTATCAAATGCTTGCACGATGTTCCTTATACTTGAATGAGTCTGCCTCTCCATCTTTTTTGTTTGATTTTCTTGATTTGGATTGTTTAAGTTTTCTGTATCTGCCATGTACTTATATTCATGCAAATATATTGCATCAAAATTAATAATGCTTCATTATCTATCTATCTATCTATACATGTCAAGTACTTTCTGGAAAAACTTTGAAACTTTTGCAATTTGTTGGTATATACAACTAATCAAAATTAATTTTAGAACTAAGCATTATTTTTAACTTTTTTGATTGAACATTAAACTGAAAAATACACTAGTGGTTTGTTGAACTTGTAGATCAAATCTTAGTTCCAGATAAGTAAATCAAGCCTCAAGCTGGCAAATTAGAAGAGATGTTTTTTCCTGGGTGTATACTTCCAATATTGTGACACCAATGAATTCAGATATGAAGTTTATAGAAGAATCAAATAGCTATCATTTGTTTTTTATGAAATAATGATTCCGTAAAAATTAAGTTAGCATATTTAAATATATAAATATGAACATAAAATCAATATGGAATTTACAAATTTGAATATATCCCCAATTATCTTTGTTTCAGGTGGCGTGATATCTGGGATAGGTAAAGGGGTTGCAACTGCATCTCTAGCTTATTTGCTTCAAGAATACGGACAAAAAGTATCTATCATAAAGTTTGAAAATTATCTAAATATAGATTCTGGAACTATAAATCCAATCGAGCATGGAGATCCTTTCTTAACTGAAGATGGCACTGAATCTGATATGGATCTTGGGACTTATGAAAGGTTTTTAGGCAAAAAAATGACAAGGAATAATTTTGTTACAATGGGTCAGATGTATAAAGCGATCATTGATAGAGAGAGAAACTTTGGTTACAAAGGCGAGACTGTTGAACCACTTTATGCACTACGAGCTGAAGTTTTGGAAAGATTTCGAATTGTGCAAGAAACTGAATCACCAGATATCATATTGGCGGAGTTAGGTGGTACAGTCGGGGAATTTCAAAATACAATATACTATGAAACTATGAAATTACTAAAGTTCAAATACGATCATACTATATTGAATATTCATGTATCATATATGCCGTACTTAGAAAGTGTTGGAGAGATTAAATCAAAACCAGTTCAACAATCTGTACAGATGATGGACAAGCTATCAATGCACCCAGATTTCTTGATAGTAAGAACAGACAGAAAAATTGATTCACTTAGGATCAGAAAAGTTGCCTCTAGCTGTAACATTTCGGAAGATAGGGTGATTGAAGGTCCTAATGTATCTTCAATATACAAAGTTCCAATTAATTTTGAAAAGGCACATTTTGCTGAGAAAGTATTGGACAAATTAAACATTAAATATGACAAAAAGATAGATCCTTGCAAAAAAATAAAAAAATTACAAGATGACATTGAGAAAACCTCTGCTAGTGCAAAAGAAGTTACTCTAGCAATTGTTGGCAAGTACTTTAGCAGTGACAATTATCAGTTGCCAGATTCTTATGCCGCCTTGCTTGAGGCTTTGAAACATGCTAGTTATAAACTTAAAATCAAAATTGACTTTAAGTTTATCAATTCAGAAGACATGGAAGAAATTACAGGTGTATTGGATGGTGTGAGTGGTATTATAGTGCCTATTGGTTGGGGTTCAAGGGGCGTAGAAGGTAAGATACGCTCAATACAGTATGCAAGGGAAAACAAGGTGCCATATTTAGGCCTTTGTTATGGCATGCAACTTGCTTGCGTAGAATGGGCAAGAAATGTCTTGGATATAAAAGATGCTGCTTCAGAAGAAGTGAATGCGAAATCAAAGAATTTGGTAATACACCAGATTCCAATTGATGAGAAATATGTTCGCATAAAAGGTGATGGAGTAACCATGAGATTAGGGTCTTATCCATGCGTTCTCAAAAGTAGAAGCTTAGCTTCAGAAATATATGGAAAAAATGAGATAGAAGAAAGGCATAGGCATAGATTTGAATTTAATAACAAATATCGAGATGAGTTTGAAAAATCAGGATTTGTTTTTTCCGGAACTTCTCCAGACAATTTTTTCGTTGAATTTATTGAGTTACCTAAAGAAGTTCATCCTTTTTTCATAGCAACTCAAGCTCATCCAGAATACAAGTCAACACCATGGTCCCCACACCCTATATTCTTGAGATTCCTAGAAGAAAGTTTGAAGCAAGATAAAGGTAAAATATTGAATTAAGTCGCAATCTAATTTCATTATTGAATAAGTCAAGCACATTAGATATAATCGGATGTTGTCAAAAACTTGGGGAGCGTAGCTCAGCGGTAGAGCAGTTGCCTCTTAAGCAATTGGTCGAGGGTTCGAATCCCTCCGCTCTCAGATTTACTAAATGCGACTATAGCTCAACTGGATAGAGTAGCTGTCTTCGAAACAGTTGGTTGGGGGTTCGAATCCCTCTAGTCGCGGATTTGGTCGCTGGAGTAGCTCAGTTGGTAGAGCATTCCCATGGTAAGGGAAAGGTCACGGGTTCAAGCCCCGTCTCTAGCTTTTGCATTATCTGAGTTGTGAAAAATTTCTCAAACAAACAAAATACTTCTTATCTTATAGACGGACAAAGGGTTTGGCATTCAAGAAGTGTAGCGGTTACAGGTTTGGTAGTTTGTCGGTTCAATCACATATATAATTTTTTGATTTCCAAAAGAGGTAATAAAGCTGCCGATTATCAAGACTACTGGAATTTGCCATCTGGGTATATAGACTGGAATGAAAATGGATTTGAGGCGTTTGAAAGAGAAGTATTTGAGGAAACTGGCGTTGATATTTCTCTTATTTATCCAGAAGGTAAGATCTTGTTTGACAATGAGAAGGAGCCTGCCAAAGTATTTACTGAACCTACAGAAAACAAGCAAAATATTTCGCTTCTATATACACTGATATTTGAAAGATCAAATTTACCTGAATTGAACTTTGGAAATGCTGCATATGAAGAAGTATCCGACACTTTATGGATCACAGTAGAAGATGTGGATCAGTACAAATTTGCATTTCAACATGATGAGTTGATCAAAGCCGCATTTGGCAAAATATCTACGATGAAACTTTGATTTTTTGTTGGTATATGAAGAAAAAAAATACAGAAAAAATTAAGTTTGATGGCAAGCTTTTTCTTACCTATCTCATACTCTCGCCATTTCTTCTGCTCTACTTACTTTTAGATTCCGGAACTTCAGGAGGTATTTTTCCAAAGTTTTCGATTGGGTACAAATTTTCGATTTTACTAAATATATTTGCAAATTTATTTATACTTACTATTTTTACGCTTGAATTCGTTATGGTATATTTCATCTTTAAGAGGTTCTTAGCATAATATCATAAATCAACATGTCACTTTCCCTAGAATTGCGTAAATCTTGAAACCAATATACTTAAAAAGCGCTCGATATAGTTTTTTGTATAAGTTGTAACTCGCATAATTTCTTTCAAGTACTCAACTTGTGACAAGGGTTCATAGAGGCCTGTATGTCTAGCAATCGCAAATAGTGTATTACAGGATTCAGATTTCTCCATCAAACTTCAAATCTATACTTGACAAACGAGTTGTAATCATCGTAAAATAGATCAGAAGAGTTGTTAAAGATAAATATTCGCTCTCGTTCTTTGTTGGCATTATACATAGCGGGATGATTTTTACACATAACTACCTTTCAGCTTAACTGCCGCACAATGACAATTCACCATTATTTTGGCTTAAAGTCATACTTTACGCACTTGGGTTTTGAAATTATAAATATATGTCAAACAAATCTGAAATACGAACGCAAGGAGATGTACAAACCAAAAATATAAAAACATCACCAGAGGTTTTTAGTGAGCTGAGGAGTTTGGGGTATATAGTAACTCAGCGTGGAGGTGTGAAATATACTTTAACGAAAGAGAATACACCATGGCTTGAAGAATGGGAAAGGAATTATAGAGCTAACTTTGGTAGAAATAGAAGGGATAAAGGTGTTCATAGGAAGTGCAGTTCGTAATTCTACTTTATTGAGTCTTGCCAAAGAAGTGAAAAAAACTGGTAACCTAGATTCAATTTTGAATGATAAGTTTATTACTGCTATTAAGTGTATAATTACTAGCTCTCAACTTCCTAGTGAGTATGACCAGATTGTAATTCAGCCTAGTTCTAATAGGACCATAAGATATGTACATGGACCGCGAAATATACCGGCTAGGCTTTATTATATGGAACTTCCAAAAATAAATAGCATTAGAGTGTTTGTGAAGGTATCGCTTTGGTCGAAAAAGGATGAAGGACGCGGGTATAATATTATTAGTAATTTCTAAATTCATGACGTTTGATTATAAAAGTTAGTCAAACTTTTTCTTGAGTATATTGGATATGCAATTTGCCACTTTAGGCTACTTAACTGATTGAGAAAATATAGGCAATTATAAGAATGAATAATTCATTCTTAACTTTTGACTTGCCTTAATTTCTATTTGTAGTATAATTCTTTTTATGTCAAAAACATGTATAGTAACAGGCAAAAAAACAGCTTCAGGTAGAACAAGAAAACATAACTACGGTGGTGGTTGGGAATTTCGTGCTACTGCAAAACCTGCTAAATGGAGAGTTAATTTCAAAAAAATAAAGATAATTGATGCAAACGGTAACGCAAAAAGGGTTTGGATGTCAGTTCGTGGCCTCAAAACTCTAAAGAAAACTGCTTAAATTTATCTGATTTATAGAAATTAATTGTTTGATACAATCCTTGCAAAACTCACATATGATGTAGCTATAGATCTAGGAACGAGTACGACACTTGTCGGGGTGAAAGGTTTTGGAAATATTCTTCTTGAGCCAACTGTCGTTGCTGTGAATAAAAAAACCTCTCAAATTTTGGCTGTTGGATCAGAAGCAAAAGAAATGGTTGGTCGAACTCCCGGCGACATAGTTGCAGTAAGACCTATGAGAGATGGAGTTATAAAAGACTACGAGATGACGCAAGCCATGTTGAAGTATTTTCTACACAAAGCTCAGACTATTGCTAGAAGAATGAATGGCACATGGAAGGCCCGTTTGAAAATTGATAAACCGAGGGTCATCATAGGTGTCCCAAGTGGGATTACAGATGTCGAGAGGAAGGCTGTGATAGATTCAGCAAAGTTTGCAGGAGCCAGAACAGTATTTATTATAGAAGAGGCTATGGCAGCAGCTATAGGAGCAGAATTACCGATTGATGAAGCTAGTGGCAGTATGATAATTGATATCGGTGGAGGGACAACCGATATTGCTATTTTGTCTCTAGGTGCAATAGTGTCAGATGAAACTATAAGAATTGCAGGTGATTTTCTAGATGCTGAACTACAGAATTTCATCAAAGAAAAGTTCGGTGTTCAGCTAGGAGATCAAACTATAGAAAATATGAAAATAGAGATTGCTTCATTGGATCGATCAAAATTATCAATAAGCGTCAAAGGGAGAGGTATCAAAGATGGTCTTCCCAAAGCTCAAGAGGTAACCTCTAGTGACATTGAATCGACAGTTGCGAGCGTTTTAGCACATATCATCAATGCTGCGAAACAAGCAATTGAGTCTGCGCCTCCGGAAATACTCGGTGATATACTTGAAAATGGGATTACTCTTGCAGGGGGTGGCGCTCAAATACGAGGTCTCTCTGAGTATTTGACAAAAGAACTTCATGTCCCAGTTAAGATTACAGAAGATCCTGTATCCTGTGTCTTGAGGGGGTGCATGAAAGTTATTGATAATTTTTCCCTTCTTTCAAGATTACAAGTAGATGAATAAATACTTTCGCTTTTTGTTACTTCTTACTTTTTTGAGTGTCGTTATTGTGCAAGCTTCGATTGTGGTAAGAAACGAATCTATTCCTCAAAACGATAATCTTTCAGACTATCCCATCTATGTTGATAGTTACAGAGCGTCAATTAAAGACAGGGAAGGAGAAGTGTTAGTAGGGTCAAATTACAATTACATTATTTATCTAGATAATTCGGTACTATCAGATAATCAGGTCAAAGATACTTTAGAGAATTTAGCATCTGTATCAAATATGGATTCTCAGACTTTATTGGATAAGTATAATAGTTCAACTAATAATGGGAAAACAAGGAGAAGCGAGATTAATCTAGGTACAATACCTGAATCTGCAGTGAATAATATAAAAAGCTCAACATTAAACTTTGATGGGTTAGCAATAGCAACCAAGACTGCTAGAAGTTATGCAGTGGCGACTGAGGACTTGGCACATACTTTAGGGATATATTCAGTTGAGGGAAATTCTAGTGGATTAGAAGGCTACTACAATAAAACAATAGGTAATGATCAAGTGGCTAGTCTTCAGATATCTATTTCTCAAGAAATTAATCAGCAGATCTTTGATTTGTTTAAAGCTAATATGAATGCAAACAATATCACTGCGGGCTCGTTTATTGTTCTAGACATCAATTCTGGCAACAGGGTTTACAGTGTGGTGAATTACCCTTCTTTTGAGTTGTCAAAAATTATAAAAAACGAATACTACACTACCTTGATGGGTGACGAAAGTTTGCCAATACTCAATAGGGCAATTTCAGGCAGTTACCCAACCGGCTCCATAATGAAGCCATTTAGCGCATTAGCATTGCTAGAAAACAGTGCTATTACTGATCAAACAACTTACTTTTCGGAGGGTGTCTATGAACTACCTGGGGGAATTGAATTTCCAGAATATACTAAGCAACCATATGGAAGTTTGAATGTAGTTGAAGCTTTACGCAAATCGTCCAATATATTCTTTTGTAAGGCAGTTGAGAAAATAGATTACAACCTCATTGCAAATTTCCAGTCTTATATTGGATTAGGCAAATTTACAGGAATTGATTTAGTGGGTGAAGAATCTGGAAATTTAGCTTCTCCAATGTATAAAAAAAACTTGAATCAAAATTGGTACTTAGGCGACAGCTGCAATTCAATTATTGGGCAAGGATACAATCTGTTAACACCGATACAAATGGTTACGAGTTTATCAACTATTTTAACGAATAAAAGTTGCAATCCAAAAGTAGTTGAATCCATACAATACAATAGTGGCCAAGCGGTTGAACTGACAAGCAATTGCTCTCAATTGAACATAGAAAAGTCAAATATTGAAATTGTAAAAAAAGGTATGAGAGCGGCTGCAATAAATGTTGGATTTTCTACTTACGATATAGGACTAAAAACTGGAACTGCTGAGGTCTCAAATTTGGAAAAGCCTCATGTATGGGTTTTAGGCTTTTACCCATATGAAGAGCCGAGGTATGCATTTGTGGTTATGGCTGAAAACGGTGATAAAACAAAAATACTTTTGGATTTTATAAAAACTATATTAGACAAAAAATACTTAATTTGAAAACAAGACTAATTTGAGATATGGAATATACAGACTCGCAAAAAAACATACTAATAATTTCTATGATTAAAGGTGTTGGACCAAGAAGTTATATGAAGTTGCTAGGTGAATTTGGGAGTATAAATCAGTTCCTTGAAGCAAATAAAGGTGAATATTCCGAACTTTTAGCAAGTTTCTGGAAGGTTGCTAAAGATATAAATCTATACTTAGACAGACTTTCGGAGTTGGATGTAAAACTTACTTTCTTGGGAGATAAGGATTACCCTTCATCGCTTGCAAGTATCTATGATCCACCCTTGGTTTTATACTATAAAGGAAGTCTAGAAATTGAGGTGTTGAACTTTAGTAATCTGCTATCTATAGTTGGAAGTCGCACTCTAAACGAATACGGGAAAAGAACAACAAAAAAATTTGGAGAAGAACTAGCAAATGACTTTACTTTGGTTTCAGGAATGGCAATTGGTGCAGACAGTATAGTACATGAAGCTTCATTAAATGCAAACAAGCCGACTATAGCTGTACTCGCATCGTCTGTAGAAAAAGCTACGCCTTTAGCAAACTACCACTTATATGACAAGATCATTCGTAATGGCTTGATAGTTTCAGAATACCCCATTGGAACTGATCCTCATCTAGGTCATTTCCCAAATAGAAACAGAATTGTGGCTGGATTGAGTTTGGGAACATTAGTTACTCAAGCTAGAATGAATTCAGGTTCGTTGATAACTCCAAGGTTAGCTATAGATCAGGGTAGAGAAAGTTTTGCAATTCCGGGTATGATTACAGATACCTATCACAAAGGGACAAATTGGTTGATACAAAACAACATTGCTCATATGGTATTGGAGCCGGATGATATTAGGTCAATTTTGAATATAAAGGATAATTCAAATAAGTACAAAAGTAATGATATAGCTTTTGAGAATCCAATTCAGGTTGGTATAGTGGACAAGTTGACATCTGGCAGTTTGAATGTTGATGAATTGAGTATTCTTTGCAAGTTTAGTATTAACGATATCAATGTAAATCTCTCTGTTCTTGAAATGGGTGGGTTTGTTTTGAGAGACAATGTAGGTAAGTATTCGCTAGCATAATCTGCGAGTTTAAAAGGTTTGTTTTAGTAGTTGTAGATAAACTTTGTCTAAACATATCTAGTTTTAGGAAATTTCAGTGCATCAGGGTCTTATGAGCAAAATTATTATTTGAAAAGTTTCTTTGTTGTGTTAAAATGATATTCAATACTAAATTTAGCACGTATATGAAATTTCTGTTGGGTAATACCAATGCATGTACGGTGGAAAAAGAAATTTATGACAAAAACAAAGAATCAGGCAGATCCAAGTGCCCTAGAGGAAAAGACTGAAACAATAACTGAAATTGCACCTCAACAAACTGTTTCGAATGAAAATCTCGAAGAAATTACACCTGAAGAAATTGAAACTGACATCCAAAAAATTGACCTTGATATTTCCCAAGAAGATCAAGTCGACAATTCCAAAGAGGAGAAAAAACCAGAGAGGACATTCAAGTCAATTAAATTTCCCGATTTCAAAGAATTTTTAAAAGCTGGAACTCAATTTGGTCACCAGACCAATAAGTGGAACCCTAAAATGCAGAAGTACATACATTCTGCTAAGAATGGAATTCACATCATAGATCTAGAGCAAACCATGAAGTGCCTCTCAAGTGGACTTAACGCAATTCAAGAAGGAAGTTATAAAGGAAATGTTTTGATTGTAGCTACAAAGAATCAAGCAAGACAACTTGCAAAAGAAGAGGCTATAAGATCTGGCGCAATGTTTGTTACACACAGGTGGCCGGGTGGTTTACTAACAAATTTCAAGCAAGTCAAAAAATCCTTAAAAAGGTTGAATGAACTTGAGAAAATGTTTGAAGAGGGTGTCGAAGATATGACAAAATATGAAATCTCTGTTTTGAAAAAAGAGTGGGAGAGGTTGAACAAACTATATGGTGGAGTCAAATTCATGGCTAACTTACCTAGTTTAGTTATCATTATTGATACTCATTTTGAAAAAAATGCACTTCGTGAGGCAAATGCTATGAAAGTACCTGTTGTTGGTATCGTTGATACAAATTCTGATCCAACTACTGTGGATTATCCAATTCCAGCGAATGATGATGCTGTAGGTGCGGTAAGTTTGATGTTGAAACTTATAGGTGATGCGATACTTGATGGTAATCAAGGAGGTGGAATCAAGCATATATTCAAAGATTATACAAAAATGGAAGTAGCAAGAAGGTAGTTGGTGGATATATCTATTATACTAATTTTTATACGATAACTTTATGTCAATTACATTAGAACAAATCAAAAAACTTAGAGAAATGTCAGGGGCTGGTCTTACTGATGCAAAATCTGCACTTGAAGTAGCAGGTGGAGATGTCGAGAAAGCTTTTGACGAACTTCGAAAGCGAGGTGTAGCAAAACTGGAAAAAAGAGCTGACAAAGCTGCTGAAGCAGGTTATATAGGGACTTACTTGCACAATGGACAAGTCATTGGTGTAGTAGTTTTGAATTGTGAAACTGACTTTGTTGCTAAACTAGATGCATTTCGTGATCTTGCAAAAGAACTTGCTATGCAAATCGTTTCGCAAGCCCCTGTTTATATAAATATTGAAAATGTTCCAGTGGAAGTTAAAGAAAGAGAAATGGCATTGGCGAAAGAAAAGTTAGATGGAAAACCAGAGGAAATACAGCAGAAAATCATTGAGGGTAACTTGCAAAAATTTTACGAACAGACTGTTTTGATGGAGCAAGTTTGGATCAAGGATGAGTCGAAGAAGATAAAAGATATTTTCAATGAAGTAGCTGGTAAAATTGGTGAAAAAATGGAAATCAAAGAAATTTATAGAACAACAATATAAAAGTTCAAATGATGTCTACACTTCAAATATCATTACAAAACGCAATAGAATTTTTGGAAAGAGAGTTTTTGACTCTCAGAACTGGGAGGGCAAACCCGGCTATTTTGGATTCAGTAATGGTAGAAGCTTGGGGATCAAAAGTCCCGCTCAATCAAGTTGCTAGTATTTCTGCACCAGATGCTACATTGATTGTTGTGAAACCGTTTGATAAATCAACTTTGAAAGATATAGAAAAAGGCATTCAAGCTTCAGATCTAGGACTAAATCCAATACTGTCTGAAGATATTATCAGAGTTCCAGTTCCTCCTTTGACACAAGAAACAAGAGAGAAATTGGTAAAAAAGGCAAAAGAAGTAGCTGAAGAGGCCAAGATATCAGTTAGAAAGGCTAGAGCAGAGGCAAGAGAGGAGGTTCAAAGTATGTTGAAAGAAAAGATTCTGACCGAAGATGAGGCTGAAAGAGATGAAAAAGCTATACAAAAAGATGTTGATGATGCAAACAAAGAGATCGAAGAAAGATTGAAAACGAAGGAAAGTAGCTTGATGGAAGTATAGGATGCAGTTTAGCAAATGATTTATAATTCTGAATTTGGGATTGTATGGTTCACTAATATACAATGTAAATTATTTTAATTTTTAAAAATAAAAATATATGGCAGATACAGAAAACCCTACAGGCGAACCCCGAAACCTGATGCGAAAAAGAGCTGTCTATGTTACCTTACTTCTTGGTCTGTCAATATCTACCTGTTTGTTTAGCTTTAACGAAGGTGCAAATAGGAATCCCAGTCCAACCAGACCTCAAGCAACTTCAATGGCCGTGATTTCTCCGAGTATAGGAGGTGATACTGAAAATCCTGTAGGAAGGAACAGCTACACCTTCGCCAACTGCAATTTCAGATAAAGCTGAGGTTAATCAAGAACAAGAGATAGTGAGGAAAATTTCGGAGTTTCTGATTCCTACTGCACTAAGATTTGCGAAAGCTGCTGGACTTGAACCAGATCCATATAGAAATATAGTTATGGACCAATCTATAAACCCAGAAGGAAATATTCAGGGCGAAGTATATGTTCCGATCATAGATAACAAAGGCAACCTATATGCTGTAGTTGATTTCAAAATGCAGGGAACTGAGGTTGAAAATGGCGTAGCCTATAGATTAGTCAAAGGTGAGGATGGTCAACCACTTTTGGTTGATTATGCAAATGGACCTCAAGAAGCAAATCAGAGTGCTGGTCGCTTGCCAGAGTTCACAAGAATTATTGTAGAATCAGAAGGAGGAGCAAGCTCAATGCCTAGCGAAGTTCGTGTGATTAGTCGTGTTCCAGTTCCTAGTATTGATGACGCTAATCCTTCTGACCAAAGTCAAACAATAGAAACAAATCAATACATAGAAATCAAGCCTCCACATCCGATAAGTCCCGCAGATTTCATGAAAGATTTACTTGCCAGAGGTATTATACAGATAAAAATCCCATCTGAATACGAAGCGTATCGAGATGTAGTTTTGCAAAAAATTGAGGGATCCACTTTGTTGTCACAATCAGATTTGAGTTTCTGGAATCGAGAGATCACTCCAGAATTTAATTTCTCTAAAGGGACCGATATCATTAGTTGGATAAAAAACTTGGTCAAAGGCTATGAAAGTTATGGGGTAGAGTTTATCATCGATGAAAAGGAGTATTCAGATTATCTACATGATATTAATTCAGACATCAAGAGTGCAACTATTCCAAATTAGAATACAGAGCTGCATCGCACATAAAACTAATTCTCAATAGGCTTTATAGACTTTGGTTTATTGTTTTTATGAGTGCTACTGCCTCCTGTGAAAATACGAGTTCCATCATCAGCAATTACAATATAAGGTTGGAGCAGTTTAAGAGCTGTATCTCGATCAATTTTCTCACCTTTTGAGCTGTGGGCTGCAATTGCTTCAGCAATTGTTGCCGCTGCAAAACTTGATGCAGGTTGAGCTATTAATTTCGAAGATACCCAAAGATCCATGCCTTTTTGTAATTCTCCAGTATATGAAAAATCCTCATACCCTGTAGCAATATCACTGCCCCAAACTCCAACAACCAAAATATTGTCGGGCCATAAACCCTCGTTTTCAAGCTGTTCTCTTGCTTCTCTGATGTCTGGGATTCCAAGACCTTCATAGTAAGATGGGTTGCCTCCAGCTACCACAAAGAATTTATCTGGAAAAGTAGCAGCTACTTTTGCCATCTGTTTTAGGTTGTTGTATGTTTCACTGCCTGCATAACCGTCTTGATACGACAAGTAAGCTTCGTCTTCTAAGAGTATTTTATATGGATTATACTTTGCTGAACCTATGTGGTATTCGTATTCTTGAATAGGATTTCCAGAGGGATCAAAAAAATTATGTGTGATATGACCATCTATTCCGACGCCAATTATAGTATAGGGATTTTTTGGGCGTTCTATTCGATATATGTCGATTTTTCCTTTTATAGTTCCGACTTGCAAGCTAAGGTTTACTATAGGGGCATCTATTTGAGATATCACTTGCTTTAACTTTTCTGCACTGATTTTGATCTTGATTTTATAGTTACCAATTTCATCTTTTTCTGCATAAGTAATCTGTATAGCTTCATTCAAAGAGTAGGCTTGGACATTTTCGGGGAAATAGGGTCCCATTCTGTGTTGAAAGACATCAAGCACAGTTTTTCCGTGCGACATATATTCGTTCAAAAATAAGTATAAAACTTTCTTTGCTTCTTGATCAATATTTGTAGAACCAAGTATTCTGTGAAAACTTGCCTCTTCATCTTCAAGAGTGACCGGAAAGAAATCCACAACAGCTACATTGTTTCGAGCTCCAATGCTCTCTCTTGCACCCACGGAATCAAGAACTTTAGTTAGGGCTGGTTTCGGTCTTTCAAGTTTATAAGGTGCTCCAGAACTTTGAAGCAAAGTTGACAAAGAAGCAATAAACAACAAGGATAAAATACCGCGTCTATGTCTGTTTATTGTCTCTTTCACTTTTTTAGAAATTTCCGTAATGACTCTTGGGGCTATTGGTTTTTTAGGCTGTTTTTCGTGCAAAGGTCCCATAGTTTCCGGTTATGATAATCTATTTTAATATAAATGCACTCTAATATACAAGTATTTATGAAATATAAAGTTCTGTAGCATTCTACTGGTAAATGTTTTGAGAATATATTAAAATGACCACATGCAAATAATTTTGATTTTGAAATCAATCCTCATCTTTAGTTTCATTTTGGGACTCATAGTGTTGCTCCATGAACTTGGGCATTATATAGCAGCAAGGCTTACGGGGTGCAAAGTTGAAGCTTTTGCTTTTGGATTTGGTCCTTCTATACTGAAAAAAAAGAAAGGTGATACTGATTATCGGTGGAATTTGATACCACTTGGGGGGTATTGTCAAATAATGGGGGAAAGTAGGGATGTAAATGACCCAAGTTCATTGAGTAGCAAAAACCCTGTACAAAAGCTATTTGTCTTTTCTGCTGGTGTTTTGATGAATATTGTACTTGCAATTTTTGCATATACACTCTACTTATCATTCACAAACTTTCAAACATATATACCACAACTTCCAGATATACAGACAAATTTTGTCGGCGTACAAGAAGAAATCGTAAACAAACCTTTGATTACAGATATTCTAGCAGATACTCCAGCTCTTGAATCTGGTATGCAACCTGAAGAATTTCTTTGGGCAGTTGATGCGATAGAGATTAGATCTATTGATCAGTTCAAAGACTATCTGCAAGATAAGTTTGGTCAAACCGTGACATTGAAAACCTTGTCACCATACGAACAGGGATACAAAGAGTACAAGCTTTATCTAGATTACAAAGATGAAGAAGGCAAAGTTCTTGCTGGATTTGGAAATAATCCAAGTACTGGATTTTACATTTTGAATTATTCTCAAAATAAAGTTTTTTCTGGATTTGCACACACACTAAATATATCAAAATATACCATCGGATCAATTCGATACTTGATAAGTGAATCAAAAGCGCAGGATAGTTTGGAACCAATTTCACAAGGAACTGGCACTATTTTGAAAGCTGGCGAGATCACATACAAGTATGTGAAAGGTGATAAGTTTTTGGAGATAGTCAATTTGCTAGCGGGAATTAGTTTGTCAGTTGGCATACTAAATATACTCCCAATTCCTCCTTTGGATGGTGGGCACATTTTAGTTTTGTTTGTAGAAATAATTACAAGAAGGAAAATGCCTGATAAGTGGAAAAGTATCATATTCAATTTATTTTTTGCATTGTTAATGTTGTTGTTTGTAGTTATGCTTATAAAAGATGTCAAAACATCTGATATAGGTATAGTGAAAAGTACTTTGGAAAAATTGCACTTGAAGTAAACTAGTTGAAGTTTGTCAAGAATGTTGCTCTTTTCACTTTACAAGTGATCTGCATTTGCTATAAAATAGTCAAAACTTGGTCAGACTTACTACTGTTGGTCTAAGTTATTGTAGTTGTTGTTTGAATAATTCAGATAATTCATGTTATCTAATTAGCTTTGCCTGACTTTCAAAAAAGAAAATTATGTTCACTCAATTGCCTGATGGACAACAAATAAACGAGAAAAATACTGCTGAAGCTCATTTCACCATAGAAAAGAAGCATGTTTACTGGTTACTTGGATTTTCAATATTTGTAACTATACTTTTGCTAATTCTATTGATAAGCTTCTGGGTATTTAGAAAGTCGCAAAACAACTTTGTTGCGATAACACAATCTTCTAGTAGTAGTTCGCTAGCGTATCAATATGATTTTGAAAGCAGTGCAAATACTGAAGAAACATTTGGATCAACTAGTAGTGTCGAATCATCTTCACAAGGTCAATCTTCTGAATCATCAAGTAGTTCTAGTCAAGGGTTGAAGTTTTTACATAACGAGGGAAAGTATGTTCGGTTTGACTATCCAGAAGGTTGGAATCTTGAAGTAACTTCCAATAAAAGCGACAAATCTTTTTCAAGTTTTGATGATATCAATGAGATCATTCTAACTAAAGATGGTTATACAATGAAAGTTACAGATCTCTTGCCAAGAGGTGGAGTAGGTTATATGATTGATTCTATAAACAACCAATTTCTAGTAAGTAGAATAGAGGAAAGTCTAAAAAAGTATCCAATCAAAGATCTCGAAGTATCACAGATGAACTTGAATGATCGCTACTTCATAGAATTCACTTTTGCGCAAGATGTTGAAGGTATAGATAATGTTTATAACGGGGAAAGTATATATAATGGTAGAAGAATTCAAATAATGGCTACATCAAATCAAGGTAGTATTTGTAATGGCACAAGTCAGAATTGCTTTAGTTTGGATCCTGATTTTGGTTATGCGAAACCAGATAATGTGAACACAATAGCATTTATCCCTTTGAGTTCAAATTTAGCAAGTTCTTCTTGGGATAGAGCAGTTGTTTTGGATAGAAAAAATGACTCCAACTTTATGAAGGGAGATGATCTCGTTGTAATAATAGAAAAGTTCGTCAATAGCATACAAAAAAAATAAATATTATTCACCCTAAATTTACAAACTATGCCTCAAGAAAACATCGAACCAACAAATCGCTTTCAAAAAATATTGCATAATGACAGCACAAAAATATTTTTGATAATCTTACTTCTAGTAATTACTTGTATACTAGCATCGCTAGTATTACTTCTACTTACGAAAGACGGGAAGGAGAGCTCAACCCAAGTTAGCCAAAGTAAATCTCTTGATACTTCTAGCACTAGGACTATGGTAACTTCAAATCAATCATCTTCCTTGACAGATTCGTCCAACAAATCAAATAGTTCTGGATCTATAAGTTCATCTACCAATAGTAGCTCTCTAGTAAAGTTCGTTCATAATGAGGGAAAGTATGTTCGGTTTGATTATCCAGAAAATTGGAGGGTTGATGTAGGATCCAAAAGAGCTGATGGGACATTCAATAGCTTCAATGATATAGGAGGAATAAACATCAGTATAGTTGGTAGGTACTCAATCGGATTTGATACTTCAGGTGGTTATGGGTGTTTAGGTGGAGCTGAATGGTATATAGAGCAATCAGATTTGACAAAAGCATACTCTAAAGTTCTATTGGACAACCCAGATCCTAACGACTCAAATCCATATTTTGAATATAGAGAAAATCAAATTGCTAACTTTCAAAAAGTAAAAGTAAGTGTCCCTAAAAAGTCAGCTTATGATCTGTATTTGATAGAGTTCGACTATAAAACATTTCCTCAAGGATGGTCAGGAGATTCTCCAACAGTTCAGCAATTGTCATACTTTGATAAAGAGGAAAACAGATTTATCAATATAGCATGCAATTATTGGATGGAACTTGACAAATCCTCTGCTGGAATAAATACAGAGATTCAGAATTTGACTTTTGCAGCACCTATGAATGGTGGTACTAAGGTAAATATCAATACCCTTGGAGAGATAATAGAAAAGTTTATCAATAGCATTGAGAAGAAATAAAAGTACTTAGTTCGTCAACAAATCAAAAATCTCAAGTGCAAGATGCTTGCAACAGGGCAAACTATAGAAAGTCAAGGAATATGAAATTTTGGCTTTGTTGCTGAGAGATTGTTGAGTAATTGAATTGGCAGGAAGAAGAGGTGGATCTAGGTAATCTTGATTTTGATATGGAAACTCTTTGTTGCATTTTCCTTGATCTTGTGATACAATATAGTAAAACTAAATCACTTAATAACAAATAAAATTATGCCAAAAGAACGAGCTACAATAAGAACTAAATTCAAACTTAATTCGGCCGAAGCGTTTTTAGGTTACCCAGTGCGTACCAATAAGAGCTACTCGGAATTAAAAGCTAAGTTTGAAGCAGAGCAAAGAAGTTCTCTTCTGGAGAAACAATTTGTTGACTATGCAAATTTGCGTAAAAAAGGTTACCAACCTGAATCACGTGGTGCTTTGTTTGATCGTTACCAAAAGGAAATGCGAGGAGGGAGGATGACTCCAGACCAGATTTATGGTAAAGCAGTTGAAGCAAGTAATTTTGCAAGGACAAAAGAATTGCTAGCCGAAAAGAATTACAAAGAGGCCTATGTTAAACAATTATTGGAAGAATGTCAGTATCTCCCAATCGATCCCCAAATGGCTATAGAATATTTGCGTGAAATTGGCGTCCATCATAAAGTAAATGGAAGCACTGTACCAAAATATTTGCTTAGGAATTTACACCTTCGCGATCAAATATTGGAAGCAGCAAAAATGGAATTAACAGAAAGACGTGAAACGGAGAACATCGCGAAAGCAGTCACAATAATCAAGGAGAAGAAAACCCCATCGCCCGAACTAATTGCTGTGATAGAAGAGATTGAAACTAGTATTCAAGAAGGCGAGAATTTGGATCAAATAGAATCTGTCTGCAGGATAAAATTACATGGATATAAAACTACTGACTCAATAAGAGGATGGTTAGCTGAGCTTGAGAACCGAATATTACAGATCAATACTGAATTAGAAGGATTGAAAAATCATAAACCTTTAAAATTTGCCCTTCTTAGATTTGCAGGTAGAATAAGGTTTTAAATTGTGCTATAAGTAATCGTAAACACTTGCAGATTATTTGGGAATAGAATTCTCGCCTTCTTCTTGGTTTTACTATTTGCGGCTATTCAAAAGAACTTCTATAGATAATTGATATGCTTGTCTAGTTCGTCTAAAGAGTACTTTATAAGCACTCTTTAGCTTGTGTTGCTATATTTATACGGAATGAAGTTCTGTTTATTTAGAAAAAGATCAAAAAACCTCTATCTTTCTTGAAATATCCATTTTGATTTGCTATCATTTGCAAAGTACGGGGCGTAGTTCAGTTGGCTAGAACGTCCGGTTTGGGACCGGAAGGTCGTGAGTTCGAGTCTCGCCGCCCCGAATTTCAAAAATATCTTTTCAAAAAAATTCAATTATTTTAATCAAATTTGAGATAACTTAAAAGTTATCTGACATACAAATATGGAAGGCAACACACCTCAAACAGCAGAAACAGTTGAACCAAAAACTACAAATGTCGAACCAACTCCTGCAAGCGATGCAGAAGTTTCGGTTACACAACCTGTAGCAACAGAACCAAAACAAGCTGAAAATCCAAACCCAGCTCCAACTAAACCTATAGTTACGGATCATATTGTAAAGGGAATACTGATTTGGTTTTTACCAATAATTGGAGGTTTGATGTATGTCGGAGATGACGACAAGATGGTAGTCACTCATGCAAGACAATCTATCGCATTTAGTATAATTATCGTACTTTTTGTAGGAGTTGTAAACTTAATTCCTTTTATCGGTGCAATTGTGAGCTTTCTAGTGCCAATTGTATACCTTGTAGTTGCAGTATTGATGGTAATGAAATTCAATAAAAATCAAACGGAAAGACTTCCTTTTGTAGATGAAGTCGTCAAAATGATTTGGAATAAATAAAAATTATAATTTACAAAATTTATGACAGTTACAGCATCACCACGAGAACCAATAGATTCGGCTTTGCGAAGACTTCAAAGAGCAGCATCTACTGAAGAAATTCTTGAAACTCTTCAAAAGAGAACCAAGTTTCGAAAAAAACAACAAGAGTTGGCACAGGTAAACAAAGTCTTATCAAAGATGAAGAGAAGGCGAAGGGCTGCAAAACGAGCAAGTAGTGTCAAGGGTACCCCAAGAAGATAATTCTTTGAACAAATGAAAAAAGCTGCCCAATTACTTTTTGTATCTTTCCTTGTAATTGTAATTTCAATTTTCTTCGCACAACAAAGAACGAAGATTTTGTTTTCATCGTTTGAAAAAGAACCTGAGAAACTAAAGATATACTACACATTTTTTCCAGATCTCCAAGATAACCTAGATTTGACGCTTAGTTCTCAAATTGATGAATTGACCTCAAGTGCATGGGAACTACAAAAAGTTTCTTCACAAAGCAATACTCCAGATATAGATATACAAGTCTCGCTATCTTTAGAAGAGAAGTTGAACTACAAGGTTATGATACCTGTAACTCATTTTTATCAAACCTTTGATAGTGTTGATCTAACAAATGATTATCTTTATAGTTGTTTCGAAAATTGCAGTGATGTGCGTCTTGTATTGAATTACTTAGACAAAGACTTGAGTTTGCTCAAGGAATTTGCTGATCAAGATGAATTCTTGACATATTTAGAGGAAGAAAAATCAATCTCTTTCATTGAGCCTAGATACTTGGATTACAAATACAAGCTATTGTTGCTAAACAATCATTACTACCTTGACGACATATCAAAAGGATTTCTGAGTATAGGTATAAATGCAATTGACAAAAGTAATGAAGCAAATGCATTCATCCTTGAAGCAAAGAACAAATTAAATGCACTTTTTGATGGGTACGCTTCAACAAGTGAGACTGGTATAACCTTATCACAGATAAAGACTCTCCAGATGACTGGTGTTACTGCTATGTCAAGGCAATACTTGATGAAAATGAGATCAATGGGGATTGATTTTATGCTAGGAAGCATAAAAGAAGTTTTGCAAAATGCAAGTTTGACTCATGTATCAAATGAAGTTAGCATGACAAGCAATTGCACTATCAGTGATACTAGGTTTTGTTCTGACCTCAGTTCACTAAGTTTATTGCAAAAAGCTGGAGTAGATATAGTCGAACTTACTGGAAATCACAATAATGACTGGGGTTTTGAAGCGAATGAAAGTACCATAAATCTATATAATGAGAATGGTCTATCATACTTTGGAGGAGGACTAAATGCAGAAGATGCAGCAAAGACTTTGTACAAAGAAATAGGGGATACAAAATTAGCCTTTTTGGGGTACAACTACTATGATACTTTGAAAAATACTTATGCTATAGCTACTTCGAATCCTGGAGCAAATAGTTTCGACCTGGCAAAGATTCAAAGTGATATAACTAAGTCAAAATCAGAAGGTGCTTTTGTGATAGTGTCTGTTCAGTATACTGAATGCTACGCATATCCTGACACGAACATAATTTTCAAGCAATGTTACTTGCCTGTTCAGGGTCAAAAGGAAGATTTTCGAAAAATTGTCGACATAGGGGCAGATCTTGTCATTGGTACACAAGCACATCAACCACAAACATTTGAACTATACCAAGGAAAGCCTATATTTTATGGGCTAGGAAATCTTTTCTTTGATCAGTATATGTGGGTAGGTACAAGTCATGGAATGATTTTGAAGTTTTACTTCTTGAAAAACGAACTCCTGCAGGTGAAGATCATAAGTACAAATTATGACAAATCTATGGTAACATATGAAACTTCAGGTTCAGAAAGAAAGGCGCTTTTGGATCTTCTGTTTGAAGCAAGGAACGGTTTGTAAGTGATGTTAGCTTTACAAAAAATGCTTGACTTTGTTATGGCAAAGGTGTATACTCTAGTTAGAAATTAGTCATTATATCTAACAGAAAAATTATGAACAAAGACAATCCAATAGAACCACAACCTGGAGATTTTTTTAATGGTTTTGGCCCAAAAATTTATGCCAAAGATGAGATGAGGGGAGGTAGTAGAATGTATCCTACAAATCCATTCAGACTCTATGTTTCTCATCTATTGGCATTTGAGTTGGGAAAAATAGCACCAGATCTAGAAGGACCACCTTTGAATAAATTGACAGAAGGAACTTATGCAAAGGATGGAAAATGGATTCAACCAATTGCTGTAGGTATTTTAAGGTGCCGTGTGAATGAAGAATTTAAGCCGAGTCGTTGGAGAGAAGCTTTATCATATAATTTAGTCTTAGTTACATCTTTGGTAATTGGAGGTGGAGTAGCATTTTTAGGTTTAAACGAGCTTAATGGTCTAGGCTTCCTATCAAACGATTTGGTTCGTCTGTCTGGCGAAATGGTGCATAGGTCAACGGTAGATATTATAAATAATTTAGGTAAACACATTTTTGCTCCAGATGTTTTGAATGCCATTAGTACATTTGTAACTTCAAGGGAGGCGATAATTGCTTTCTTAGCTATAATAGGGTTTGCTGGTTCAACAATAGCCAAAAGATTAATAGGTAATGCAAAGTTAGACGTAGCACATCAGATTCTTGATCATTATATAGAATTAGCCGATGAGTAAGGAAAACCTTACTACTAGAATTTATATACTCATCTATTTCAACTAAGTAAACAAAATAATGTCAATCCTTGGTTTCTCTGATGAACAGAAAGATCAAGTTTATCCAGAACAACAAGAAGTGTTGTTTGACAAATTGTTAGCTGGTGCAAATCTCTCAGACAGAGAAGAAGCTTTGCTAGTTTCCTCCAAAGAGCCTTTGTTCGATATTGTCGATATTATCGACAAAAAATATACAGACAAAGAGGCTTTGACAAATATCATCTTCTCTACATTGCATGAAGTAAATTCTTTCATATTTGATTTTCTTGTAGGGAATGCAGATGAAGCTCAACTAGCAGAGATTGTAGCTTATATGAAAGAATATGTAGCTCAAGCTGAGAAAAATGAATCTCGACAACAAAGTTGATTCGTTGGAATTCTTCATCTAGACAAACTTTCTTTTGCAAAAGTTCATGTGTTTTGATACACTTGCTTTTGCTACTCTCATAGAATTACTTTTTTGATATCATCTAGATGTCCACTATTTACAATAAACATAGACCAAAAATATTTGACGACTTACTTGGTCAAGATCATATCACTCAAGTTCTCAAAGCTCAAATCAAGCAAAAAGATTTTTCACATGCATATATTTTTGAAGGTCCAAGAGGTTGTGGAAAAACTAGTGCTGCTCGGATTTTTGCCAAAGCAGTCAATTGCCTAACCCCAAAAAATGGAGAACCTTGTTTGAAGTGTGATATTTGCAAAAGTTACGAGGAAGGGAGTTTCGTAGATATAGTGGAATTTGATGCTGCCTCAAGAAGGAAAATAGAAGATGTCGAAGGATTCAAAGACATGGTGAACTACAAGCCTGCTATTTCTGAATACAAAGTATATATAATTGATGAAGTACATATGCTTACAGACACTTCATTCAATGCATTGCTCAAAACCATTGAAGAACCTCCTGAATACGTAATCTTCATCCTATGTACTACTGATGTGCAAAAAGTACCTGTAACGATCCAGTCAAGATGTCAACAATTTCATTTTCGCCTAGCAGGTGATACTGAACTTGAAAAGAAACTGAAGAAAGTTTTGCAAAATGAAAAGTTGGATATCGAAGAAAAGGCACTTCAGCTTGTCATAAGAGCAGCAAATGGAAGTTTTCGTGATGCAGAATCTATACTTCAAAAGCTGATTACTACTTCAGATATTTCGGATGATAAAAAAATCACATATGATGAAGTTATTTTCAAACTAGGATTGCCGAATGAAGATAGCATGCTTAGCATACTTATAAAATTACAAGAAGCTGATTTTGATTCTGTCATCTCATCAAAAGAAGAGGTTTTGAAGACTATCTCTGTAGAAAATATGGTAGTTAGTTTGATAAATTTCCTAAAGTTCAATTCCATTTTTGATATTGAGACAAGATTCAAGGTGCTGGAGTTATTTTTAGAATTGAGGTCCAAAATGAAATCATCGCAAAATTCATCTGATTGGTTTGATGTGTATTTATGGAAAGTTTTCAAAATTACTAATAGTACCAAAGATAAGCCAAACTTGAATAGCTTTTCGGGGACTGACATTACGCAAAAAGAAATGTCAAATGATGTTTCAAGTGGTGAACTAGGAAATAATGCTTTAGAAGAGATCCAAGATATCAAAAATACTACAAACAAAGATAATGCTGCTAGTAATGTAGATGTTTCTCACAATAATGTAACTATAATTATGGATGAGGTAAAAACTAAACTTGTATCTGGGTTGAAAGAAACTGATAGTAGATTGTCAGAATATCTTACCGGTGCTGTGATAAAGGAGTATGCACAAGGAACCTTGACAATTGCTGTGAAATCAAAGTACATCAAAAGTGTGCTTGAAATAAAACGAAATTTTGATAAGATACAGGACATTGTTTCTGAGTATATCACTGATTTTGGTAAACTAAATGTGATAGTTGACAAAAGCATTGAAAATACTGACGAGGTGATAGATATAAAGGAAATATTTGGTGAAGTAATCGCGTAATATATGAACTTTTCAATTCTCTAGTTACTTTGTGAATTGACGAGAAATCCAAATATTCAAACATTCAGACATTCAAATATTTAAATATTAAAATTTGATCCCTGTCACCAAAGGGATGAACAAAACTTATGGCTCTAAATTTAGGTGGTATTGGAGGTATGAAAGATGCCTTCAAAGCTGTACAAGAAGCAAAAAAAATGGAAGCACAGATGAAAACTCAAAGATTCTCTGGGTCTTCAAAGTCAGGGAAAGTCAATGTTGTCATAAATGGTTTGCAACAAGTTATTGAACTGCATATAGAAGATGAGCTTTGCAATCCTCAGATGAAAGATTTGATGGTCAAACAAATTCTCGAAGCTATGGAAGATGCAAGAAAATCTTTTGAAAAAGATATGGCAAAAAATATGGACTTGGGACAACTTAAAGAAATGCTTGGAAATATGGGTAGCTAAAATTGTATGACTTTACCAGCAAATTTAGAAAATTTATCAGAGAGTTTGGCATCTTTGCCAGGTATTGGTCGAAGAATGGCTAGTAGAATCGCTATACATTTGTTTAGGGATAAAGTTGTATCTCAAAACTTGATACATGAAGTATTGGAGCTCGATAAATTGAAGTTTTGTAATAAGTGCGGGATAGTGTCAGATTTTGAAACTTGTGAAGTGTGTAGTGGTGAAAGGTTGGCCAAGATAATGGTTGTAGAAGAGTATTTTGATGTTGTCAGCATAGAGGAAGTGGGCGAATATGAAGGTTATTACTTTATCCTGGGGGGTTTACTATCTCCACTGAAAGCAATTATGCCAGAAAATCTTCGGATAGGTGCTTTGATTTCAAGAGTAGCTGAATTGTTGGAAAATTCTACTGAACTTGAAGTTATTTTTGCTTTAAATCCTTCTTTTGAGGGTGAAACTACTATAAATTATCTTAAACAAGAATTGCTTGAAAAAACTAGTAAAGATCGTCGAAGTATGCTACAATTCACAAGGCTTGGAATAGGTTTACCAAAAGGTTCGGATTTAGACTATGCTGATACTGAGACTCTCAAATATGCTTTGAAATTGAGAGGGGAGGTATGAAATTTATCAAATGAAAAGTTTCAAAGGGTGCATTCTGCGTATGGTTTTAATTGGTGCGCTAACTGTCAGGACTTATAACTATATCAATCATGAGGCAGGCGTCAGATTGTTTCGAGGTTTGTGCGAGAGGCATAATGTTGGAGTAGATTGTGAGGTATATGCAAAAGAAATTACTCATACTTGCAATTTTACTTTATTGGGATTGGGTTTGGATATTCTTGATCAAAATGATGATTTGGAAAGTTGTGTACAAGACGAAGGTCCAGCTATAATTGACAAATTAAGACAAGATGATGAATGGCCATGGCCTAATTTCATTCAACCCAAGGACATCAGATCGTTATAAAAAAATATTTACTTAGCTCTTGAGCTATAGTTAATTATCAAAATTCATGTTTGTATGAAGAGAAAATATCAACTAGAGATATTTATATAGCTTGAAGAATATCTTAGCTGATAAATTATTGCAAACTAGCTTCTATACTAGTTTTGTTGGTTGGTATATCTCGCTTGTACTTCAGTTAAATTGTATAAATAACTTATCTCGGAGGAATAAAAACTTATGAAAATTACTTTTGCGGGAGCTGCACATATGGTGCTAGGATCCTGCTACTATGTTGAGACTGAGTCTCAAAAATTTTTGGTGGATTGCGGAATGTTTCAAGGTCCACAAATAGATTATCACAATTATGAAGATTTCCCTTTCAATCCAGCGGAACTTGACTTTGTGATACTTACTCATACACATATAGATCACTCAGGACTTTTGCCGAAACTTTCGAGGCAAGGGTTTATGGGAAAATTGTATTGCACACCAAATTCTGCAAGATTGGCAGAATTGTTGTTGCTTGATTCTGCAAAGATTCAAGAGTCAAATTTGAAAAACTACAACAAAGAAGCAGCGTTGAGTATAAATTCAAATTCCGATGAAGCTGACAAACATTCTACAAAAGCTGAGTTTATTTACTCTACTGCAGATGCAATGTCTACATTGCAACAGATTGAAGCACACGAATATAACGAAGATGTCAATATATCTGATACTCTAACTTTCAAATTTGTAGATGCTGGTCACATACTTGGTGCTGCATCTATCCAAATGACATATGTAGAAAATGGCGAAACAAAAAGGATACTTTTCTCGGGTGATATTGGGCACAAAGGACAAGGTTTGATATCTTTCTTTGCTCCTGCACATGGGTTTAAGCCAAATACTATTTTGATGGAGGGAACATATGGAGGAAAGTATCACGAGAATAGAACTGATACCGTGAACAAACTAATTGACATTATCCAAGAAACTACAAAACGAGGTGGAAATGTGATCATTCCAGCATTTGCAGCACAAAGAACTCAAGAATTGCTGTTTGAACTAAAGAAGGCAAAGATGTTCAACAAGCTGCCTTACGGTCTTGAAGTTTATGTAGATGCACCACTAGCAACGAAGATAACTGATGTTTATCAGAAATCTTGGCATTATATGAATGCAGAGACAAAGATGTTTTTTGAGAATGGTGATAATGCTTTCAATTTTCCAATGTTGTACTTCACTAGAAATTTCAGGGATTCTCAATTTTTAAACAAGAAAAGAGGGATCGTCATCATCTCCGGATCAGGTATGTGTAACGGAGGGAGAGTCCTTCATCACTTGGCATTCAACATTCACAACCAAAAAAATTCTGTAGTCTTGGTAGGTTATCAAGCTGAAGAAACTTTGGGTAGGGAGCTTGCTGATGGCGCAAAGGAGATAGTTATAGACAAAAGAAAGTATCCGGTTAATGCTGAAATACATAGACTTTTTGGCTTTTCCGGTCATGCTGATAATGGTGGATTGATGGAGTTTTTTAAGCAATATCATTTTGAGAATTTGAAAAATGTATTTATAGTACATGCTGATGTTCCTCAAGGTGAAGCTCTAGTCACAGAAATCCAAAACTTAGATCCAAATTTGAATGTAAGATATCCTACGCTCAAAGAAACAGTAGAAGTTTAGTCTTCTGCTGTTTCTAGTACTCTCATTTATTTTCCTTTGAAATAGAGACCTTTTTTGCAAGTCAAAATAATGGTGAACTTCGCTGTGATCATTTACCTAAAGCATGTTTTTATTTGCAATAGTGAGATGGTTTTGGTATAATTTGGTAATTTAAATACAAATACACTGCGATTAAAATTTATGGCTCCAATTACAAGTAAAGATAGGGGATCATATACACCGAATAAACAACAAATTGTGAATGTAAACTTTCCATCGTTTTTGGCACCAAACGCACTCACAACAGTTGCAAGTGTTCTCTTGAAGATAGGCTATCCAGATGTGTCCCAATTTGTCAATGAAATAGCCGGTTTGAATCCGGCTAAATCATGTCTTCCAAGACAATATGATGTCGTAGATAAAGTAGAAAAAATACACTTATCAAGGCATTATGTGGAGTTCAACAAGCAAGATATAGAGAAGGTGATTTACACCTTTCTACAGACTCAGGAAAGTTAATTTGTCTAGTACATGCCCATAGTCCGAATCCTATGCCCGGGCAAAAAGATGAGATTGATTTCATGTTTGCTGATGATCCAACCGTAATTGGTTGGCACAATGATTTTCTGAAGCATTTCTCGTTTGAAGGACAACTTAACTATCATCCAAAAGTTTCAAGGCTTGGCATGATCCTGCCGGGTGAGGAGTTGATGGCTAAATATGGTTACGAAAAACTAGTTGCCCCTGTAAAAGGGATAATGTTGTTATTATACTTACAAGCAGTTTCAAGGGTACTGGACAAAAGACCCCACATTTTGAGTCAAGGCAATTTGCATCCGCTACCACCTATTCAACAAAAAATCAATGAAGATATACAGAAGACTAGAGCAGTCATTGCTGAAATCGTACAGGACGGGATTACTATCGCTTCAGAATCTTTAGCAAATCAAGCATCTGAAGGACAAGTTCTTGATCAAGACAAGGCTTTGGCTATTGCCTTGACTATAGCTATGTTGCATGTCACAGCTTGTGGGTTACGTTATGGTGAAAGTAATGTACTAAGCGGATATGTCGATTTAACAAAAGGTTTTCAAGCTAGGGTAGCAGTCCCAGTGATAGATATAGTTGAGAAAGAAGTGGTTGTGACAGAAGTCACTACTAATAGACCTAATCCAAATAGGCAGAGGCGAAAAATTTTTGCTAAATTATTAGGTGCTAGAAATTAAGGCTACCTGTAGCACTGGATAAACTATCTCACTTTGTTGTAGTGAGAGCTTCTACTTCACAGTTAGTATCGATCAATCTGAGCTCCTTTGTAGGAGAGCTTGCAGTGCAATGTCGAGTGATGCCTTCTTTTCACTGGTTGCAAGTTTCTCCATAACCGCAGTGATTCTTTTTTGAAGATCTGCCCAGAGATCGTCATTCTTATTCTTAGTCATTACATATCCCAGACCTACCAATATCTTGTCTATAGCATGTATCCTGGCAGCGATAAGTTTACTGTCGTACGCATTTTGATTTTTGTATTGACTAAGTAGTCCATCTATTTTGGATTCAATTAGATCAACAATTGCTTTAATTTTTTCAATATCCGTGATAGACAGCTTCTCAACAATGCCAGGAAGTTTTTTGGAGACAGCAATGATAGTGTCTGGGCTATCATCTCTGGGGAAAAATATTCTTTGTGTAACATCGGAGATGTATCCTGCAAATAGATCTCTTCCGTCAAGCATAGAAACTAAATCTCTGATACTTGTAGGAAATGGCCTTAGTGCTTTACCTGATATATCTATATTGCCCAATTGTTTTTTGATGATCTCTAGTAGGTTTTCCTTTTGTTCTCTCGTGAATAGTTTGATTGTATCGGCAAGAGTATAAAAGTTGCTTGCTGGGAAGATTGATGCTTTCCCAGTTTCATCAAATAAAGCTTGCTGAACCATTGTTGTCAAATCAGCATACAATACCTCGCCAATCGAGTTCTTATCGACTATGTTTAATTGTTGCAAAACTACAAGATATGAACTATCTTCATTTGCTATTTGCCGCAAAAGGTTGATGTGTGATGTCTCTAAGTGCAAAGCACTTAGAGAGTCATTTTTTGACTGAAATTCAGGCATGTATCTCAGAAACTGATCTATCAAATCAGGCAAATCCATACCAAATAGTACTCGAGAGAATTCACGCTTTGTCGCTAATGTATCGGGATCAGTATTTACTGGATTGAAAATATTGTCGGGTGCATTACGATAATTCCTAAGAGTTTCATTGAAAGAATGATTTAATCGAGGATCGTTTGAAATCTTCAAATATTCTCGATCGTTGAAAGTATAAGCTATCAGCTTTGCAAGTTTTTTAGGATCACTTAAACATTCTGACAGAATCAATAAATTCAAAAAATGTCTTCTGTTACTTTTGTCGTCGTAAATTTTCGGATTGCTGAGATTTTGGAGAACTTCGTCTCTCAATACACCAAGGTTACCTTCTTTCGTAAGTCCGAATAAAAGAAGTGTTATGTGTGATTTACTTACATAGTCGGGATTACCTGAGAGTGATAATCTTCTAACTTCGTCATCTCTATAAACACTCAATGCCTCAGTTGGTCTGTTTCTTTGCATCGCACGCTTGTATGACATATGGGAGACAGTTAAAGATACTGTAAATACAACAATTTCTGGTAAGAAATATAATAAGTTTGGATTGTCAAACTTATTAGACTGATATATCCCCACAATACTTGTCACAAGCAGTGATAACGACAATTGCAAGGCACAATAAAGTGCTTTGTATGAAAGTCGAGAAGATTCAAGTTGATCTCGTAGGCCACCGGTCAATGCTTTTGCCATGGTCTTCCCTCTGATGTGTAAATTTAGTATATCTATGGATCTTTGAACTGCTAAGATAGTTTCACTATCTAGCTCTTGCTGTGAATCACTATTTCTAGATGGATCGATATTATTTAGATGGTACTGTGCACGAAAAAAAGCTATAGATACAGGAATGATTTGCGCTATTCGCTCTAAGGGATAGAATGGATTTTCGACATATGAGATTTCGTGTCGTACAAGATGTAAGACAAGTTCCTTAGTAGCTAAGGCAAATGCTCGGGCATCTTGATAGTTTTGTCTGATTACTTCACTATGAGAAGTCATATTGTATTGTATCACACTGGTCGAGATTATGCAACATAGCAATCGCTTAGTATCTTGAGCTTCTTAAAACTTTCTAAACTATATCCAAAGTATATCCTAATTTCATTTGAAACTTGTTTCTAGACTTGATAAACTTAGTCTATAAATTTCGTCAAACAGCTTTCAAAAAACACTGCTTACTCTATTGTTGAAGTCATGATATCTGTAGTTCTCGTAGGTGTTTTTTTGTCAGCGACATTTGCTCTTTTCAACAGATCTTTGATCTTGGCACAAAAGATTGAGCAACAAAATTTGGCAAACCAAGCACTTACAAGCACAGTTTCGAATATCCAAAATATCTTGGAATTGCATACTGATATACCTGCGAATTATTTAGAGAGCTACTTGCAAGATGGAGTATTGTTCGCTGATAGTGTAGAGGAAATTGTTGATAATGGAAGAACGACGGTGAAACATATATACAAGAGATCAGCTACGGAAATAAATGGAGATAATTGTACTGAGGGGATATTGGAAGAGTATAAGTATCCTGTTGATTTGAACAAGAAACCTCAGTTTCCAATATGTGTTCAAATCTTTTTGAAAGAAGTTGCTAATTCGAAAAATACATACTGTTATGGTATAAAAGCACTGACCAAGGTATCATCCGACGAGGTGTATACAAACCTCGTGAATGGTATTTTGACAAGCAAGATGTTGCCTGATACTGGTGGATTTTCTGTCTTTGGTCATGCATCTTCAAATAATTTCGGATGTCAATTTTGACCTTGAAGAACAAAAAAGCATTTAGTGTTTTGGAAGTATTGATCAGCGTGGCACTTTTCGGTATGTTGATAACTGGTTTACTTATGAGTCTTACAGTTTTGCTAAAGGTTAGTTTCAAGAATAATTTAAGAGTTCAGGTAAACAACGAATTAGACTTAGTTCTTTCAAATATGCAAAAAGATTTCTCGGCAGCTGATTATGTTTTTCCTTGTGGTGATAATATAAATGTTATAGATGTTTTTGGTACAAATTGTGTTAGATTCATCAAAAACAATAGGCAATATATGTGGCTTTGGGATGGAACGACAAATAAGTTTGTCAAACGGACCTGGAATGGTATTCCTACGAGCATAAATCCTCTGAGTTATGAAGAGAAGTATGCAACTAGTGATAATGTTAGAATTGTGCCTGCCAACCAGGCATTTAAATTATATGTTTATAGGACAATAAAGCCTGATGGTAGCGTTGTAGAGAGAAATGTATCTTTGATTGTCGCTTTTCGTGCAGAATCAGAATTGAGAGAACCTGATACATATGATCCGCTGATTTCCAATATTTTCAGACAATCAATTTTAGGGACTAAGAATATGGATTATTTATAAAATTATCAAATACACTATGAGAATTTCATTGTACGAAAAAAATGCCCAAACACTTATAACGGTATTGATCTATATAGCGATATTTGGAGTAATAGCTACTGCTACTGCAATTTTGATTTTGAATTTGTCGAAAGTAGCTGAGATGCAGGAGAACAAATCAAGGTCAACTTCGTATGGTCAAGAAAAGGTAAAGCAGCTAATATCTGCTCAAGAGGATATTTTTTTTACAACTGGAGTCAGCAATGCTGAGATCACTGCGATAGGACAATCTATATTTGGTGGAGAGGTGCAGAATTGTGAGTATATAAGTGATCCTTTGGCTATGTCTTTCAGTTGTGATATGAAAGATGTTACTTCAAACAAAACTTTGACTTGCAAGAAATTTTCAACTAAGTTTCTCAAAAGGCTGAAAATAGATAAAGATGAATCAATTCCTATAGATTTGGATCCAGCAGCTGTTGGTAGTACTTTGATCGGTTTTGAGGGGATTTCTGCCTTTAAATTGGATTTGATAACTTATGATTCACTTAATGATGAATACAAAAATTACTCAATGGGCTTCACATCCAACTTGCGTAGTGGTTTTCCTGTAGCTCCGGGAACGACTGCTCCAAATTATGATAATGTAGGTCTTGCCAATATTGTTTCTTCGAATATGATATTTTGGCCAGCTAACTTAGCCGCTGAAAGATATTTTAGACCTTTTGTAACTTCTTCCAGTTTCTCAGATCAATACATGTTAGATTTAACTCCTGATTATGTAACAAAATTAGATATTCACAGGCTTTTTGATGTGTGGGCAAATCCGGGAGTGCCAATGCAGGTGTTTATTACCCCCATGTCTAGCGATGGCTTTATCAGTATAGAAGAAGTTTCCGATCCGACGGGACTTATCTCGAAAGTAGAATGTGAAGTTTTGGACTTTGCAGGATCGACAACTGAAATGGGAAATACTGTAGCTACAAAGGTAGAAGCTGAATTTCTGACAAATGGAACAAGGCTAGGTATTATGAATTATGGATTTGGGCTATACAATCCTGATCCAGCAATCAGGGTTACACTAGACAAGTAAAAGTATTGTACAAAGAAAGTTCGAACTGCTACTTATCTGTTACCTATATATTTTTGTTATGAAGCTGTACTTTAAATGCAAATGGAAGGTTGTAATTTTGTCTGCTTTGACTTTATTCACATTGGGTCCAATATTGGCACCTATTTTTCGTTATCTCAATTTTGACTATCTGGCTGATTTGCTATATAACTTTTATCAGTTCTTTTGCCACGAAAGACCTTGGAGAAGTTATCATTTGTTTGATTACCAACTTGCTGTATGTAGCAGAGATATAGGTATGTATGCAGGTATGACAATATCAGCTTGGTTTGTCTATTTGAAAAAGTTTCCAAGAATGACGGATAAACTGACTTTTGGGCTTTTTGCAATTTGTTTGCTACCTATGGCATTTGATGGTGGATCACAACTTTTGGCTGAAATTTTTACAAATGACATTATCCCGTTTTATGAATCTGTAAATTTTGTTCGATCCTTTACGGGTATATTAGCAGGAGTAGGTCTCGGACTTGCTTTGATGTCAAACATTTTTGATATGCAAGACAAAGCTTATGGAGGTCGTACTACATTGGTTATGTTTGTCAAGAAATTTGGTTCGTTGACTTTCTTTGCTACTATTTTGATTGTTTCTCTAAACATCATTTCATTTAGTACATCAGTAAAGTATAAGCCAAGTAATTTGCTTGTTGATATTGAGCAAAGGTTTCCGGGTACAAATTACGAAATAACGACAAATTGCGGACATTGTGGAGAAGAGTATGTGAGGAAGTTTATCAAAGAGCCATTGGATTTGTACTGCTTTCGATTTGAAGTATCAGACAACTTTCATGATAGGGCAAATTGGGATAAGTTTGGATACGATAATTGTAAAAAATAATCTTGAATTTGTATGAAGTGTAATTATGGGTTTTTACACTGGTTCGTTTTAGGTACCAAAATTTCAATAATAATTGCAATCAGGTAGAAATTTGTGATAAGATTGCTTTATTATTGAAAGTTGTGCTATAATCTATATATAAAGAATGTATGAAATATACAAACTTGACAACAAGTCAATTGCGTGAGCAATGGCTTTTTGTGAAAAACTTTTATGCGTGGAGGAGAATCAACACTAACAATACCAGCTCTAGATTATATCGGGCAAAGTCCTTATTTGGAATATATTGGGGACGGTCCAAGGGATCAGATCTATGGAGTAATTGCTCAAATAGCTAAATCCAAAGGATTAGGTTTAGATGAGTATCTTGGTAATGCACCTGAGCGGGGCACAAGAGCTGAAAATATGGAAAAATTCGTTCGAGATTTATCTGAAAAGTATGGGCAAGCAGGAGCTTCTGATGCGTATAATAGATTGGTTGGTGATGTTGCTGCCCAAACTGGTCTAACACCGAAAGAAGTCAATAAAGGAATAGTAGTGATTTCGGGTGAGCGCGGAAATCTTTTGGATGAACTTATGCTAGTAGCAAGTGGAGATCCTCAAGCCGTGGCAAGGTTTGAGAAGATGCAAGGGTATTATGATAAGGCATTTCCTGAAGGTGCAGTAAAGGATGGGTGGGAAGGAGTACTTGAAAAAGTTTTCGCAAATATATCTGCAGAAGCCCAGTTTATGGACGCTTCAACGGCAGGCAGAACGGTAGTTGGAGGAAATGAAGCTGGGACAGGAGCTTCAGAGGCAGGTCGACCATGGTTACAGGATCTTGGAATTGGTCCTAGACCTGAATATCAAGCTATGGTAGGACAAGTAGAGTCACTTCAAACATTCAAAAAGGAGAATAGCATCGATTTAAGTGGTATTCTTTGTATTAGTGGTATACTATGTTTAGTCGGAGTAATGGCAGTGTTCTCCCGCAGAAGACATGGCAATTCCATGAATTCAGAGAATCAAAACGCTAAAGTATCAAAAGAAGCAAAAAAAACCACAGAAAGTAATCTTAAAGAAAATGATAAAGTATCTAAATTGCCAATATCATGGAGGATAAGTCAGTGGCGCAGGAGAGTTGGTGAAGGAATAAGGAAAATTAGTGACAGAATAGATGATGCAGTAATCCAGATAACCGATATCTTTGATAGGAGGGGAAGCCAGGATAACTGGCCAAAACACTCTAATTATAGATCTGAAGGTGGTAATGGAGGAAAACAAAATGCCTCTGTAGATA
Source organism: bacterium (assembly GCA_016699595.1). Taxonomy (NCBI): domain Bacteria; species bacterium. Next base: position 44,341 of record CP064982.1, read on the forward strand.
CAAAGAGAGGGCAAGGTAATCCAACATCATTAAGTAGCTCAAAGGAAGGAAATAATGGAGTTCCAGAACCAAGCAAATATTTTCAGGAGTTAAAACAATTTGTAGGAGATAATGAGATCGTATTTTACAACTCAGCGGCAGTTGAAGAATCTCCAAGGGACATGAGTGGAGAATCATATTTTGGGCTAGAACCTCAAGGGGACAAGATTAAAGGATTAGAAGAAGTTGTAGAATCTCTAGAGATCAAGGTTAAAAGATTAGAAGAAGTTGTAGCAGGTCAAGGGGACAAGATTGAAAAATTAGAAGAAACTGTAGCAGCTCAAGGGGACAAGATTAAAAGATTAGAAGAAGTTGTAGCAGCTCAAAAAGACATAAGATGGAGGCTTAGTAAGCTTGAATCCACCCAAGGAAACGGTGGTGGAGGCAATGGTTCTAATAATAACGCTACTTACAGTGGAAGCAATGTAATGTAATCATTTGATAAATTCTTTGTGTATCTTGAATTGCTCAGATTATTGTCATGATTTTCGAATCAACATAGCACTGCTTCTCAGCTTTCTATGATATGTGATACCAAACCTATGAGACTCATCTCGCAATCTCTGGATGAGTCTCAAGGCTTCTGACTTTCTTCTCAAACTTATAGTCTTGTATCCTACTATTTTTCTGCCTTTGGGACTCTCATCAACAAAAATGGGCAAAATTATCTCTTCGAACTTTTTCGCAAGACCAAAGTATGGTATGCAAATTTCTGTTGATTGAAAGGCTTCTTCAACTCTGCTAAGCTGCGTCTTGCCACCATCAATAATTATTAGATTGGGGGTTATCCCAAAGGTTCTAGGTTTGTCTTTAGTTTCTATTTCACTACTAGTATTGCTCGTTTCTTGGATATATTTCAATCTTCGTATCAACATTTCCTTCATCATACCAGGGTCGTCTGGAGTGTCTTTACTTCTAATTTTGAACTTGCGGTAAGAATTCGGATTTAGCTGACCATTTTCCATAACTGTCATTGCACCAACAGCAAACTTTCCTTGTATATTTGAAATGTCAAAACACTCTATACGAAAATTCGATTGATAAATCTCCTTCATGTCAATTGCAGAAAGTAATTCATTTAGAGCAGTTGCTCTTTCTTGTTGCTTGAGTATATCTATCAACTTATCATCAACTTTAGAACCTATGGTTACTTTGTTCAATACATACTTAATGTTGTTTACCTTATCCCTAATTGTGATAGCCTTTTCAAAGTCTAATTCTTTGGCTGCGACTTTCATCTCGTTTTCAAGATCAATCAAAATTTCTCGTTTTTTGCCACCAAGAAAGAGCTTGATATTGTTTATTGAGTTTTTGTATTCTTTAGAACTAATTTGCCCAGCACAAGGAGCTTTGCAAAGTCCCAAGTTGAAGTACAGACATGGCTTTGGGTTTGAGCATACCAAACTTTCTCCATTTTCCCTTTTCTCTAGGTACATTGTTCTATTGCAAGTGCGAAAGTTCCACAACTTTCTAAGTTTTTTTATGACCTCTTTGATAGGAAAAGTATCGTTGTAAGGACCCAGGTAAGTAGAACTATTCTTTTTCTTGGTATGTATATCAGCACTTTTGGGTTGTCGGACAATCTTGATTCTGGGGAAATCTTCATTGGTAATTTCAATCCATGAATAGTTTTTGTCGTCCATTTTCATCCGATTGAACTTTGGTTTATGTTTTTTGATCAAGTTGGTTTCAAGTATCAAGGCTTCTGCCTCGTTATCCACAACTACGAAATCCAAAGTATCAATACTTCTAATGAGTAACTTGGTTTTGCCGTCTAACCTATCATAGTTAGTGAAATACGATTTCACCCTGTTCTTCAGTCGATTGGCTTTGCCAACATAAATCACTTTTCCATCTTGATTTTTGTATAAGTAACAACCTGGTAATTGTGGAAGTGAGTTGATTTTCAATTCCAAGTTGGGATTTGCTTTGAACACAGTAAGAATTATACTTCAATAGTAAAGAATTTTGAAGAAAGATTGATATTGGAGGCTTTCTAAATAAGGAGAATTACTCGCTTTAATTTGTAAAAGAGCTAGAGTTAAGGTTGAAGTAGGTAGCTAATTGAATTTAGGTCACTATAGTTATGATTATTTCCTGGAATATTTATCAACTTCAAAATGTCACTTTCTGGTAGCTTTTCTTTAAGTGCAGTAAATCCAATTTGGGGGTCAAGAGTTTTTTGTAAAATAATGACTCTGCTAGTCAGTGATTGCAATTGACAAACTAATGGGTACTCAATTGCTTCAGCGAATCTCAGAGGAATCCCTGCAAAAACTGAAAGAGTAGGATGCTCAATTGTATGGTAACTTTCAAGAAACTTCAAAAACAAAATGATACCAGCAGATTTTGCAAATACTTTATAGCTCTCATTTTGGCGTTTGGATAGTATTTCGTATAACTTAGTCAATTCAAAGTCATAGTCAATCAATTCTTCCCCAGTTTGCCAGTGATTGTAAAGAATCGTAATTGGATTCAAATTATGACCTTGAAATTCGAATTCCAAATCTTTGGCATACTGTTCATTATTTTTAGAATTTCCTGGAAGGATAAGTGTGAACATTTATTTTCAAAAATTGGTAGCATTAAATTTGAATAATTCAATAACAATCAATGAAAAAGAGAGTGTATTAGAGAAAGTAGTACATTCATCTTACCAGTACTAGCTAGAGATGCATTGATAGTAATACTAACATCCGTACTCCCCAAAACTCCTGCTATACTCTCTTTCGATACTGTTAGCATGTAGCTACTACCTGTTAGGTTTGCATTTGATACACAACTTACACTACTTCCTGTTGCTGGTGTAGGTGTACATGTGAAATTTGGTATAGTCACCTTATCTCCTACTTCCGTTACCACAACTACTGTAGGCTTGGTACTGTTCGTACTTGATACTATCTCTACACGGGTACTTGTTTGTATAACTAAATTCAATATAGTCGATCTTGCTGATTCTTGTCCTGATCCATTTGTATCAGTATAACTGAGTACATAACTAGCATTTGTTACTGGGAATATCAAATTTAATGTTACTGGTCCAGTAGCTGTACATGTATAAGTTGTGAGTAGGTCATTACCACTATACACTTTTAGAGTATTGCCTACTTCACTACATGTCAAGCTTACATCTGGTGTATTGTCTGATGTGACATTGTCAGTAGAAGATATACCTGTATCGCTACTAGTTAGCAGGTCAATCATTACAGGTTGAGTTGGTGGGGTACTGTCACTCACATACACATTGAAATTTTTGTCAAATACTCCCCCTAGGTTATCTGTTACTCTGATACATAGACTGTAGATACTTTTCGTTTCATAGTCTGGTTGTACATTTAGTCTTAGGTTGTTTGTTGATATATTGAAATCTCCATCATCTACTCCTGGTACTGCACATGATAGGGAGTATGTATATGGGGAGTCTCCTTCTGCATCTGTTGCTGTCAGTACTCCAACTTGGTATGGTGATACTATACCCTCTGTTACTACATTATTACTTAGGCTTATGTCAGTAGGATCTTCGTTAGTATAGGTTACAAATACATCTACCATTGAATTTGTATCTCCAGGGACGAGGTTGTTTGAAGATGATGCATAAGCTACATAGCGACCATTATTACTAATTCCTGGGAAAGCAACTGCAAATATGCCATTATTCGACTGTGCTCCGTCATGAGCTAATGAAACAAGCTTATTCGTTGATGTTGCAAGGTCGTACACAAAAATATCTGACTTTGCATTTGTGTCAGATGCTACCAGATTACTTGCTACAGAAGCATATGCGATGCTTGTGCCGTCATTTGATATCTTTCCAAAGGTTGAATTTCCATTTGATAGATTTCCATCAAATCCTGTAGATATTCTTCTCGTAGTTCCATCACTCGTATCGTATAGAAATATATCTGTAGTACCTGTATCTGATGGGACCAGATTTGTCGCTGTCGAATGATAAACGATATATCTGCCATCTCCTGAGATAGATGGAAAATTTGAATTTCCATTAGCTTCTGCTCCACCTATACCTGTTGATATTTTGGTTGTTGTGTTTGTCAGTCTATTTCTTAAAAAGATATCAGATTTCGCGTTTGTGTCAACCAAAACTAAATCAGAAGCTGTTGATTCGAACACTATAAAATTTCCATCGTTTGATATGTCAGGAAAATCAGAGGTGTTATTTGAATATGTATGAGATGTGGTTAAAGAAATTGGATAAGTTTCATTTGTTTCTATATTTTTCAAGTATATTTGTCGAAAACTAGGAGTTCCTGGTACTGTATCCAAGTTTGTAGAGTTTGAGGCAAAAGCTACAAATTTACCATCTACTGTCATAGTACCATGAGTTGTAGGTAGGTCTCCGAGAACACTAGAACTACTCGTATCAACTTGTATCAATGCATTTGACATCAAATCCTTTCGAAAAATACTGATACCAACAGAGCTACTGGGGCTTAAGTTAGTTGACTTATAGCCAAACTCGACATACCTTCCATCAAAAGAAATGCTTGGAAAAAGTGAAAAATTAGTTACAGATATCCCAACAGCTTCTTCTTCAAGGTTTGTAAGATTTATTCTTCGAATTGTTCCAAGGTTTCTATCAAACAAGAATCCATCTTTCAAACCATTCGTATCTCCCGGAACTAAGTTTGATGCTGCAGAGCTGAATACAACATATCTACCATCTCCTGTAATTGCTATTCTTTTGTCATCAGCTAGTCCACCAATTATACCTACTGAATGACCATTTGCTTGATTTCCTGAACTATCAACTGATATTCTCTCTACATATCTTGTAGTAGCTGCATACGCAGGAAGGGTAAATATACCAAGCAGCAATAGTGTGTATATTGTTAGTTTGAGCAGTGTTTTCATGTTTATTTTTAGTAATGATAGAATCTAAAAATGTTTTCTACTAATTATTGTACATATTTGCGTATGCAATATCAATAAGTTTTAATCTGTCGTTTTGGTATAATCAAATTTATGTTCATACAATATACGATTTTCTTCACTCTGTCGCTATTGATAAGTATTTTACTATCAAAGCTAATTATCCAACTACTGATAAAGTTTGATATCACTCGTCGTTCATCAAGAAATATCAATGCTACAGAAAAAGATGGTAAGCCTATAATGGGAGGACTGATATTCATCATTCCGACAGTTATAGTATCTCTTTTTGCGAATTATATTTTGCCAGAAGGTAGATTTGTTTATGATTCATCTATTGGCATACTACAGAATGTATCTAACTTTTTTGGAGCTGGGGTTATCAAAATTCCAATTTTAGTTTTTCTTTTAGCTGCAATTTTGGGAGGAGTCGATGACCTTTTGAACTTGTTTGGGACTGATAGAGCTATATTGAAACTTTCTAGGGTATTGAAATTGATCACTGTCCATAAATCAATCTTCGAGAGAGTGAAGTTAGCGATTTTATTTCCTTGGCATGCATATAAAAACTTCTTTTTTATACTTGGTAGCAATCCCGGAAAAGGAGTTCAGGCTCATGAAAAGATATTGGTGCAGGTCGTAATAGGAACAATTATAGCTTGGTGGATTTATGGGTATATGGGAATTTCTGGTGTAACAATTCCATTCTTAGGGGCGATTTCTTTGGGTCTACTGATGTACCCATTTACGATTTTGACAGTGATGACAATGGCAAATGCTGTAAATATCACAGATGGAGTTGATGGTTTGTCTTCTGGATTATCGATAATTACTTTGACAGGATTTTTCATAGTAGCTATTGTTAAAAGAAACAGTCCTATAGCAGTACTCATCTCTATTTTGCTAGGAGGTTTAGTTGTTTACTTTTACTATAACAAAAAACCTGCAAAGGTAGAAATGGGAGATACAGGGAGTCTTGCACTAGGAGTCATAATAACTGCAATTGCTCTTGCACTAAATCAGGCTTTTCTACTTGTACCATTTTGCCTAATGTTTTTGATTGAGTTTGCAAGTTCATTTATACAAGGATTGGGAAGGAGATTTTTAGGAAGAAGGATTTTCAAAATGGCGCCACTTCATCATCACTTTGAGATGCTTGGTTGGCGAGAGGAAAGGATAGTTAGAGCTTTCCTGTTTGTCGGGGTTCTAGGCGTGTTTTTAGGGCTAATTTGGGTTATTTGAAATATCTATGTACAATATTTTTTTATTCTCAAACTCCACAGATCCCAAAAGTATCAAAGTGCTGGAAGAGAATATTCCTGATCTTTATACAAAAAACATTGCTTACATTGAAACTGGAAATAGTGGCTATGGGTATGATGTAGGCTTTACACCGCATTCACAAGAATTTGTGGAATCTAAGTTCGCAAATTTTGAAATTATTGATATAGATTCAAATGAGTTTGCATCAGGAAGCTTGACAAAGGTGATTTCTCTACAAGAAAAACTTTTGAAATTTGATATCTTGCTTTTATCAGGTGGATTGCCTGGATATTTGAAGTATTGGCTCGATCGATATGATTTTGGTCCACTCCTCAAAAAGTTCCTCAGCCAAAATGGAATATACATTGGATCATCTGCTAGCTCGATGGTTATGGCAAGCTCTTTCAAATGTGCTCAGGTAGAGTTAGACGATGAGATGGAAATCGGAGCATCAAATTTTCAGGGATTTGGCTTTGTGGAAGGTGAAATTTGGCCACATTATCAAGATGAACATGAAGATACTCTTGCTAAATTTGAAAAGGAAAATGATCTTAAGATTACTAGGCTTAGAGATGGCGAGGGAATTTATTTGACATATTAAACTGATGTTTAGTGTCAGTGTAAATTTTATAGTAGTCAAAAAAAGATTATGCTATTATGACTGCATTTGCGAAATCATTCTAAGTTTGGAAATAGTTTGTTCGCACAAAAAAAGTTTAACTTTGCGAAGTTGCAATTCAAAATTTTATCAAGAAATGAAGCCAATCTACAAGGCAGCCTATTACTTATCTGCTCTTACAATAACAATTTTTCTGTTTATTACTATATTTTCAAAATCAGCTCAGATTACAAGAGAAGTAAATGCTGATGAGCTTATCCAACCTCAATCTTTGCATCTTGATACACTAACAACATTTCAAACATATAGTGGAGGGGGTGTGCCGAATAGTAATTTTGGGATCTATGTAATGAAGTATTATAGAGATGAATTGTACATAGGGATAAGTGCTTGTGTACCTCTGGGATGTCCTGGAGGATTGCTGACGAAGTTTGAAGGTGATAATCTTATTCCTATACTGAGAGATGTTGATGGAGTTCCCACAAATATCTATAAAGAAGATGGGATTCACGATATAGATGTATATAATGACAAGATGTACATACTTGGTACAGACCCAGCTTTTGGTGATGGTTGGGAGCTAGGTAATGTGTATACATTTACTCCTGAAGAGGGAATAATCAAATTTAGAACTTTGCCAAATACAGTTCACTCATTAGGTCAAACCCATATAGGAGATACATGGTATGTGTCAACTGGAAATATAAATTCCACTCAAACTCAAAATTATAGTAGTTTATTTGCAAGTTTAGATGGTGGCAATACTTGGAATATGTTGGCTCAAACTGGCAATTATCGAGCTTATGACATTTTGAACAACAATAATTTTGGTTATTTTATTATCAGAGATGTTGGGGCATATGTAAAAATAAAAAGAACTAATCTTGACGATGCATCACTTACACTTACCGAAGTTCCGATAGTAGGGTATGGATACTCTGTTATTACTCCTAGTATAGTTGCCCGCCTAACGAGATTGGAAGATAAGATAATAGGAATTACAAGTTCAAACGGCATATTCTCGATAAAGAACTCTAGTGGAAATGCAACCCTCCATACACTTCCTGGAGGAAGACTACCAGTGCAACAATTCAATCCTATAGCTGTAGATAACGATGGTTATGTATATATAATTACTACAAATAAAGAAGTAATTCGAACAAAGAATCTATACACATGGGAACTTGTAGCAAGTATACCTGCAACAGGATCTCTTGCTGCTCTTACATACAATGACAATACAAATGTGCTTGCAGTATCTAGTATAGGTACAGATGCAAATGTATGGTTACTGAACTTGAATGAGATACAAAGTTTGCCAGTAATAGGTACAGATCCATATCTAACAAAGATCTCTGGAATCAGTTACCTTGACCAAGACAAGGATGGTCAGTATGATAATGGAGAAACAAAACTAGAGAATGTAGCTATGAATTTGAAATCATTATCAGGAGAGCTTCTAGAGACTACACAGACTGATATCAATGGGTACTATGAATTTGTATATATGCCTGTAACTAACGATCTTAATAATTACTATGTAGAACAAGTACAACCTGATGGATTGGTTTCTATACAGATACCTACAAACAGATTTGATTTCAGTATCAATGCATACAATACTTCCATTCCTAATGTTAACTTCGGAGAGTCTGACGATCTTCCAAAATTATCTGGATATGTTTATTTAGACAAAAATAATGATGGGCAAAAATCTGCAAATGAGAAAGGTATAAAAAATGTATTCATTTATCTTGAAAAGCAACAGGATGCTTCAACTAAAATATTTAATGTGATTTCTAGCAAAACTACCAATGACAACGGTTACTTTGAATTTGCCAATTTATTACCTGGTAAGTACCAAATCAAGGAAGTACAGCCTAAATATATAGATGGCAAGGATACTTTGGGAACTATAGGGGGAGAGGTTTCTAGCGATGATGTGTTTTCAGATATAGATATCACAAGCTATAGTGGGGAACGTTATCTTTTTGGAGAGTTGAGCAAAAAAATTTCTGGCAGAGTTTTCAACGAAGTCACCAAATCTCCAATTGTGGGTGTCAAGATCGAGATTATAACTACTGAAGGGCAAGTCTTGGGTGCTACATATACAAATGCAGATGGTTACTATGAGTTTGATGAGATGCCTCAAGGAGTATATTTGATAATGCAAACTCAACCAGAGGGTTATCGTAGTGGCAATATAAATCCATCAAATGTAGCTGAGGTAGACTTTAGTTTTAGTGATATTTGGAATGTAGATTTTTCTGAAGTTTATGCGCTTGCGGAAACAGGTAAGAGGAATTTTGTACTGAAGGTGTTTAGCAAAATGTTGTCAATGCCATAAACATGTCTTTGTTCCAAAACTTACAAAATACACTTGAACAAGCCAGAAAGCCAGTATCTGAAGTGTATGGGTATAGAATTTTGGAAGCGCTAAATCATTTTGCTTCAAAAAATGATGGCGTAAGTTTTCGCATTGGCGATAAATACGAAGTTCAAGAAAGCGAAGAAAGTATCGAAATTACATTACCTCAAGGGTTTACTAAGGCTGATCTTTTGCAGGCAGTCAAAGATATACGGCATAGAGTTGATTCTAAAATTATTGATGATATAGCAGCAAAATATATAAGAGTTGGAAAGTATTTGTCCGAAAACGCAGATGATGCAAAGTTCTTACTAAAAAATGGACGGAAGTTTAGAAGTTTCGATTCTCGAGAAGAAGTACTTGCTCTGTCAAAGTCAGTTATAGAATTTGGATTAGCTTTAGTGGGCAGTTAGATGAAGGTAAACTTACGAGGGAAGAAATCAGGCAAGTTGAGATAGATATACTAGGGAGGAGACATTATCATAAGGAACTTAGTAGACATGAAGGAACTGAGATAAGTGCAGATCGAAGAAAGAAGTTGATAATGGTATTTGTTTACGGACTTAATAAAACCAAAAGAATAAACGATGGAACATTTAGAGCTAAACTTGGATATTATCTTGAAGGTATCAATGATAGATATTTTCGAAGTAAGGTTCTAAAGAATCTTGCAAATAAAATGATCGGTAAAGTGATAGGTAAAGTAGTTCTTCCCCCTCCACCTTTCCAATCTTTCCAATCAGCTATAAAGCAAGGTGTCGAAAGCTTTGTTTCGTTGCCTGAGATCGGAGTTTTGTCTCAGATAGTCGAGCGAGGTAAGCAAAAACTTCGTGATAACTTGATGGCAGATATAGTAGAGGGCGATAAAACTGAAACTCTTTACGAGTATATGGGAATCCAGAAATTCAAAGAGAGGATACAACATGCTAACACTGAAGAAGAAAGAGATGTCATTAAACTTGAAGCTCTTCGAGATATTCATAAGACTCTAAGTAGAGTAAAGTATGATCGTGTGGATGTCGCAAATATGATGAATAGGATGGCTGGCTACGGTTATAGTATGACAGGAAAAGGAATACTTGATCGCAAGATGACTTATTGCCAAGGATACTCACTCCTAGCTCAAGCATATCTAGAAGAACTAGGTATCAAGTACTTACCTATGAATATATTTGGTCACATTACAGGTATAGCAATTGTCGGGGATCGTGTATATCTTTCTGATATGAAAAAAACTGAACCTTTTGATATCACTGAGAAATTTGGTTCGGCTGACATAGTATCAATGAAGTCTTTAGGCTACTTTGAAAATCTCAACCTCGCAGGTCAAGGATGGTTGAAAGACTACTATCCACGCCTGAAAAATTCATTAAGCTTATATGTCTGTATTGGGGAAAGTCGGGAAGTACTTGCTGCAAATCTGAATGCTTTTGGAAATATTACAAAGAATGAAGGTGATCTTCAACTTGCTATAATTTACTATAAATTATCTGCTCTTGCAGAGCCAAAGGATTCAGATCCAGAGGATGGGCTTGGAAGTGCATATTATCTCAAGTCAAGAAGCGATGGTAGTGCAGATTACGATAAGGCAATGGAGCATTTTGAATTATTTATTTGGAAAAACAGGTTAGAAGGTATTCTAGATGATGATTGGTGGATAATGAGGGCTAAGAAGTGTATAGAGCTCTGCAAATTGAGAATGAGTGAAAACCCTGATATGAGCAGAATTGAATTTCTCGAAAAAGAAGTGAGTTTAGACTAATGTCAGCATATCATCAAATCAAAACATTGCTTGAAAAACACCGTATAGATCATCAAGAAGTATATCACGAGTCAGTCAGGACTTCAGAAGAAGCTGCAAGCATACGCAGTTTGTATGGAACTGGACTTACCATAAAAAATGGTATGAAATCACTTCTTGTGCGACTAGTATTGAAAGACAAAACCTCGCAAGTAATAATGATTGTAGTTCCAGGAAGCAAAAAGATGAATGCAAATGCAGTCAAGAAGTTCTTCAATGCTAAAGAAATCAAATTTCTCAGTCACGAAGAAGTTTTTGATGTAACTTCTGGAGTGGAAGTAGGTGGAGTGCCACCATTTGGCAATATATTTGATCTACCTACATATTTTGATGCTGAAGTTTTGGAAAATGAAAAGATAGTCTTCAATGCAGGAGACAAATGTGTTAGTATAATTATGGATTCGAAAGATTGGTATGAGGTAGTGAAGCCTATAGTCATATATTGACTGTAAGCACTATCGCATTGACAAGTTATCTCAAACTAAATCTTTGATAAATTTATCAATCATTAAAATATAAAAAGTATCTTCAGAAGCAAAGAGACAATTTATATACTATCTGCAATATCAACAAAGATAATGATATTTTTTCCAAAATCCAACAAAAGTAGGAGATTGGGATGGCATAGATCAGAATCCGGAATGATAACTAGTTGACTTGTCTGAACGACTGACTAAGCGAATTTGCTAATGATCTTGTTGATATTGAATGTGGGACTTGTCTTAGCATATATGATTTTGAGAAGGTATAAGAAAATACATGTGTTTTTATGATTCAATCTTAAGTTTGTTGAATTCTATTTTGTTCCCCTCAGTTCATGAGGTATATAGCAGATATTTTTAGTGGTGGAAACTTAGAATTCAAAGCAAGTAGTGTACATTGGCAATTTTGTAATACTTTAAATGGCAATGTAAAAAACATAAAATCTGGTAAGGTATATATATAAAATGTTTTGACTACAGAGATGCATTGTGAAAATGAAATCCTAAATCAGCTTGATCAGATGGTCATAGATGGAGACTCAATCTACACCATGTCAAGAGATGAAAGAAGTCTGAATATCATAACTCTTAGATTTATTGTATATTTGAAGAAAGTTACGAAATAAAACTAACTCATTAGTTGATGAAACAAACTTTTGCCAAAATCCATGTCGAGAACTTCAAACGATTTTTTTACTTCTTCTATCATAAACCCTACATAAACAGAGATACAGCAGAAGATTTGGTTTCAGAAACATTTTTGCGTGGGTACAAGTATACTCTTGAAAATTCTATTTCTGAAGAAGAAGTTTTGAAATTACTCTTTGGGATAGCAAAAAATGTTTACAAAGAATGGGTCAAGAAAAACATAGCAATGGCTGAAGTTGAATTCAATGAAGAAATATCATCTTTTATAGATGAATACGAAGCACTGGATGATCCAAATATTTCATCTACAGAAATTCCAAATAAACATGAAAAGATGATAGAGCAATGTAAAGATGTGATTGATACATTCAGTGATAAACTGAAGTATGTCATGAGATATCGGTTTATTGAAGGCTTAAGCCGAGCAGAAACTGCACAAATACTTCATATCTCGGAAGATGCTGTTCATACTTATCAAAAAAGGGGAATAAAATACCTCAAAGAAAAAGTTGTTCCCCAAGAATAATATCTATGGTAGATACTATGAGAAACATTATTCACCAAAAAACACAAACAGATTCTTTTCTCAGTAAAGATAGTATTTCCGAGCATGAACTAGTAAATATGCAAGTTCGTAGTTGGAATGACATATCATTTCGTATCGAGAATCTAGAAAATTATTCTTCAAAAGAAATGCAAGAATCAACTTCAACACCAGCGAACAAAAAATTTAGTATCCATGCATTGAAAATACCCATAGGTTTCAGGTTTTCAATGATGGCTCTATGTGTTGTGATACTTTTTAGTGGGATCATTTTTTACAATAATTATCAAAAGCAAGACAGTTTCTCAAGGACAAGTAAAATCTTTGCAGATAGTTTGCAGAAACAAACTGGGCTTACAAAAGAAGACATAGAGTTTCTTGAGGCAAACAATATTGTTTCAAGAACTAATTCACTTTCTGAAGTAAGTAACCAAATTTCAGATAATTCAACTGGGAATTCATCAAATCTCACAAAAATTGCTAATGGGAGCGGAAATGCACAATCATACGCAAATACTTCAGTTATTGACTCACTTAACGAAGCTGAAAGAAACAAATTAGACGAAATACTCAAAAAGGTCCCAAATAAATCTGATTTGATCGTAAGGGAGTATTCAACTTCATATTTTTGGGCAGGTGAACCATGGGATTATCTTCTTATAAGTAAGGATAAGTACAATGAAATGATGCAAGATCCTGAAATTGCTAGCTACATGAAGCAGTATCACAATTATACTTATACTATGAATTGGAAGGAGTACAAACAAGGAAATAATTCTAAAAGTATAATGTCAATGGGTGACTTGAGAAACATTATAAATATCTACATGTCTACAGACAAAGGACATGAAAGTATCCAGTACATGGGAGGTAAGTATGCTATTCAAGAACTTTGGAAAGAAAATGGACTTTTGGAAAATACTTGCCCCGAAGGTTATTCCAAGGACGAATGTGAAAAGCTAGATATGATAAGTCAATTGTGGTCAGATCCTGATTTGGCATTTATGATTCAGGTTTTGAATCCAGCAAATGCAGGTATGTACAAAAGTTATATGGAGAAAGTAGATGGAGTAGAGTACTTGGTATATGAAACTGAGGTTGGCAATTATACGCTCTACAAAGAAGCTGATTCTTACAGTAGTAAGTACTATATAAACCCTTCTACATTCCGAAAAACAATTGAAAGAAACTATAAAAATGGGCAACTCGAAAGTGAAGTAAGACTTATCTCATACGAAAGAATTGAAAATGGTACTATAGATATGAAAGAGTTAGCTGGAATTGAGTTGAAAACCGTTCAGAGAGAACCAATATCTATCGACTCTGGGACAATTGACAATCCTAAGTCACAAAAGATCTCAGATGTATCAGGCAAATTTCTAGTGTTTTCTCTACCAGAACTAGGAGATATGAATTACTTTGGATACTACTTGCAAGATTCTGTAGTACAAGAAGACTATATCTATGATGACCTCTATAGTAACCAAGATTTCAATCCAATGTATGGAATTGAACAGAAGATTAGCAAATATTTAGAAAATCCAACAGAAGATTATCTTGAAGCTAAGTATTCATTCAATTTGTCAAATTATAGTTTAAGTTCATCTTTACTGTCAGGAATTGAAGTGAGCATTTTTGATGGAGTAAATTTGGATGAAAGTAAGATTTTTCCAAGTATGCAGAGTATTGATATGACAAGCTCAAAATCTATAGACGATGTTAATATAGACAATGTTACAAAGTTAGCAGGAGAGACTTCTTCTGTAGATATGCAAGTAATTGAGAATTTAAGGATAATGCTTGATGACAAAGTTTTATCTACAAATGGAGTTTGGAAAGTTTATACATATAGCTATGAAGGCGAAAATACATACAGAAGTGATTTCGTACTTTTTGAGTATGAGAATATGACATATTTCGTGAAGATAGATTTAAGTGACTCCAGATTAGACAATAAGGATAATCTCAAATTCACAAATGAATTTATGAGCAAATTGTTGAAAGATAATTCAATAAAGTTCAAAACTATCTCAGACGATCAGATAAAGATTGTAATTACCGAGAGTAAAGATTATACAAATCCAAATGAAATGACAGAAGTAAAGCTCTTGGTTCCCAATGTTGCTTTTGAAGGCAAGAAAACATTTTCAGGATACAAAAGTGAGACTAAAGTAGGGGGTGATTCAATTAGCACATATTCATACAATTTGTCATATGTAGAATCCCACAATGGATCTGTAGAAGATATGTTGTGGCAAAGTGATTATCGAAATATCTTTGGATTTAATGTACAAATTTTGACACAAGATGTCGATCTAAACTATCAAACAATGATGAATTCAAATCTAAAAAATGGTCCTCAATTAGAAGATGTAGTTATAAAGTTTGGCAACAAAACAATCAATGCTAAATTACTTACAGAGAACTCGTCAGAAGCAAACTCTACTCTATGTTCTTTAGCATTCATATTTGATCAGAAGTTTTATACTATGTATTTTGATGGCGAAGAAGTATCTTTATTCAAAGATACACTGAAAAAAGGTGAGGCTGAGTTCAAGATATTGACAGACAAAGACTTGCAATAGCAAGTATGCGAGTACATCTTTCAAAACCAAGGAGTGGCTTTGCACTCCTTGAGAATAAAGGTACATACCAAAGTTTTTATAAGACATGTCAGACAAACATAAACTCAAATTATCAGTAATCGTAAACATTATACTTAGTCTACTTCTGTTGACTGGAGTTATATCCATAGTTGCCAAATTCATTTTTCAAGGTGATGTCATATCAAGAGAGCGAAATCAAATTGTTCGTAACATAAAATCAACATATCCTGAATACAAATACTTTCAAATGACAAATGAAGATAAATTAAGCGATGAAAATACAAAGACCTTTTACTCTAAAAACGGTACAGGCATAGAAGTTTTGATTGACAAAAAATTTAGTTATATCGGAATGATAAGTGATTTTGGACAAAGAGTGGATTGTTTGCAATACTACAAGATAGGGCGATTCAATGAAAATATAAAGAAATCTAGCTCGTATAGATTTCCAAAATCACACAAAGGAGATATGCAAAGAGTAACTGTATCAAATTTTGACTTTGTCAATTGCAATCCTATTTAGTATGTCTCGTGATAAAGTTGTGCTAATCTTTTCAATTCCCTAAAGTCCCAATGGTGTATTTAGATATTTGATTTAATACTTTTGAGGTTGTAAAAGGTGCAGCTCCAGGATGTGTTGAATTCGTTATATCTATACCACAAAGCACTGTAAAATCATCTGGGCTAGGATGTCGAAAATTGGAGAGATCATAGACATTGCGAGATATTGCGATGTAGCAATCATCTTGCGAATTATGTCTAGCTAATTCAGTTTCTGTTATAGTCAATAACTTTGAGTTAGCACTAGAAGTACTTAGGGATTTTTGAGATTGTGACGAACTTATAGCAGAACTTTTCGATTGTGCAGAACTCTTTGACTTTGCTGATTCACTTTCAGTGTTGTTTCGTAAATACAACAATCCACCGATAGATATAGCTATTACTATAAGAAAAATTATGATTGTGATGATGGTTAGTGTTTTTTTGTTCATGATTGAATTGTCAAATTGATCAAGTAAGAAAATGCACTTCAAATACTCAAAACTATATTACGCAAACAAGTTACAGATCTTTATCTGATCAAATAATTGATAAAAGCTTATAGATAAGTATATAATAATTTGAAGTTTAATTCATGAGAAATTTATCAAATTTCAAAAATTTATGTCGAAACTAAATCAAACCCAAAAAATCTCAATCTATCTTGCAGTAAGTCTAGGTTTAGCTATTGTATACCCTGTAATTACAAAAAATAGTTTTGGGTTCATAAGATCAACTGCATGGTTATCTATACTTTTTTTGTTCCTAACTTTAGTTCCGATAAATATTGTCAAAACAATACAAAATCCTAAGCTCAAGAAGTTTGTCTCTGTGCTTGCATCCAACAGAAGAGTATTTGGCATTGTTTCTGGTAGCATTGCTTTGATACACTCTTCTTTTACTATATGGCAAAAGTATGATTTCAAATTGATCAACTTACTTACAAGAGAGACACTCCCGGGATCACTTGCAAATTTGATAATGCTATTGATGCTCTCTACATCGCTTTTCTCTGTACAGAGGAAGTTTCGAAATTGGAAGATGCTACATTCTATAGTTTGGCTGCTTGTTCCTTTGGTATTTGTCCACGCTTTGCTATCTGAAATATATTTTGTAGATGTTTTTTCATGGATAATGTTTGCATTGATCGGTTTTCTCTTGCTTTTGGGTGTATTTAAGAAGTTTTTGAAAAGTGAAAGTAGAGATTATCTCAGAGATTTGGTTTTGTTCTTGATTGGGACGCTTGTATCTATATCTGTATTTCTCTTTGTCAAATAATTGCCAAGGCTTGATTCTTGCAAATTGTGATTGCACAATATACAAAGTTTCACAGTCTTCTACTTTTTGTTTGCTATACATTTTTATGATTTTCATTGCCAAATGATTTCTTTCGTATTATAATTTTTTACTTTCAATTACTTCAAAAGTATGCCGAGATGGCGGAATAGGTAGACGCACGGGACTCAAAATCCCGCGATAGCAATATCATGAGGGTTCGATTCCCTCTCTCGGTATGAAATGATGCGGGATCGTCTAACGGTAGGACAACGGCCTTTGAAGCCGAGAATCCTGGTTCGAATCCAGGTCCCGCAGAATTACTCTCAGTGCAATGCTTCTAAAGATATTGAGAAATTTAAGTTGAGTTAACATTTGTTTGCACTACTACGTGTTTATTGGTACTCCCTTATATAAAATAATAACACTATCCAATAATCCTTCGAATGACGAATATTATGAATATTGATATAGCTAAGAGTGATATCCCAAGTATGATCAAGCTCATATACGGATGATATTGCATTGGTAAAGGGACATTCATACCATAAAAACTGGTGATGACATTTGGAATTGTGATAATCAATGTCAAAGCAGTGAGTAGATTGATTTTCTTTGTCAAAGCATTTGTAAATACGATTTGATAGCTATCTCTTAGAGACTTTATACCTTCAAGTATAGAACCGCATGATACTGTAGCTTGATCAATATTGTTTTTCATGTCATCTAGTAAATCCATATCTTCTTCATGAATTTGTATATATGAACCACTATTTATTTTTTCGCAAATCGACTTCAAGGGAATCAATATTGACTTGTATTCAGTCAGCACTTCTTCAACTTCAATAAGTTTACCAACATCTTTGGCACTCACGCTTTCCAAAGATAATTTTTGTTGTCTGAATTTTTTTGTATAATCCCTTATATTGAAAATATAATCTTCAGATATTACGCTAAGGAAACTGATCAACAACTTTGCTCTTTGACTTGTATATATTTGGTTAGATTTGAAAACAGACTTTTTCAGCTCTGTATCTATAGGTGAGATACTTATGAAGTACTGTGGACTGATAATTATAGTAAATGTCTTTGTAAATATGTTCTTGTCACCAACAAGCCTTTCCGGAACTCTCAATATGACAACTATAGTATCATCATGCTTCTCGATTCTTGGAATTTCTGACTCATCAAGTACATCATCAATATCTTCTAGTACCAAGTTCGGACAAAGTTTCAAAACTTCTCGAAAATCATTACTATCTGCATTTGTTATATCTAGCCATGAGTTTGGTAAAGTTTCGGCGATTTGGTTGAACTTAGCGTCATTATTACCTTGTGATTTTTTGTAAATGCTTATCATTAAATTCATTATAACATGTGGAAAAAATCTGATTCATAGCATATAATTGTTTCATTACATACTCAGAAACCTCGGTAACTCATACTTGAAAATAACTATTTATGAAAAAGTTGAATTGCAAAAAAATTATCCATACTATCGAAACTCACAGATTTTTGGTAGTCATAATTGCTATATATATATTGGTTTCGCTAGCTCTTATAGCTTTGCGTCAGCAATTTTGGTATGACGAACTTTTTACCATGGAGTTGATAAAGTCAAATTGGAGTAGGGCTTTGATGCTCATGATTGGTGATGGCAAACCTTTTCTTTACTATATATTGACGAAGGTTTGGGGATATTTATCTCCAGATCAAACATTTCTTCGTTCTTCTAGTATAATCTTTGGAATTCCGTTCTTGGTTTTCACTTATAAATTCACAAAAGAGTTTATGAAAGACAAGTCAGCATACTTGATAATGTTGGTGTTGGCTATAAATCCACTATTTTTAGTTTATTCTACGGAATTTCGAATGTATTCGATGCTAGCTTCTGCAACTATTATTTACATACATTATTTCTATAAAGCTGTTGTACTCGGAGATAGTATATATTCAAATAAATTGTGGCTAGCCAGATTTCTACTAATTATGACTTCATATATTGGTATGTTTTTTCTACTAGCAGAAATTATATTTCAGGCTTTGAGTTTGACCAAATCAAGTAGGAATATGAAAACTGTTTTTCTACGGTGTATAAAGAACTGTAGGTACGAGATAATGTTTGTAGTAACTTGTGCAATTTTGATTCGTCTACAAGTACTCATATTTCCAAACTTCAGTATTGCTTGGGTACCTAAGCTCACATTTCACAGTTTACCAAATTCTATTTTAGTTTTATTGTTTGGAATTGATCCAGGGAAATCAGGTGGCGCAAGTTCATTTTTGCAAGACTATATATATCATGTCATTTCGTACTTAGAAATAGCTATATACATATCTTTTGCTATATTGATCTACTTTATTTCAAAAAGCTCAAAGGTTACAAGTATAAATTGGATGTTCAAGCTCCTAAGTGCTACTTTTCTACTTGTTTGTTTAGGATCATTACCGATTTTGCCAATTAGTTTTTATCACGAGAGATACTTGATAGGGATTCTTCTCTCACTTTCAATTGCCGTTTTGGTATGGATGGAGCTAAACTATAAAAAAGTTTTCTTGTCAGTTGTTACTATTTTACTTTTAGTTAGCAGTAGTATTATTAGCAGTATTTTTGTTCAGAAAATCGAATTTGAAAAGCCAGGTACTGATATTAAGGATCTTATAGATTTCTATTACACTAAAGAAATAGAGAGATGTGGGTACTCATTGTTTGAACGGAAATACAATGGGTGTATTTGATGGATATCAAAGAAAAACCTTCTGATTCTTAAGTTTTTAGCTCGGCATAGTTGATGATAAAACAAGTAAATGCCTATGCAAATTATGTCAACAAGTTATCGACCAATTGGCCAACATACAATTCAAAAAAATCTACTAGGTCAAATAAATTGGCCAGTACTCACTGCAGGAAAAGCACCAGAGATTGATACAAAAAACTACAAACTACAAATAATTGGTGAAGTTGAAAAGCCTACTATTTTTACTTATACTGAACTAGAAAAATTATCAAAAACCGAGCTTATTTCAGATATTCATTGCGTCACAACTTGGAGCTTGTCGAATGCAAAGTTATTTGGAGTAGATTTTTATGAAATTATCAAGTTTGTAAATCCAAAGCAAACTGCAATTAGTGTAAGTTTTGAAAGTGATGATGAAATAGGTTATACAACAAGTGTGAAGTTTGATCCTGAAAAAAGACTTTTATATTTCCCTTATGAATTTGAAGAATATCCTGAAACTCCACATTCATATTTTGATAAGGAAAAGAAAAGAATTTATTACACAACTTGCTTACTAATTTTATCTGCAAATACTGATATTGAAAAACAAGTTTTGAAATTAGATAAAAATCATGGCGGACCAGTTCGAAATTTCATTCCTGATCTTTATTTTTGGAAAAGTGCAAAGTTTTTGAATAAAATTCGATTTTCAACAAAACATGAACTAGGTTTTTGGGAGGTTAGAGGTTATTCTGATACTGCAAATCCATTTGTAAATGACAGATATTTTGATGGTGATAAGGTTCGATACACAAAAGCTCAAGTTTACAAAAGTAATAAAAAGATTAACTAAATAATTTAATTTAACTAAAACTAAGATGGATCAAAATAAATTTAGTAAGTTTTTACAAGGGTCTGATCTCAGAACTTTAGGTGAAAGCCAAGAAATTTTGAATTTGGATATTTCTCAAGCAGACTTTGATAAACTAGTTGATTTACTAAATTCAAAAAAAAAGATCTGTAAAGATGAAAGTGATTGATTTAATCGAAAAGATAAGTAGGAAAAATAAGCATGATCTTGATTTGCACAAAGATTATTTTTTGAGTTTAATCCAAAAAGATTTAGATATTGAATTTAAGTGGCATTTAGTTCAAATAATTCCAAGGTTAAATTTAACTCCACAAGAACTAGAAAATGTTTGGAATTTTCTAACTGAAATACTTAAAAACAAAAAGGAAAGTAGGATAGTTAGAGCTTTTTCAATCACAACAACAGAAGAATTGTTCCAAATAGACAAAATCAAATACAAGAAATTCAAACAACTTTTGGCAAATGTTCAAAAAGAAAATATCCCATCGCTAAATTCTAAAATAAAAAAAATTCTTAATTCATAAATAATGTACATTCACTGGTTTCGATCTGATCTAAGACTTTGGGATAATCATGCATTATCGGTATCTTTGGATCTAGCTAAAAATAAAAGTGATCTTAAATTTCTTTGGATTTGGGATAAAAATATTACTTCTTTCAATTCTGATAATATTAAAATAAAATATTTAACCTCAAGGTTAGACTTTCTAAAATCCGAAGTTGAGAAACATGGGTTTGAATTCATTGAATCAACCGGCAAGCCCACTCAAATATTCGCCACATTACTAGATAAGTACAAAACATTGCAAGTTTTTGCAAATGAAGATTATTCTCCTTACTCTAAATCACGAGACAAGTTAGTTTCAGAATTATTAAACTTGCATGATTCTGAGCTTAATTTATTCAAAGATTCTACAATCTTTCCAGATATTATTAATTCAAAAACAAAATTACCTTACAAAGTTTTAACTTATTATAAAACTGAGTGGCTAAATAAACTAAATATTGACATTGATTTGAAAAATTATTCAAATGATATTTTCTTGCAAAGTGATACTGAAAGTTTTGACGAGTTTCTAAGTTCAAAAATTTACGATTACCACAAAAGTAGGGATTTGATAGCTGAAAATGGAACTAGCAAAATTTCTCATTTACTTAAATTTGGAGTTATTTCGATCCGGTATGTAATTCGTGAAATTGTAAAAGTTTATCTTGAAAGTAATTTAGATTTGAAAGATTTTCGTAGTTTAAAATTAAATCCAAAATTCTCTGGAGTTGAAAGTTACTTATCTGAAATTATTTGGAGAGAGTTTTATAAAATGATTTTGAATTTTTATCCTGAAGTTGCAAAATTAGCTTTTCAAGAAAAGTATAGAAAGCTGAACTGGGATTTGAATTTTGAGGATATAGTTTGGCAAAATGAAATTCCAGTTTTGAAAACTCAATTCCAAAATAACTCAATTAAACTTAAAGCATATAACAACTTTTTAAAGTTTATAAACTCCCAAACTGGTTTTGAGTTAGTTGATGCAGGAATTGCACAATTAAATTTAGAATATTGGATGCATAATCGTGTTCGAATGATTATAGCTTCATTTTTGACTAAAGATTTACATATAGATTGGCGACTTGGAAAATATTATTTCAAATTGAAACTACTTGATTGGGATTTAGCAAGTAATAATGGAGGTTGGCAATGGAGTGCAGGAGTTGGCACTGATGCCGCGCCATACTTCAGAATCTTCAACCCAGATGAACAAGCTGAAAAATATGATCCGAAAAGAATTTATAGAGATAAATATTTGAAAGAGCGAGATAAATTAGAGAAAATGATAGATCATAAACTTGAGCGAGTTAGAGCTTTGGAAAGATATCAAAGCACGAGTATTTGACTTTCTACAAAACTTATTTGCTATTTGGGTAACTTATAAAACTCTAATATACTTTGTATAGAGTAAGTGTGCTTGCTAATACTCGACTTGTAATTGATTCAGTTTGTAAATAATCAATTCTACGAACATAATTGTCATGTAACTTGGATAGATTTGTTTTATAATAGAAACTATGTTTCTGAATATCTTGATACTTATAGGAATTTTTTTGCTACTAGCCTTCGCTTCTGACTTGGTAGTTCAGAAATTTCGTTTTTTGAGTTCGATACTAAATATCCCTCTTTTCATCTTTGGAGTGCTACTTGGCATGATCACTACTCTGCCTGAACTTTTTGTTGGACTAAGTGCTATAAATGATGGGATAGCTGCTGTCTCATTAGGAAATTTGTTTGGTGGAATAATAATTCTATTTGGACTTGTGATACCAGTCAATTTACTGATGAATAGTGAAATCAAGACTAGTGGTAGTTTGAAAACTTTGCTTCCTAAATCTTTTTTGATATTGTTTCCTATGATACTTGGTTTAGATGGTAAACTTGCTACAAGAGATGGGATTGCAATAATACTTTTGTATATAGTCCTCATGATCTATCTATACTTTGTCAAATACAATCATGACCAACATATAGAAGTAGAAAATGTAAATCCAAGAAAGGTAGGTGAAGCAATACTCATAACCATATTTAGTATAACAATAATTGCAGTTAGTTCTCATTTTGTTGTCCAAATAGCAAGTCAGATTCTCGCCGAAACTGCATTAGATACATTTGTCGTTGGATCTATTTTCTTTGCTATATTTACAAATCTACCTGAACTGATAGTTTCATTTACTGCAGTGAAACGAAAGAGCGATAAACTATCTACAAATTATATTACAGGATCTGCGCTTGCAAGTACTCTTGTTGTTGGTTTGCTTGCTATAATCCATCCCATTTCCTTTGAGATAACCCCAGCATACTATTTGACAGCGTTTACTATGATGATTTTGCTTGTAATGTATAACTATTTTTTCAGTACAGATAGGAAACTTGATAGGAAAGAAGGAATGGTATTGATGATAATATATACAGTATATGTAGTTGCTAGTTTCATTATCAAATAATAATTTTAATTTCACTTAACCTTAAAATAATCAAATGTCAAATACTCAAACAAACACAAACAACAAAAAATGTGAATCATGCTTTATGCCTTTATCTCAAGACAAAGGAAATAGTGGCTCAGACAAATATTGCAGTTATTGCTACAAAGAGGGTAAATTTACTTACGAAGGCGACTGGAAGGGATTTGAAAAAGCTACTTACGAAGCGATGGTTGCAAATGGGATGAATAGATTTCAAGCCAAAGTATATGCTTGGATGACAAAGTTTGCTCCTAGATGGAAGAATAACAACAAATAATTCAAACTATAAATTCAATAAATACAATATCAATCAAGGGCAAGCACATCAATATATCTCAATTTCTCAAACCAAACTGAAGAAGCTTTCAACTTTTATAAATCAGTTTTTGCAACTGATTTTGTTGGAGAAATTACAAGGCTTGGAGACATTCCACATCAACAAGGTCAAGTAGAACTCGATGAAGTTACAAAAAAACTAATAATGCATGTTCAACTTCCACTTTTAGGAGGAGTTATGCTTCATGGAACTGACGATCCAGAAAGCACGAATTTCAAAGTCATTCAAGGGAATAATTTCTACATCATGCTTGAACCTGATACTAAGTATGAAGCAGATCAATTATTCTCAAAGCTATCAGAAGGTGGTAAAGTTGAAATGCAAATGACAGATATGTTTTGGGGAGATTATTGGGGTTCATTTACTGACAAATTTGGTTTAAATTGGATGATAAATGTAGTTGCAAAGAAATAACTTTTTAAAAACATGTCATTTCAATCATACATTACAAATATCGAACAAAAAACTGGAAAATCATTAGATGAAATTATATTGCACATTCAAAGTAGTAACATTCTATCAGAATCAAAAAGGCCGATGGAAATTATAAAGTATATAAAGTCAGAATTTGATCTTGGTTTAGGACATGCAAGAGCAATTTATGCAGTATTGAAAAGTAAAAGCTAATTAAATAAATGAAAGAATTTGTAAAGTTTCACAAAAACGGGACAATTTGGGCAAAGGGATTTATGAAGAATGATAAGCAAGAGGGTTACTGGGAATTTTATAGAATTGATGGAAGTATACTTAGATCAGGAAGTTTCAAAGATGGCAAACAGGTAGGAATTTGGACAACTTATGATAAATTGGGTAAAGTATATAAAACAACAATTCTCATGAAGGAAAATGTACCGCACAAAACACCACCTGCAGATTTTGCAAAAGTTATTTTGAGTAATGCTAAAGTAAGACAGACTTGGGAGGCAATCACACCGCTTGCAAGAAGTGAATGGATTTGTTTTTTAACATCTACAAAAACAGAAAAAGGTAAGTTACAAAGATATGCAAGAGCTGAAGATCAATTAGCGCGAGGTCAAAAAAGGCCATGTTGCTGGCCTGGATGTCCACATAGAAATCCAAACGCAGCAAAGTATTTCAAATAAAAACTTAATTAAGTTCAAATATTGCGCAATTTGTTTACCTTATCTAAAAATTCAAAATATGCAAAGTATAACTCCATTTCTATGGTTTGATAAAAACTTAGAAGAAAAAATAAATTACTACAAAAGTATTTTTCCCAAATTTAAACGATTAGGTGAAACTCAAGTTATCGCTGATACTCCAAGTGGAAGAATTGAGATAGGTGAATTTGAATTGTTTGATAGAAAATTGACTTTTATGGCAGCTGGACCTGAATTTGTATTCAATCCAAGTATTTCTCTTTCAATTTGGCATAATGATGAAAAGACATTGGATGAGATTTGGGATAAATTAACAGAAGAAGGAGAAGTAATGATGGAATATCAAAGTTATGATTTTGCACCTAAGTATGGTTGGTGCAATGATAAGTTTGGACTTAGCTGGCAAGTTATGCTAACTAACTCAGAACCAGTACCTTCACTTTCACCAAGTTTGATGTTCACTCATGAAAATAACGGCAAAGCAAAAGAAGCTATAGAATTTTATACTTCATTATTTCCAAGTTCTGAAATAGGCAAACTTTATGAATATGGAGAAAATCCATTTGTAGAGAATTCAAAGAATTTATCTCATGCTGAGTTTAAACTATGTGGAGAACAATTTCTTGCAAATGATAGTGGATTAGATCATAAGTTTGATTTCAATGAATCAATTTCATTTATCATAAATTGCAAAGGTCAAGAAGAAGTTGATTTTTTTTGGGATAAACTTATCTCAAATGGAGGAGAAGAATCTCAATGTGGTTGGTGTAAAGATAAGTATGGAGTTAGTTGGCAAGTAATTCCTGAAGAACTAAACGAAGCAACTTCAAATCCTGACCCCGAAAAAGCAAATTATGCAACTCAAGCAATGCTGGAGATGAAAAAGATAGTTATAAAGGATTTGTATAAGGAATAGTGCTTTGAATTGCTTTCCTGTTAGGAAAGCTCCATGCAGGGGTGATAGGTTAAAAATATGATTGCAAAAAATAAACATATAGTTTATAAACCAAGCATTAAGTTTGCAAGGCAGAATAGAAAAATCATGAATAAGTATGAAGTTTTTATTTGGGTAGCACTGAAGGTTCTAAATAAAAAATACAGATATGGTTTTAGTAGACAAATTTGTTTTGGACCATATATCTTGGATTTTTATTCCAAAAAGTTAAAAACAAATATTGAAGTAGATGGTGAAACTTACGAGTTCAAGGATAAAGAAGATTTTAAAAGAGATGAATATGTAAAAAATTATAGAATAAAGATAATTAGAATAATAAATTCTGATGTTCTCAAATCATATAACTTTCTTGATGAATATCTAAATGAAATTATAATAAATTCTACTAACCTATCCGTCCCGCAAAGCGAGACACCTTTCCTAAAAGGAAAGGAATATAATTATGTACAACCTCATATATCCACAATTCAACTCAAACACAAATCTTGAGAGCCAAAAGCTTTTTGATTTGCTAATAAACTATATTCCCAAACATCCTAAAGAAGAAGCGGATAAACTTCTTATGCTAAGCTATCTGAACAGTTGTGATAGACCATTTGAAAGAACAACGCTTCCATCTCACTTTACAGGTTCTGCATTATTGGCCTCAAAAGATTTTTCAAAGATTCTATTGAACCATCATTTAAGTTTGGATAAATGGATTCAATTCGGTGGACACGCTGATGGAAATGCAGATTTATTATCAGTGGCAAAAAGAGAGCTTGAAGAAGAGTCAGGAATTTTGACTGCTGAAGTTTACGATGAAAATATTTTCGATGTTGATATTCAATTGATTCCTGCAAACCACACAAAAGGCGAGCCTGATCATTATCATTTAGATGTTAGATTTCTTTTTGTTACCGAAGCTGATGTAAAGTTCGAAGTCTCACATGAATCTTTGGAAATGCAATGGGTCAATGTTGCTGATACTAATGACTACAACAATGATTTTGGTTTTGTGAAAATGATAGAAAAGCTACGATCTTTAGTATAAAGCTAAGCTATTAGTTCAACCTAATCCAGATCAGTTTATTAGAGTTTTCATGAAATTTGTAGCTACCAATAGTTATATTCCAACAAAAGAACAGAACTTAATTCAGGTTGAAAGAAGAGGTGATGGGTTTGTCGTAGTTGAGTGGGATGGTATAGATTTAGGCGGTGATTAAATAGTTTTGAAAACAGAAATTTAGGCACAAAAAATTCACCACAACCACTTTTATCGAACCTCAGAAATCAAAGTTTCTGATATGAAATTCTTCAATCGAAACAGATAAAATGTCGAGAAAGCTTACCTGAATCTACATTTCACCATTGAGTGGATCGTTATTAAGTCGATGATGAAGCACCATGTATACTGGTCAATAGTACGAACTAACTTGAAAAAGCATAAGATTACAAGGTTCAAAATACAGCAATAATAACAGACATTCATTCGTCTTGATATTGGAGATAATAACTTTCTCGCGTTAGATTTCAACATTCTCTAATTTATTTATATTTTTTTCAAAAGTTTGATAAGATTATTTATCTTTGATAAACTCATAAAAGTGAAAGAGAAGGTAATTGCAGCCATCAAAAGATGGATATCAAGACTTACAAGAAAAAAGCATTGAGAACTGATTGGAAGACATATAATGACTTTCACACAGGCAAGAGTAGTCCTAGATTGGACTATGGAGTTATTGGACTAAGTACATCGTCGTGTCAGATTCTTGACTTGATAAAAAAAGCAAAAAGGGGAAAGACTATGACAATGAGATGATTTACAAAGAGTTGGGAGATTTACTTTGGTACTTGAATTTGGTGCTAGACGAACTTGAAATTAGTTTTGAAGAATTGATGGAAATGTCTATAGCACGAATTGATAAGAAGTATCCAAAATCCGATCCTGAAGCTTGCAAAGACATAGTTGGTGAATCCAACTAAATTGGCAAGTTACACATGTTTTGTGGTAATGCCATAAACAAGGAAAGATTAGGAAAGTTAATTATTTGTCTGCCTAGAAGTTATATTGGTTGATTTCACAAAATCTCAAAGCGCATATTCTATAGATAGTTTCTTAAACTTCACAATCTTTCTAACTAGTTCATAATCTATATCCTTATCAAGTGGAAGCTGGATGCCACCTTTGCTTTTTTTGTAATTTCTCAGCTCTTTTTCAAAATGTTTATACACTTCTTCAGTTGGAGCAAAGAAAAGCCCTATATGTTTTTTGAATGCTGCAAAATAAATAACTAAATCTTGGGTCTTTGCTAGGGATGACGAGTTTGAAAGATTAGTTTGAGATGAGGTTTTCAATCTAAAAGCTGGCATTTGGTAACTTATTACTTCTTGAGCTTCTGGCACCTCGTTTTTGATAATATTTCCGATATTACTAAGGATCACTTGAATGTCATTTGGAAAATTCGCGATGTATTCGTCAGTATTTTGAAAAGTGGTTTTCATTATTAGAATTATACTAAAAACATAGTGAAGTTTCGCAATAACTTGGAATCTACTTGAAAATCTTTTATAATATTCCTATGAAAACAATTCTAATCACCGGTGCAACTTCTGGCATAGGTTTTGAAACTGCCAAAGCTCTAGCCAATCCTAGTACTCAACTTATACTTTTAGTCCGAAACCTAGAAAAAGGAGCAAAGGTCAAAAACACAATTGAGGAATTGAAGCCAGGCTCGATGATTAGACTAATTGAATGTGATTTTACTAGTTTGAATTCAATTCGAAGAGCTGCACAGGAAGTAAGGACTAAATTCAAATTTATAGATGTTTTGATAAACAATGCAGGGATCTTGAATGAAAAGTACAAAGAAACCAAAGATGGATTTGAAGAAACATTTGGTGTGAATTTTCTAGCACCTTTCTTGCTAACTCAAGAACTTTTGCCATTGATTTTGGATAATCCAAATTTAGACAAAAGAATAGTCAATGTGAGTTCTGTTGCAAACAAGTTTGGAAAAGTTGATTTTGACAATTTGCAAAAGTTTTCTTCAAACCAATACTCCAATACAAAGTTAATGATAAATTTATGGACAATGAAACTTGCTAGAATGTATCCATCTATTTCAATCAATTGCCTTCATCCTGGCTATATCAAAACAGATATTTTCAGAAATCAATCAAATATATTTAAGACAATTACAAATTTGTTTTTCATTAGTCCAGAAAGAGGTGCGAAAACTACTATATTTCTTGCAACAAGTGATGATGCAAGAAATATCTCGGGGAAGTACTTCAATCATTGTGATGTAGTCAAGCCAAACAAAATGAGTTTTGATGAGGCCTTGCAAGATAGACTTTGGGAGGTTGCTGAAAGCATGATCACAAGATAGATTTAAGCATGTATTTATCAAGGTGATAATTTAACCAA
The DNA here is from genome assembly GCA_016699595.1 of bacterium. Taxonomy (NCBI): domain Bacteria; species bacterium. Next base: position 73,841 of record CP064982.1, read on the forward strand.
ATGCAAAAGTACTTAACTACTAAATTTTCAACGATACTTATAAGTGCAATTATCGTCTTGTCTTTTCTAGTTTCGGGTTATTTCTTTCCTAGACTGCCAGAGCAAGTGATCACTCATTGGGGAATGTCTGGAAATCCTGACGGGTATTCATCCAAAGCGATTGGTGCATTTATGATTCCTGCTATGATGTTGCTTTTTTTTCCTTTGTTTTACTTCTTACCAAGGGTCGATCCATTGAAAGAGAATTATAAAAGCTTTGACAAAAGTTACAATTTCATAATTATTAGCATATACAAATTTCTTCTTGTTATCCATATCATTTTGCTTCTTCAAAATATTGGACAAAAGTTTGACTTTGCAAAAGTAATGATTGTAATTTTTTCAGCCTTGTTCATAGCAATAGGTTCTGGTATCAAAGATTTGAAACGAAATTATTTTGCTGGTATCAGAACTCCTTGGACGATTAGTTCAGATGAAGTGTGGGGAAAAACTCATAAATTTGGAAGTAGGGCGATGATCTTGGGGGGTATAGTAGGATTGTTTGGATTGATAGTTCCACAATATGGCTTCTTGTTTGTATTTGTACCATTAGTTTTGTCAGTGTTATTTACAGTGTTGTACTCATATTTGGAATGGAAAAAATTAACTGTGATATAAGTAAGTTACATCTCAATCATCTGATGGTGGATAAGAGCATACAATATTTTTTTCTGAAAATGTGCGAATCAGAACAGCTGTAAAAACAATCCTTGCCTCTGTTAATAAATTACAAAGTTCTATCATACCCCCCTCAGAGGGTACACTATAAGTAATTAACTTTCTAACTTCCACAGTTCCACTAAGACCATGAGCAACAGAACCCTTACACTTAAACTCGTGTATAACTTTTTTCAATAAATTCTCAAAATTTTGTTCAGGTAACATATTTGAAGGATCATTTGGGTCTCTAGGGATTGGAATCCCTACAATAAATTCTTCTTTCAACAGACTAATATTTGACATATGTGACATTATATCAAAGAAAATGATGTTGTCAATAATGATCTGATAGAGTCAAAAGTAATAAATAGAAGACAAAGCAAGATTAAACTATACAAAGATTAAATATAAAAATCGTAGTTTGCAATGTGACGAAAATCCTAGTAAGATATCAACTTATTGAAAAGTAAATAATATTAAAATATTACCTTAGTAATGACCAACCTAAATACCAAGTTGCCTTGCACAACTCCATGCTGACCAGTTTGTACCACCTCCGCTCATTTCAAAAGCTTTGCTGATATTGTTCTGCGGATTTAGTAGCCAATTTGGATCTGGTCTTCCTGGAAGATATCGGATTTGAAATAATCCATAGCTTGCTCCATACAAAACCCCGTTCTGCCAATATTGTAAGCCTAAGTCTCCTACATTGTTTGTGTTTAAGTGGCTTTCACAATTTGCTATTGCTATTGCTTTGTCTGCATTGGCACCAAATGTAGCTCGAATCATGTCAGCAACTTCACCAGTAGCAACATTTGAATACTGCAAAGCCCGTGCTTGTGCAGCCTTCCGAGCAGCTTCTTCGGCTTTTCGTTTCTCAGCTGCGATTCTAGCAGCTTCAGCTTTTGCAGCTTGTTCAGCTTTGATTTTCTCTTGCTCTTGTAAGTAACTTTTCGCAGTTTCTATCCTTGTTGTATCTAGATTTAGATCAGGTAGTGTAAACTTTTTCAAATGCTCAGCAACATTCTCTTCTGCAAGTATAGAATCTGATTTATCATTCAATGAGATAAATAGACCTCCGGCAATTACAAATACAAATATGAAAACTGATCTAATGAATACTTTGGAAGTTGTTTTGATGTTTGAGCGAAATTTCAAACGATTTTCATCGACATCTTTTGACATGATTATACAGTCTAGCAAATCAAAGTATAAATTGCAAATCACTGCTCAGGTTGTTGTTCTGCTAGCTTATTCTCATTGATGATCTTTAGGTTTTCGTCGATTTTTGCAGTGTAGTTGTTTTTCGCAGTTTCTATTTTTGCCTTTACTGACTCACATTCGGCAATTTGTTCTTTGGTAACTGCGGCCACACAAACATTCATAGAAGTAAATACTTCTTGAAAAGAACTAAGGATAGTAGAATAATTTGGCAAAAACTTTGTTTGCACTTCATTTATCACCTTTTCACTTGCACTTACTCGTTTGTCCAAAGATTCATTGGTGGATTTCAATTCGGACAATTCTCTTTTCAACCCAAGATTTTGCAAATAGAAAATGCTAACTATAAGGACAACTGAAAGTATCAAGATCCCAAGCAGTAGGATCAAAATAGAATTCTTTTTGATGTAGTGTCTAGCTAATGTAATTCTGGCGTTCATTTTGTATAAAGTACTTTGAACAAACTTATGGTTAAATTATTTTTGTAGCTTCAATGGTATCAAGATACTTTCGTGCTACAATTGTATATTTTAGCATATTATCAGAGACATTTATACTGTATAAAGTTAATAGTTATCAAAAGCGTAGGCGAAATTGAGTTCAGCTTAAGTATTTATGTTCAAAATTAAGGTGCGATAAGTTATAATCTCACAAGTTCTTGCGGGATCGTCTAATGGTAGGACACCGCTCTCTGGAAGCGACTATCTTGGTTCGAATCCAGGTCCCGCAGCCAAGTTGTACTCCCTGTATGGGACTATGCAGTGCATAGGTTCGAGCCATACTAAATCAACGTTTTCGCATTTGCAAAATCGGTTCGAGCTACATATCACTACCCAATGTGGAATAAATATAATTTTTTCTTTTTCATTTTGTTCGAGCCAGTATTTATCGACATAATTGAGATATCTTCTGGGTTCGAGCGAGAAATTATCTCTTCTTTTAACCTATTTCGTATTTGTCACCATAAAGTTCCTGCTTTTTCAGATAGAACTCCATAATTACTTTGCTGAAAGCTAATATGTTTTCAGCTAACTGTTCAATCTGCTCCTGTGTCAGAGGTTTTTTATAGTACTTTTGAAAAATAGTACGAACCAGCTCTAAATAATATTCTGATACTTGAATCATATTTTTATGAATAATAATTTAGTTGATGTTTCAAATTTTGATTAGAAGATGTAGAATAGAAATATGTATGATTTACAACTCCAGTTTAAAGATCTTAAATTAATTGACCGAGACTTTTTTAGACGAAACCCTGTGGACATTGCATCTGAACTACTTGGCAAAGTAATCTTACGAAGATTTGAAAATAAAGTTTTAGCAGGAAGAATTGTTGAATTGGAAGTATATCTAGGTGAATTAGATCAAGCGGCTCATTCATATATAGGAAAAACAAACCGTAATTCTGTACTATTTGGTGACGCAGGATATGCATATGTGCATAGCATTCACAAATACTTTTGTATGGACATTGTATGTGATGTAGAAAATATTCCAAGTAGTATTCTAATAAGAGCAGTCGAACCTTTGGTTGGCATTAATATAATGAAAGCTAACCGTAATACCTCTGATTTGTATAAATTGACGTCTGGGCCTGGGAGATTTTGTCAGGCCTTTGGTATTGATAAGTCATTAAATGGAGAGGATGTTTGTAATAATACTTCAAAAATCTCTATTTGTTCTGACTCAATAAATACTAAATATGAAATACTAAATTCAAAACGTATTGGTATTTCGAAATCTACTGAGTTACCTTTACGATATTATATAAAGGATAATAAATATGTTTCAAAATAATATTATTATGAATGAATTCTCCGAAAATGACAAAAAATTTATGAAATTAGCTCTAGAAGAAGCAAAAATATCTTCACTTTCAGGTAATTTCCCTTGCGGGTGCTGTTTTATCAATAGGCGATGATTTAGTTGATAAAAGGCATAACATGAAAGAAGTTAAATCAGACCGTATCTCGCATGCTGAAATGTTGTTATATATCAATGGTAAAATATCAAATATGATCAATAGCAAGAGTAATGACCTGAAACTATTGTGGAGTGATTTATCACAAAACAATCGAGTAACAGAGTCTTACAAATTCAGAAATGGAAGACAAGTTAATATCGGATATGTAAATCAATTTGCTTTACATGACTATATTCCGAATAAATGGTTTGATTGGAAAAATCGTATTGATGGCAAGGTTATGATTATTGGTCAGGATTGGGGACCATACAGTGCATTGCTTCCTTTTATTACCGAACATGAGACGCAAAAGTGTATTAAAAATCTTAATGAATTTTAACTTTGTCAGCAAATTCTTCTACGCTATTTATTCCATTTTCTAAAACAGCGGTATAAATATCAAAACTTTTTACTTTGTCTTTGTATTTAACTCCGTCAAAATATGCCTCTTTGATTTTGAGTATCGTTTCTCTTTTTCCTGGATTTTCAGATAAAATTTTCTCAAATTTGCTGATTGAATCTGAAACTAAATTTGTATATCTCTCATCTGGTTTTAAATACCAAACATCAAATTTCCAATTTGTGCCTCCATGCGGAATTATCAACTCCCAATAAAAACCGAGGGGTATATCATATGCTGGAAAAGTTTGATAATCGGCAAGGGCGACTGTTTGGAAAATACCTTTATCCAAAAAGCTCTTTGTCGTTTCTTTGGCCTTTTCTTTATCGATATTTTCAGAAATTACAAGTAAATCTATATCGCTCCGATACATTAAGTCCAAACGAAGACTGCCGATTATCTCAACTTTTCCTAAATTTGAGAAGATTTTAATAGCTTCAGTTTTCGCCAAAATTTCATTAGCTATATCGTGAAGATTTTTTGAATTTTGTATTAAATCTTTTGTCATAAATTATTTTAATATTTCTTCAACTGAAGTATCTGCAAAAATTTTCATGGTGTCGAAAATTTTTAAGTTTTGGTGTTGGGGTATCAACAATTGCAAATCGGTACAAGCCAATACCACGCAATCTACATTTTTATTTTCAAAATCGCCAATAATTTTAATAAGTTCACCTCTATCTTTGGTATTTTGTTGTCCAGTAACGAGATTATGGATAAATTTACCTAATTTTGCTTGCTGAAAATCATCTGGCGTTTCGTAGCCGATACCACTTTCCATAAAAGCGTTCTCATATAATTTGTTCTTAATTGTTGTTGATGTGGAAACTATGCCAACTTTGTTAAAATTATTTTTCTTAAGAAATTTTACAGTTTCCTCCACAATACTTAGAACAGGAATTTTAACAGAATCTCTAATGTCTTGGATAAAAATGTGGAGTGAATTACACGGCATAACAATAAAATCCGCTCCTGCCTTTTCCAATCTTTGGGCTTCAGTAATTAAAAATGGCAAACACCTTTCAATCCCAACATTTTTTGATATTGCATCTTCTTCAATTTGATATGGCAAAGGGACACTCGCAATAATTACGGAGGGTCTAGCAGTTCTATCTTTTTTCTGGCATGAGAAAACAATATCGAGGTAAAACTCGGAAGTTGTTTCTGGCCCTAATCCACCAATTATTCCTATCGTTTTCATAATTTTATTATTTCAATAAATCCTCAATGGAAACACTGAGAGCTTTCGCCATTTTGCCCATAATTACAACTCAAGGTGTCTTAATAACTCCACTTTCAATTTTAGTGAGGGTTGTATATTTCACACCGGACTTTTGGGCAAAATCTTCCTGCGAAAGCTCTAGCTTCGTCCGATGTTTCTTTATATTTCCATCGATATTGTTTTCAGTTGCCATACTTGCATTATCTTGATAGTATGAAAGTGCTTTGATACACTTTCATTATCATAATATCAAAAATTATGGATTTATTCAAATTTAAAGGGAGTAAAACTGATGTCGTGTGCGCATGGGTGGGTTGGAGCGAACACGACACCTCTTGTTGTATTGGATTTTTCTGCGGCGTATTTCGCGAAGCGAAATCTGAATGGCGGCGATTTTGAAAAAGGCATTTCCGAAACCCGCCCGCATTCCTCCTCAGACCCCTCCTGCGGGCGGGACATAAGCCGAGGTTTTGCCAATCATTTTCCCCAGAAAAATAGTTTGGCAAAACCGAGTCAGTTTTTAGAATTCAGTATCAAGATTTTCTTGATAAAAAGTTCGGATTTCATTCAGGAGGGACAGAGATTTGCTTGACAAGATCGCAAGTGATCTAAAAAATTATTTGCAGATATTCCTTTTAGCTATTATATTGTATAATATTGCTATGCAAACCAAAAGGTTGAATATTGCTATCCGCCCCTCGAAAGAGCTAGAAAACTATATCTTTCAAATTGTTGATCAATTCAATCTTTGTGGTGAGATGCTCTTTGCTTTGGATGGAGTAGGCTATTATCCTCATGCAACGCTCTACTTTCCTGAATTTCCAATAGAGGCAGAATCAAAAGTTTGTAGTGACTTGGCATCTTATTGCATCAACCACAAAGCAATAAATACTACCTTTACACAACTAGAAGCTGAAAACGGATATATTGTAGTAAGCTTCTTTCTAAATGATGAAGTCTTTGAACTACACAAGGAAATCGTTTCTTTGATAAATCCTCTTAGAAACGGAGTTGTACGAACAAAGTATTTGGATGTTGACACTTTGAATTCTTTGCCGAAAAATCAGACTCGTAACATTCTAACTTATGGATATCCAGGTGTGATGAGAGAGTGCAAACCTCACATTACACTCGGTCGATTCAAAGATATTTCAATTGCGATTGAAGTCAAAAGAAAAGTTAATTGGGACTTCCGCACTTTGATATAAATAGTATCGGAGTATTTGAAATTGGTGATAATGGAACTTGCACTAGGTTGTTAGGCAGTTTTGATTTATAAGTATAGCTACTGAGATTTGGATCATTATTCATTTATACTTTTGATAGTTCAAAAGATACTTCAGAAATTTATCAAGGTTGCCATAATGCTTCTTGTAGAAATAAATGGCGTTTTTGATATCTTTCGCTCGTCTGGAGTTTCCAAAAGTATCCATATCTAGATGTTTTGTAACTACATGTGGATCATAAAAAATTTGAAAGCCCAGATCGTTTATCCTTTTCGAAATGTCTTGAGTTTCATGATATTGCATTTGTGCGTCAAAACCATCTATCTTTTTGAAGATATCAGCACGAATAGCAAAGTTGCTTTCAATTCCCCAGTCAATCGACAGTGGTGATTGAATTGAATTTGATTCAATCGAAAAGATATAAATATTTCGAAATAAATTATGAAGTACTCTCAGCAAAGTTTCATTTTGATGAAAGAGAAAATATATCATCAAAGACATGGCTTCTAAAGTTGAACGGACAGGGTGGAGTCTGTAACCGAAATTCCAATAATGCTGTTTGTTTTCCTTAGTGAGTACCTTGCCAGTAATAACTGCAATACTTTCTTGCTCAAAAGACTTTTGTAAGCTATCCAAGTTCATTTCAATTATCTCCATATCAACATCAACAAACAGCAAAATATCTTTATTATTTATAATGCCGTGCTGATACATACTCAAAACCCTGTTTCTATTTCCAGCTGGTCCTAAATTTGATTGACCTTCGACCATATAGATTTCATTTGGACATGTGGCTTGAAAGTCTTTGATAATTTCTTTGCTATCATCAGTAGAACAATCGTCAGAGATAATTATTTTGCCAAAGTGATAGGTAATCGCACTAGTCAGTAAATTTCGTAAATATTTGGAACCGTTGTAGTTGGGGATAATGAGGTGAACCATTAGTTTGAAATTATACCAAATGCTTTATAGTTGTTGGTAATTTCTTTCAAAGCAATTGCTTGAGTTTGTAACTAATGTTTAGTAGAATGAATCAAATCTGAATTGACATTATCAGTTCACGCAATTACATAGCAAATTCACTTATTACATTTCAAAAATAGTAAGCTAACAATTACACTTATGACAAAGACAAATGATGAAAATCTGGCAAAAACAGATTATGATAAGGCAAATTATGATTATCAGACATATTGGGAAGGTCGTTTTTATGAAAATATGGTAGAACAAGATTATCTTGACTCGTTGTTGCCATACTACTCTGCTAGGAATAAGATAATAGTTGATGTAGGTGGATCTTTTGGTAGGCTTGATGATACCACCTCGAAGTATTTCAAAAAAAGGATAATTTTGGACTATAGTTTATTGAATTTGCAAAATTGCAAAAGTGATGCAATCTTGGTTCAAGCTGATGCTTATGCAATGCCATTTTTGGATAGTGTAGTTGATTTGATTTTGACAGTGAGGGTATCTCATCATCTTCAAGATCAAGCAAAATTTTTGCAAGAAGTATATAGGGTACTGTCATTAGATGGAATCTTTGTTTATGAAGTTGCAAACAAATTTCATTTCAAAGCGATACTCAAAAATATGTTTCGGCTAAATTTTAAGTTTTTCAAAAAAGAGCCAATACAACAAACTGCAGGTGCAGGCAAAACATTTTTTCAAAACTATCCAATTTCATACATACTTGATATAGCAAGAAACGCAGGATTTGAATTGATTGAAAAGAGGTCTATCGAAAACTTTCGTTCTGGTCCAAAGGGTTTTTCACAAAAGAGACCTGAATTTTGGATGAAATTGGACAAAGTATTAAGTTTCTTTTTTGACTCGCTTAATTTCGGTCCAAGTATATATCTTGTGTTGAGGAAAACAAACGATAAAAAAGAAGTGGTTGACAAAGAAGTCGATCTAGATATTGCGGAAATTTTCAAAACTGAGCCTAAAAATGTGGAGGGTAGGGTGCTGGTGTATACCTAATTCTGCTATCCCTATGTGGTTTATTTTCTATCTGTCAATCAAAGTCCAAGTGCCTTGAGGGCATCTTTCAAGGTTTTTTGATTTGCAATATCTGTTGATAAAGTTTTTTTAAGCTCTATTATTTTCAATTTAGTCAATAGATACTCTTCGACCCAATCGTGTGTTGATAGTAAATCATTATCATCCAGGAGAGCTTGTATAGATTTCTCGGTTAATGCACCTGTTTTGTTGTATCCTTTCTTTATTACTTCGCGATAGAGGGAAATTCCACTTCTGTCATGCAAAGACTTTGTCAGTGCGTCAATTTCACTTCTTACGCCATTTGTTTTCTGCTGTGCTTGATGGTATTCAGTAAGTGTCAAGATTATTTGACTCAGATTGTCTAGAGAACCTTTTTCTTGGAGAGCTGCATACACTTTTGGCTTTTCTTCTTCCAAAAATTTCCTTAAGTCTTGAGTTATATTGGCCAATTCGTCAACTGATGGATTCACATTCTGAAGTTCTGGATAATTGTTTTTTAACCATGTAGTAATTACTCTCATCCTGCCACCTGTTTCTTTAGTTTGTAATTGAGCTGGAGTTAATTCTTTTCCACGTCTACTTTTAGAAGGTTGCGGACTTGTAGGTTTTGCGACAGGTTCTTGGCTTACTTTATTTGTAGGTTTCTTTGCAGCTTGATTATCATTATTGTTAGTTTTGTTTAATGGATTCTTTTGAGCTTCATCTAATTCTCTTCTTAAATCAGTATTTTTCGAGCGAAGATATGAGCAATAACCTACAAGGACTAATGCTATAACATACCCAGTGGCTGCTATAGCAAACTCCAGGTCACTTTGTTGAAGTCGCACTGTTTCTCGAATGGTTCCATGTAGTTCCAGTGAATGCAATGCAGGTAGTAGTACTGCTGCTATTTTTTGAAAACTTTGATTTCCATAACCTTGTTTTTCTGTTGTTGGGGGCATCTCTGATCTTGGTATTTCCATAATATTGAATATAGCCTTTGAAAATAAATAGTTAAACAAATATCTAAACTAATTACACCATATTATACCATAAAAAAATCATTTCACAATACTTACACTAGTTCCAATTTCTGCCCAATTATACAACCATTTTGCATTTGCATCGCTTGGCATCACACATCCATAAGTTACAGGATACCTACCAACTGATGCTGCCCAAGAAGTGTACTTCGCTCCTTCAGGACTTGTAGGTATCCCATGTATACCATTTACTGATCCTCCTGCATAGTAAATGCTGAGCCAGTAAGGCATCCATATTTCATAATAACCCCATGCATTTGGTATTTTGTCAAAAACGCTGAACTCTCCGTATTTCGTAGGATGTTTGGCTTCTCCGGTCGAACTTGCAAAACTGCGGATAATTTCATAGTTCTCAATCACATAAGTATATTGACTGCTTACATCAGTTATAATTCTTTTGCTGTTTTCTTTGCCACCTCTACTTAGCACATAGCTATCAAAACTTTCTCTAGCTTTTTCGAAGTTTGATTTTGCATCTCTGTAACTTACAAATTCATCTGAAGTGTCAATGTCAACTTTGGTCCCAAGATCACATCCATAAAATGTGCAAATTTCGAAAAGTGAATTGTACTTTCTAACTAAATTTTGAGTTTCTTCCCTCAAACTTTCAAGAAGCTGAGTTTTTTGACTTACCACAAGCTGATTTACTTGATCAAAACTTTCTTCTAAGCTTGTATAGTTTTCGTCGTTGAAATTTGATACGAGGTTTGTATAGATGGCTAGAAATTCATCTTTGTAAGTAGATGTATCAAAACTTAGTTCATCATACTTTGTGTAAGTTTCTCCTCCAACTTTGATCAAATTCACGATGTCCTCAAGATACTCATATCTTTTTGTCAATTCTTCGTTCAGTGCCTTTGTGCTTTCTGTAGCTTGTTGAAGCTCATTTTGACTGAGCAAAGACAATATCTCACTGTACTTTGCTTCCAATCTTACGGAACCTAAGTTGGGACTAATGTCTCTTGTCCTGGTCTCACTAGCTTCATCTTTTTTGTTTCGGTAGTTCAAGATAGAATTTTCTTGACTTTGTATCTCATCAAAAACAGACTTTGAGGTTTCGAGTTTCTTTTGCAGATTTTGAATTGGAGATAACAAATTTGCTTTTTGACTTTCTATACTGAGTGCTAGTTCGTTGTTGAGTTTTTCAAAAAAACTTTGGTCAAGTATGTAGTTCAAAAAATACCCAGCTTTTGCAGTTCTTTTCTCGGCGATCTTTCTGTCTACTTCTGTTAGGTCAAATCCTTTGGTTTTGTAGTAGCTGAGGGAAACATCGTACTTTGTATCTTCTCTGTTTAGCTCATTGTACTTTTCCTTTGCAAGATAGTATATACTTATGACAAAAACAAACTGCAACAGTAGAAGTATCAAGATTGACAGAAGTATAGCAAAAGTCTTTTGATTTTCGCTTTTGTTGGGAGGAGGTTTTTGTGAAATTTGTTTTGTACTTACTGTCGGGCTTGTCAACACTATATTTACTTCTGGAGTTAGGGTAGTGGTAGTTTCGATCGGATTGTGATTTGAAGTACTTTGTTGGCGTAGTTTTTTGTTTTGCTTTGATTTTCTTTTCTTTTTGCCCAATTTCTTTTGTCTGCTGCAAAGCTCTTCATTTGCAATTGAAGATATAGTCTCAGTCAATATACAAAATTTCCACAAATTTTGCTAGAGTTATTTGGATAGAAGCGTATTTTTTGGTTTCTGATCTTTGAAAAAATGTTTTGCAATTGGTTTGAAGTTTGGTATAATTTCTTATCTAAAATCAATTTGCACTGACTTGGGAAATAGGTCGGTGGATTATATATAATATATGCAAGGAGGTGAGGTGATCCAAAATACATATGATTTTTTCGCTTCCCAAGAAGGTAGTCATATGTTTGAAACAGTGAGATGTGGTATGAAGGTACTTGCTAGACATCTCGCGAATTCAGCAAAAAGTGCCTATCAAGCAATGGGATCAGCTATAGATGAGGCAGGATATCAGCTTCGAGGTATAGCTATGGAGGCTTCTCGTCAACCAAAACGCTTTGCTACAAACATAGGGCTCAGCCTTATTATAGGTTTGTCAGTTGCTAGTTGCACAAAGCAAGGAAGCGAAACGCAGGTTGTAGCTCCAATCACAGAAGAAATGCCACCCATTCAAGAGGGTGGTGATGCTCAAGAAATTACTACTACATTGACAATCACCAATGAGCAAGCTCTAGTAGATGTTGCACAAGTAGGTCCTAAAGGTATATATACTCAAACAGTTCCAGAGCAACAAGCAACTGAAATCGCAGGAGAGTTTGGTACTGGTGGACCAATCACCACCACCGCCGAGATCACAGACACAGTCGCGCTATCCGAGACAATGCCACTGGTCGTGGAAGCACGGGAGGTTGAACCGGTAGATATCGAGAAGATATGGTCTGCTATCCGGGATGCTTTGTGGAAAATTGGTCTGGAACCGGTAGTGGCAGTAGCGAATAGCTACGAGGGAATTAGGGTTCCTGTCGAAAATGAGGAGGGCAGGATGGTGCTTAGGGAAGTTTCACCAATCTCCATTCAAATTGAAGTGAGACCGGCTGATGGTACTCCTGATACCAGGACTTTTGCCGAAGCTTTGACTGAGGCAAGTACTCCACTTTCTGACAAAGAAAGGCAGGATATGGTCTATTTTCTCAATCGTGGGTTGTTGAAAGTTCTTGATGCAGGCAAGAACGCTGATGTGAGAATTGCAGGCAGAGTGAAGCTCAGTGATTTGCAATACTACATTTCAATCTATCTGGGTAGCCTTGATAATGTTTTAGAGTTTATCGACGCCCTCAACGGTGAAAAAAAATTGCCACGGATGTCGCCATTTACAAATATCAATGGTGGAATAGCAAGTAATGCAACCTATTTAGTTTCCGTTAGTGAAGTGGCCAATCAAGAAGCAGTTGGATCTATATCTGAAGAAGCGATCTTTGAGTATGTAGAGATTGGAATTAGTGAAGAACTCAAAAGACTTCCACAAAAAGAGATACTTGAAATCTGGTTGGATTTTTTGGCAGCTCAATATAACGCAAAGCTCATGCAAGATATAGTAAAAAATATGAACCAAAAATTTTTTGATGGTGAGGAACATTTCAGGATAGAACAATTTCAAGTACCTTAGATAAATTGATTAGTCACTGCCAGATCAAAACCCAGCTTCTCGTTTTCATACTCGCTCTTTTCACGATATTTTTCTTCTTTTCCACGAAAATAGAGGCTAGTAATCCTGTCTGTAGCGATGCCATAATGACTTGCAATAAATATTGTGAGTATGGTTCCAAACCTCGTCCAAATACTCCAATATGGAGAGAATGTTGTACTGAGCAGGATGCAGCTATTCCAGGACGGTGTTCTGCTCCGGGTGAGATCGTCACGAAAATGATTTATTGCAATCAGATACAGTGCGTAGATGCTTTGATCTCGTATTGTCCTATCGGTGAAAGACCTGGAGGCCAAGTCTGTGCAATGGTCTGTCCACCCGGTCAGATGGTTGATCCGACCGGAACCACCTGCATCCCGATCACTTCTACTTCATCGAGAACCAGCTACTCGAGAACCAGCACAACGACAAGAACAAGGACAAGCACGACAACCCGAACGACGACATCTCTGCCTACCGGCTGTGGCAGTGATTGTATCGCTTGTACAATCGTTGATGTCCCTGGGCATTGGATACGAATAGATCCAAACAGTAATGCGATTTGCAATGCGCAGATCCACCCGGCGACTGATTGTCAATGGATAGGTCCAACTTATCGATGTCCACCAAACTCATATCAAGGCAGGTGTGCACCATTGCAGTATTGTGAGCCAGATTATAGTTGTGTACTCGGAAACACATGTTTTGGGCAAAATCCTACCACGGATAGGATATGTATACCTGATGCTGGCACTGGTTTTGTGCCTGGAAATGAAATCAGAACTTGTGATACTTGTGGACTAGTTGGGGTTGACGGCATACTACAAAGTCATGTAGATGATGAGTGTATGATAGGTGTGAATTCTGGAGTTGCATGTGAAATCAGGAGGGCAGGTAGCAATACAGGTTATTCGGGAAATTCTGACGCGTATGCTTCAGTTCCTATGTGTAGAAATGAAGCAATGGGCCCAAACAATCCAGCTGAGTTTGAAGTTATATGTAGATCGGGAAGGGAAGATCTTGATAATGCAAGATGGAACATACAATCACTTACTTCTACTTTGGGACATCCTACGGCTCCTGGATTTCCTGGAGGTTCTGCTACTGAAATTCGATTCTCAGTCTTTGTGACTTATCCAAATGATGCGATAGATAGATCAGAAGATACTATAACTATAACTGTTGGTGATGGAGGAAGTGCATTTGTTTCGGAATGTGGTGTTGGTCCTGGTGGAACTGCTTGCTCAAACAATATGGACTATCAAGGTGAGCATACTGCAACCGTTAGTATCAAACAGCTAGTAGATACAATTCGACCAGCACTTTCGCGAACATCTGATTTCAAAATCACAAATACACGATGTTTCACAAATCCAGATCCGGTAAGTTGTGATCCAAATACTATACTTGGATCAGGACAAGTTAAGTATGACTATAAGGCAGTTGATACATCAGGTATAGTTCAACATACAGGTTTTGCTGGACCAATAAACTTTGATACTACGATTCCACTAAATTATCAGTTTCTGGCGGAGTACAATTTTGGAGGATTTGGTTTTGCTGGAGGATTACCTGGTGTTGGTGCAAATAGAAATTTGATCACGAGTTTCAATTATTATAGTTATTCTGCAGGAAGTGGAATTGATCTAAATAATCCACTTCTGGGTAGCGATGTCATCATAAGGCCAGGATACTTTTCTGGTGATAATGATTCGAGATATCATTTCAAGTATATATATAGTGGAGGCAGTGTTTCAAATCCTGTGTTCTATCGAGACAACAATCTGTCTGTAGTCTATACTTTAAGGCCACCAGATCAACCAATGAGGAGTCCCATAAGTTTCAGATGGGGCAATGGGGAGAGTGGAGTTTTGGATTTCTATGCAGAAAGTTGGAGCGCAGTCGATATGTTTTGCAATTGGAGAGGAGGTGATAACTCAGTATCTACTTTGTCAGTTGGCAATCCATGGATGAATACGATTGGAGGAAATTTATTTCTAAAAGGAGCATTCAATCAGTTTGAAAATCACCCTTACGAACTTCCATCGATAAACTTTTCCATTCCAAAAAGTATAGCCGAACGGTATGGTGGATCTCAAAATACTGACCTTACTACATATATAGCAAGATCAGAAAATATAGACCTAGGTCAAAATGTGAGTAAAAACGATATGACTTTTGCATCAAATGGTGAAAGTCTTCTTGATGTATACAAATTCACGAAAGGTAGATACGAATCATTGTATGATTACTTCAAAAATCTGTTTGGAACAGTAAATAGGTATGACAAAAGATCCGAAATATATTGTGGTAATGATTCAAACAAATCACTGTACCTCAAAACGAATCCAAACTACAACAATGTTTGGATATTTAATCAAAGCATAGAAGATTACTTATTGCACGGGACTGATGGGAATGGACATCAAACTTGGCTTGATAATGAATCAAACACTTTACTAAGAGATAGTGACTGTATTGGGAATGCAAAAGCTATAGTAGTTGAAGTAAATGGAAACTTGCAAATGAGAAACCATAATGACGAAAGGAATTCACCTATATATGCAAGTACAAAACCAATCATTTTTCTTGTTGATGGTAACTTGACTATTGATGAAAATATAGAGAAGAGAAATGGCAATACTATAATGTTTGTAGTGAAAGGTGATGTGATAATCTATGGTGGCAAGAGTAGGTCAATGTTTGATTCCAAAACAGTGACTCAAGAACCCTCAAGCGATACAATAGATGCAACTTTCTTTGTAGATGGCAAGTTCATCACTATGCCGGATGATGGTGAAAGTCACAATATAAATGGAGTTGACTATAACGGTCAAACTCAATTTGTGGCAGATTATCCAGATATGTATCCGAATGTAGCAGATGGAGAGACTGTGATATGGGATTCACTGAAGATCAAAGGTTCAGTGATAGTATCGGGACTTTGTCCAAACCAAAGATCAGCTCCTATATACAATGCTGATGGAACTCTGAGACAAAGTGGTATACAATGTAAGTCGCATTTTGGAAGAGATTTGATATTGGTGCAAAATTTCTTGTACCCAGCTGAAAGCATCATCTATGATCCTGCTTATCTATTTGACTTCAAAAACTTACTAAAAGGTGTACCTCCTTTCAATATAAGAGAAACAGGGTATGATCCTTTTTTGTAAACTTCTCTCGAAGTAATTCGCTGGCTTATATTTTTTCTTGAGTTAGTATCAAATTGTGCTATAATCATCTTCATGAAAAAAGGCATTCACCCACAATATTTCAAACAAGCAAAGGTTTTTGTAGGAGGTCAATTGGTCGGGACTGTAGGATCTACCAAAGAAGAACTTCATTTGGATATACACTCTTCAAATCATCCGTTTTGGACTGGAGCACAAAAAATTATCGATACTGAAGGTCTTGCTGATAAGTATACTAGAAGAAAAGAAGGTGCGAAAAATGCTGATGAACTGAAAGCAAAAAAAGAGAAATTGAAAGCAAGAATAGAAAGATCCAAAGCAAAGTCTGTAGATACCGACACAAAGAAGATAACTTTGAAAGATATGTTGAAAGCAAAATAATTTTTGTTTTTGACTGTCTTCAAAACTTTCAAACAGCCTCACAATCGCTTAATTACCATATATTACATAGTATTATATGCGGTATTATATAGACATAACTTTTTCTTGCTATATTTACTAAAGAAGCTTTCGCAAAAACACGAATTTCACTTTGAGATAAGATATCTAGGTTGTTAGATTCCTTGTTTGTTGATATAATCACACTCGTGCTAGATAAAATCAAAATAAAAGGGGCCAGAGTTCATAATCTAAAAAATGTTTCTCTAGAATTCCCGAAAAATAAACTGATAGTATTTACCGGCGTTTCAGGTTCTGGTAAATCAAGTTTGGCTTTTGATACATTGTATGCTGAAGGGCAAAGAAGATATGTTGAATCACTAAGTTCTTATGCAAGACAGTTTCTAGGTATGATGGAAAAGCCAGATGTAGATTATATCGAAGGACTTTCTCCAGCTATTTCGATAGATCAAAAATCAACAAGTCACAATCCAAGATCGACAGTAGGAACTATAACTGAGATTTATGATTATCTGAGATTACTCTTTGCAAGAGTAGGGACAGCCTATGATCCAACTACTGAAGCAAAATTGGAATCACAAACAGTCCAAGAAATAGTCGAAAGAATCATAAATATTCCCTCGCTTGTTAGCTTCACACAGGAAGTGCAAGAAAAAGGATCAAAAGTTGATACAAGTGAATTAGGCAAATCGAATGTTTCTGGGGTGAAGATTATGATTCTCTCTCCGATTGTCAAAAATAGAAAAGGAACATATGAAGAGCTTTTTCAAAAACTTCTTTCGCAAGGATTCACACGAGTTCGAGTAAATGGAAATCTGAAAAGTCTCGAAGAAGAAATCAAGCTTGATCGCTACAAAACTCACAATATTGACTTAGTTATAGATAGATTGGTTCTAAATACAACAGGAACTGCTGCTGAAAAAGAAGACGGTGAAGCTCTAGGTACTTTGAAAAGTGAACAAAGGAAAAGAATCACTGATTCCGTAGAACTCGCACTCTCAAAGGGGGACGGACAACTAGCTGTAAACATTATTGACACAGATCAAGATATCGTGATGTCAGAATCAATGGTTATGTCAGATGGTTCAGCTTTTCCAAAGCTTGAGCCAAACTTGTTTTCATTCAATTCTCCAGTTGGTGCTTGTCCTAGTTGCAACGGTCTTGGCTTCATAATGGAAATAGATCCAAACTTGGTTTATAATCCAAGACTTACTATTTCCGAAGGTTCGATTTATCCGTGGAGTCGAAGTTGGGACATGAATGGAGGTTGGTACCGAACGATGCTTGAACAAGTAGCAAAGAAACATAAAGTTGATTTGAAAACACCGATGGGAAAATTGGCAAAAGAGAAGCTATACTTGATTTTGTATGGAACTGGAGATATGACTTATAAAGTGACAATGGAGTCAGGGCATAGCTTCAACGGTAAGTATGAGGGTGTGATACCAAATATTTCTCGTCGTTTCAAAGAAACTCAAAGTGACTACATAAGAGATGAACTTAAGGAATATTTTCGTGATGTAGATTGTCACGAATGTGAAGGGAAGAGATTGAATAAATTTGCCTTATCAGTCAAGGTAGGAGAAAAAAATATTTGGGAAGTCAGTAATATGAATATTGCAGAGGCATTGAGCTGGATAGATACAATAGCAAGCTAGTTATTCTCAACGAATGTAACTATAGGGTATTTTGAAATTTTGCAAGACAAGTAAATTAGCTTATATACAATTCATATAATGAAGAAACATAAAAAAAGTATTTCAACAAACAACAAAATAGTTTTTTTCATAACACTATTGGTAGTTTTTCTAGATGTGTTCGGATTTACGCTAGTTATACCTATACTTGCAAGTATGATTCAGTCACCTTATGGAGTTTTTTACAATGTAGTTGATCCAGCTGATAGGAATTTACTCTACGGCTTTCTGCTAGCAAGTTACGCACTTGCTTCGTTTTTATCTTCTCCAGTTATCGGGCAATTGTCTGATAAATATGGAAGGCGACGACTTCTGGCTATTAGTGTAGCTGGTTCATTTATTTCTAGGATATTTTTTCTTTTAGGTATTCTTACTCTGAATTTACCATTACTTTTTGTATCGAGAGTTCTCGATGGTATAACTGGAGGTAACATAACAGTTGCAAATAGTGCAATTGCAGATATCTCATCAAAGGAAAACAAAGCAAGAAACTTTGGCTATGTAGGTATGATAATGGGGTTGGGTCTTCTTTTGGGACCTTTTGTAAGTTCAAGGCTGTCGGATATACAAATTGGTGGAATGGTAGGAGTCGCAACACCTTTGATGCTTGGTATAGTACTTTGCTTCATAGCTTTGATCTTGATTGTATTCAAGTTTCGTGAAACAAACCAATATATACAGAGTGATATGAAGATAAATAAATTGAGTGCTCTTATGACAATAAAAAAGGCGTTTAGAGCTAAAGGAATAAAAACTATATTGATAACAAGCTTTCTTTTCACTTTTGGTTTCAATTTCTTTGTAAGTTTCATAAATGTGTACTTGATTGGACTGTATCAATTCTCACTTCTTGATATGGGAAATATTCTAGTTTATATAGGAGTTTGGGTTGCTGTGGGTCAAGGTCTGCTAGTAAAGCCACTGTCAAAAAAGTTTAGCACCAGAACTATAGTGATTTTCGGACTCATCCTTACAGGATTTGGATTGATGACTCCCATCATTCCTTCTATACTACCATCTGTTGGACAGCATGATAAACTTATATACTTACTAGTTCCCCTTTTTGCGGCATCTTATGGATTTACTTCACCAAATATCATAGCACTTGTTTCAAATGCAGGAGAAAAAGATGAACAAGGAGAAGTCTTGGGTATAAATACCTCGATCCAAAATCTTGCACAAGCAATACCGCCAGTCTTGGCAGCTTATTCTTCAATTATTTCAAATACACTGCCTTTGATAATTGGCGGATCATCTATGATTTTTGGAGCTTTGATACTTTCTACATTTTATGAAAACCAAAAAACAGAGAAAATCTTCAAAGTGAAAAAATGAAGTATTTGCCTAAGTTCAAATTTAAGTTTACTATATGACAATTTTTATAAAAATCATCAACAAAGAAATACCAGCAAGAATTGTAGATGAAAACGAAAGTTTCATAGTCTTTCTTGCAAAAGATCAAGTAAACCTTGGACATAGTCTACTAGTTCCAAAAGTTGAAGTTGATCAAATCATAGATTTAGAAGATAGTTTGACTTCTGACATGTTTGTATATGCAAAGAAAGTTGCAAAAGCTATAAAACTTGCTACCAATTCTGATCGAATCATTTATACAATTCATGGTTTTGAAGTTCCACACCTTCATTTGCATTTAGTACCAGCATTCTTGGATCAAGACAATGATTCTATAAAACAATTTTCAGAACAAGAATTAGATGAAGTACAAAAGAAGATAAGAGAAATTTTAAATAATTAAATTTATGGCTGTAATTTATGAAACAGAAAATTTTATAGTTAAAACTTATACTACACCCGAAGTTCCGCATAATGATAGGCTTGATGGAGGCCATATAATTATTTCACCAAAAATTGAAGTAGAATCAAGACAAGATTTAACCCCAGCACAATTAGTTGAATTTATTTGGTTATCAAGTATAGTTGGTGAAGCAATGACAAAAGTTTTAACTGAAAAAGGAATTGAAATAGGAAGAATAAATTATCAAGATAACGGGAATTATAATCATAAATTTCACCTACATTTATATGGCAGAGCAAAATCTGCAACCAAACAGCCTTATGGAAAACCTTTTGTGATTTATACAGAAGATTTTGAAAATTGGAAAGATAATAAACCACTAACCCAAGAAGATATAGCTAAAATTAAATCTAAAATAGAAGAATTATCAACTTTGAAAAAATATCAAAAACAATTATTTAAATTTAATTAACCTTTTTTAATATTATGAAAAAATCTCCATTATTTACAATTTTTCTAACAGTCTTTATAGACTTGATTGGTTTTTCAATAGCAATTCCTATATTGTCAAGCTTGATACAATCACCATTTGGCAAGTTTTTTCCACTTATCGAACCTAGTCAAAGGAATATTGTTTATGGATTTTTGATTGCGAGCTACCCAATAGCTGCTTTTATCGCAACACCTATAATCGGAGAATTGTCAGATAAGTATGGCAGAAAACCACTTTTAGCTATAAGTTTGATTGGGAGTCTTTTTGCACGGTCTCTTTTTATACTAGGAATTGTAAATGCAAATTTACCGTTACTATTTATCGCAAGATCACTTGATGGTATCACTGGTGGAAATATATCTGTTGCACAAAGCGCAATAGCTGATGTGTCAACCCCTGAAACCAAAGCCAAAAACTTTGGGATAATTGGCATGGCATTTGGACTCGGTTTTGTCTTGGGTCCATATATTGGTGCAAGACTGGCAGATTATCAAATCCTTGGTTTAGACAAAATCATCACACCACTTCTTTTTGCAACAGTTCTTTGTTTAATAAATATACTTTCGGTATTTTTTGTATTTCCAGAAACATTGAAAGAAAAGTCCAAGAGTGTAAAAGTTAGCTTTTTTAGTGCATTTAGAAATGTCAAGAAAGCATTTTCGATCAAGAGTTTAACAGTGATTTTACTAGTTAGCTTTTTGTTTAATTTTGGGTTTAACTTTTTCACTAGCTTTTCGAACTATTACTTCATACAAACTTTCAATTTCACTTTTAGTAATATCGGAGATTTGTTTGCATATATAGGAATTTGGATTGCTATAACTCAAGGTGCAATAGTAAGGCCTCTTGTCAAAAAGTATCCAGCAAGCAAACTTGTCAAATTTGCATTACCATTGACTTCACTTGGATTACTACTGCTTTTGTATCCAAAAGTATTTCCAAACCTAGCAGGAAATTCAAATTATCTTTACTTAGTCCTTCCTGTCTTTGCTATATTCAACGGAATAGTAACTCCAAATTTGATAGGTTTGGTTTCAAACTCAGCAGATCCAAAGGAGCAGGGCGAAGTTTTGGGAATCAATGCAAGCATCGGAAGTCTTGCTCAAGCAATTCCTCCAATTTTGGCAGCATACATAGCAAATATTAGCAACGAGCTTCCTCTTATAGTTGGAGCTGGAGTGATTTTTGTGGCTTTTCTAATTTTTGCAACTAGTTATAAAGAGCAGAAGTTTAAAATTGAAGAATGATTCCAGGTTATAGATACCAGCAAATCATCAATCTCAAACAATGAGTTTAATGGCAAATTTAAGCTCTCAACAAAAAACAATTGCCAAAGAAGTTTTGAAAGAACTCAAAGCCCGACTTGGATTTCTAAATTCAGTTGGCTTAAGTTACCTAACTTTATCAAGAACTGCTAGAACGCTTTCTGGTGGTGAAGCTCAAAGAATCCGACTTGCTTCACAAATTGGTTCAGGTTTGACTGGAGTTTTGTACATACTTGATGAACCAAGTATCGGACTTCATCAAAAAGATAATGAAAGGTTACTCGAAACTTTACTTCATCTTCGAGACATAGGAAATTCAGTTGTAGTTGTCGAACATGATGAAGATACTATCAAACATGCAGATTGGATAGTTGATGTTGGACCAAAAGCCGGTGAACATGGAGGAGAAATTATTTATAATGGAGAACTGGATGATTTTGACAAAGTAGAAAATTCTCTAACATCTGACTATATTTCAGGTAGAAAAAGTATAAATAAAGATAATATCTTAGCTAAAGTTGCGACATTCGATAAAGATTTGACTGATCTTGAAAATGAAGCTGGGACAAGACAATTCATGACAAAAAAAGTTGCAAAGAAAGCTCCGGAATTAGCTTCACTCAAAAAAGCGGATGTTTTGAAAAGGCAAAAGGATTATTCTATAAAAGTAATCGGAGCAAGTGAGAATAATTTGAAAAATATCGATGTAGAATTTCCACTTGGCAAATTTATCTCAGTTACTGGAGTTTCTGGATCTGGTAAGTCAACTTTAGTTAATGATATTTTGGCTAAGTCTTTGATGAAAGATATTTATGATAGTAAAGAAATTCCTGGTAAGCACGAAGCAATAACTGGATTCGAATATATAGACAAAGTTGTAGTTATAGACCAAAGCCCAATTGGTAGAACTCCAAGATCAAATCCAGCAACTTATACTGGGGTTTTCAACTATATTCGAGATATTTTCGCAGAAACTAAAGAAGCAAAAATCCGAGGTTATGGTCCAGGTAGATTTAGTTTCAATACAAAAGGTGGTAGATGTGAAAAATGCAAGGGTGATGGAGTTTTGAAAATTGAAATGCAATTTTTGCCTGATGTTTTTGTAGAATGTGAAGCATGTCATGGTAAAAGATATAATGAAGATACTTTGCAGATTGATTATAAAGGCAAAAATATTTCGCAAATTCTTGAGTTGACAGTTGAAGATTCAGTTAAATTTTTTGAAAAGATTCCTTGGGCAGAAAATAAACTCAAAACTCTTGAGAAAGTTGGACTTGGTTATATCAGACTCGGTCAATCAGCAACTACACTTTCTGGAGGTGAAGCTCAAAGGGTGAAACTTGCAACTGAACTTAGTAAAAGGCAAACTGGAAAGACTGTTTATATACTTGATGAACCTACAACCGGACTTCATTTTGCAGATGTTGAGAACTTGCTTCTTGTACTTCATTCGCTTGTCGCAAAAGGAAATACTGTAATTGTAATTGAGCATAACTTGGATGTAGTGAAAACTTCAGACTGGATAATTGACTTAGGACCAGAAGGTGGTGATAAAGGTGGTCAAGTAATAGTTGCAGGAAGTGTAGATAATGTGAAAAGATGTGAAAAAAGCTATACTGGAGAGTGGTTGAGAAAGATCAGATGACAATAGTTTTACAGTTTGGAACTCAATCTCCAAACTTGATTTGTCCAGAATTATTATTATATATTGTCATATTTTGTTCAAATTCTTCTTTGGTAATTTCATTCGAAACTTTTGAATATGGAACTTTTATAATTTTTCACTTTCAGTTCAATTCTGTTTTTTCTAATTATTTAGACAATATTCCTCTCAAGTCTCCGCCTGTAATTGATGAAAATGCTCATTAGTAAAAACCTAAAATTCTAAATTTTCCCAATCGCGCTCGTTTTCATAAACATAATTCTCTTTTTTGTTTATTCTCCAACTAGGATGTTTAAAATCGGCAATTCCTCCCATAATTTCAAAATCATAACTTGCTTTTTTCGCTTTAATCCATTCTTGAAGTGTTTTATTTTTGTCTGCTGTTTCTTGTGACATTGCAGTACTTCCTGATTTTGTATCAAGCAAATAAACTTTGTTTTCTTTTTTTATAATAAAGTCTGGATAAAAAAGCCGGTTTTTCTTTTCTTGTGTGTCGTAGTATTCAATAGCAAAAACATTTCTTCCACTATCTTCTTGCTTATGCCACCAATCAATATCTTGTGATTCTAAAAATTCAATAAATTTAGTTTCATTATCTTTTCCTTTGTAAACTTTTTTAATATAAAATTTTTCATAAACATTTTTTGATGCTTTTAACTCTTCAAAATCTTCTGTATAACTCATTTCTTGCTCTGGAATTAGAGTATCAAAAATATCTTTTTCTTCTTTTTCTTTTATTTCAATATTATAAGTTGTTCTAAAATCAATAAGTGCTTTGTGAATAGCTTTTTTTAACTCGCTATTTGGATTTAAAAGTTCATTTACAATTATTTTATACCAAACACTTCTATCTAAACCAAACCTTGTACTAAACCAAACATTTAAAGCCTGTTTTAATTGCCCCCATGATCTTGATGGATTGTATTTTGCTTCGTCAAGTTGCTGCTTTTTTAGTTCTTCAAAACAAAGTAAGTTATAAAGTCTTTCAATATCTAATTGTGAAAAATGATAATCTAAGTTTTTACCTTTATCTTTAATTTCTTTTACAAAATTATCAAAACTTTCAATTTCTGCATCAACGATTATTTGATTATTTACGTTTTCTTGATAAAGATTTATTTTCCCCTTTACTGCTGTAATATTTTCAGAAAAGTCTATAATTAAATTATCTTTGGTTCCAAAATATTCATCTAAAGTCTTTTTAAAAGATTTTTGCCATAAAGGAGGAGGTGTCAAAGTATTAAAATCTGTTCTGTGATGAAAAATTGTTTCAAGTCTAATTTGTAAAACATCTTTTTTAAGTTTTGTATAATAAATCGGAGATTTGTTTCCGTTTTCTACTTCTTTTATATCTTTAATATGACTTTTATTATAATTTGTGTAAATATATGCTTTGTTTAGTTCTTCTTTTTCATAATGATGGCCTTCAGGCATTCTTTTTATTCTCCCTATTATTTGAGTATGAAACGAAGGACTTCCAATTTCTCTAAACATAACCAAAACATCAGCTCTCGGACAATCCCAACCAGTCGCAGGAGCTACTTTGAAAATCATGAAATTAACTTCATTATTATTTTTTTCTATTAACTCAAGATTTTTCTTTTCGTTTGATAACCAAATGGCAATTTCATTTTCTTTTACTCCTTTTTGTTTCAAAAACGACAAAACCATATCTTTTTTGTTTGTTGCTACATCTTCTTTTTCTTTTTCATCACTTGGAAGTTGTATAAGAACAAGAGGATTGATTCCAAGTTCTAAATCGTCATAATATTTTTTTAGTTCTAATCTTTTTTTGAAAGCAAGTTCAAGCATTATTTCATCTTCACTCAGTTCTTTATTTTCAAGTTTTATAATCTCTTCTTCTGTTTGGATAATGATTTTTTCTTTTATCAGCCCACTTTTGATCACATCTTCTTCCAAAACTTCTACAAAACCTGCTTTCTTTTGATTTATTTCACTAATATTTGGCAAGTCTTTTGGGGTTGCTGTAATTTTTAAAATAATTCTTGGATCTATAAGTTCAATAACTTCATTTGCAAGTGTTGTATTCGTTTCCGTATGTGCTTCGTCAATTATCAAAACAAGATCTCTTTCTTTTTTTGTTTTTTTAATAAATTCATCAAAAACTCCAAATTCTCCTTCTGTGTGTTCGTTTGGTTTTTTTAATTTTTTTGATTCTTTATCTGTTCCTTTTATTTTTGCCCAGTTGATAAAGAAAATATTGTTTTTATAAAGTTTTCCTTCGCTTAAATTATTTATATCTTTCAAATTCATATCAGTACCTTCATTGTAGTAATGATAGAGTTTATTTTTTGATTGAGTATAAGACTCATCTCCACCAAAAGAGATCCATAAATATGCCTTATCTTCATGAAATTGGTAATTATCATCAAGACATCTCAAAAATTCTGCCATCATTATGGTTTTCCCTGCTCCAGTTGGAGCTTTAAAAATAAGAGGGATTTTATAGTTTCCCGTTTTCCATAAATCCAAAAAAGTAAGACTTAATTGATTTATTGCCGATTCTTGAAAATCTTTTAAATGTATAGACATAGTGTTTTATTTAATATTAAAAGTGTTTATCATATTTATTATATGATCATAAAAATCTTGCAAATCTTTTAAATCAAAACCAGTATAATCTCCATGACTTGCATTATTTCCGATAACGATAAAAGTTTTGTTTTTCTCCCAAAATATTTTATCAAAAATATTTATTCTCTTAATTTCATCATTAAGATTAGATAGTTTTTTACCTTCAAATTCTATGGAATTTTTAAAACATATTTCATGAGTGATGTGTTCCATACATATTCGCAGAACTCTGGCTCCATCTTCTTTATTTGAATTATCTATATGCTTTTTAGCCCTTATTATCTCATTATTTAAATTAAACCTTCTTACACTTTCTCTTAAAGTTAAATTGATTTCTTTATAAATTTCTAATATTGGTTCTGGTATATCTTCCAAAACAATATTTTTACCAAGATAATTAAATATTTTTTTATCAATTCTTGAATAACTAAAAACATACAAGACTGTTTTTGTCTTACCTATTTTTTTTACTAAACTTTCAAATTCATCCATATTTTCACGAAAATATATAGCTGTTTTTCTGCTTTTATCTTTGTTTTCAAAAATTTGATACCACTGGTTTGTTTCTACTTCTTCAAAAGTATTTTCTTTAATAGCTATCATTTGTCCTGCTTTTTCTGTAAGTTTATTTCTTTGCTGATCATTAATATTATCAATTCTTTCTACTGGTATTAAATCTGTTTTGAAATATTGAAGATTACCATTTAGACCCTCAATAAATTCTCCATTTCCATTTTTATTATAACCTTTGATAACTTTTTCTAACCTTGGATATGTTACTCTTTGGCAAATTCCAAATTTTTCTTTGTCTTCATTTGGATTTTTTTCTGCAAGTTCACTTCCTACTCCGTTTAAATCATTATTAGTACATAAAATAAATCTACGATTCCCATTATCTTCTTTGTTCAATTGTAAAATCGCTTGTCCTGTTGTGCCTGACCCAGCAAAAAAATCTAAGATTGTAGAATTTTTATTTTCATAAGTAATACTCTCTATAAGATATTTAATTAATTTTGTTGGTTTGGGATAATCCATAGGAGAAATTCCATCAAACAAATTTTTTAATTCATTTGTAGCATCTGTATTTGTCGCTCCATCATTTATATATTTGCTATATAAACTAATTGGTGCTTTAATTCCAGCTTCTCTATTTGATATTTCTAATGTCGCTCTTAATGTTTTTATGCTTTTTATATATATAATTCCATTATCACTACTAATTGCTTCATTTATTTTTTCTTGAGACCACTTAAATCTTCCTTCTAAAATTATGTCTTCATTTGCAATTCCATTTTCAATAATTAAATCATTTTTGAGATAAACTTTTAGTTCTCCATTCCCATAAATTCCAGATTTTAATTCTCCATTATATTTAGAGCCTATTATTGTTTTTTCTTTTTTAAATAATCTTACAGCTATAGAATTTGATTTATTTAACATTTCTATATGCTTATTAGGATCAGTCATCCCTCCTTTAAATTCTAATTTATTATTTGAATTTTTATAAACTAACACATATTCTGTTACATTTATTACTTCTCTAGTCAAAAAAGATGGTTGTGTTTTCTTGTGCCAAATAATGGGATTTAAAAAATTATTCTCTCCAAACACAGCATCACACAACAATTTTAACTGAGCAAACTCATTGTCATCAATACTAATAAAAATAACTCCTTTTTCTGTTAGTAAATTTCTAGCAAGTCTTAATCTTTTATCCATAAAATTTAGCCACTTGCTATGCCTATATCCGTCTTCTTTGTCTATATATTTATCATTATAAACAAAATCTTTATTTCCAGTATTATACGGAGGATCAATATAAATTACATCAATCTTCCCTTTGTGAGTATAATTGAGACAAGTAAGAGCATGATAATTATCTCCTTCTATCAAAATATTATCATCACTATCATCAGTTTTGATTTCTTTTTCTTTTATTCTCTGTAAAATCGGAATATTATTTTCACAATCCAAAACAACTTGTTCTGGTTCTTTTTCACTATCCCAAACAAGCCCATACTTTTTAGTTTTTAGCTCTTTTTCTTGTTTTTCAACAAGTTTTAAGAGTTCTTCTTTGGATAAGTCTTGATATTTAGACATGAATTTTCTTTTGTAAAATCTTTTATTATATTTTTATAGATAAGTCGATACATAAGTATAATATAATTCTATTATTTTCAGTAAAATATTGCAAACAGAGATCGATCATGCATTTTGTTATAATTTCCCCATGTTCGCCCTAATCGACTGCAACAATTTCTACGCAAGTTGTGAACGGAAACGAAACCCAAGTCTGATCGATAAACCAATAGTTGTAGCTTCAGGTTTGCAAGGTGCAGTTATTGCTAGATCAAATGAAGCAAAAAAACTTGGTATCAAAACTGGTGATCCAATTTTCAAAATAAAAGATTTGATTGAGAAAAATCATGTTGCAGTCATTCCTACTGATATTCCATATTATGTCAAAATTTCAAGATCAGTTATGAAATGTTTGAATGAATTTTCTCCTGTTGTTGAGATTTACTCAATTGATGAAGCTTTTGTAACTATTTCAAATTATGAAAAAGATTATGAAACATTTAGTAAAAAGATAATTGATAAAATATGGGATCAAACAGGAATTCCAGTTTCTATAGGAATTGCAAAAACTAAGGTTTTATGTAAAATTGCTAGTAAATTAGCCAAAAAAGGCTACAAGTTTTTTGTTTTAGACAAAGATATACTTGGAGATGTTGAGTTTAGTAGTATTTTGAAGAACTTTCCAATTGAAGATATTTGGGGAGTTGGTTATAAGTTAAACTTAAAACTGCAAGTAAACTATATCTATAATGCAGAAGATTTGAGGCAAATGGATCTCAAACTGGCTCAGAAAATTGGAAATATTAATCTTGTTCGAATTGTTCAAGAACTGAATGAAATTAGTGTAATTGAAATAAATGAAAAGTTTGAAGCGAGAAAGATGATTTTGTTTTCCAGATCATTTACAACTCCGATTTTTGAATATGAAGTGCTTGAAAGTAAATTAGCAAAGTTTGTAAGTAGAGCTTCAGAAAAACTTCGCTCTCAAAATTCACTTTGTGGCAAAATTTCAGTTTACCTCTCAACTTCTCGATTTGAAAAAGCTGAAAAATATAGTATGTATGAAGAATTGAAAATCATTCCAACCGACTTTACTCCAGAACTTATCAAACACTGCAAAGTTTTACTTCAAAGAGCATATAAACCAAATACAAGATTCAAAAAAATGGGAGTAGTTTTGACAAATTTTACTGACAGAAGTTTTGATCAAGTTGAACTTTTTGATAATGAGCAAACTTTGAAATTGAAAAACAAAAAGAGCAATATGATGAAAGCGGTTGACAAGATAAACCAAAAATATGGTAAAAATATAGTCAAGAGCAGTGCTGAAGTTGAGAACTACAAGTCAAATGAAGCGAACTGGACTTCGCAAGATCCGGTAAATAGTTATGGAGATGACAATGCAACAATATTTGATGCGAAGAGGTTTATTTGAGTTTGAAATGGTGAAAAGAATATAGACATAATTAGATGCCTACATTCAAAGATCAAAACTTATAATTTATGAAAAATATCTTTGCTTATGCCTGGTAAATTTACATCAAAAACTCGCTCGAGTAGTCGAAAGCCCAAAGGTTTGATTGTAGTGGAAGTGTGATATTCACCATTACTGTCTGGCGCTGATGCACAAGTACTGCCATAGCCAACGCAAGGCGTTGAAAGTGGGAGAAAGAATGTAATTAAAAACAGTATAAGTATTATGATACTCATCTTTTTAGTTTGAAATTTAGTCATTTGATTGTATAAGTTTTGTTCTAAGTAATGTAGGTAGATTTGTATTGTCTTGAGCAACTCTGATAAATTTTAGTACTATCAAGTACCCGTATCCGAAAAACAAGTCAGACAGTATAGTCATCTTGAAAAAGGGTAGGGCACTTACATAGCAAAGTAAAAGATTGTCAAAGCCCTTTGGGTACCAATTTAGATAAACTCCTAAATTTGAAACCAAGAAAAAAAGTATAGATGCTAGTGGCAAAAGTAAAACTTGTTTTTTTGTATCTTCTTTTGCATATCGTCCAAGTACAAAGTAAAGGAAAAATCCTAAATAAGTATACAAAAATCCAGTATAAAAGCCCTTGTAAATAATGTCGAACACAACAATGACTAGAAAATAAGGTATGGGATTTTTGCCAAAGAAACCGAAAGCGCCAACAGGGGAGAAGTTTGGCATGAAGTTCACAAACCTTGCAAAGAAAACGATGAAAGCTCCAAAAAGATCTTTGAAACTGGGGAATTTACTTGTTGTATTTTTTGACAATTGGTACATTTCAGTAACTATTAGAGTATCTATTATTATCAATCTTAATCAATTTTGGTATATACCCATTCAACTTTATCATTTGCTTTCAAAATTGTATCTTCGGCTCCAGATTGTGCATCTTCACCATTTATTTTTAGCAACCAAAAATAGCCGTTATTATTTGCAATGATGCCATTGATTGAAGTTACAAACTTTCCTATGCCCGGATAGTCTTCAAACTTTATTTCAAATACATTTTGTGTTGCTACGAAAGCATTTGCACCCTCTATGCCATTAGTGAAAGTGAAGGTTTTGCCTTCAGAAATAACTTCAGAAGTCTGGCTTGTTGATAAACTCGATTTGCTTGCTCCATTTATAGTTTCTAAAGTTTTATCTCTGTTTGTCAGAAAAAATATTGCAGCTATTGCGAAAATCACAAATGCAACAATCAGGGTAATTTTTTTAAAGTTTTTTGGACATGAAATATTTTCCATAGAAATTTTTGTTAAGTGTTGAATAATTAATTGAAATTTGTTCGCTATCCTTTACGTACATTAAGTTGTATATATAAGCTCTGTATGTCCAATATATTGAATGTGTGGCATATTTTAGTATACGCATAGTTTTATTGCAAGTGAAATTACTCTGCGTTCAGGTTTGTCGAAAAGAGAAGTAAAATTAATTATTAATTAAAAATCTGTATTCACGCACAAAGAATTAAAAAGAAACTAAAATCAAGAGTGGTTATCTGAAATTTTCAAATGTCAAAATAGAACTAGATACTAATGCAAACTTGTAGTATAATTTTTCTTGAAATTTCTTTTGGAAGTTTTATTATTCAAATTTCTAAATATGACCATGCAAACTAGAGATAATTTAAGTCAACCAGTATCAAACAAAGTGAGGATAGGTAAACTCTCAATTTCAAGAAATTTATTGAAGATACTGATATCAATAATTTTTTTTGTAGGACTGTATTTTTTAGTTTCTCCTTTTTTGCCAAGAATCAAATATAATTTGTTTGACAAGGGAAAGGTTTACTTAACATACGATACTCAGATCGAAAACTTGATCAAAGAGCAAGCGGACAAAAATAGTGAGAAAGTTGTTGATAATAAAAAAGGCATACCAGAAGGAAGAAGATTGGTTATTCCTAGTATCAATGTCGATTTGCCTATACTCGAGGGTGTAGATGAAAGTACTTTGTCATATGGTGTTTGGTGGCGACCGGGAACTGGTGATCCAATCAAAGGCTCAAATATGGTTTTGACTGGTCATAGGCTTGGCTATGGTTTTTTGCCACAAGAAATTCAAGAACAATCATCTTTTTATAATTTAGATAAAGTGAAAATAGGTGACTATATCATAGTATATTGGGATGGTAAGGAGTATGATTATCAAATCAGCACAGAGGAGACTGTGTTGCCTACTGAAGCTAGAATCGAAAATCCAACTGATGAACCTCAACTTACACTGTATACATGTACGCCGGTTGGCATAAATAGTCACAGGCTTGTGAAGTATGCAAAGCCGATAAATATGCATGAAAACTCAACGACTGTAAGTTCAAGTAAATCAACGACAAGTAGTGCAAGTAGCATTTAATAAATTTGATTATAAATTATAGACAATATGACAATCTCAAAGTTAAAAAAGGGTTATAAATTTGAAGACAAGTTAAATCATATACTTTTCAATCCTGAAAGTTCTGAAGTTGAGCAAGATACTGCATTTATTCTGACTAATGATCAAAGCTTTGATTACAAAAGTCATGAAAAGTTTGTTGTTTCTGGTGCAGGTGAATATGAAATAAAAGATATTTCTGTATATGCTTATGATAGTGGGAATAGTGGAGGTTTTGACATTGCAAAAATTATCATTGAAAATATCGGTGTGTGCTATTTAGCAGAAACTATAAATGCTATACCTAAAACTATTTCAGAGGAACTGGGAAATGTAGATCTTCTCGTGCTTGAAATATCAAGTATGAGCTTATTTGACAATAAAGTTGAAATGATACAAGACATGGAGCCAAAACAAGTCTTGTTGCTTGATCTGGGTAATGGATTAGCTGGATTTGAGAAAGAATATAGTTCAGAAATTGAGAAAATCAAAAAGTTGAAAGTGAAAGATAGTGATTTCACACAGAGTGATAGTCAAGAGGTCAAGGTAATAACTTTGGAATGAAATTGCAATTTCTAACTATTTATCACTTTAACTTAGTCTATTAATTGTTCTACCTGTGTATATCTCCATTTCCCAAAAGTATCTTTGAATGATTGAAATTTGAAGTAGTGTTTGTATTCTTTCTCCAATTTCAAAATTTGTGATTTTGAGTTTAGCTCGAGTAGTATATGACTATTTTCATTCAAATGAGTTTTCCCAAACTGAAGTATCTCTCTTGCTAGATCTAACCCTTCTTGTCCTGCAAAAAGTGCCATTGTAGGTTCGTTTAGCTTCACTTTTCTAGAGACATGCTTAGAGCGAGTAGGTATGTACGGAGGATTTGAGATGATTAGATCGAACTTTGTGTCTGTTGAAAACTCTTCTATGCTTGTTTCAACAATGTCAACATTCTTGATATTGTTAGATCGCAAATTACTCCGTGCAACTCTAGCTGCCTGTCTTGACTTTTCGATAGCTATCAAATGTACAACTTTGTATGCCTCAAATGTTTTACCGATTTCCAAAGAGATGTATCCACTGCCAATCCCAACCTCGAGTATGGTGAGTGGTTTACAATTATTACTTTGCATCTTTCCAAATATTAGACTTTTGCCAAGTTCAATCAATCCCTCGGTTTCAACTCTAGGAATCAAAACATCTGGAGTGATTTGCAACTCTAGATTTCCGATTTTTATACTTCCTACTATTTGTGCAACAGGAACTTGCATATCAAGTTTTCTTTCAATGTTTCTCAAAACTAAGTTTATAGTATCGAAGTTTACACTGTCTTTTTCCGGACTTTTTAATTCAGGACGTTGTTTAGTTTCATTAATTGCAAATTGACAGATCTCGTGAAATTCAATATTGCTTAGATTCGCAATCAAGTTATAGCCATTCCTCTTCAGATTGTCTTTTGTCAGAATTCTTGTGATGTTGTCCATTTCAAAAAACTTGGAAACTGATTTCGAATTTTATAGTATAATCTAACAGAGAAAATTAATCTATCGACTTGATAATGTTGTTGATATCATTATACCATTATTTTGCATTTGCTTAATTTGAATATAGAAATAGAGTCTTGATAAATTAAACAATTATTTCAATTATATGACCCCAACTCTACCACACAATACAGAAGTAGAAGAATATGTTTTATCATGTGCGTTGGTTGATGAAGAAGCCATATACAGAATTACTCCGATACTTGAATCGTCAGATTTTTATGATGATAGATTGAAAGAAATTTATGAATGTTACCTGGAATTGTTCAATGACAGAAGAAGGATTGATTTGGTCAATCTTGCAGATATTTTGAAAAAACGAGATAGACTTAAATTCATTGGAGGAAAAAAGAAACTGATAGAGTTGGCAAGTCTACTTCCTACTGCATCGCAAGTTGAAGACTACTCAAAGATAGTCAAAGAATCATCTATCAGACGAAAGCTAATATCCAAAAGTAGTGATATTGCAACATTATCTAGAGATGAAACGAAATCTTTGTCAGATGTAGTAAATACGGCTCAACAAGACATTATGTCTATAAGCGAGCAAAGCATCAAGTCTGATTTCGCAAAAGTTTCTGATCTTTTATTGCAATATTATGAAAAAATAGAAGAGCTACACAAACATAAAGGTGAGTATCCGGGGATTCGGACGCACTTTGCAACATTGGACAAAATGCTTGGCGGATTTCAAGGTTCTGATCTGATAATTCTCGGAGCAAGACCTTCTGTGGGAAAGACATCTTTAGCATTGGACTTTGTCAGGCATATGGGAATCAAAGAAAACAAGAAAGTTGCATTCTTTTCTCTTGAAATGGCTGCTGAACAACTAATCCAAAGAATGGTATCTGCAGAATCTGGAGTTGCAGTGTTCAACCTCCGTACAAACAAGATATCTGAAGTAGCTTTGCACAAAATAACTCAAGCAGAAGAAAAATTAGCTGAGACAGATATATTTATAGATGAAACACCAGGTATCAATATATCAGAAATGAGAGTGAAGGCAAGAAAACTCAAAATGAATGAAGGTTTGGATATAATAGTTGTTGATTATTTGCAGTTGATTGCAGGAAATAGAAAAGAGAATAGGGTGCAGGAAGTTTCTGAGATAAGTAGAGAGTTGAAAAATTTAGCTAGAGAACTCCAAGTTCCAGTTGTAGCATTATCACAGCTTTCAAGGTCAGTAGTTCAAAGGGGTGCTGACTCCAAACCTCAACTTTCTGATTTGCGTGAATCAGGATCTATTGAGCAAGATGCAGATATAGTTATGTTTCTACATAGACCAATGTTTACTAGGGGTGAGAATCAAGATGGTGCTACTGATGATGCAACTTTGATAATTGCTAAACATAGAAATGGTCCAACAGGAGAGATTGAACTTCAATTTATGAAAGAAGAAGCAAGTTATAGAGAGAAGAAGTAAATTTATTCCCAAAGGTATGTATAATTGAAGAATTGACAAGACAGAACATGGATGTAATTAGTATATTGAGAAGTTCTTCTGTTATAATGT
Organism: bacterium; assembly: GCA_016699595.1. Lineage (NCBI taxonomy): Bacteria > bacterium. The sequence continues at coordinate 108,800 of CP064982.1, forward strand.
CCGTGTTATGTTAACCAAAGTACAATCAGAAAGGCTTGAAGAGTTGGAAGCAATACTTCTCTCTCCATCTCAAGAACTATATTCAAATCCATCAAGACTGAAATCATTGAATGCTGAATTTTCACATTTGAAAGAAATTAAAAGCATAAATGAAACTTTGGATAGAATTGAAAAAGAAATTAAAGAGAGTAGGGAACTGATGTCTTCAGGTGATTATGATATTGCAACAATCGCAAAAGAAGAAATAACTACTCTGGAAGAAGAGAAGAGTTTGAATGAAGCAAAACTAACTGAACTAGAGAAACCTCACGATCCAAAAGATTTTGGCGATTGTATAGTCGAGATCAGGGCTGGAACAGGAGGAGAAGAAGCTGCGCTTTTTGCAGGAGATTTGTATAGGATGTATACAAAGTACTCGACTACTAAAGATCTTGTCGTAGAAATTATGGATATGAACGAAGCTAGTGCAGGAGGTATTAAGGAAATCATTTTCAAACTATCTGGTGCAAATGCTTTTGGAACATTCAAAAGTGAATCAGGGGTTCATAGAGTCCAAAGGATACCAAAAACAGAAACAGCTGGCAGGATACATACTTCAGCTGCATCAGTAGTCGTGCTACCAATAATAGAACAGGATGAAGTAGAGGTGAATGAACAAGATTTGAAGATAGATGTTTTTAGAAGTTCTGGAGCAGGAGGCCAAAGTGTCAATACTACTGATTCTGCAGTAAGGCTCACGCACATTCCAACTGGAATCGTAATTAGTTGTCAAGATTCTAGATCTCAATTGAAAAACAAAGAGGCAGCATTATCTATCCTTCGATCAAAGTTATATGAAATTGAACTGGAAAAAAGGGAGGGTAACATTACAGATATTCGTAAAACCTCAATAAAAACTGGAGATAGGTCAGACAAAATCAAAACATACAACTTTCCTCAAAATAGACTTACTGATCACAGGACAAAGAAATCTTGGTACAACCTTGATTCAATTTTGGAGGGACATTTGGAAGGTATTTTGTAATGTTTTTCAAATTTTGATATAAAGTAATTATTCGAAAATTATTCTTAATTTTTTTGAAATTTTATATTCAAATAATATGAACAACAAACAAAGGTTCTTAGTTTTCTTTCTTTTTTTACTGCTTTTATTATTTTTCTGTACAGGTACACTGATTTTGATAAAGAAAGTTTTTGAAACCCGTAATTATGACTATGTCGGGATAGAAAATCAAAACAGGGATTTGATTTTTCTGACTAACTTTCAGAAGTTTAGCAATGAATTGGAATTCAGAGATTATCTAGCAAAAGTTTACGAGACAAGGAAATACTCTTTTGATGGAGGAATGAAAGTTACCCTAAATGATTTGACTGCCACTCCTGCCGAATCAGCACCAATCTCTATCGATCGATATTCTGAAACAAATACAAGAGTGGTTGGGATAGATGAGCCTGACAAAGTAAAAACAAACGGCAAAAGCATATTTCTGTCTGTAGAAAATCAAGACAAAAGCACACGGAATTGGCTAGAAAGTAAAATTTATCCTGATTTCTACTTCCCTTATCAATTCAAGACGAATGTACTAAATGCTTTACCAGTTGAGGATCTAAAGCAAGTTGCAGAATTGGAAACAGGAGGTGATATGCTTCTTTATAATGATATTTTGGTTGTGCTTGATTTTACTAACTATAACGATAGTAAGGAAATTACGGAACAAAAAATTGTAGGCTATAATGTGTCAGATCCAACAAATATTCAAAAAATATGGCAAATTGACTTGGATGAGAATCAGTCATATCAGGAAGCTAGGATCGTTGAAGGTAAACTTGTTGTAACGACTAGCAAATATACTGCCAATTATGAAAATTGTGTATTGCCTTTGTATAAAATAGCAAATGAGCAATTAAATTTGGATTGTACGAGTATTTACTTCCCAAAAAATACATATAATTCGAATAACTTGACTACTATAACTAAGTTTGATCTTAAGACTGCGAAAGTAGAAGGTACATTTTCTGCAATGACAAACTATTCGGCGCTAATTTACATGAATCAAGATAATATCTACTTAAGCTACCCAGAAGAACAGAACTACCCATACATTATACTTGATTTTCTTAAAACTGATGGAGTAGGTATATTTTCAAATCAGGTGATTTTGCGAATTGAGAAGATATTGAATTATGATATTTCATCAACTTCCAAATTGAATGAAATTTATGATTTGATGAGCAAGTACTTTGATTCACTAGACTCTGATCTTTCATTGAAGATGTCGAATGATTTGAATAATAAGATGGCAGAATATGCAAAGCGAAATATGCGAAGTCTAGTTGCAACAAAAGTAGTGAAAATTGACTTGAAGAATATGTCAGTAATCGCTCAAGGTAGGTTCCCGGGTCAGCTTTTGAATCAATATGCAATAGATGAATATAAAGGAAATTTAAGAGTTGCTACAACTATTGATTTATCAACCAATTTCTTTCTGCCGCAGATGCAACCTAGTAGAAGGTTCAATGAGACTGCTGAATCATTAATTGCTCTGCCATCGAACAATGGATCATTATCAGAAAATGATGTCTATGTATTGAACGAAGATCTAAACGTAACTGGTGAACTGACAGGACTAGGATTAACAGAAAGAATATATTCTGCAAGATATATAGGTGATAAATTGTACTTGGTAACATTTCGTAGAACTGACCCTTTTTATATAATAGATCTTTCCGATCCGAAAAGCCCTCAAAAGATTGGAGAGTTCAAAATACCGGGATATTCTGGGTACTTGCATGAAATTGATGAAAATATCATTCTTGGTGTCGGAATGGAGGGTTCAAATCTGAAATTATCAGTATTTGATGTAACTAATTCTGCAGAACCAAGTGAAGTGAGTAAGTATATATTGAATGAATACGGTTCAGAATCTCTGTACAACCCTCATGCTTTCGTTTTTGATCCTAAGTATAATTTGCTCTTCATACCCGGTTATCAGGGTGGATACTTGTTTACGATTGATGAGAAATATGAATTGAAACTACAAAAAGCTATAGATGGATACAATGTAGATAGAGCGATATATATAAATGACTATATTTATATCTTATCAAACAATGGGGAAATAAGAGTTTTTTCAGAAAAGACTTTTGATAAGGTAGGGGAATACAACAATTCAAAATAACAAAATAATTAGAAAAGTACTTGATTTATTTTAAAAAAGATTAGAAAATACAGATACTGTCTTTATCAATAATTATTTAATAATATAAATTTACTATTATGGACAAATATAAAGCATTATTTATAGAATTTCTTACAACATTTTTATTTACATTAGGAATATTATTAGCATTACCAAACGGTGCTTTTGTAGTTGCATTTGTAGCTTTAGGCCTTTTTGCTACTATGGTTTATGTCTTTGGAGAATACTCAGGAGCACATTTCAACCCAGCAATATCTTTTGGTGCTTTGGTGAAAGGTGAGATAACTTGGAAGAGGTTTTTGGGATATGTTGCGTCACAGGTACTCGGAGCATCTTTAGCAGCATGGTTGGTTTATGCTATATCGAAAGTTACTACATATAGTGCAGTTGTTGCTTATGCATATACGCAATATCCTTTATCTAGTGTTTCAGATGCTACGCACTGGTGGATTCCTGCATTTTTTGAATTCCTGTTTACTGCTTTGTTGGTTTTTTCAGTAATGGCACTTGCTTACAATAAGAGAAAAGAGTCAAATCAATTTACCGGCCTAACATTAGGTGTATTGATATTTGCTTCTATACTTTTGATGTCAAATATTAGTGGAGGCAGTTTGAATCCTGCAATTGCATTTGGAACAAACTTGGTCCATGCATCGAGTGATTTTTCAAAATATTTTGCTAATGATGCAAATTTGAATTTACTAAGTGTTTATTTGCTTCCTCAATTACTTGGAGGACTAGTAGCTGGAGTTATGGCAAAAGTTTTTGTTGACAACAAAAGAATGGTATTGAGAGTAGGTAAGGCATCCAATGTTCAAAAAACAGAAACAGTGAATGCTTAATTGATAACTATCCCAATTAATTATTAAAAAGTTAGAAATAAAAGTATAAAAATAAATTTTATTATGGAATCACAAAATATAGATCATAAAAATCATAAGGATTGTTGTGTCGAGAAAACGAAGGAAACTGGGATGATTTCTTGGTTTTTCACAAGCATTATTGTATTTTTTCAATTTTTGGCAACTTTGTTTATCTTGAGTTTAGGATTTACCGCTGGGAATGGTAATTATGATAGAGAAGCATTGTTCTTTATACTCACAATATTTTCCTTTTTGACAGCAGTGGCATTCTTGTTTTTATCGTTTTTTTTCAGTATAAAATTCAATAGATTTCAAAAGATTTTGCTAGCAGTCTTACTCTTGATGATGTCATGTAGTACAATGTTTTCGACAGTTATTCATTACTTAAATAACAATTTAATATATTAATTATTTAGATTTTTTCTTAAAAATATATACAATGAATCCAAACACACCTCAACCAACAAATATGAATCCAGGAATGCAAGTTCCGATGAGTCCTGAACAATATGCAGCATGGTACAATCAGCAACTGCAAATGATGCAACAAATGCAATCATGGCAACAACCTGCTCAACAAGTAGGACCGATGATGCCTCAAGCTCCTATGCCAAACTACAATCAAATGCCAGTTGGTATGTATCCACAAAGTCCACAACCTGTTATGCAACAAATGCAGCAACCTCAAGCACAAATGAATCCTGTTGCAAATCAGCCAATGATGGTTAATGGTCAACTAAATCCAGCAGTTTTGGATAGAGATCCAAATGTATTGGCATTTATGAATCAAGCTGTAAAGGAAAAATATAAAGATCAAGAAGTAACTCAAGATTTTTTGAAAACGGAATCAGAAAGACTTTATGATGATTTTGGTTCAAATTTAGTAAGTCACTTTGAACCAATGCTTAATGAAGATCAGTTAAAGCAATTTGATCAAATGCTACAAGACGGTGCTACTCAGGACCAATTGTTACAATACTTGATGAGTTGTATCCCTGACCTTATGAAAAAGATGGAAGAAGTATTATTAGGTTATAAGGAAAATTACTTGATGTCTTTCTAAACTACATTGATATGGAAATTAATTAAGCAGATTTTGTTTTCTTCTGAAAACTTAGTCTGCTTTTTTGATATGTCAAATGTATATTAGCTGAAAAACATTGATCGGATAGAGTATTACTTAATTTAAAATAATGATAATCAAATTCATACAACACAACAAGAACTATAAAGGTGATGACAATCAAGGGAATCAGATTGAATCTCAAATAGAAGGGATGAAAAAACAAAAAACCGAGTATGGCAAGAACATAGAGGAACTGACAAAAGCCGTATAGCAATTAAAAATTGGCATATCACAGCATAAAAATGAAGTAGCGAGACTTCAAAATGGTGAGAAGGAAACGATGCAGTCATTGAACGAAATAGATGCCAAAATTGCTGGATTCAAAGCCCAAATAGCAAATCTTGAAAATGCACTCTACAATCCTGATATACCTGAGCAACAAAAGGAACAGTTGAAAGAAGAGTTGAGACAATACAGGGAAGCTCTAAAGCAACATCTGGAAGCAAAAGAACAAAGAGAAGATCAATTAAAGCAATATAAGGCTGCTATACAAAATTACCAAAAGCAGATACAGCAAATGCAACAACAGTTGCAACAATATCAAGGTCAACTTGCTCAATTGAAGGCTCAAAAGAAAGGGTTGGAAGTGCAATTGAAATCTCTAGCAGGTGTTGTAGCAAAGCAAAAAATGGCACAAAAAGAAGCTGCAAAGAAGAATCAACAGATAGCTGTTGATGCTGAGCAAAGTGGTGGAATTGGATAATTTAGACTTTCAAATTACATTTATTTTGCAATTGCCTTGCATATTCGCAATTACATTGTAATAGTTACAACCTCTGAGATTTAATCTTCACTAGGTCCATCACGGTTATTTGTATAATTATCAGAGCATTTGCTGTTGATAGTTAAACTTGAATATTTAGTGCTTGTAAATTTTGATTTCCTTGATATAATTCGCTGTATTGGTCGAAAGAGTCATTGCAGAGTTTGATAATTATATCAAATTGATTTACTACAAATTTACGAAATTTTTTTCATATGGCAGTTTATTTAAATCCAACAGAACTCCGAAATGGCACCGTTTTTAAGCAAAATGAAGAGTCATTTAAGGTTTTGCGTTATGAACATAACAAAAGAGGAAGGGGTCATGCAACTATAAGAGTTAAAGTAAAAAATGTAGTTACAGGACAGGTATTGGAGTTTACTTATACTGACGGAGATAAACTTGAAGTAGCAGACATAGCAAAGAGAAATGCACAGTTTCTCTATAAAGATGCAAAAAGCTTGTTTTTTATGGATGGCAGTGATTTCTCTCAATTTGAATTTTTGCTAGAAGATTATGCTTTTGAAGCAGCGTTTCTGAAAGAGGGATTGATAGTTCAAGTTGTTTGGTTAGATCAAAAGCCTGTGAGTTTTGAGTTACCGGCATCTGTTGAACTTGAGGTCGTCTATACTGAAAATGGAGTTGCAGGTGATACAGTTTCTGGCGCTTTGAAAGATGCAGAATTGGAAACTGGACTCAAATTGAAAGTGCCTTTATTTATAAAAAATGGAGATAAATTGAAGATTCGAACTGATGATGCTACATACCAAGCTAGAGTAGACTAGAAAGTATCAGATTACTGTTATATTTGATTAACTATTTTTATTCAACCACTGCGATTTTTATGAAATGCCATTATTAGCTCAAACAACCATAAGCCAGGATATAGTACCTGCAGTTACAACTTCTACTACAAGTTCATTGACATCTTTTAGTACATCTTCAGCAAACCTAGTGTTGACTACAATTGACAAAATTCAAACTTTGGATTTCAACTTAGTTGCGAAATACTGTCTTGGTATACTAATTTTTATATGGTTGGTTATGACGATATGGGTTTTTCTTGATGCAAGAAGGAGGTATGTACATTGGTATACTGCTTTAGTTATAACAATGCTTTGTGGAATTCCCGGAATAGGTTTTGCTTTTTTGCTCTTGTATGCAATTATGCGACCTGAATTGACAATAAAAGAATGGGAGATCGTTCACGCAAACTACGCCAAGTTTGATCTTTATTCATATGGTAGACTTGACAAAGCTTTGCCAATGCCTGATCCTGTAGAACAAAAAGATATCAAGAAGGACAGGGAAAAAGAGGAATTACAACTTAAGCAAGATACTGCTGAGAAAGAGAATTCTGAACTAGCCAATGCTGAAGAACTAAAGAAACTTGAAGCTGAAAGTAACGAAGTACAGGAACTAAAAAATGATGTCGAAGAGATAGCTGAACAAGTCAAAAAACTTAATGAGAGTATAAATGAAAGTTCTTTGGAAGCTAAGATCGATATTGTAGAGCAAAGAATTGCAGATGAAGATGATGCAATTGATGTAGAAGTATCTTCTGATACATTACCTGCAGATGCTCATACTGCAGAGAGTTTAAATGATTCTGAAAAACAGGGTTCAGAAAGTCCAGAAGAAGTTTTGGATGTAGAGACATCAAACCAAGATATAGTAGGTACAGAGCTACCAAGAGAACAGAGTGAAGTTGAGACAAAGGATGGGGAATTAAAAAAAGATAAACTAGGAGCTGACATTGACGAGGTCAAAGATGCAGCAACACAGAAACTTTCGCTCTGGCAAAGACTGAAAAATTTTGTTAGTTTTGAATAGAGCTTAATTACTATTTCTTCGGTTTATAAATAACTTTAAGTTGCATATTCTTGATAGGTTGCTACTAATTTATATATTGTCAATTCATACATCCTTTGATATGATATAGCCTATGGAAATTGACAGTATAATTATTGTAATAAAAAATATATTGGTATCCAATTGGTTGATACTTATACTTTCCTTGCTCCTATCTCTATATCTGATCTTTCGTGATGCAAAGCGTTTGAATATAGAGTATATAAAGTACTATGATAAATTATTTAAAGTCTTAATTTTAGGTTTAATCCTGTCTCGTATCATTTTTTTTGTTTTCAATTTTACAGAAGTATCTAACCTCCCCTGGAATGTAATTCCAAGGATATATATAGAAGATCTTTATACATATCAAATTGCAACTGAATGGTCTTTGAAAGTTCTTCCGTGGAATTTTTTTGATATATATTCTGGTATCAATGTTTCAGGTTTCTTCATATCTTTCATTCTTATAGTTTTGTACAAACGAAAAAATTATAAAAAAAGTAAAGTAGTTGATTATTCATATTTTGCTTCGGTTAGGATTTTGATATTGCCTGTTTTCATATTTGTAAGCACTCTTACAGTTTTGATTTATCGTAAACTCGGCAAAGGATTCTTCTTGGAATCACTTTCAGATATGGATTATATAGTCTTTTTTCTTATAGTTATAGTTGCTCTTTGGATAGGTTGGTTTGCTAGAAAAGAAAAAGTCCAATTTGACAAGGATATTCGAAACTCACTTAGGGAAACAGCCGATGAAGATAAATTGGTTGAAGTTGCAAAGAAAGTTAAATTTGAAAGATTCATGCAAAGAAAATTAAACAATTCAACAGCAAATGATTCCACAGTGGAAGCAGCAGTAAGTCAAAAGAAGAGAAATAACTTGTTAGAAAGGCATTTGTTTACTTCTCTATATACAAAAGCTGGAGACTTGAAGTTTTTGAGGTCAAATAAGAAAGAAGTGAATGATAAAAAAAGTAATTTTCAATGAACAATATAACGACAGTCAAAAAAGAATATCACAATATGACTTTGGAGCATTATCTTCTGATAACCTATCCTGAATATTCAAGATCGTATATGTCCAAACTTATCAAATCTGGAATGGTTGCTGTAAATGATATAGTGTCAGATTCTCGACTCAAGAGAATAATTCATAATGACAAAGTAGAAATTGAATTTCGAGATAAAGTAGGGGATACGATTCTATCAGAAAACATTCCATTTGAAATTATATTCGAAAATGATGATTTGCTCGTTATCAACAAAGAAGAAGGTGTAGTTGTCCATCCTGGAGCAGGACAGGAATCCGGCACTTTGTTAAATGCAGTAAAACATTATCTAAAAGAAGATTCACAGCCCGTTATGGTGAACAGGATAGACAAGGAGACTTCAGGGATAGTTTTAGTAGCAAAAACTCCAAAATCTAGAGAAGTTTACGCAAAACAGTTTGAAAATAGGGAGGTCAGTAAGACATACCTTTGTGTAGTTTCTAGTAAATTGAATCCAGCTCTTGATTCAAAGTATGGTACTGTGGCAGAAGATGGATTTCAAATTGAAGGGATGATAGGTCGGAACAAAAGGAATAGAAAGATACAATATTTGTTTGAAACAAAAGTTGGCAAAATCAAAACTGTCAATAGGGACAAGTTGAATTTGAAAACTGCTGACAGAAGGTTTTCCCTTACTCAATTCCGTCATTACAACGAGAATCCGGCATATATTACATTGTCAGTCTTTCCTGTCACAGGTAGGACTCACCAAATAAGAGCACATCTGAAAGCTATAGATTTCCCCATCATAGGTGATCTGGACTATTCTGGAGAAAAGTTTGCTAGGCTTATGCTTCATAGTTGGAAACTGTCAATTCAGGTTGACGGTAAAAATCAAAATTTTGAAACAAAGATACCAAGTGAATTTGATATTTTTTTATAATTTGGTTCTCGCTTGTGATGTTGAGAAATTACTCCAAGTACAAAAAGCAGGATATGAAGCGTGAACGATTTCCAGTAGGCCACTTTTCTTTGAAAAAACCAGATTTCTTTATATTAGGCAAATTTAGAGAACTAACAATTAGCTTAAGAAATCTTTCGCAAAGTCAAAAAGTTAGCTTGAAGATACTAACTTTTGTAATCATTCTTTTTCTTGCTGTGATAGTTTTATTCAACCAGTTTTCTTCTAAAAATATTGTATCCAAACTTGAGTTAAGCAATCCATTTACTACACGCAATCAAATTATCCCAGGAAACTCGTTTCGTGTTGCAGTGATAATATTCGAACAATCCGATGACTCAAGGATTGCAACAAAGTTTTTTATCTCAAAGTTTGATCCAAAAGAGCAAAGTATCGTGACTCTCAATTTTACAGATGCATTAGACTCAAGTAATCCAGACCTTTTTGCAGCTAAAAGTTTATATGAATTTGAAAACTTGATTAGAGAAAAGTTATCTTTGTATATTGACAGGATTATAGTTATTGAACCTAGTAGCTATCAAAGTAGCGAACTTATGGATCTATCACCTAAAGAATTTTGGCATATATTGGACAGGAAATTCAAAAATATGACAAACATTGTTAACTATATTCAAGCTTTCAATAGCGATATGCAAACGAATCTAAGCGTTGAAGAGTTCTACGAAGCTCAAAGAATTGTTGGGTACAATTTGTTCTCAACTATCGATGCAAACCTATCTATACAATCAGATCTAGACAATAGATTTTTAAGCGATGATATCTCAAAAGAACAAGCAAGAGTTGAGATAGTGAATTCTTCTGATAAAGGAGGTTTGGCACAGTATTATGCAGGTTTACTTGCAAATTCAGGAGTCTTTGTAAGCAAAATAGGGAACTTTGACTATAGTTTTGAAAGAAATGTACTTTATGTAGAAGATGTTGAGAATTACCAATCTACAATCACCTTGATAAGCAATATTTTACCTGATCTTGAGATTCGAAAACAATCACTTAACGGTTTGACGACTTCCGATATGCTACTGATTGTCCGAAAATAAATACCTGCTTATTTTCAATCTTTGGTAGTAACAAATTTCACATATTTTTACATACAATTTGCTTGCAATGAATTTGAAAATTTCTTATCATAGAGTATTTATTAAATAGTACATTTTCAAGTGTAATCTAATCTAGTGTAAATACTATGAACACAAATATCACTTTTTCAAACTTCGCGAATAAAAGAAACGGCAAATTAGTCATGTTTTTTTTATTAGGACTAGTTATGTTTTTCCTAATAATAACCATTTCTTTGACTTTATCAAAAAGGGACATAAATCTAGACGAGTCTAATGCTGGTAACTATAATGTCGTCAAAGACAAAGATGGTTGGTGGGTGCAGGCGGCTCCTTATTGTGAAAATTTTCCTGTAACCAATAGTCAAGGCGAATGTTCGAAAGTAACTGTAGTCAGTGGCTCTATTGTGCAACGACTAAATCAGACAAAGAAGTGCGACAATACAGTATGTCCAGCTCAACCTTCGCCAGCGAGTAGCTGTATAGATATACAAACTTATGTCAAGGGGGACAGCAAAGATACTAATGATCAAACGAAGTGGAGGTGTACCGATGTGAGAAGTGGTAATACATGGAGTGATCCTAAGGAGAATTCTTCTGGTCAAGGCGTGAAATGTGATGGAACTACACTTTGTCAGTCACCTGTTTGGCAAACAGCAAGTTTAGGAACTATCCAAACAATCACAGTGTGCCCTACAGTATCTAGCTCTGCTGACTGTACAGCTGGATATGTCGGAGGGAATGGATTGAGAAAGGCGATAAATGACATACAAAATGGAGGAACGATCAAAGTAAAGAATGGAGTGTACAAAAATACTGAAGCTACTGATGTTCAATTTCAAGATACAACTGGAACGAGAAAAGTAGCTTACTTGATAAGAGACAAAGATTTGACAGTCCAAGGGGAATCAAGAGAAGGAGTAGTGCTTGATGGGAGTGATCCATCAAACAATGTAACAGATGGGGTGAGAGGTATAGTGAGTGTAGGAGTGAGTAAAGTAGAGATAAAAAATTTGACTGTTGCAAAATTCACCTCTCATGGTATTCTCTCTCGAGATACATCAAGTATGACAATAACAAACTCAATATCCAAAGAGAATGCACATTCAGGCATTTCCTCTTGGGATACATCGAGTATGGTAGTCACTGAATCAGTATCTGAAAATAATAGCCTTCAGGGCACACTGTTCTCGACTGGACATGGCTTTTTTGCTGGGCAACAATCAAAAATGATGCTTCGCAATGTGAAATCAATTGGTAATAGAAGAGTAGGGGTATGGATAGCAACCTCTTCTGAATTAAAAATAGAAGATAGTGAGATTCTTGCTAACTTAGATTCTGGCATAATACTAAGTGACGGAGCTAAACTCACTTTAACTTTAAAAAATACAAAGATACAAGCGAATACGATAAATGGTATATTGTGTAGTAATTCTTCAGCTAGAATCACACCTGAGTCAATAGGCAATACAATTTCTGAGAATGGTGGTGGGAACTATGTGAGTACAAATGGAGGATGTCCGGGGACTACACTGGAAACTTTGACTGGGAGGGCTACATACACAAACGGACTTCATGTTGTATTGGTAGGTTCAGATGGTAAAAGAATGAAAGATACAGCATATTCTCAAGAAGTACAATGTGAAGGTACTAGACATGTAGATTTCTCTTTCACTTCTGTAAGTATGTCAGGAGATAGTAGCAATACAAACTTGAGGGTTAGACCAGATCAGTGTTATAACGATGGCAAAAATCCACAGTTATTGTTTAGGACGCAAAGCAGTACAACTGAAGAAGCTACTTGGAATTTTAGGACAACTTTCGGCGATGGATGTAGTTGGGTTTATGATAATGACTATAGAACTCCGGAGACTACGGCATCAGGTAACAATTGTTCAAACATCTCTTTTCTAGGAGGTCGAGCAACTAATGTAGACTCTATATATGCTTCTCTCACTATTAGACTTGCTCTTATTACAAATACTACACCTGCAACATCTGCAACAGGGACATTTGGTACAAATAATACTGAGCAACCAGAATTATCAACAATCACAGTTTGTCCTACTGAAGGTTCATCTAGGGATTGTACATCGGGATATGTTGGAGCTAGTGGTATTCAAGATGCATTGAACAATGTCAAAGCAGGTGGAGCGATAAATATCAAAGCTGGTGTATACGAAAATACAACAACAACCAATGTCCAAGAAGTCGGGCAAGTAGTCAAGGTTGCTTACTATGTAACTAAAAATGTAAATATAATGGGAGCGATGAGAAACAACGAGGTCGCTGTTTTTTTGGAAGGTGCAAGAAGTCAAACGGACACACTTGGAACTAGAGGCATTTATGTGAAAGACGGTGTAACAGTCAAGATTGATAATGTGGCAGTGAAAAATTATACAAGTCATGGCTTTGCGTTGTCTGGAAGTTCAACATTAAACGGTAGAAACTTGAATTCATCAGGAAATCAAGGAAGTGGATTTATCGCAGTGGATAATAGTAAATTGAATCTAACTGATAGCTACTCAAACAACAATGTTAGAAATGGAGTTGCATTATGGAACAATTCCATTGCAAATTTGCTAAGTCTTGAAATCACAGGGAATGGACGGGGTATAAATATTGGGGATAATAGTAAATTGAAATTAAATCAAACTGAGATTCGTGGAAATAATAATACTGTAAGCTACAAAGATAAGTACGGACTAGTTTGCGATGGTGGAAATTCTAAGATAGAGCAGGATTCAAAGGAGAATAATTTAACACAAAATCAAGGAGGAGATTTCAAACAGTTAAATAATGGTTGTCCTGGTATCACTGAGGCGATGTTGGAACCTACTGTAAATGTAACGACTACACCATCTCCTGTAACTACAACACCTACAACAAGCGCATCTAAGTGTATTGTATCTGGTTGTAATAGTGAAATATGTAGTGATACGAATCAAAATTCAACTTGTGTCTACAAAGAAGAATATGCATGCTATAGAACTGCAAAATGTGAGGTTCAACAAAATGGGCAATGTGGATGGACTCAAACCTTGGAACTGATAAGTTGCTTATCTGGATCTCAAAACGGTACTACTAGTCAACAAGTACAATGTACAAAATATGATTTAAATAGAGATAATAAGGTAACCATACTTGGCGACTTTACATTATTCTTGAACGAATTTGCAAATTATCCAATAAAAGCTGGCATTCGAGATTCAATAGCAGATTTCAACTCAGATCGAAAAGTTGATATAGTAGATTTTGTAATGTTTAGAAATGCTTTGTACCAATATGCTGTTACAAAAAGCTGTGATGTGACAGTATTAGAAACAGAATTTAGACCTTAACTAATTATTAAAAATTAATTTATAAGTAAACTTTGAATTTATGTCAAAACTGCTCGGTTCCAACATTAAACTAGATAAGAGGTTACTGACCTTGTTAATATTTCTTGCAGTAGGGGTATTGACATTGGTTGTATTATTTGTCGTGCTTGTATTACCATCTCTTGCTCCCTCTAAATCAAGTGCAAGTAATGTAAGTGTATACCTGACACCTAGTACTGGAAATATTTCGGCTACACAAGATACAAATATTGATTTGTATATAAATACAGGTGGAACGGAGGTTACTGCAGCGTCAGTATTCTTGAAGTATGATCCAGCTAAAGTCTCTTTACAAATTTCGCAGGGTGAAATTCCAGTGGCTTTTGTTTCTCAAAGTGCAGGAAATGATACTTTCGAAATACAGGCAGGTTTGGCAGAAAAAAATGAACAAGGAGGGATTACAGGTAGAGGATATACAGGTACTGGTATAGTAGCTAGGATAAAAGTGAAAGCATTAACTGGACAAACTTCAGGTACAGCTTCGTTATCTATCACTGATCAGTCCAGTTTGGAAATTGGCGGCAATAATACTGGATTTTCAAATCAAAGTATAAGAGCGTATGTATATAATCTGGGAAATGCTTCTGCTGCTACTCCTATAATTGTTAATCTTACACCAGCACCAGCAAATATAACTAATTACGATGATACTTATGTGAATATAGCTATAAGTACTGTAAATCAGAATGTACAAGGAGCAAAAGTATATCTAAGGTTCGATCCAACGAAGGTAAGTATTGAGGGCTTAGTAGGTAGTATTCCAGATTTTGGAACAAGCATATTCCAGTCAAGAATTGTAGATGGAAATACATTAGAAATTCAAAGTGGTGTTAGCCTAAGTAATCAAAGTGGGTTCAATGGCACAGGCACATTTGCAAGACTGAAGTTGCGAGCATTAAGTACTCAGAAAGGGATAACTGAAATATCTGTACTTGATTCTTCAACATTTGGTATAACATCAACTACATGGATAGGCATTTCAACTTCAAGTGTGAAAGCATATACATTTCAGTTAAATGAAAGTGCAATTGCAACTAGCAGTTTATCATCAAATCCGGCGACTTCGGCAGAACCCAGAAGAAGCACGAGAAGTAGTAGTTTATCATCGTCTAACTCGTCTTTATCATCATCGAGATCATCATCTTTATCATCTAGTATGTCTGCTACCTCAAGTATTAGTAGTATCGGAGCGATTCGTACTAGTTCTCCATCAGTATCATCAGCTCTTCCTTCAACAGGCATTCTTGATTCGTTTGGAGGTAATGAATGGATGATATATTTGTTTGTAGGTTTGGCTTTAATAGCAATAGTTGGTTTACCAATGTTAACAAAGGTAGGGAGTTTTGAAAGGTCTATAGTGAAATCTTGATATGTTATAATTCCGAATGTCTGTAAGCATACTGAAAGTAAATACTCGTTTTAAGATATATCTTACCATATTGACTATTTTTGTCTTAGATATATTGACATTCTATGGATTTCTAGGTAATTATGGGTATCTGCGCATATCTATAATTGAGTCGAGTATAGTAATTATATCGATTTACTGGATCGTTCAAGTGTTGCATAATATTAGACTCAAAGATTTGTTTGTATTGATTATTCTACCTTTTTTGTTTACGCTTTCACTTTCTTATTTTAGTAGAATTATATTTGTCAATGATGACTTAGTCGTTAATTCGATTCGCGGAGGAGTTTTGAGTGTTTTTTTGATAGGTTTCAAAGTTTTTGGTATATATAGTTTGTTGTTGAATACAAACATACTTGCTATTGCTTTGAAGCAAGATATACCTCTTGCTAGAGCAGCGAAAAGTGTAAACTATATATATTCAATATTAACTCTGTACTTCATTGTTGTAAGTTTGTTTTCTGTAAATCTCAACTTATACTATAGATTGTTTGCTTTTGCGATTATAGTTTTGCTTCTTTGTTATCAATCATTAAGCTTTCTACACAAAATCAATAGTACAAAAAGATCTCAGTTATTACTTTTGATAGCATTTGCAATTATAAATACCTCTTTGGGTGTAATGTTATTTCAACTCTCTCCACAAATACTTTCACTTCTATTGACGATCTTGTACTATATATTGATAAGCATTGTATATGATGAAAATAGCAAGTACAGGCTGAAAAACTTAATTGAATACATAGGTTCTTTTGCTCTTATTTTGATTGTAGTTGTGATAAATATTGACTGGGGAATATATAAAATATTCAATTAATGTTTTCAAAAAAAAGACTCTCTATGTTTTGTACTTTTAAAATAGAGTAGAATAGGTGGTATATCTAATTGTTAAAATGTATATAAATAGATATTCATTGTTAATTATGTAGATATCAACATGTGGTAACTGCAATAAAATAATTATCAAATCTCTAGCTTTAATATTTATCTAAATTTCGATAACTTCTAACAGGGGAGATGTGCAAGATGCAAATACGATACACTTGCACTAACCAGAGTAACTCCGTATAATCACTCTTATACGAAGCGAAAAGGGTCAAAATAGAGCAGGTTGACAGTTTTGTGGATAAGTTTACATGCTTACAAAAATCTATAAGTAAGAGATATTAATCGTTATGCTTGTACTGTGCGTGAATAATTTTTAGATCCTTGTAAACTTCTATTATTAGCCAATTTCACAAAACTTATGCTTTTCTCTCTTTTATAATTATTTTTTCGGAAACTTGGTACAAAAAACTATATAATATACATATCTTATTGGATGGTTAAACTAATAACTAATAATGAGTACAAAGTTACCTTATAAAAAAGAATTTATAATTCATCTTAAATCATCAAATTACTCTGTCAAGACTACCAAGAGTTATCTGCGAGATTTATGCTATTTTGAATCATTTTTAATTTATAAAGCACTAGACTTTTTGAATTTAAAGAAGATAAATATAACGGAATATAAAGCAGTACTGAAAACTGAGGAACATATCAATTTACTAGAAAACGTAAGAAATTTGGAACTTGAATTTAATCAAGATAGTAATACTAGAAAAAGAACAATTCAAAGAGGTATAAATAATCAACTAGAAAGTACTGAAGGGCTTAAAAACGATTTTAGAGGCTCGGAAGAATCTTCCTTTTATATAAATGAGAATAATGACAATAATTATCACCAAAACGGGGGCATAGTGGATCAATTATCTACTCAATCAATTAATCGTATGCTTTCGGCACTTAGATCATATTTGAAGTTTCTTGAAGAATTTGACTACAATTCACCATTATCATCTGATGCCGTCAAACTGTTGAAAAAAGAGAAAAAAGAGTCTCAAGTTGCCGAATTTGATGAATTGATAAAATTGATTGAAGCGCCAAATCAATTTGAAAAAATTGAAGAGATTAAGCTTAGGAATCGAGCTATGTTAGAATTACTCTTTTCTACAGGTATGCGTATATCAGAATTAATGCGATTGAACCGAGAGCAAGTTACGCTAGGTAAAGAAGATGCTAATGTTGGAGTTTCAAGGATATATATACTTGGAAAAGGTAAGAAACAAAGGTTTGTTTATCTGACTGATCGTGCTAAGTTGCACTTGCAAGAGTACCTAAAGCTAAGAGATGATAAACTGCCTGCATTATTCATTCAATATAGAAATAGGAGTAAACCTGTTGATGCAACTAGAAACTATAGATTAACCGTTGATTATCTTCAGAAAAAGATTGTAGAGTATAGAAAGCTACTAGGGATAATTGTTCCAACATCTGCCCATTCATTAAGACACGGATTTGCTACATACCTTATCGAGCAAGGCGCAAACTCTGCTGCTGTTCAAATACTTCTTGGTCATGAAAGTCTAGCTACTACCACGAGATATGTTCATGCTTCTGATAGATTTGCCGAAGAAACTCACAAAAGGTTTCATCCACTAAACTGATTTAAGTAAATTTAGATAGTTCGATATTATACGGAGTATTTTTCAAAGTGAAATGATTAAATAAGTTAAACAAATCTTTGCAGAGATTTATTTGTCAAAAAGTAAAAATTAATAACCTAATTTTGATTTTGACATAAAAATACAAATTTAAAGTATCAGGTGGTGAATGTAGACTAAGAAGTGATGAATCCCCTAATCTCTACCCTACTCTTCTGAACTTCCAGTGAAAAGTTACTCTCAATAAAAACAAAAAGAGAGGAACAAGTCCCTCTCTTTTTGTTAGCGGTTACACGGAAATATCTTATACCTCTTCTACATCACTAGCATCATTTTGTGCATTTCCTACTTTTTCTGCGACATCATCAGCCACATTCATAGCCTCAGCTGATTCTGCAACTACTTCGTTTGCAACATCTGCTACATGATCTTTTGCTTCTTCGACTTCTTCCCCTACTTCTTCAACTACTTCTTTAGCACCATCTGTAGCTTGTTCTACTACATTTTGTGCATCATCAGCAACTTGTTGAACAGCATCATCAGTTTTGTTTAGGTTTGCTTTAGCACCATCTACGGCACCTTTTACAGCATCACCTAAATCATCAGCAGCATTTGTGACTTTCTTTTTTAGATCATCAGCAGCATCAGATACTTTTTGTGCAATTTGATTTAGATCCATATCTTTGAAATTACAATTATAGCTTAAGTGTTCGCGAACAATCACCTAACACCATACTTGTATAAGTTAAATAAAAAGATTTTTGATGAAAGTTGAGAAAATAATTCTTGCAAAAATCATTTCGATTTTAGCAAAGAAGTTATATTTTAACAATCAGAAAATGCCTAATTAAGTACGCTTGTAGTGATTATTGTCTGTTTTCAACTACAACTTGTAAATTTACAAATTCTTTATTTCTATATACTTTGAGGTTCAACTCTTCACCTGCCTTCTTGCTTTGTATAATTATTTGAAGATTGATATTATCAAGTGATCTTTTGTCAGCTTCAACAATCAAATCACCTCTTCTTAAACCAGCTTTACTAGCTGGACTCTGAGAAGATATCTGGGTTATCAAAGCACCATAGATATTTGTCCCATCAGGTAATAAGAAAGCTTGCTGTTTATAATTGATACCGATATATGGGCTCAAAAACTTACCAAATTGTCTGTATTCACTGTACTTGGTTTGAACGATACTTATTGGCAGAGCAAAAGAAACATTACTTGCATTTTCTGAAGTAGCAACATTGACGCCAACAACATTTCCATTAATGTCAATCAATGGACCTCCTGAGTTACCATGATTGATAGCAGCGTCAGTTTGTATGGCACCCCTTATTGCTTCCATACTTTGTCCGTAAGTATCACTAACACTAATATCGCGATTTAAACCAGATACTACACCAACTGTTACTGTGTCAGTAAGATCACCCAATGGTGAACCTATAGCTATGACAGTTTGTCCTTTTTTCAAAGTATCGCTATTACCTAACTTAAGAAATGGTAAATTTGATTTGTTTACCTTGAGAATAGCAATATCGTTATCTGGATCTAAGGCAAAATTCTCTATCTGGATAGGTTCTTTTTCACCAGCAATCAGCACTTCATACTCATAATTCGTATCATCAACTACATGTTTGTTGGTGATAATGTAACCATCAGCAGAAATGATGAAGCCAGAACCAATATTATTTGACCTTTCGACTAATTGATCGTTGAAATAATCTTGATAGTATGTTTTTGCAACCACAGTGACAACTGCTGGACTTGATGTTTCAATAATTGAAGTTATTTCATTTTCTCTTTGGGATAATGCAGAATTATCAGAGCTTGATTTTGTTCCATTTGATTCATTGTCCTCTTCATTTCCACCACTATTATTTGAATTACTTGCAGTGCATCCAAATTCTCCTTCTGAGTTTATACATTTACAATCAAGATTGAACCAATGTGGAGAGCCAGCCATGCTTGCTTTGCACAGTATTTTGTGACTTGCACTTCCATCGAATGAATCTGAGATTCCATATCTAATGATAGCATCTGCTGGTTTCACCAAATTTACCATTCCATTGAAAAAACCAGATATAAATCCAGCAATTATTGTGAAAAATAAAAGAACAAACATTATACAACTACATGAGAGATATTTTTTTACTTTCCCTTGTGATTTAAAATGATTTGCATTTTGTGTGTCCATATAATTAACTAAAATATAACTTTTATAAATAATAATCAATAAGCACTATAAAGAATCAAAATTAAATTAAAGTGAAGGATTTAGCAATTCTTGTTTAGATTTTTCAAGAACTTTATCCAATCCTAGTCGTATATCATCAACTGTGATATCAACTTTCAAATCTGGGACAATAGGAGTTTCATGGTTAATATTTTTCTTGTCTGGCAATAACCATTTTTTTACTGTTAGATGAAGACTACTTCCATCTGGTAAATCCAAGATTTGCTGAGCAGTTCCTTTCCCAAAAGTATTTTCACCTATCAACTGCGATCTACTATTTTGTTGCAAAGCTCCAGCTAGTATCTCTGATGCCGAAGCTGAAGTAGAGTTGACTAAAGTTACCATAGGTGTATCTAGAAATTCGCCCTTTCGTGTAACTTTGTAAGTTTTTGAAATTCCATCTCTCCCTGCTTCATGAAGTGTAACTGTATTCAACGGTAGAAATTCTTCTGCAATATAGTGTGCTGCATCCAAAAATCCACCTGGGTTGCCTCTGAGATCAAGTATGATCCCTTTGGGATTTTTGGATTTCAATTCAGTAGCTATAGATTTCCAGTTTGATATGAATTCTTCGTAGGTATTGTCAGTAAATCTACTTATTATTAGTCGGTATATATCATTTCCTTCATCAACTATTTCCATAGATTTAGTTTCTATCGGAGCTCTGACTATAGAAATTACATTTTCACTTGTACCGGTAGTATCTTTAACTACTGTTATTTTAACCGTAGTTCCTTTTGGTCCACGAATTTTGTAAACCACATCTGTAATGTTGTCATTTTTTTTGACAATATAATCATCAACTTTGGCTATATAATCACCAGCCAAAATACCAGATTTCTCGGCAGGTGAATCCGGTATCGGTTTTTTGACTATAATCCAACCATCACTATAACCAAGTTCCATACCTACTC
This sequence comes from bacterium, assembly GCA_016699595.1. Classification (NCBI taxonomy): domain Bacteria; species bacterium. The sequence goes on from CP064982.1 coordinate 130,057, forward strand.
CTTCAAAGCCACCACCTAGTGATTGATTGTAATCTGAAGTTTCATCTTTAGTTAAATACATTGTAGCTGGGTCATTTAAAGCATCAACCATTCCTTTTATAGCTCCTTCATCCAGCTTATTTTGGTCAATACTTTTATCTACATACTTTGTATTTAGTATACTAAAGATATTCTGAAATTTAGTTGATACGAATGTAGAGTTAGAATTATTATTTGTTGGTTGAGCTGGGGCCTGATTGTTTCTGTTGAAAGTACAAACTACTTCATCTTGCTTAGTGAGCAAGACATCACCAAGATTCATTGTGCCAAGAAATTGTGATTTATTGATAAAGAATCCAGCTAAAAATGAAATAGATCCAATGATAAGAAATAACATAGGATTGATGATCCAAAAAAGCCATTTTTTTTCACCAGTTTGACTTTTTGAAGCATCGTTGTTACTCAATAAGTTTGTGTTGTATGTTTGTTGATAATCCATTGTAAAATTATTTAATTAAATATAATTATGATTTTAGATCAATACTTTCAATTTTGAACCTATGATGTTGGCGTATTTCATATCAAATTTTAACAAACTATCTTTAGTTCTACTATCTAAATCTTTCTGACCAAATCCATAAAGTGTAAATAATGTAAAAGGTTCAGATATCGAATTTATGTTATTTAATGTATTGATGTCTATAGTTGGTATTACTATATTTGTAAACCCAAGTCTAATCAAATCAAAAAGTATAGAAGAATTTACATTACCCAAATAAATAACTAACGAATGATTGTCGAGAGCTGATAAATCTTTTCTTTTGATGTCATCAAAACTTTGTAATACATGCACAAGATAACTTTGTTCACCAACAAGTCCATGTAACTTTAAAGGTAAACTAATATTTGCACATTTCCCTTTCAAAACTATATAGTCATTTGCTACAACAGATTCAATTTTGCAATTTGTATTTGGCTTTATATAACCTGTCTTTTTAAGAATAATCTGGAGAATTCCATTCTTTAATTTCGATAAATCAACAATTCCAGAATTTGCATTTTTTACTTCAATCAAGCCTATCCCACCAACAACTTTCTTTTTAGCAAGCAATGTATCGCTTATTACAACTTCCCCATGCACTACAGTCAAAGCCTTTTTTTGTGATTCATCCCATTTGGGGAAAGTATCGTACAAATTGATGCTTTCTACAACTGCATCTTCTCTTGTTTCTGCTAAAATGTCATTTGAGTTTATAGTTGTTGACACTTCATGCAATAACTTAAATTCTTTCTTCGGAAGAATTTTGATAGTTGTGTCTTGAAGGTATTTTATACTATTTGCAAATGTAGTATAAATAGGCAGTTTGTTTGAATTGCTAACTTGCAGTTTACTGCTCAAACCAAATTTATTGACAAGCCTTTCTAATGTGAGTTTAGCACTCAAGTATTTGTCTTGGGCAGTTTGTGAAATAAATTGTGGTTTATCATAAATGCAAAAAAATCCTTTAGGGATATTTTTCAAATTGTATACTCTGACATCTCTTACATACAATTCATTTGGTTGAAAATTAATATCATATTTTTCCTCAATATCTCTTACAATAATCTCATCTTGTATACCAAACAATTCATGTTTGCCATTATTTACCTCAATGTTTGCTATTCCTATTATACTATTATTGTTGTTTCTTTCTGTCTTTGTGTATATGAAATTTATCTTATTCTCAACGTTGACATGTCCTTGAAAATCAATAAGTGCGTCTAAAATAAAAAAGGAAAGTTCAGTTCCAAACTTCTCAACAATATTGCCAATCAACTTGATACTGCTATCACTAATGACAACTTTGTTACTGCTTTTATGATTTAGAGTGTTAAAAAAAAACTTTATAAATTCAAAATAGTAGTTTAGGACTTTTGGATTTTTTTCAGAGAACTGGCAGTTTAAAAAGTATTCTAAAATATTATCTCCAACTTGAGAAGACTCAAGGAGTGATTGGAAATCTTTCAACCTTTTGATGTTGAGTTCATTTCCATCAAAAAAATTCGTAGGTTCAAATTTGCAAATGATATCTCCTTTTTCGGAAGTCAAAGAAATCTCATTTGTGGAGATCAAAGCAGTAACTTGGCTTTGTCTAACTATACTATTGGGCATTGAAAGATTTTAGCAATTATACAAAAAACATTAAAGCCAAAATGCAAACAATCATGGAAGGTATCATTATTTATCAGAATTTTTAAGCAAAGCATTCAAAATATCGGTACCTTCAAAAGCGTAAGCATTATGTCCACGATTTGACCATTCATAAATCTCGACTTCTGGAATAAAGTCTAATAAAAGACGGATTTATCAAAAGATCGTTTTTTGCGATGAAGGCTAGTGTTGGTGGAAATAGTTGAGGAAAGTTTAGGTTTGGCAGATCTAGATCAAACTGTTGCGCAAACTGCAAAATTTGCAAAGAATTTCGGAAATTTCTCCATAAAGGTATGATTGACTTGCCCGCTCCTCGTTCCTTGATGTAGTCTTGATAAACTGACAGGCTTGCTACTTGCAATAAGCTTAAATCCAAAGGAGCAAGTTGAGGTGTAATCAGGACCAATTTCTCGACCTTTATTTTTGCTTGACTTACAGTTAAATGATGAGCTAAATCAAATGCTAGTCCTGCACCAAGTGAATGTCCTGCAAGGACGATATTGGCTATCTCTAATTGTTCTAGAAATATCAATAAAGTATCTCTTATGGAGGCAAGTGTATATGGGCCTTGTTCCTTAGGTGAGCCACCAAATCCCGGAATTGACAACAATACTACATTATAATGTTGGGCTAGTATATTCCCAATATTTATATATCTTCCATGATCGTAAGAACCACCATGCAAAAAAACTAGAGTTTGAGTATCCAAATTTCTTTGATATGTGCAATCAAAGATTTTGTATTTCAAATGGGTGTCCATCAATAGTGAGAAAGAGAAGGAAGAAGTTCCTATATTTGGAATTATCAAATTCCTCCTAAATTTAAATAGAAAGAGTAGTAAAGTATTAAAATAACTTCAAAATCCGATGCAAATACATTTATTGAGCAGTTGCATCGTAATTGACAAAAGGTAACAATGCCATATGCCTTGCTTTTTTTACTTCCCTAGCTAGTGCTCGTTGACAAATAGCTGAAACACCTGTCATTTGACTAGGAAAAATTCTCCCTCGTGGAGATAGATACTTTTTCAAAGTTTCAATATCTTTATAACTTATCTTTTTTGGATTTCTACCGAATGGACAAGTTTTGTTCCATGGTTTGTATTTTGCTTTTTTCAATATAGACATACTTTTATAATTTTTGAATTTTTACAATTAATAACTAAAACAATTTTTCATCTTCTGATTCAGAAATCGAAGCTATATCAGATTCTTTGGCAGGGACTTCTATATCTGTTGCTGATAGTGATTCTACAGGCTCTAGTGTAGGATTCTCTTCGTTAACTGTACTTGGCATATTTGCAGTATCAACTTTAGCATTTGACATTGCCTGCTCCATACCCACACCTTTCTTTTCTTTTGCATCCATGATTTTCATATCTTCTATCCTAATTTCATATCTTACAACTCTGACTCCGTTTGTTTCCCATGCTTCTGATACAATTTCACCTTCAACATATACCAACATACCTACTGATAAAACATTTGAACAAATTTCAGCTAACTTATTCCATGCTACTACATTATGAAACTCTGCTTTTTCTCTAAGTTGTCCAGTAGCATCTTTCCAAGATTTGTTTGTAGCAATACCAAATGTACAAATCATTGCACCATTTGGAAGTTGTTTCAATGCAGGATCTCTTGTAAGATTTCCAATTAACATGACCTTGTTCATTGATCGTGATGTTGACATTTTGTTTGTTTCATTCCCAATTTACTTAGAATTAGGAATCAATATCTAAAGATAATTATATTTTGCTATTTCAAGTTACAATTTTGTGATCATCGAACGCACTATATCTTTGTTGCTTTCCATAAACTTTCTGAGCAACCCTACTTTGGATGATGGAATAGTAAATTCCCATATATAATAAAAACCATCAACATTCTTCTCTATCGGATAAGCAAGTCTTTTTTTGCCCCATGTTGCTTTTTCTGTAACTTCACCCATCAGGGTTGTGATCTCAGTTTCTATTTTAACCAAAGTGTCATCTAGTGTAGATTCCAATTGAGATTTGATAATAAATGCAATTTCGTATTTCATATTGATAAACTTTTATATTTGTTAATAGAGCTATGGGATTATAGCAAGATTTGTGAGAAATTCAATAATTATTTAGGTTGGCAGTAATTGTACTAAATTAAATATGTCGGTAGAATGTTTTGAGTCTTCAATTTCCTACTCTAAATTCACAAATATCTCCATCTTGCACTATATAATCTTTTGACTCCATTCTAAGTTTTCCGGCTTCTTTGCAAGCTTTGAACCCACCTAAAGTTACAAAATCATCATAACTCACAACTTCAGCCATTATAAACTTTTTTGCAAAGTCAGTGTGAATTACTCCAGCAGCATCTCTGGCATTTGTGCTAGTCTTTATAGTCCAAGCTCTAGTCTCATCTGTACCTGTTGTGAAGTAAGATTCTAGTCCAAGCAGCTTGTAGCTAGCGTGAATCAATTTATCCAAGCCTGACTCGTCCATGTCATATTCTTTCATAAATTCAACTTTATCTTCGTCATTCAACATAGCAATTTCTGACTCTAGTTTGACCGAGATAGCAAGTAACCCACCTCGAGCTTCGCTCACCCCTCCGCTGGATGGGAATCCTAGAATCTGGCGTAATTTATTTTCGCTCAAATTTATGTCTTCTTCTGATACATTGGCTAAAAACAAAAACGGTTTATTTGTCAGAAGTTGCAATTGCTTGTACTCAACTTTAAATATTTCATCATTTTGCATTTCTTTGTTCTGCTCAAAATAACTTTCTATTATGTTTTGTGCTAGAGTTCCTTCGTTTAGTCCAGCAAGTATGTTTTCGAGAAATGCAATATAACTTTTGTATTTTGGACTGACCCTCAACTCCTTTTTCGTTCTTTCAATTATTTTTTCCAGAATTTCAATATCCTTCAAAATAAGTTCTGTATTTATAGTTTCGATATCTCGATGTGGATTGACGCTTTCGTTGACATGGACAATATCTCTATTTTCAAATGCTCGAACTACTTGTACTATAGCATCAACTTCCATAATGTTGCTCAGAAACTTATTTCCAAGTCCTTCACCTTTGCTAGCTCCAGCAACAATTCCAGCTATATCTACAAATTCGACTGTTGCGTAGATTGTTTTTGCAGAATTTGACAACTCAGATAATTTGTCAACTCTAGGATCATGAACTGCGACAACTCCGATATTTGGGTCAATAGTGCAAAATGGATAGTTTTCTGCAGGAACTTGGTTTTTGGTTAAGGCATTGAAGAGTGTGGACTTTCCAACATTTGGAAGTCCAACAATGCCAAGTTTAAGAGCCATGTAGCCATTCACCTAATTTCTTCAGAAGTAGTCTTTTAAGTCTCTCTGCTCCTCCAGTGTATAATTCTACTACTACATATTCAGTTGGCATATCTGTTCTTCGGTGACTATACAGCGATTTCAGGTCCTCTTCATCAATGGGTAGTGATGCAGGTTCATCTCCGCTAGGCCGATTATGTGTGTAGTCATGACCATAGTACAGAAGAAAACTAGGACTATCTTTTGGACCAAGGCTAAATCTTCTAGTGGAAATGCTGTGAGGAGCGCCGAGAAACATATCATTTATATTATTCATGGATGTATTTAATCCTGTATTTAGGAAATGTATTCTGGGATTTCTTTCTTCACCAGAACTTCGAATCGTTCCTTTGGTTTTTCCCGATTTATCAACAACAATAGCTACATAATTTGTATTTCTATTTTCACGATCAAAATAACTTAAGAAGTCTGCAGCGAAATTTTGCTGACCCTTAATCTCGTTTTGAATTCGAACAATCTCTGATTGTATTTCTTTTGGAGCTTTCTTGTTACAAAGTATGTGTATATCAAATTTGCCAAATCTCATGGATGTCAATCCAGATTCAGAGTTTTGGGTGCTACCCTCTTTTGGTAAGAATAGATGAAATACCCTAAGTCCTTTTTCAACCAAGTTATACATCTCAAATATCCTACCGTCAGAAAAAGTATTTAATGGAACTCCTTGATAAACTTTTTGTTCGGTGTAATTCCTGATGCGTGTCATAAGATTTTTATTCATCTTCCTCGGCATCATCCTTTGTTGTATGTATTGTCCCATCAGGATGATTTGGAGGAGCGTAAATTGTATATAATTTCAGATCTTCTGTATCTGATTTGTTCATTATATCATGTTCTTCCCCAGCTCTGATAACAAAAGCAACCCCATCTTTGAGTTCAACTTCTGTTCCATTGATGACTGCTTTCCCATCTCCCTTCTCTACTCTGAAAAATTGATCTACATGATAATGAGTTTCTATGCCGATGTTTTCACCTGGTCTCAAGCTCATCAATACCAACTGCAAATGATTGCCAGTAAAAATCACAGTTCGAAAGTTTGTGTTTTGAATTGTAGCTTCTTCTAAATTTGTTGAGAAAATTGCTGATGTGTCCATAGTTTTTACTGAATTCACTTACTACATTGATAGTAAGTCAATGATAATTAAATTGATAATTAACAAGTTAATAAAGTTTGTATCTGATTATATCACTTAAAACAGATTAAACAATTTCAAATGGATCATTCTTCCCAAGAACTTTGAGTGCCAAGTTCATTCTACTTTCATTTTTAGCATAAAGAGTCATAAGTGTATCCCCTACTTTCACTGTTTCACCTGTCTTTTTCCAAAAATAAATACCAGCTTCTTTCACATGGGGATTACCCAAAGCTTTGCAAATCTCAAAAGCCTTCCTTGAGACTATATAAGCTATGTCGCCAGATTTATCTGCAGTTATATCCACCTGAATATGACCTAGTTTCATTTTCTTTGAAGATATATCAAAATTTCCACCTTGCATTTTGACGATGTCTCTAAATTTTGACTCTGCTTTCTCGCTTGTCAAAATATCTTTCACAAAATCTATACTACTTCCGGTAGGAACTATCCCAACCAGATCTACAACTTTGGCTGCCATAAGCAGACTATCTGAAATTATATCTCTGCTTGCATCAAGATCTCCCTCAAATACTCTCAATACTTCTCGAATTTCTAGATTTGGTCCAAGTGCATTTCCGTCTATACCAAAGACTTGGCGAATATGATCTACAACCTGAATTCCAAAGTCTGAAGCCAATTTTCTAAATGCATGTGAAAACTCGATGGCTTCTGATTTTGTTTTCACTTTGGCATACTTGCCATAAGGTATATCTAGAACCATGTGAGTTATACCTTGAGCTATTTTCTTTGCTATTATCGAACTGATAACTTTGTCATTACTTTCTATCCCTATCAATTTTTGTACTTTGATAATTTTGTCATCAGCAGGAGCCAAGTCTATCCCACCTCCCCATACCATAAATGCATTTTCATTTTCTATAAATTTGTACAATTCATCTAAACTGAAACTCATGTTCATGATACTTTCAAGCATGTCGGTTGTAGCTGATGCTGTAGTTATCGCTCTACTTGAAGTATTTGGAACTATGATTCCGGGGATATTTGCAAGTATAGATACAACAATCGGAGTGATAGCTTTGCCACCTACTCCGCCTATAGAATGTTTGTCAACTGCGATTTTGCCATTCCATGAAAGTTTGTCGCCACTATTTGCTATAGCTAGCGTCATGTCATAGATTTCTCGTTCGTCAAATCCGGGTGCAAAACCTGCACATACCCAAGCTGAAGTTAGGACAGGATTGATCTCACCTTTGGCTATGTCATTGATCACTTCTTCAATCTCATGCTTGTCGAGTTTCTTGCCTTGCAATTTTTCTGAAATGATTTTGGCGCTTTTTCCATCGTGTGAGATTTGAGCTTCTACAGTTTCGCCTTCGTGAAACCTATGGTTCAACCAAACATCATTGAAAAGCCCGATTACACCTCTTTCTACAAGATTGTTGGTAATATCAACAAAAAGAGTGATACCAGTTTTGTGTGTTTGGGTTGTGATATACAAACTATCACCTGCAACGATTCCATACTTGTCTGCATCTGCTTTGTTTAGCAGGCAGATATATTGGTCATTGGTCAATATGTCTAGTTTGTGGGCAGTAAATGTCATAAGGTGTACAATTTCAATCTAATACAAATTGATGTTTTCAGAAAAATATTTTACAGGATGTTTCAAGAGAATGAAAGTCATATTTTGTATTTTGTGCATTCAACAAGGCGATCATCTTGTTTTGTTGGTATGAGCTTGACAATTTTGCGAACTCATGATAACATACTAGTGTTTCTTCACTGCTACACAGCCTACCAATTTTATTTACATTTTTTACATCAAAATAATATGGCAGAATTATCACTAGACACTACTCCAGTAACCCAAGAGGAGTTAAGCGAATATTACGAACACAAAGCACTGCGAGGTGCTATAGCGGCAACTTTTGATGGCATGAACAAAGCGAACGAAGAAAATGGACCTCGTAACATCCAAATCAAAGTAATGAACATTGATCACCTTCTTGCGGATTCATCTAGTAATACTCAGTACATATGTCTTCCAGCTAGATATCTTGAGGATATTATACAAGATGATTCAAACACAGTAGCCGTGATCAGCAACGGAATCGATGGAAAATCCGTTCCAGTAGGACAATTCACGAGCTTACCATCATGGAGTGATTTCAAAAATGGTGGTTACTATCGTGACACGAGTCATTTTTTAGCTCAAACAGGCACTTATGAACGGCATGTAGTTGTTCGCAAAGATGATTGGGCAGGATATCTACAAATGCAGTTTGGCTATGAGCGAATAACCGATATACGTCAAGCTATGAGACAAGATTGGTTTCAGTCCTTACTTGGATTATATGGACCCCTTTTCGCCAATGCGCAGAAAATAGCTGAGACGGCACTAGCATTACCGCCAATAGATTTTGAGGCTACAGGTCAGCAGAATGCGCTCATTTTTCCAAATGACCTTTCCATTTTTTGGGGAAATCAATCGATTCAAAAAGTACAGACAGAGGTCCTAAAGGTGGGTACGGTGGGTAATGTTCGAGAGATAGTCTTGATTAGTGGAGTATCTGGCATTGCTACTGTTCGCTCTCCCCGTTATCTCTATAGAATGCCTAAGGAATCACTACTACCTAGTGCATATCCTGGAACATTGGGAAATCATTAAGGTTAGATGATAGAATTTGGGGAGAGGGTGTTTTGACACCTGCAAGTGTGTCAGAAGTAGAAGCATTGGTAAATTTAGGTAGAACTATTGGTTCGGACGGCTTGAACACATTCGCAAAAAGGCTAATAATAGAGATGTCACGAAATCCTTTATACAAAGTGTACATGTACGAAAAAGCTTATCCTAAACAGATGGGAAAAATTTTCCCAGGTCCAGCTGAATTACTTGAAGTCAAATCATAGTATCTCAATCTTTTCTCCACCTACTACATCAGTAGGTGGAAAAAAGTTGATTTCAAAAAAAGCCTGAAACAAGGAAATACTATCTCTCAACTTCCAGTAATTCCAATTTACTTTGCTATAAAGCCTACCTGGAGTTACTCCAGCATTCCCCGGATCACTAGCATATCCATAAACTTTCATCCCAAAACTTTCACATAGATACATAGCCCTGGGCAAGTGCCAGCTTTGAGTAACAATCACAACTTCATCAAGCCCAAAAATATTTCTTGCCCTCCAACAACTATCATATGTTCTTCGTCCTGCATAATCACTGTATATATCAAGATCACTTACTCCGTTGTTTTGAGCCATCAACCTCATCATACTTGGTTCATTGTGATCTACAAATCTATTGTCTCCACTCATCAGAAGTTTCGCCACTTGCCCTTGATGGTATAATTCGCTAGCAGCATCAACTCTGTCTTCAAGTATGTTTGATCCTGCACCAAGCACGAGAGCAACTTTAGTTTGGGCTACATCAGAAGGGTTGGAGTAAATTCTATCTTTATAATTGCTGTATGTATGAAGATTCAACCAAAGATATGATAAACCAATGCTAAGGACAAACAAAAAAAGAAATTGCAGTGTTTTTGTAACTAACTTTTTTGTCAAAATGTTTTACTTGTGTTTGAGTCAAAAACTGAAGTATGCAAAAAATCTTTCTGCAAGCTTAGAATGTTGCAGTCTAGTAAACAATTTTTCAAATTCATAAAGTAATTTCGACTGTCTATACATCCAATTCTGCTTCAGCTGCATGTGTTTGTATGAACTTTTTTCTAGGCAAAACCTCTTCGCCCATCAAAATATCAAAAATTTTATTTGCTTCTTCTGCATCCTCGATTGTTATCCTTTTGAGTGTTCTGTTTTTCGGATTCATAGTAGTTTCCCACAATTGATCAGAATTCATCTCTCCCAAACCTTTGAACCTTTGAACTGATTTCACTGCCCTACCCTTTTCTGCCAATTCTTTCAAATTTCGTTCTTTATCTTCATCATCCTGTACCCAAATCACTTCACCATTATTCAATTCAATTCTATATAGTGGTGGTTGAGCAATGTATAGATAGCCTTGCTCTACAACTTGCTTCATATATCTGAAAAAGAAAGTCATGTACAAAGTCGCAATGTGCGCTCCATCAACATCAGCATCTGCCATAATGACAATCTTGTGATACTTCAACTTCGCTATGTCAAAAGTGTCTCCAATCCCTGCACCCAAAGAGATAATCAAAGTTTTCAACTTGTCTTGATCAACCACTTTGTCAATTCTGGCCTTTTCTACATTCAAAGGCTTTCCAAAAAGCGGTAAGATTGCTTGTGTTTTTCTGTCTCTTCCTTGTTTCGCACTACCGCCAGCTGAGTCTCCCTCTACAATAAATATTTCGCTTTCTGCAGGGAATTTGCTACTACAATCAGCTAGTTTTCCTGGTAACCCGCCTCCATCTAGTATACCTTTTCTAGTTACTGCTTCTCTAGCTGCTTTTGCTGCAGCACGAGCTTTGCTAGTCAATACTGCCCGACTAATGATGTTTTGAGCATCCTTTGGATGTTGATCAAAATATTCTTTTAGTCCTTCCTCTACGACTGCTCGAACTTGGTGAACGACCTCTGGATTGTTTAGCTTCATTTTTGTCTGACCTTCAAATTGAGGCTCTGCAACTTTGACTGAAATCACAGCAGTCAAACCCTCTCGCACATCTTCACCTGACAACTTCAAATCTTTTTCCCTCTCAGATTTATTTTTCTCAAAATAGTCATTTATACCTTTTGTAACTGCTATTCTAAATCCTTGTAAATGAGTTCCACCTTCTGGATTGAGGATGTTGTTCGTAAAACAAAGAACTTGTTCGTCAAATTCCTCTTTGTATTGCAAGCTAACCTCTACTTCTGTTCCATCTACGCTTTTTCTTACATAGAAAGGTGTGTTTAGTATTTTTTCTCCTAAATTCAAGTGCATCACATAGCTTTTCACTCCACCCTCAAAGAAAAATGTAAATGAACTAGCTCCTTTCAGATACTTTTCAATATTGTCTTTGTCATTTTCTTTCGCATTTTCGGTTCTGCTATCTATTATCACAAACTTCATTCCAGCTGTTAGGTAAGCTTGCCGTCGGACCATTTCAAAAATTGATTTCAAATTGAATTCATGTGCATTTCGAAATATCTCTGGATCAGGCAAAAAATAGACTTTCGTTCCTTGCTGATTACCCTGAGTTTTGGTTTTGGTCAGTTTTTGTGTAGTTTTTCCTCTACTGAACTTTATCTCATTTGCAAATCCATCTCTCCATACAGTGATGCTCATTTCATTTGACAGAGCATTTGTTACAGTTAGACCTACTCCGTGTAATCCGCCCGAAACTTTGTAACTTCCTCTATCAAACTTTCCTCCAGCATGTAGAAGAGTGGCTGCTGCTTCAACTGCAGGAAGTCCAGTTTTTGTATTGATATCTACAGGAATACCTCTACCATCATCTTCTATAGATATACCACCATTAGCTTCTAGAGTTATTTTCACACTTGTCGCATAACCAGCAAGCCCTTCGTCGATTGCATTCGAGACTATTTCATATACCAAATGATGGAGTCCCTTCTCTTCGGTATCTCCTATATACATTGCTGGTCTTAGTCTTACAGCTTCAAGCCCTTCAAGAATTGTAATGTTGTCACCTGTATAATCGTTATTTTTATTACCTTTTGTTGTTGCCATTGTTGAATTTAGTAAGTTAGATAATCTTGCTTTAAAAAAGTATGCAAGGTACTTTTGAACTTAGATATTATAGCAAATGTTTTACAAGAATTTAATCTATTCAATATATATTTGGAAAAGATAGATAGCCAACATCAAAGTCTTATGGACTTTTTACCATAGTTAGAGGTATATGTGGTTATCAGCTTTTGAAAGTCACTTATTTACCTGTGTTACTTATACGAAGGCTTATGAAATGTATGATTGTCAATGAAAACTTAGCAAAAAAATATGAATTTTATAACTGCCTTATAACTGCTCTTGCAAAGCTACATTCATAGCATTCCACAATACTAGCTTCAAATTGACATAAGATGAAACACATTGTTTGCAAAAGAGCAAAAACTCAATTTTTTGATACTTTTCGTCGCTTGTAGCGTCGTTTTTGACATTCGCTATAAGTATATCCAAAAGATTTCCGCCCTCCTCCCACTTCTTTGTACTATTTGAAATTTTGGTGATTCTGTTTATCTCTTTTTGTAAAAAGTTTTTGTCAGTATAACTTTCCAATTTAGAATGAACTGCATTATTACTAGTATGGACTAGATCAAATACTTGACACCTAGAAATGATAGTTGGTAGTAATTCAGATTTATTTTTTGTCGTTAGGACGAAAATATTTGAGCTTTTGTGTTCTTCCAAAGTTTTCAAAAGAGTGTTTTGAGCTTCCACTTCAAGGTCTTCTGAATTCCATATTAAGAATAGTTTCTTGCGGTTTGAAAATGGTCTATAAATTTCATTTTTCAAGAAATATCTGATTGTATCAACTGGTATATTGTTCTTTCCATACATGCTTTTTGATATTTGAAAGAAATCAGGATGTTCATTTTGAATCAATCCATCTTTATCAAAGATAGCCGGTATGTCAAATATTTCCTCAAAAATTGTATAGACTTCCTCTTTTTGTGAAATCTCTGTTCCGTTTAAAAGGACTGTTGCTGATAAATTTAGTTTTAGGAAATTCCATTTAGACACTATCTTCTGTTGAATTTAAAAAACTTCTAACACATTTAAAAGTTGTTCTGGATAAGTGTGAAGCATTCTTTGTGATAAATTTAGCACTAAAAGTAATTGAAATCATTAGGTAATCTAGTATAAAATATATAAGTTTCATGATATCAAATCTGCCCATTCAAAACAATCAACCTGATATAGGTAGTAGCACTACTGGAAAATCTACGCAATCATTCCAGAATCGAGCGAATACAAATGTATTGCCAAATCAATTTCCATCAAACTTAGCGAATTTTGGCAAACCAAATGTTGTTGCTACACAAAATCCAACTGCGAATAATAATCCAAATATTTCCTCGTTTACACCTATTCTAGATCAACTTTTTGCTAACGGAAAGATCGGAGAGAATGATTACTCAAGTTCAAAGGAAGAGATAGTCAAAAATGGAGTCCCAGAAGAATTTTATATAAAAGATCACAATTTATCAGATGAAACGGATATCACGATTGCAAAGTCAAAAATTTACAATATTCCGTATGTAGATTTGAAATCTTTGGACATTGAAAAGAGTATTGTGACAAAGATAGATTCAGATCTTGCTAGAAGTCAAACTATTTTGGCATTTGGAATCGGAACTATAAGTTCTCCGGTAATTTCTAACCAAGGTAACTCAGAAGTAGAGGCTTTGAAAGTCGCAATGTTTGACCCTATAGATCAGCAAAAGGTCAAGTTTATCGAAGCAATGATAAATGGAAAGATAATTCCATTTATAGCAGAAGAAAGTGTTATCAGGTCGCTTATTGAATCTAAATATAGTAATGATAATTTGATCAAGCAGGATGTCGGAAAGGCACTTGAAGATGTTGAACACAATGTAATTCAATTACAAGAAGAATTACTAAATGAAGATAGTTTGGCTAGAAGTGTCCAAAATGCACCTATAGCTCGGATAGTATCTATGATCTTGGAATATGGCATGAAGTTTCGTGCTTCTGATTGTCACATAGAACCTAGAGAGAAGAAACTTTCTGTGAGGTTTCGAATACATGGTATTTTGATGGAAAAATTAGATCTTCCTTCGGAAATTACAAATGCTGCGGTATCTAGAATCAAGATTTTGTCAGACCTGAAAATTGACGAACATAGAATTGCACAAGATGGAAGATTTGAAGCACAGTTCGGTAAAACGAAGGTTGATCTTCGTGTCTCTATAATGCCGACAATTTACGGTGAAAAGATAGTGTTGAGATTTTTGGACAAAACATCTGGAGTCTTTCCTTTGGAAGAGACTGGCTTAAGGGGAAATGCATACAAATTGTATAAGGAGAGTTTGTCAAGAACGCAAGGGATTATTCTAGTTACCGGACCAACTGGTTCAGGTAAGACTGTAACTTTATCTTCATCTCTTGCTATTCTCAATAAACCTGAGGTAAATATAGTCACATTAGAAGATCCAGTCGAAGTACGAGTGGATGGAGTAAATCAAGTCCAAATAAATGCTGAAGTAGGACTAACTTTTGCTAATGGTCTTAGGGCATTTTTGAGACAAGACCCGGACGTTATCATGGTAGGAGAAATTCGAGATCAAGAAACTGCACAATTGGCAACTCAAGCTGCTCTAGTTGGGAGACTTGTCTTAGCAACATTACATACTAATTCTGCTGCTGCTGCGATTCCTAGGCTTTTAAATATGGATATAGAACCATTTCTACTTGCTTCAACTATAAATTTGGTAATGGCACAAAGATTGCCTAGGAAAATTTGCGAACATTGTAAAACTGTACACGAACCAACACCTGAGCAAACAAAGAGGATTCATGAGGTATTGGCAGGTATCAAAGGTTATGACAATTGGAATCAAGGTATTCAACGAAATATACCGAAAGATGATGGCGAAAGTTCGGTAAATACTACAGAAAATTCAATTAAGCTATACAAAGGTAAAGGTTGTGAACGCTGCAACAATACTGGCTATCAAGGCAGGATAGGGATTTTTGAAGTTCTGAAAGTTGATGAGAAGATATCTAAAATGATTGTCGAACATAGAACAGCAGCAGAAATAGAGCAAGTAGCAAAAGATAATGGAATGATAACAATGATACAAGATGGCTTTATGAAAATGTTGGATGGTATAACTACATTTGAAGAGGTTTTGAGAGTGCAGAATTAAATTATAAAATAATTGTATTATTAAAAAATATACGAACAGTTTCAAATTTAGGATAGAAAATTATGAACCTAATAGATTTACTCAAAACAACAATAGAAAAAAATGCTTCAGATCTACACCTTATAGCAGAGTATGAGGCATATATAAGAATTGATGGTCAGTTAGAACCCCTGACAAAGATACTTAGTAGCGATGAATTGGTAGAAATGTGTATGAGTATATTAACTCCAGAGCAAAAAGAAAGATTTTTTGAATCAAAAGATTTGGACTTTGCATATAGTTTAGAAAGTGGTGATAGATTTAGGATAAACTATTTCTATTCCAAAAATACACTTTCTGCAGCATTTCGCCATTTGCCAAACACAATTAAGTCGTTGGATGAACTTATGTTGCCACCTATTTTCAAGGAGATTACAAAAGTTCAGCAAGGTTTTGTTCTTTTAGTCGGACCTACTGGAAGTGGAAAATCTACTACATTGGCTGCTATGATACAGGAAATAAATACAAGAGATAAAAGAAATATAATTACATTGGAAGATCCTATCGAATATATTTATCCAAAGGTGACTTCAATAGTGAGGCAACGAGAGCTGTACCAAGACACTTATGATTGGGATATGGCAATGCGTGCAATGCTTAGAGAAGATCCGAATGTAGTCTTGATCGGGGAAATGAGAGATGCATCAACTATCAAGTCAGCATTGAAGATAGCTGAAACTGGACATTTGACATTTTCTACCTTACATACAAACTCAGCATCAGAAACAGTACAAAGAATTGTCAATACATTTCCTGCAACTGAACAAGGAGAAATTAGAGCTATGCTTGCTCAAACAATTACTGCAGTGATATCACAAAGGTTGGTCCCAGTGTTTGGGGGTGGCAGACGAGCTGTTATTGAATTGATGATTCAAACTCCGGCAATTGCTAGTCTGATTCGTGAAGGCAAAGAATTTCAGATAGACAATACAATCCGTACATCTGGTGATTTTGGCATGATAACTATAGAAAAATCGCTTGTTGAGCTTATAAGAGCTGGACAAATAAGTGTAGAAGATGGGCAAAAGTATGCTAGAGATCCAGGTGAGATAATTAGATTGATGAAAACAATTTAAAGATATTTTATATTAAACAATTTATTACATACATGAAAACTTTCATATATCAAGTAATTGATTTGGATGGAAAAAGTTCCTCAGGAGAAATTGAATCAAAATCAAAACAAGAACTCCTTTCAAACTTACAAAGAGATGGTTATATAGTTGTCCATATAGAGGAAAAGTCAGATTTTGATCTGAGATCATTAACTAGGATAGATATGACAGGTGTTCCTTCTAAAGATAAAGTGTTTTTTATGAAGCAATTCTCTATAATGGTTACAGCAGGTATACCAATTGCAGAAGCATTGGAAATACTTGCTAAGCAAGCAAAAAATTTCACCCTTAAGACCATTTTGACAGATGTACAGAAAAATGTTGAAGATGGAAATTCATTGAGTGAATCATTTCGTAAGCACAAAAAACTATTTACCGATGTGCAAATAAACCTGCTTAATGCTGGTGAATCTTCAGGTAAATTACCAGAAGTTATTGAAAAAATAACAAAGGATATTGAAAGAAATAGAGAATTTGTAGCAAAAATCAAAGGTGCAATGATTTACCCTATCATAGTTTTTGTAGTTATAATATTTGCAGTAATTATACTTATGGTTTTCATGATTCCTGAAATGACGAAATTATTCGATTCATTTGGAGCAGAACTTCCTAAACTTACTCAAGTTATGGTTGGAATATCAAATTTTTTGAATCCAGCAAAAAGTTATGGAGGTATAATTCTTACAGTCATATCGATCATATCATTGATCTATTTAAGATCATACAGGAAGACTGCATCAGGAAAAATAGTAACAGATAAAGTAATATTGAAAGTACCTATACTTGGAAAGTTAACTAGAAATTTGGATTTAGCTCAGTTTACTAGAATTTTGTCAGTGCTTTTAAGTTCTGGAGTTACCATTTCTGAAGCACTAAGAATTACTGCTGGAGCCGTTGGCAATTCTTTGTACAAAAGTGCAATCTTTGAAGTTGTTGATAATGTAGAGAAAGGAACTTCCGTCTCAGCTGCGATGTTTCAGACCAAGGCATTTGAGAATGTTCTGGTATATATAGTAGATACAGGTGAAAAGACTGGTAAGCTAGCCAAGGTTTTGGCAGATATGGCAGATTACTATGAGGTTGAAGTAAAAAATATGACGGATAATTTATCCAAGCTTCTTGAACCATTTATACTTATTATCGTTGCTATAATGGTTGGCGTTCTTGCAATGGCGGTATATTTGCCAATATTTAAAATGGCAAGTGTCATAAAGTAGCGATTAAAGATTCTGGAAGGTAGTTTACTTATGGGAAAACCAAGCTTTTTATCTTTTCTCCATATAGAAAGTAAATAAGTACACCAGTTGATAGAAAGGGAATTAATGGTAATCGAGTTTTCAAATTGTTTCTGAAGTTTGACTTGTCCATTAATGACTTGAATACAGAAAGAAATATTCCAAATGTTGCTCCTAGTATAAACCCTACAAGAATTGCTAGATAGCCTCCATATATTCCACAAATCAAACCAATTATTGCACCTACTCTTATCTCTCCACCTCCTACTTTACCCTTTGTCAAAATGATCAGTAGTACAAAAAATAGAGAATATATAATTGCTCCTAAAATATTTTGATAACTAAAAGTTTCACCAAAATTAGCAGGTAAAAATAATGATAAAAAATTCAATGTCCCAAAGAAAACTATAAAGGTAACAGCAAGAGCATCATTTATTTCATAGTAAATAATGTCATATATTGACAAAAATACAAGAAAAAGCAGTTGAAAAATTACTATGTAATTGACTAAGTTAGAACTTATTTTTGTAAAAAGATGGTGATTTACAAACAAAAACATCACTGCAGATGCTATAAATGATAGCCAAAGAGTTTTATTGCCAAAATAACTTTTCATATATTAGATCTTAACACAAAAAAAAAAGACATCCAACTGGATGTCTTTTAAAAACTAATTTCAGAGAAATTTAATTACTTGCTGGTGACAAATTCTCTGAAGAACCACCACTTTCTTGGCAAGCATAAAGAAAGAATGTTTGTGGATTCGTATTAGAAGATGGTTGATAAACTACTCTCCAAGAATCAGCTGTAGATGTGCCACAGCTAGTGTTTACGGCTGCAGTAGTTGGTGCTGTAGCACTTGGTGCCAGAACATTTATAGCATTTAGACCTTTTGTACTCATTGTAATTCCGGTACCATAGTTTCCTCCAGAAGGCATAGTAGCATAAATAATCTGACCAGACCTTGTAAGAGCTGTAGGATATTGTTTATATTGTCTATAGTAGTCTTGTATATATGTAACTACAGATCTTGTATCAGCAAGTCTAGCAGTATCTCTAGCTGCTCTTTGTGCATAGTTTAGCCCAGCCAAACCTGCAACTACCAATATGGCTATGATAACCATAACGACCAAAAGTTCAACTAAGGTGAATGCGGAATTTGTTTGTAAAAGTTTTTTTGTGTTTGTCATAAGAATTTATTTCTCAGATGAATTAAAAGGGGTTTTCTGAGTAAAGGTTAATTCATATAGTTTATACAAATTATCAAAAATGAAGTCAAGTACTTTTTAGCCAAATTTACTTCTTTATCCTTCTACTTTGAAATAGAAGCAAAAGCTGGCTTGCAACAAATATAGAACTATAAGTCCCAGAAATCATACCGATCAAGAGTGCTCCAATAAACCATTTCAAAGTTACAGGACCAAGTAGGAACATAGCTACTAGAACTATAACTGTAGTTAGGGTCAAGATGATTGATCTAGCTAATGTTTCATGCAAAGATTCGTCTATAGTTTGAGACATATCAAGCTTCACCTCTCTTGATTTCCTTGAAAGCATTGCCTTTTCCCTTATCCTATCAAATACGACTATAGTGTCATGAACAGAGAATCCAATTACTGTAAGGATTGCAGTAACAAAAAGAAGGTCAATCTCGATTCCCCAGAAATGTCCAAGTATAGCAAATATACCAATGACTATTAGAGCATCATGTAGAAGAGCCAGTATTGCGGAAATCCCAAATTGAAATGAATTGAAAGGTTTTGGAACTTCCCGAAATGTATATGTCAAGTATAATACTATACCAGCAGAAGCAATAAATATTGCAGTCATGGCAGATACAGCTTGCGATCTTCCTGTATCACTTGAAATTGTTTCCGAGCTGATCTTTATCGCATTGGGAAACTTTTCTGACAGGGATAGGTTGATAGCTTTTATATTCTCTTCATCCAAAGGATCGTAGAGAGCTTTGAAGTTACCATTGCCAAAAAAAACTTTTTTTGGTTTATCTGCTAAGCTATCTATATATTCTCTAAATTCTTCTACTTCTATATCTTGCAGTTTATATTCGATAATTGTTCCACCTTTGAAATCTATACTCAATTTCAGTCCCCAAATTGCTATAGATATTATACTTAGTATAAGAAGCAAGATAGTTATAAACAGGTAAATTTTATTGTTTTTTGTAAAGCTAAATTTCATATTTTATTAAATTTATGAAGACAAACCTCTAGCTACCCTCAAAAGCCTTCTTGTGATAAATATAGCAGTGAACAAAGATACTATAACTCCGAGTGAAAGGTTGACAGAAAAGCCTTTTGTGATAGTGCTACCAAACAAAAATAATATGAGAGAAGTCATCAGCGTACTAGTATTGGAATCTCTTATAGATGTCCATGCATGTGCAAAACCAAGTTTTATAGATGTATTCATACTTGCACCACGCTTTCTTTCCTCTTTGATTCTTTCAAATATAAGTACATTTGCATCCACTGCCATCCCTATCGAAAGTATGAAACCAGCAATTCCAGCTAATGTTAGGGTAATGCCAAGTAACTTTATAATCGCAAGATTGTATATAGTATATAAAATTAAAGCAACCGAGGCGATAATTCCAAGCTTTTTGTAAAGAATAATCATAAATACAATAAGTATGAATATCCCTACTCCACCGGCTACAAAAACTTTCTCTAGTGCATCTTTTCCTAGCGTAGGATCCACCAATCTTTCCTCCGCTAATTCTAATGGAACTGGCAAAGCACCAGCTCTAAGTAGGTTTGAAATCTGGCTTGATTCTTCTTGAGTAAAACTACCTTGTATAACTGGTCTGTTGGAAGACCCACCACTAGAAAAGTAATCCAGGTTAATTTGTGGAGCTGACAGGATTTGGTTATCAAACATTATAGCAACTACTTTCCCCAAATTATTTCTAGCTACATTTTCAAATTTCTTTGCTCCTTCTTCAGTAAATTCCAATTGGATCCAATAATTTTGAGTGCCGTCAGTATTCAAACCTCCTTCTTGAGCAAGAATTGCATTTGCTGTTTTCAAATCTTTTCCAGTAATATCTGTTTTTTCATAATTTAAGTAAATATCATATTCAAGTGATAGACTTGAAGTATCAACCAAGTCAGAACTTTTCTTCTGCCAAAATTCAAGATTTGCAGCTTGTTTCAATGTTGCAATCTTTTCTTCAACATTTGCACCACTGCCAGGTATCTCAATGATGACTTTATAATCATCACCATTGATAGATGTAAATATATTTGTTTCGTTTATGCCAAATTGATTTATCCTATTTTCTACTATTTTTTTGGCACTTTGTAAGCTTTCCAGTTTATTTTCATCAGGAATCTCAGACATATTTGCCTTGAGCGCTACATAAGTACCTCCTTGTAAATCTAAACCTAAGTTGAAACTTGGATTACCAATAGGAGTTTTTAAGGTTTTGTCTATAGGATATATCTTTTTCGAGTCATTAGAATTTTGAGTAGTTACTTCATAAATCTTTTGATTGTCAATAAAATTTTTTGAAGCTAAAAATGCAAAGATTCTCGATACTGGAGATAAGTCATTTAAGACGATGTCTCTTTTAATCCGTGTCTCCGGAAAGATTATCAATAGACTTACAAAGGTAATAATAGTTAGTAAGTACAAAAATATTTTTGATCTTGACATGTGCAAATTCTATCATATAAATTATCATTATCAACTCAGAATAGAGTTTTCTATGCTCTATTTTGAAAATAATACTAATATCCTTCTAGTAGTTTAAACCAATTGATACTCCGCCCCGTATCAGCTAATCCCTTTACTTCAGAGAAGTTTACCTCTACATCATAAAGTTCGTAATTAATACTAACTTTGTTGGTAGGATTGATATCACCGTTGTAGTATCCTTTTGGTTGAGTTTGAACAACTAAATAGTTACCTGCAGGCATTTCATCAAATTCATAATAACCAGATTCATTCGTAGTCGTGATTCCAAGCACTTCACCCGATTCTGTTCGTAGTTCTAATAAAACATCTCTGATAGGTTCATTCGTGTTTTGATTATAAACAATTCCGGATATTTTGTTGTTGATTTCTCCAAAAAGGTAATTCTCTCCATTGTATGCAGTAACTTGTATATCATAATGCTGGTCATTGACTGTAATACCTCCCAAACTTCCTATTGTATCTTTGCCGTCAATGTATCCTGGTTGTATTTCTCGCAAACTATACTGACCTTTTCTTACATTATAGAAAATGTAAAATCCATTTTTGTCTGTATAGGCTTTTTCTGTGTAGTATATAGTCGGACCGCTGATACCCACTCTATAAGTGCCTTCCAAAACAATTTCAACTTTAGGTATTCCAACTTCATTGTTGTCCTTCTGCCCATTATTATTTTTGTCTATATATACATAGCCAGATAAAGATGGAAGGACATTACTTTCTCCAAATGGGATATATTGATCACTATCTGTGTATAATTCTACCTCAATGCCATTTCCATTTTGTGTAGATATGAAGCCAGTTGGTTGTATTTCTTCTAGTAAATATGTACTTGGTGATAATTCACTAAATTCAAAAGATCCATTTTCATCAGTTAAATATTCTTGAATTAAATCTTTTTGATTATAAAGATTTAGATTAACATTGGCAATGCCAGATTCATTTAAGTCAAGTTGATTGTTTTTATTTAAGTCAAGATATACTCTCCCATATATAGATCCTTTGCGTTCGCTGAAATTTTGATTTGCTGTATCCGTGCTTTGATGATCGACTGTGATTGAATTTGTAGAATTGATACTACCATCAAAATATGTACTAGGTTGTCTTTCTAATATCGTATACTGATCGGGTACTATTGAATCAAAGTTATAGTATCCATTTTTGTCTGTACTAGAAGTAGCGAGTTGATTTTCACCATCCATCAAAAGTACTTCGACATCTGATATTCCTTCAAGTGGATTTCTGTCCTCTCTGTAAACTCTTCCACTTATATTCGCTGGTATAGACTCTCCGAAGTTAACATTAGGAATGGATGTATTGTATGCATTGATACTGAAATCAAATCTGTTTGTAGGTATCTGTATAGAAACCAATCCATCAGGTTGTACTTGTTCTACATAGTAATTATTAAGATCGTTAGTTACAGGCATATATACAAATTCATAGTACCCATTGATATCAGTCTGTGTAGTCTCTAGAAGCTCTCCTGATAATGATTTCAAATTCATAGCTACATTCTCTAGTTTTGTTTCTCCACTATCATACTGACCATCCTTGTCTTGGTCAAGGTAACTGATTCCAGAGATCTTTGTTAGATATGGATCTGTACCTATTACTGGCAAACTTTGTATCTCATTCAAGTTCAGTAACCATACATTTGCATCAGTACCTATACTAGATACTGCAAGCACATTTGTATTGTCATTGTATGTAAGAGCAGCAAGAGATCCTGTTGCAGGAATATTGGCTACAAGTTCCCATGTGTATAGATTCTTTGTTCGAATTACTTCTTTATTTGTAGTAATTATATATACATAACCATCGTTATCTACAGCTATAGGATTGTATTGTTGCACTGGTAGTCTTCCTCCAGGAAGTGTATGGAGGGTTGCATTTGCACTAGAGTTCTTTATCGAGAATATGCCGTTTGAACTTGTAATTCCTATTATCTTATCTTCCAATCTTGTCAGGCGGGCAAATGGATGAGGTCGTGAATATGGGATGAATTGGCCAAAGTTTATTGATTGCCAATCATTTGGAGTATTTGCTACATTGCGCATCAATTTATAATCAGTATAAGAATTTGCAAGATTCCTAACTAAAGCATATTTAGTACCATCTAAGTCAGCAATATCATATGTCCTATAGTCGCTAGGTTGGCCAAATGATGTCCATGAATTACCACCATCAGAACTAACTAGTATGTTACTAAATACATTGACTTGTGCATCATCGATATTCCCGTTTGCTATATACCAATCATTTCCCACGTGGGTTTGACCTAATGAATGAACTACATTTGGCAAAGTTCTAAATTTGATTATTCCTTCTTTAGGAGTGAATGTATACACATTGCCTAGCTCCCAACCATCACCGTTACCTGGGTCAGTACCAACTATGTACATCTTGTCATTGTATACATCTATATCATGAATCCCATCATCATCATACACATTATGTGTGACGCCACTATTATCTTCAACTATGGGCACTAATGTTGTGCTACCATCGTACTGAGCAAGTAAGCCAGCTGAGCATTCACTCGGTGCACAGCCACTTATCCCTATGTACAATTCATCTCTATAATACTTCATTGCATAGATCCCAAAATTTTGATTTGTGCCAGCTCCACGAGCATTATAAGCTTGAAATGTATACAATGCATTCACATTTAGTCCTTGAGGTAATATTGTTTCTGTAGCTTGAACTACTTCTATCAACTTGTTTGGCTTAATGTTTAATAAAATAGATCCTGTCAATATCAAAAAAGTAAGTAGATAAGTGAATTTAGTTTTGTAATTATAGCCACTCATGGTGTTTTTGTTTTTATAGTAATAAATTATTTGTTATTATTTTCCCAAATTAATATAGATTCTTCAAGTGCATCTTCAAGAAATCCCTCACCGTTTGCAAGTAAATCCAAAAATTCTTCTTCAGTGTATATCAATGGATTTAATGGTGGATATGATTTATCATAATCCCGAACCAATTTAATTCTATCTCTAAACTTCAAATCAGTAGTAGCTATAACTATAATGTCGATCTCTGATGGCCCATTTTGCGGAAACCTCTTCAGTCTGGCATATTTTCCAAATAAATATATTTTTTTTGTATCGAAACAAGAGGTGATAAGTTGAATTATTTTTTCAACGATCAGGTTTAGATCTGTGTTGTTTATATGATTGTCAGTTATCATTTCACATATAATAATGTTCGAATCTTGTCCAAAATATCTATCGCTTCTTCAAGTGATTCTGCAGCATCTCTCTCAGAGATATATTCATGTGGGGTTCCTTGTTCTCCTGGAACTAGAAAAGGATACCTGGATATAAAAGTCAAACTTTCAATTGTCTTAAATCTAAATTGAATGTGTTTGAAGTTGCTGTTTGCTGAATTGCACATAGCTACAAGTAATGCAATTTTATGAACCTTTGGTGGTCTATAACCTGAAAAAACCAAAACTGATTTCAATGCCTTTTCTACTGCTTGTTCTGATTGGTAACATGACCATTCAAAAAAATGATTGTTGAAACTAATTCTAGATGCAGCGATATCAAATTCTGCCTGTCTTAGCCAGACATTCCATCTTTTTGAAGTTTTGTTTAGAGGTGTAAGGTAAGCTATGACTTTGTCAATCTTAATACATGACGATGTCAATACTAAGCACTTTTTAATTTATATCCAATTCGATGTGATCATTCAAAAGCCAACCCATGAGTTGCAATTCTCTTCGCATCAGCTTCATATTCCATTCTTCCATACTCATGACTGTATAATTTAGTATTCTTTCATACTTTCTTTCCATTTTTTGCATAAACTCTTCGAGTATATTTATTTCTATCTCTCCAACGAATGCTATGTCAATTTCATTTTCTGAATTTTTATTTAGTTGTTTTGCATTATATAAGTAATTTTTCGTTATAATCAACTTTTGAAGATTTTTGAGTGCATTTTCTGAAATAACATCACCACATATCATGTAATCAATCCAAAAAAGGTTTCTCAAAGACTTACATTGTGGGAAATTACCTAAAGAAAATAAATTTCTTTGAAGATCTTTTTTAGACTTTAGTACTCCGACAGATTGCAAGTTTTCGAGTTCTCTTTTGACAGCATTTGGTTCAGCTTCAATTCTTCTAGCTATTTCTCGTAAGTGAAGTTCGACATCGTTATCTAGTAAAAATAATTTCAGTATTTCAATCCTAGTTTTTGAAGTAAGTAAATTATCTAACATACAAAGTATTCTAGGTAAAAAGTCTAAACTAATTATAATAAAGCTTAACAAAAATAAAGATATTTAATAATCTGTAATTATCTATATTATATACAACATTAAAAGACAAGCCAACAAGTTTATATAGTTTAGTAAATATTTCAGAATTATGGCACAATCAAATTTGATTCTCAAGTATCAAGGTGATAAAAGTGCTTGCAATTAAAAGTCAGAATACTTAAAATTACTTTTAAGATTATCGATCACTGCCTAAATGTTCAAACACACTAAACTTCATAAAGATAAATATCTACTTGCTTCTAAGATGAGGAATCGTCAGGCGTTCACTTTGGTCGAAATAATTGTAGTAATGACTATGATTTCTGTAATTATTCTTGTGTCATTGTATGCACTTGGTAAATTTTACAAAAATACTATATTGGAAAGTGCGACAAATGATTTAATTAATAATCTCCAATCATTACAGAGTTATGCAAATTCAAATTATATTCCAGACTCTACTAATCTCGATAACATTTGGAAGCCTCCGTTTGTTTATACTTTCGGATTTATTGGAGACATTAACGAACAGGACTATGAAACAAAAGTTCTTCCTTATGCATCTTTGGATTCAAATTCAATACCAATTTTCGATATAAATGGAAGGCAGTTCAATTTGATAAATGAATTTGCAAAATTAGATTTGAAATCAGTTAAAATTGAAGTTTTCTCCGATAATTTCACGGGCAGTTATGAATGTCAAAATTGCATTACATTTATCGGTTATCAATCTAGGTTTATTGTACAAAATAATCTTGTATATAAGATGTGTCTTAGGTTGTCAAGCAGGGATGAAGATTTATCAACTAATGCATTGGCAAAATCAAGAACAATATATATAAACAGCAAGGAGCAATTAATTAAAGAAATTACAGGCCAAGAATCAATGTACTCATGCTTTGATTCACACATTCCAGAGGATGTGCCTGGTTGGAATACATAATGACAAATTTCGTAGGTCTAGATATAGGCAATTACAAAATCAAAATATCGCAAATAGAATGGAGAAAGGGAAAGCCAGTTCTTATAGCTCTTGGCGAAACTGATACTCCGAATGGCACTATGGGATCTGATGATGAGAATCAACAGAAACTGCTTGCGAGTAAAATCGAGGAATTATTTCATGAAAGCAAAGTCAACACAAGAAAAGTTGTTGCAGCTTTGCCTGAGATATCAGTAACTTCCAGATTGGAAATAGGATTCCCAAAGCTAGAGGAAGATGCTTTGAATGAAGCGATTATCTACGAAGCAAAGAAATATATATCTTATCCATTGGAAGAAATGCAGATAGATAAGATGATTATTGGAGAAAGGGATGTAAATAACGAAAAGAAACTTGATATTTTTTGGGTTGCAACTTCAAAATCAAATGTAAATAGATTTATAAAGATTTGTAAGTATGCAGATTTAGAAATCTTGGCACTTGAGACTGAATCTATCGCCACTGCACGTACCATAAAGAATTTTTCTCAACAAGGTGAAGTTGTTGTTATAGTAGATGTTGGGTCCAATGGCACGGAAATTTCTGTTGCCCGTGATGGTATTTTGCTTTCATCGCAAACTGTAGGGATAGGATCTGATGCAATAACTAGAACTATAGAAAATTCCTTTGGTATTGATTATATTAAAGCAGAAGAGATAAAGAGGACTTATGGCATGAATAAAGAAGTTGTGAATGGGAAAATTGCAGACGTGATAGAACCTGCCGTAAATCTTATGTTTGTTGAAATAAATAAAACAATAAATTTTTTCAAAGCTCGCCTGCCAGAGGCTGTGCCTACTAGGATTTTTTATGTTGGAGATGGAAGTAGAATGCCTGGTCTTATTGATGCTTCAAATACTTCACTAAATATCCCATCATTTTTACTCAACTCTTTCAAAGGTCTGTCTTTAAGTTCTAACCTAAAAGATAGAATAAAGAGCTATTCTGGTATTGGTTTTAATGTTTCGGTAGGACTGGGTTTGAAAGTTGATAATTAATGTACGAATGGGAATAAATTTGATAAAAAAAAGAAATATCAACCTTGGCGATATCAAAAGTTCTTCTCAATTGAAAAAAGGTCGAAGACGAATTTTGAATAAGGATACTTTGGTGGTCGTAAATATATTTTTATTTATGTTGACTTGTCTCATTGCTGTAGGATTTATATTATTTTATTGGAAAGTTTTGAATGAATCCAAAAAGGCACAAGACGAAGCTAGATATTTTAAAAACGAACTTAATCTTTTAACTCTAGAACAAGAGGGCTATGTCGAGTTGGCTGGGAAGACGAATCTGCTTAAGAAAAATATATTGACAGACAATTTGCAAGCGGATGTCTATGACAAAATGAAAGCGGTATTTGATAGCTTGAGAGATAACTATGAATTTCAAAGTATCTTTTATGATGGAAATAATTTTACATATTCTTTCATTACTGACGATTACGACTCAGCTGCAATGTTTATAAATAGTATCAAAGTTTCTGAAGAGTTGAAAAAATTATTTGGTTCTTTTGAATATCAAAGATCAAATTATAATTCAGAGAGTGGAAGAGTTGTAACTTCAATCAAATTTAGTGTTAAATCGAAAATCTAGCAAAATAACAAATATTGAGGAATTTCAGAACAAAAAAATTGTTCAAAAATCTTATTTTAGCAGGACTTTATTCTACAGTCTACCATTGCTTTTTCTAATGTTATGGCCAAGTATGTTAGTTTTTCAAGTTATCCCTACCTATAACGCAATCAGAACTGAGCAATCCTCAAAAAAACTATATGAAAATCAAGTAGTTGAGTATAGGAAAGACATAAGGAGTATTCAAAGTAACCAAGTTGGAGATATAACATATGCACTAAATCTTTTGAATCGATGGATACCTACTAATTCTGGAACAGTTTCGGTCGTCAAAGAAGAATTTGACTCACTGGTATCATCTTATCACCTACAGTTGGAAGATTTTCGAGCTGGAGAATCTATTACAAAGGCTTCCAAAGATTTTCTTGAAGATCTGAATGTTGAATTTAACAACGATTTAATGAGAAATGTACCTATAGAATTAAAAGTAAAGGGTAATGTTGAAGATGTATTTGTTCTATTAGATAAAATTCAACATTATACGACATTCAATATGGTGAAGTTGGTGAGGCTATCAAAAGAAGCGGATGTTTGGACGGGAAGTATATTGATTCTACGGGTAAATTTTTCTGAAAGTTTTGAACTAAATAAAGAAAATTTTATTGGGAATATTATTGATGAAGATGTAGTAAAGGGAATAAGAGAGCGAGCAATTGTAAACTAATTAAAGATAATTGAAAAATTCATATTGATTATCTTAAGATCTATGTTACAATTGTCACAGATAATTATTTTGATTTTGCGAGGTAGAGATATCTCGCTTTTTTTATATATATTATTTTATAAATTAACAAACTTAAAATTTAACTATATAAACTATGGCAATTCAATCTGACCTTATATTATCAATAAATCAAATTGCTGCGGAAAGAGGTATAAATCCTGATGAGGTTATGAACTCTTTACTATATGCAATAGTATCAAATTATCAAGATATGCTCGGTTATACAGATAATATTGAAGCATACTTTGATAGTAAAGAAGACAAAATCAAAGTTATTGCAAAAAAGGAAGTTGTTGACATTACAAATGATGATGCACATCAGATACCTTTGATCCAAGCTATACTGATCAGGCCAAGTTCGAAAGTTGGTGAAATTATTGATGTTGATGTTAGTAAGGAAGGAGATTTTGGTAGAATTGCTGCTCAATCTGCTAGATCAATACTTTATCAAAAAGTTCGTGATATTGAAAAGGACACTATACTGAAAACCTTTGAAGGTAGTATAGGAAGTATTGAAACGGGTGTTATTCAAAGAGTTGAATTCAATAAAGAAACCAATGAGATTGAAAGAATCATCGTAGAAATTCGCAAGGCTCTAGCTACTATGAGGTCAGAAGACAAGATTCCAGGTGAAATTTACAAATCAGGAAATAAAATAAAAGTTGTAATCAAATCAATAGAAGGTGAAAACGAAAATAGAAGGCTTATAGTAAGCAGAGGAGATAGCTTATTTTTGGAGGGGTTGTTCAAGTTGGAAGTTCCGGAAATTGAATCTGATACTGTAGAGATCAAAGCTGTAGCCAGAGAAGCAGGCTCAAGATCAAAAGTCGCAGTTTGGTCAAACGAGGCCGGTATTGATGCAATTGGCTCTTGTGTAGGTCAAAGAGGTGTAAGAATAAACAACATAACAAATGAGCTCAGATTTGGTAAATTTGAAGAGAAGG
This sequence comes from bacterium, assembly GCA_016699595.1. Lineage (NCBI taxonomy): Bacteria > bacterium. Next base: position 160,151 of record CP064982.1, read on the forward strand.
TAGATATCATACTGTGGGATCCAAATGATGATCTTTTCGTAGCAAACTCGCTTTCTCCAGCCCAAACAATCAAAGTTAAATATTTTGAGAATGGAGTTACCTGGGAGGAACTTTTGAAAGCGGCGAAAAAGATTGATAAGACTACCTATGTTACCAATACAAACAATGATGAAGAAACTCCTATCGAAGAAGAAGTCGTAGACCAAGCAGAAAAAGCTGAAGCAGAAGGGATTCAAATATCTGATAACACAGATTCTACGCAAAAAATTGATAATTCATTTGAACTATATGAATATGAAGGATTTTTGATTAGTAAGCCAAATGATGTCCAGTTGACTGATTTTGCAATTGAACCAAATACAGCGAAAGTTATCGTGCCAGACGAACAATTATCCTTAGCAATTGGGAAGGAAGGACAAAATGCACGGCTTGCTGCAAGACTTACAGGTATAAAAATTGATATACAAGGTGAAACACAACAAGTCGAAACCAATCAAAATGTGAATGTTTTGTAAATCCCTACTCGAGTAGGGTGAGGCTTCATCGTCTAACGGTTAGGACGCCGCCTTCTCAAGGCAGAAATCGGAGTTCGATTCTCCGTGGAGCTAATTTTGGAAAACAAACCATTTCCTGGAAATAAGTTATTCGATAAAAAATAAGTCAGAAATAACATCATATCCAAGATCTAGTATGTATATTTAAATTGAGATAATGTTTTATATTAGGTTCGTTACTACAATATCCAAAGATATTTATGAATCACAAATTTTGTTGATGACAAATACAGTTGATTATTTTCCATTTGTATATATTTCAGAAATAATCACGTAATCTTTTTAAGGTCTTTTAGAATAATTGATACAAAAAACTATGTTGGTAATAGCATTTGATGTAGCTAATTAAACAATCCCAAAATGTTTTTGATGATTGCAAATCAAACAAAAAAATTCTTTCATAAAATAGATACTGAAAGCACTTTGATGTTGTCAATTTCTATGATGATAATAAGTATCAGCACTAAGCTCATAGGTTTGGTAAACCAGGTACTTTTGATAAATAAGCTTGGTACAAGTTCGACGGATTTTGCAATTTACAATATTGCTTCTATTATTCCAGAATTTCTAAGTTCTGTTATCTTTCTGGGGTCAATCACAGCTGCGGTGATCCCTACTCTAAATTCTGTGAGAGCTAGAAAAGGAGATACTGAGTTTACAAAAGTGTTTCAAGATGGTTTAAGGTTTCTCTCTTTCATTTATGTTGTATTAGCTGTGATTATTATTATATTCATTCCTCTATTTTTGCCTGCATTGTTAGGAGAAAGAACCTTTTCGACTGATGATATTTCCAAAGTAATTTTATATACAAGGTTGCTTTTGATCCCTCAAATTATACTAGGTATATCGGCCTATTTTATGGCAGGCTTACAAACACTATACAAATTCATTGTCCCACAACTTACAGGTTTGATATATAACCTAGGTATTTTGATTGGAATAGTTCTTTTTTTGAATAACTTCAATAATTTGATTGCTCTGTTTTTGGGTTCTTTGATTGCATCGTTGTTACATTTAACTATTCAGCTCCCTCAAATCAAAGAAGAAAAACTTCTTCAAAAAATACATAATGAATCATTTGAAAAAATTAGTCATTTCAAAACTAAGTTCAAAAGTTTTATAGGACTTACTTCTGAGACTCTTAGTATGGCAAAATTGGGTATACCTAGAATGCTTGGAGTTGCATCAAATCAGGTACTTTTTTCTGCGGAGAAGTTAATAGTCCAAAATATATCTGTAAATGCAGTAAACCAACTAAGAGGAGCTAGTTCACTTGTAAATATTCCCTTTTCGATGATAGTTTATACATTCTCCATAGTAGCATTATCAAAGATGTCTAGAGAATTTGCCAATGGACATATGCAAAAAGTAAAAGAAGTTTTTCTAACCTTGTTTAGCCAAGTGATGTATCTATCTATACCTGTTGCAGCGATTTTGATAGTTCTCCGAGTTCCGTTGGTTCGTATGACTTACGGAATGTATCCAAGTAATCCATTGCCATGGATTGATACTTTGTCTATAGCCTGGATAATCATGTTTTATGCCGTTGGCTTGATATTTGTAATTGCAAACACTTTGTTTTCTCAACTTTTTTTTGCCACGAAAAGAACTTTGCTGCCATTCCTTATCAATCTTTTTATTGTGTTTTTTGGAATACTCTTAGCAATAGGCTTTACAAACTTCTTCTCACACAGTGACACATTGGTATTTAGTAGTATAAATTGGGATTTGTCCAATTTTGGCAAATCTCTGCATGTCACAAGCGAAGGAAATCCTGGACTTGCTGCTATTGGGGGTGTAGGTTTGGCTAGTTCACTTGTGAATTTTTTTGCATTCTTTATATTTCTTTATTTCATCAACAAAAAAATCTTTGTGCTAGGCAAAAAAGAGTTTTGGATAACTCTTGTCAATAAGTTTTCAACTGGAGTTTTGATGACTTTCAGTATGTTCTGGGTATCAAAATTTTACGAAGTAAGCTATGCGACGGAAACAGTATGGGAATTACTGATATCTACCTCTATTACAATGATTGTAGGGTTGCTGATATACTTTGTTAGTGGATATTTTTTCAGAATAGAAGAGACATACTATCTAACGAACAAATTGAAGCGATTGTTGAAACTTTAGTTTTTGTTTCAGATTTATTTGTAAAAGTGAGAAATGTTTATTATAATCAGTGGAGTTAACTATATGACAAATTAAATTATTAAATAAAAGAAAATGGGAGCATTACCAAAACGAAAAACATCAAAATCAAGGACCTTGAAACGAAGATCAGTTGACAAAATTTCTCTACCACAACTTGTTGTAGAAAATGTAAGCAAAACAAAGACTTTGCCTCACAGAGCGTCATCTGCAGGTATCTACAAAGGTAAGAAGGTATTCAAGGTAAAATAGTCCTTCACATGGCAAAACCTCTTCATCTAAGACATAAGACTAGAGTTCTTCTTTTGCAAAAGTTATTTGAAAGATATGTCAAGAATAAATCTATACAGGTTTTTGACCAATCAGATATAGATTTTCAGTCACTACTTCAGATAAATGGGTTTCAAGATTATGCAAAAGAACTGTATGAGAAACTATCTTCATGTGTAAGCAAAAATCTTGCAACAATTGATTCAAAGATTCAGGTTTATTCTACTGAGCGAAACATTGACACTTTGCCCTTGATAGACATTTGTATATTGCGAATAGCTGTTTGTGAAAAGTATTTCGCAAGAACAGCTGAAGATAAAGTCATCATAAATGAGGCGATTGAGTTGGCAAAGGAATTTGGAGGAATTGAAGACGGAGCCTTTGTAAATGCCATACTCGACAATATGTTCAAAAAAGAAGCTAAGGTAACAAGTTGATAATGATTCCGCATGCTAAAAGTTTTTGAGCAGTGTAACATTAATTATTTGTGAGTATGATTTAATCTTCCTAGTCCCTTTATTCAAAGTTTCGTCCTTGGCGGTCAAGATTGAATTTCGATAGAGGATTTAACCAACTATTACATATCTCAAAATTCTTATAAAATATAAGTTTCGCAGATAAAAAGTATACTAAAACACAACTACAAATGAAAGACACTTTGCAAAAACTCAATCACATTCTGGGAATTGAAATAAAAAATCATCAAATATTTCTAGATGCACTTACACATAGATCATACTTGAATGAACACAAGAATGAAAACCCGAATTCAAATGAAAGACTAGAATTTCTTGGTGATGCTGTTTTGGAATTACTTACTTCAGAATTTTTGTTTGAAAAGTTTCCTGACAAACAAGAAGGAGAATTGACTTCGTTTAGAGCTTCGCTAGTTAGAACTGAGATACTAGCCGAGGTAACGAAAGAGCTTGAGCTACACAAGTTTTTGAGAATGGGTAGATCAGAAGATGTTGAGAAAGTATCTGTTGCTATACTAGCAGATATGTTTGAAGCTTTGATTGGTGCTATTTTTGTAGATTTAGGTATTGACAAAGTGAAGGCTTTCTTGAGCAAAAACTTATTTCTTAGGATAGATGATATAGTTGCGAAAAACTTGTTCACAGATCCAAAAACATACTATCAATCTTATATTCAAGAAAAAGAGAAATTCACACCTACATACTCAATTATTTCAGAAAAAGGCAAAGATCATGACAAAGAATTCACCGCTGGAGTATATGTAAATGGTGAGCTTAGAGGCGTTGGTTTGGGTAGATCAAAACAATCTGCAGAAACTGAGGCAGCAAGAGTGGCAGTGGATGGTTTGATTATATAATTTGTTCGTAGTTTAGATGCATAATCACTTAATATATAGTATGATTATCATCATTTTAATAATGCTCTTTTTTTGATTTGATGAGTTTGAGTTTTGTGTTATAATTCAAAATCGGTACACCAGAAAGTATCCCTCATATTATTTAGTACCCTACTCCTGAAGGGTTATTATCTTTTATAACACATATGCTAAAAATACGACTAATGCGTTTCGGAAAAAAACGAGACCCACATTATAGAATAATTGTAACAGAAGCAAGATCACCAAGACAAGGTTGGTATACTGACCAAGTAGGAACCTACTACCCTATGACAAATCCTGCAACTGTAAATCTTGATAAAGACAAGGTCAAAGAGTGGATGAGTAAAGGTGCACAGCCAACCGAAACTGTTTACGATATACTTGCGAAAGCTGGAGTTCTAACTCCAAAAAAGCAAGGAGAGAAAACGACACAAAAAAAATCTGATAAAAAGAAAAAAAGGTAGGAAAGATCATAAACTGCAAAAATAAACATCAAAAAGAGGCTTATTTTGAAGTCTCTTTTTTGTTATCATTCCTGCGTGATAAGCAAACAAATTGGTTACTTAGGAGAGAAGCTGGCTGCCGAATACTTGCAAAAACTCCAATACCAAATTCTTCAAACAAACTTCACTGCACTTGGTGGCGAAATTGACATAATTGCTATGAAGGATGAGTCTTATAGATTCATAGAAGTGAAAACTTCAGCCAATTCAATTGTCAAGCCTGTTGAAATGATCAGTCGAAAAAAAATAGTGCATCTTAGACATATAGCAACTGTATGGCTTACTCGTAATGGAAAAAGTATCTACGATGATAACTTTGGATTTGACTTTGTAGGCATAGAACTTGAAAGTCCATCTTTGCAAATAAAATCTATTGAATTTATCAAGGATTTTTTGATAAACTAACTTTGTGTTGTGAATTTCTAGCAATGTTAAATACTAATTGTTATTAATATTAACTTTGTTATGAACAATTATTTAATTTATCCTTAACAATATGAATACAACAAACAATCCAGCCAAATCAAACAAAAGATTGGTATTTTTTGTAGTTGGCGCAGTTGCAATAGTATTTTGTTGCATAATTTTTGCAATCGTTGCATCTGTTTCTACAAAATTATACAAAGAGAACTCAACTATCTCTAGCAAAGCAGTAGGAGATGATACCTTTGATCCAGATGCTTCTTTGGACTATTCAAATGTTAGTCAAGAACCATTTGTCAGTGGGCAATTTCTTCCAAAGGTAAATGGATTTGCATTCCAAAACTATGGAAATGAAAGCGGAATGCAAAATTTAACTCCAGCTCAAATGTATGATATGTTTGGCAAAAATGTATGTTTGAATGGTAGTAGAGAGAATTGCAAACTAAATAATGTAGCAGAAACTTGGATGCTTGAAGTGAACAACAATTTGCAAATTGGTCATTGTGCTGGGTTTACTATTTTGAGTAACTTTATGAAGAGTGGATATGTCTCACCTTCGAAATTTGGTGGTTCAAATGCATATGCCCTGTCTCAAAGTAACAAAGAATTGCAGTCAGAAATTGCTAAGTGGGCAAGCTATCAATTTATTTCAAATAGTTATACACAGCCAATCAATTCAACTCCTGCAGAAGTTATAAATATACTTTCAAAACCATTTCCTGCAGATGGCTATATGTTACTTGTATTTCAACCAGGTTACAAGGCTGGTCATGCAGTTACACCAACTAGAGTTATAGATGCTGGATCAGGCAAGTATAAGATAGGTATTTATGACAACAATTTGCCAGGAATTGAAAGATATGTCGATGTAAATACAAGTTCAAATACATGGAGCTACTACGCTACAATAAATCCTGGTTATCCAGAGGCGGAATACTCGGGCGATGACTTTACGCAAACATTACTCTTAGTTAGAACTGACTTGATGAAAAATAAACCAGACTGTGGAGATAAATGCGAGGTCTCACATAACTATTTGGAAGATGAAACTTCATCAGCAACATCAAAATCGACTAGTTCAAATTCTACAACTTCAGCTGACGAAGTAAACTTTGATAACGAACAAAAGTTAGCAATTGAGCATCAAATCATTTTTTCTACGAATAATGAATTTGAAATTACTGATCCAAATGGTAATAGATTTACATACAAAAATGGAGAAATCGAAGACAAGAGTAATTCGATCTCATTTGTACCTATAGTTTCAGGAGTTTTATGGAATGACTCGCTACCTCCAGTTGTAAATTTGGAAAAAAGTGGTGTATATAAAATGAGAGTTTATAAGGGAGAAAAGAAATCTGCTGATTTTGCATATTTCAACAAAACATACGCATTCAAAATGCAAGAAAGTTTGATAATAGATGATTATGCTGATCTAAGTGTAGATACACAAACTATGACAGTAACAGTTGATACCAAAAGTATCAAACCAAATAATGTCGAAGTTGAGAATACTTACGATGACTATGATCAAACATTGAATTTCGAAGATATGGATTTCTATGATGATAGTTTTGAATTTAGCTTAGATAGTGAGAATAATGCAGAATATAGTATGGATGGATTAAAGGAGACTGAGCTTACAATAGATAGATCATCTGCTGATGGTGACAATAGTTTGAAATACAATTTGAAGTTTAGCGAAGAAGAGGCTAGACAGATTGATCTATACATTCATAGTAGTGACAATCCAATAATGTTTGAAGCGGATATGAAAGTTCTAAATATGGTCAAAGATTTAGAGAAACTGTTTGAAGAAATATATCCATAGTATTTATTGAAAAAAGTGAATAAAACTGCCACAGAAGACAAAAAGATCATTCTGATAACTGGAGCTACTGATGGTTTTGGTTTGTTAGTAGCTAAATTGATGTCTGAAGATGAAAACTATAAAGTCGTTATCTGTGGCAGGAATATACATAGAGTTAGTAAAACAATGGTTCAACTAGGGATAGATGGCTATGTTTGTGATGTTCGATCTGATATTGATTGCCAAAACTTTGTCAATTTCGTTATTGAAAAGTATTCTAAGATAGATATACTTATCAATAATGCAGGTATCTTATTTGATGGAGACATTGATGAAAATACATATGATGAAATAAGTATTCTTGTTGATACAAATATAAAAGGAGTTGAGTTTATGACCCATGCGGTTGTTCCATTTATGAAAATACAAAAGTCTGGCTACATAATTAATATTGGTTCACAATCAGGCTTGTATCATAGACATAAGCGAAGTTTATACAATTCTTCCAAATGGGCTGTGACCGGTTTTACGAAATGTTTGCAAGTTGATCTTGCTAAGTATGGCATCAGGGTAACTGGGTTTTACCCTGGACAGATGAAAACATCAATCTTCCAAAAGTCGCAATCGATCAATGATTTGAGCAAAGCTCTTGACCCACAGAAGGCAGCTGAAGTCTTGCGATACATTATCAAACTAGATTCGAGCATTCTTATACCAGAGATAGGTATCAAATCGCTATCTCAAACTTCAACTGAAGAGATTTGTTATTAGTTATTATTTTATAGTAAAGTTTAATATATTTCTAATTCGACATTGTCCTTATTCCAAATATCTTTCACTTCATCAATTAGCTTCCACTGGAATGCAAGTTCTTCTACTGACACAAAGAAATTACAATTTACTTTATTGCAATCCAATAGTTTTTGCAACAAAAAGTGGTATTCATTACTTACTGCACTATCATTTTTGAAATTGTAAATGAAGTTTTCGCTATTTGTGAATTTAAATATTATATTCGTTTTAGTTGCATTTAGTCTCTTACCAGATCGAATCACAAACTTTATATTTTGAAACTTGTCTGATCTAAAAGTTACTTCAAAGTAAGTTTCTGTTTGAGAACTTTTCTCGATATTTTCAATATCAGTATACTCTTTGTACTGACCTCTTTTGCTAGATGAATAGTGTAAATCCGAAATAGCTTTGGCTCTAAGTCGTGCATAGTTTTCAAAATCAAAGTCTTTCGTAGTTATTTGAATCATTGCCAAAACCTCAAGTAAATGGTTTTGTCCTACATCAACCAAAGCTCCTACTTTGTCATAAAATTCAGCTCGTTTCTCAACTCCAAATTGCTCCAAAATTTCAACTTCTATACGAGTCAAATTCTTTCTATTCATAATGTCCCTAAAAACTTGTCTTGTATCATCGTCAAACAAAACTTTATTCAATTTGGGCTTACCAAGATAATGATCCACTCTATAAATATTATTTTCATCAAATAATTGTGAAAGTTTCGCATTCAAAACTTGGCAAGAATGACTGTCAAGTCCAAATGGTTTTTCCAATACGATTGATGAATTAACTAGTTTTTCTTTGAGAACTTCCAAGTTGGTCAATGTTCGCAAGTAATTCTGTGGGGGAATTGATAGATAAAATATATTTTGACTCAATGGGTCTATCAAATTGCCCAAATCTCTGTAGTTAGCTTGGTTTGAAGAATCTGTTTGTAGATATTTGAAAGTCATGAGAAAGTTATGCAATACCTTTTGATCTACTTTTTTGAAATAACTCTTAATTGAATTTTTCAATATATCATCAAGTTCTTCTTTTGATTTCTGACTACGACCTATTGCAAAAAACTTTGTTTCTAAGAAATGACATTCTTCAAACAACTGAAACAAGGCAGGAATGATTTTGAGTTTTGCATGATCTCCGGTAGCCCCAAAGAAAAAGAAGTTTCTTGACATAATAATAGTAGATTATCTTATATAAAGTAATCAAAAGGTTGAAAATAAAGTATATCATAAACTTCAAGTTTGTATTTGTTATAATAATTACATGCAAATACAAAAGCTATCTAAAGAATTGATAAATAAAATTGCAGCTGGTGAAGTCGTAGAAAGACCTGCTTCTATAGTCAAAGAACTTATTGAAAACTCTATTGACGCAGCTTCTAGCGATATACAAGTCAAAGTGAAAAATGGTGGAATCTCTGAAATTCGAATTATTGATAATGGTTCAGGTATAGAAGAAAGCCAAATTGAACTTGCTTTTCAAGAACATTCCACAAGCAAAATTTCCTCAATTGATGACTTATTTAGCATTCATACCAATGGATTTCGTGGTGAAGCATTATCATCGATTTCAGCAGTTTCCAAAGTTGTAATTGAAACTAGAACTGCAAGTGCAAAACTAGCAACTAAGTGTGAAATCACAAATGGACGAATTGATTCAAAAAATTATTCAAATCGAGCTGTAGGAACAAGTATCACTATAGCAGATATTTTCTACAATGTTCCAGCTCGTAGAAAATTTTTAAAAACAATCAAAACAGAAGAAAATAAAATTATAGAAGCTTTTGAACATATTGCATTTGTCTACCCTGTTATTGGCTTTAGCTTAGAAATTGATGGGAAAATGGTTTACAAGTTAACTGCTGCACAAAATAATTTTCATAGAGTTTCAGATATATTTAATTTAGATAAACAAAAATACATTGTTAAGAATTTCAACAACGAGAAATTTGACATTGATTTTATACTTTCTAAACCTTCAGCTTGTGTAAATCGAGGTGCTATGCAACTTCTCTCCGTCAATAATAGATTTATAACAGATCAAGTAATAAATACTGCAGTAAAAAATGCATATCAAGGATTTGTTCCACAGGAATTGAAGCCACAGTTTGTAATTCATTTGCAAGTCAAACCAGAAACGGTTGATGTAAATGTTCACCCTAGAAAACTTGAAGTGCGATGGGAGGATCAAAGGGAGATGTTTTCAATTATCTATACTACAGTTAGGCAAATCTTAACAAATGAATTGAAATTGGACACGCAAATCAAACTCGATCAAGGTAGCATTGAAAAATTGAATAATACACCATTTGACCTTAAGAGCAAAAGTACTTCATTAACCTATTCAAATAAATTTGGATCACATTTTGGCTATAGTTCCTCAAAGCAAAGTTCCAATCTGTCAACTAGCTTGGACAATTTGCATTCGTTGAGACAAACTAACAATGATTTTTATGACAGTCAATTTGAGTTATCTTCGATGTACAGTCCAAGTCAATCTAATATAGCAAGTACTAAATATATATCGGCTATTCAATTGCTACAAACATATATACTTTTGGAGTATTCTGACAAAGTCTTACTAATAGATCAACATGCAGCAGCAGAAAGAATAACCTTTGATAAACTAAAGCGTAAATTTGACGGCAATCAGTTTGAATCTCAAAGATTACTTTTGCCATACAAACTAGATCTTGACCAGAAACAGAAAAACTTATTGACAGAAAACCTTGATAAGTTTTTAAAGTTTGGTATAAGCATAGAAAATCTGAATAATGAATTTGTGATTCAAGAATTACCAAACTTTTTGACTACAAAAGATCTACAAAACTTAGTTGTTGAATCTTTGTCTGATTTGATTGATTATAAAATTGTGAAATTGGAAGAGGTTTATGATAGACTAATGGCAACAATAGCTTGCCATGGTTCGTATAGAGGTGGAGACAAAATGTCTCGCTTTGAGATAGATGAGCTAGTTTTAGAATTATTTCAAACAGCAAAGCCCTATTCCTGTCCACATGGCAGACCTGTTATTTGGGAACTCACTAAGTATGAACTTGAGAAAAAGTTTGGAAGAGTTGGGTAAAAAAATATGATAAATTATATGCAAATACCAAAGTATACAACGAAACAAAAAATTCAAATCATTGTCTACATTATTTTGATTGTAATTTTTCTTTCTTACCTTATGTGGAACAAATATGGTTCACAAATTCGTACATACCAACTGCGACAGGAATATATAAGGAGTATGCAAAGTTTGGCATATATCCACAATAGTACAGTTGCTTGTGCCTCTATGCGAGTTGAATCAGATTGTATATGTAATGATGATAGATCTTGGCAAGTAACCTGCTTTGATAAGAAAATAAAAATTGCTGATAGTGAGATTCAAATTGCTGTTGCTACAAACACTTCAGAACAAAATGAAGGAATGATGGAATTTAGAGAGCTACCGGTAAATTATGGTATGCTCTTTACCTTTTCGGATAATCAGGTCAGAAATTTCTGGATGAAAGACACATACTTACCACTAACAATTATATTTATGGATGAAAATTACCAAGTAGTAAATATAGCAGATGCAACTCCACTGAATCTAGCAGGTGTTTCAAGTACAAAGCCCACAAAGTATGTTCTTGAGATTCAGCAAGATCTGAATAATAAACTAAATATACAAATCGGGTCACATATACTTATAGATTTGTAAGTTCGTTACGCCAACCATTGGGTCCATGAAAAGTCTCGCCTGGACCATTGGCGCCTACAAGTACATCACAATGTCCAAGTACTTCTAAAATATTATATTTCTTTTTCAGTTTGTAGAGTATCTTATCGAGTGTGTTGATGCTCTCATTCGTTGGATATTTACATGTATAGTCTCCTACAAGAGCAATTGCTATACTTCTACAGTTCATATTCCAATCACCAGCATGCCAGCCGACATAACTATCTTCTAGTATTTGTTCAAACGAGCCATCATTCCAGATTAAATAATGATAACCAAGAAATGTCTGCCTACCTTTGTATATATGATTGGAGCAAATAGGCGTACCAAAGTAATCCTTGGAAGGTCTTGAGAATTCTGGTACATAAAGACGCAATAATGAAAGTGCATTCAAATATTCATAAGTAGCGTTTTCTTCTCCTAATGTATGATGGATCACGACGGTATCGATATCGGTTCTATCTAAGTCATGATTAGGACCAGTTTCACCTAAAGAGATTTTATCTTCATTCAATAAGTCGGCAATAATATTTGTAAATTTCCTTTTTTCTTCTACCCATATTTCATTTGCATAGTCTTCTTTAGTAATGTCATTAAAAAAATACTTGAGGTATTCGGATATTTGCAAATACCATGTCGGAGTTTCAAATATTTTAATGTCTAGTTCATTAATATTCATGATTTGAGATTAAACTTTATCGTAATTATTCAAATTACCAACTACCACCACCGCCGCCCCCTCCGCCACCACCGGAAAAACCACCTCCTCCGTTGCCGGTTGATGAACTTACAGTAGATGATATTGTAGATAAGGAATCTGATAGAGCTGTTGTGAAGTCTGTAGCATTAAATGCACTAAAGTTTATCAAATTCGTTCCAACATACCATGTTGGTGGTTCAGTAAATGTATCTTGAAATTTATCAGTCCAAATCTTGGTAACTCCTAATGCCATGGCGTATGGAAGATACTTTTCAAATGTTTCAATATCATGTTTATTTGGGTCATTTAGAAATTCAATTTGATTTTTTTCAGCTGTGCCAAGATACATTTTAAATCCTTTTACCTTCTCTTGAATTCGCTTACCAACTTCAGTTACAACACTAATTTTATTCAGCAAATATATAGCAAAAATAGCTGATGGTATAAGTACTATAACTGAGATTATATTTGGAATAAAAAAATTGGTAACGACAGATATCAATATCGCAAAACCTACTCCAAACTTTTGGAACAATAAACTTGGAGATTCTTTGAAATAACCTTTGGAAATTGCCCATGAATATAAACTTGAATGCAATGTTTGATACATTTGTGGAAAATCAGTATATTTCAAATCATTCAATTTCACCTCTTGAATATTAGTGTGTACAGTATCTAGTTGCCATGTTGAATCTATTATTTGATTGATGAAATTTCCTATCTGATGATTTTGCTTTGAATTAAAAATGTAATAGTAAAGAGATTCTTCTTCAAGAGAAAGAGGTATTTTACTCTTTGCACTAGATTCAACTGATGTATCAGGTATGCTCATAAATGAATAAGACTTTCCTATTCCGAAAGGACCTTTATCTTCTTTTATTTTCATCCAACCTTTTACACACAATGAAATAATAATTGCAGCCAAATCAGATTTACCTGCGGATTCATCTACCATTACTCCTGCTTGAGCAGGGGATAGATCTGAAGGAGGCGTATATTCTGGAACTATTACATTGTCTGATGCTTTGGAACTTGTAAGTTTATGAATCAGGGATGAAACAGCAATTGGTAAAAACGATGTACAAATTACAAGAATATCAATGATGAGTTGAAATATAGTATTTGGAGAATTTTCAAGCTTTTTTCCTACATTCACAGCAAGTGCACTAGATCCTGAGTCTTCTATGAAACTAGCAAGGATAGTTACACCTTCGTAAGGTTTCAAATCATCTACATTATAAGAAATTGTATTACCCAAAGTTTGTATATCGCAATTCTGACTACCAGTTTCTCCATAAAGTCCTGTATAGCAGTTACTTTCAGATAGATTCAAGTTTTTAGGTGTACTAAGATTTAGTGTATATTCTTGAACGTATGCATTCCATTTATTTCCCCAAAAATTCCAATACAAAGCAGTATTACCTGTCGGTGTTTTTATCAATCCATCCTGTACTAAATACTTTACATGATAAGTATAAAGACCTTTGCTTAGTGTTGCATCTTCATCTCCGATTCTTGCATACTCAAAAGTTTGAGCAGCAGATATGCCCGACTTATTGCATATCTCTGAGGTTTGAGTGCGATAGATAACTGGGTCATTTGCATTTTCACGATACACTTGAAGATTGTCAATATTTGCCCTTGCAACATAGTAAGAGATTTGACCATTCTCAAAAAAAACTCCTTCAGTCAAAGTTGGAATATATCTGTATATTCCGTGCTTCCCATCATTTAAATATATTTGAATTTTTTCATCAATGGTGAAACTTCCATCTTGGTTTAATTCAGCATTAACGACTACTTTGTGTATTGTATCTACATCTGATGAAGTAGACTTACTAAGTGAACTTTCATAACAATAACTTTGTCCAGGTAACCTCAAGAATCTAGAAATTACATTGACCGTGTTTGAGGATTTTGGGTTTGAAAATAAAAGGCCTGTAGCTAGTATACAAAAACTAAAAAAGAACATTATCCCAACGACAATTCTAAGTATTCGAACTTGTTTCATATTATAAAGGTTATGACAAAGTAAAAGTATCTACTCAGAGATTAAAATTTCACGGATACATTTTGTCTCTCTTCTTCAGGAGTTTCAAAGTATTTCTCTTCTCTAAAACCAAACATCCCAGCTAGTATATTTTGTGGAAAAGTAACTAGTGAAGTATTGTAATTTCTTACAGTTCCATTGTAATACTTTCTACTGTTTGCAATTTCTGTTTCCATAGTTTCAAGAGTAGTTTGTAACTGTTGAAAGTTTGTATTTGCCTTCAATTCGGGATAATTTTCTGCAACTGCAAAAAGTGTTTTCAAAGTTGAACTAAACTGATTGGCAACTTCCATTTTTTCATCCTGAGTTTGTGCATTCATATAACCAGAACGAAGTTGTGCAATTTTTTCAAAGACCTCACTTTCATGTTTCGCATAGCCTTTCACTGTTTCAACTAAATTTGGAACCATGTCAAATCGTTTCTTGAGCATTGTATCAATGCCAGCGAAAGCTTCTTTTATTAACTGCCTTGCAGTAGCAAGTTTGTTGTAAGTTGCAATTGCAAAAAATACAAAAAGTAAAATGATGACTCCGAGTGCTATAAGTAATGGCATAAATTTCTATCTTCTGTCTAATTGCTGAAGATCTTTCCTACAACAATATATAACAGAACTAATTTTTTTTAAATAAAATTTGAACCAAGTTAATTATACATCCTTTTGCAATAGAATGACATGAATATCATTGGCATTCTTTAGTATTTGAAGTTATGTGTTTGCACCAACCAAGAACAATAAGTTTATAAATAGTGCTATAAAAATGAGAATTATAAAGTAAACTAGCAAAATTGAAACTTTGGCAATTAAGTCAATGTCTAACTTCTTAACTGATAAAATCATTGAAATATAACTAGTAAGAAAAAGAACAGTTTGAATAATTAATTGTAAAACAGCTCCTCCTATATAACCTATTTCTTTATTTAGACTTGTTATCATTATCAGATTGGCAAATGTTGTAAAGATCGATGCAATTAAAGTCAGAATGAAAATAATTGCTAGCTTGAAGAATTTTTTCATTTTTTTGGTAAATTTTATAGCTCATTCATAAGCCAGATTCTGTTTATGCAATCATTTCTCTGAGCGACTTAGTCTTGCATCTTGCAGGGGTTACCCCACTATTACATTGCTGCAATAATGCGTGAGCTCTTACCTCACGATTTCAACCTTACCCGAAGGCGGTATGTTTCTGTTGCCCTTTTCTCCCGAAGATTACTCCCCGCTGTGTCAATTAAAAAAATTCTAATCTTCCACAGTGCAAATGGTTCAAATTACTTTCAACCACAAAGTTGATGTCTGGACTTTCCTCACCCCATTATTATGGGCCGTGATTGCTTGAATGAGCTGATGTTGATTATACAGCAAAGTACTACTTTTGGACAATATATTAAATATCAAAAAACATTGCAGTCTAATACAGGTATATTCAAATATATTCGAAAGTTCCAATGTATTCGAAATTACTGTAAACACTAGTCATGATTTACTAGACCTATACTCCACCTGCCTTCTCTATCTTTTCCCTTGACGATTATTTGAATTTTTTCACCTACTCTATATTGTTTGGTCATTGGCAGTCCATTTTGTCCAAGAATCTTCGGAAACTCAGATATATGAAGAAGTGCTTGTGTATTACCACCTCTGAAACTTACAAAAACTCCATATTCTTTGATCGTCTCTACTTGTGCTTCATATTCTTTTCCAACTTCAGGTTCGCCTACAGTGCCATCAACCATGTCAAATGCACTTACCAACGACTCTTTGGAATTTGCCATAATTGTAACTAAGCCATTATCGTCAATATTCAATTCAGCTCCAGTTTTTTCAGTAATTCCTTTGATGTTTTTTCCACCTGGACCTATAAGTTCACCTATTCTATCTGGGTTTATTTGTATTTGTCTAACTTGGGGAGCATTATCCTTCAAGACCTCGCGAGGTGCAACCAAGACTTCCTCTATTTTTTCAAGTATCTCAATTCTTTTTGAGTATGCAAGATCAAGAGCTTCTTTAATGATTTTTATATCTACTCCACCAAGTTTATTGTCCATCTGGATGGCTGTTATTCCCATTCTTGTACCAGTAACTTTGAAATCCATATCTCCAAAAAAATCTTCCTTGTCTGCCATGTCAACAACTAGTTTGTAATTATTCATATTATTGTCATCAACTACAAGACCAATAGCAATTCCAGCAACAGGAGCTTTGATAGGAACTCCTGCATCCATGAGAGCTACTGTTGAGCCGCATGTAGAAGCCATTGAACTACTTCCAGATTGAGACAAAACTTCGGATACGACTCTGATAACATATGGAAACGCAGCTATTTCAGGTATTACTGGTCTTAGAGCTTTTTCCGCCAATTCACCGTGTCCAATCTCTCTTCTTCCAGGATACAAATTAAATCTTCCTGCTTCACCTAAAGAATAAGAAGGTCCATTGTAATGATGCATATAATACCTTTCTTCTTCACCCTGATATGTTTCAGCAATTTCATAATCTTGCAGTGAGCCAAGAGTTACAATGCTCATAGCTTGTGTTATACCTCGTGAAAAAAGAGCTGACCCATGAACTATAGGGAGTACACCAGCTTCAATTGTTATTTTTCGAATTTCATCCATTTCTCTGCCTGACAATCTCCTCTTTTCAGATAGTATGCCATGTCTTGTAATCTTCTTAGAATTTTTAAAAATAAGTTCGTCAATCACAACATTACTTATTTCACTTTTTATATCATCAGGCAAATTATCTCTCTTTGCCACTAGATTGTTTTTGATCTCATCAATTTTGATAGTATATGCTTCGTCGTCATCAGTATATAGCGCTAATTTAAGGTCCCTTTCAAACTCTTCATCGGTCAAACCTAGCTTTTCAATGACACTATGATAGTTAACTTCTTCTGTTACAACTGAAAGTTTTTTCTTATTTGCTATAGCTTGCACTTTTTCTACAAATTCCTTTTGGAACCGTTCCATCACCGAAAATCCATCTATAGCAATATCAAAAGCTTTTTTCATTGTTTCTTCTCCAATTTGATTTGCACCTACCTCAATCATGGAAACTTGTTCACTAAAACCTGAAAACAATAAATCTATTTCATTATCTTTCATCTCTAGAGTAGTTGGATTGACTTTCAAACTATCACCTACTTTGCCAACTCTTACAGTTGCAATTGGTCCTGAAAATGGGACTGAAGAATTCATTATACAAGCAGAAACTGCATTCATTGCAAGCACGATTGGATCGTTTACTCCATCAAATGTCAAGAGTGTAATGATAATTTGTACTGGTTGCTTGAATGTTTTAGGAAACAATGGTCGAATTGCCCTATCAATTGCTCTAGCCTTCAAAATACTATCATCTGATTGTTTTTCTCTTTTTATAAATTTATTTTGGTTAATCCTACCAACTGCATAATGTTTGTCGACAAATTCTACGGTAAGGGGAAAGAAATCTGCATCTGATTTTTTCTTGTCAACTGTCAAGGTTACAAGAACTGTAGTGTCTCCTGCGCTTGCAAATACTGAACTGTCTGTTCTGAAAGCAAGTTTGCCTGTTTCAAACTTGAGATTTTGATTGTTGACTGAGGCTGTGTGAGTAATAATTTGGTTTAACATTTTTTTTGTATTTTCGCTTCAAAATAATATTGCTACTCAATACACAAATAAAATCATTGTTATAATTTTTGATAACTTACAATTAGATTATTTGGATATTGAAATACTATTTTTAAAGTGAATAAAGATTAAATAGTTGTTAGTCTGAAATTGATAACTCTATGCAAAGCTAAAATTGTTGTCAAATTCGATCTTTAGCTTTGTAGCTATCTAGTTTATTATAACAGCCGACAGATAATTACTGCAAAAAATAATGTAATATTTCATTTTTATATTCTACATCAATACTGAAGTGATTTTGTTCATACAGTTCTTTGAATTCGACATTATCTTTCCCATATTTATGCATAGTTTCTACAAAGCTCAAAGAATCATATATAGGTATATTTACATCTTTTGTGCCGTGCCAAATCTTGATTGGAATTTCCAAAGTTTTATCCACTCTATCTTTACTCCACTCATCAAAGTTTATAGTAGGGGCAAGAAGTGCAATTTTTTGGACCCTGTCAGGAAATGTAGTTGCATAATTCATAGTCGGAAGGCCTCCCATGCTGTAGCCTATCAAGTAGATCTCCCTAATGTTGGTAACTTCACTGTTTATATATTCAAGGAGACTGGTAATGTCATTAATTGAATTTTTATTTCCCCAATTATCGCCATGTTGATTTGATGCTAGAAAAATAAAATCATTTTGGCTAAAGAATTCTCCATATTCTTGCAGTCCTCGTACAAATGGATCCCCAATATCGTTTGTAACTTCAGAACCAGAGCCGTGAGAGAATATCACAACTTTAGCAGTTTCTTCACCATTCAAGTTACTTGGAATTGCTATATAGGCATACTGCCCATCAATTAACTCAAATCGTTCAGTAAATAAAGTAACTTGTGCTTCAGAACCATCTGCTGTCAGTGATGCCGAAGAAATATCTGATTCGCTCAAGTTCTCGTCTAGGTAGCTAAGGTCTCTCACTTCTTGCTTTGAAATGTTTGTTTCTATATAGTCATATTCCTGCTTGAAAGTACTTTTGCTACATATAATAACAAAGAAAACCACTAAACTGAGTCCAAGAAATATCAACTTTAATTTCGTATCTTTTCTACTTATTTTTTTACCAATATCTTTCATGTCAAAGATATTCTATCAATTATAATGATTTATAGGTGAAGTATTTGAAGTATCTGATTTTTTGATAATTTTGTATTGTTACTTTTTCAGTTTCATGCTAAAATGGGTAAGCTAATTTATTGAATCATCGATTCCATTGTAAAATAAGGAATGAATTTGCCAAATGACAAAACGAACATATCAACCACATACACTTAAAGCACTCAAAAAACTTGGGTTTAGGGCTAGGATAGCGACGAAGGGTGGAAGAGATGTATTGAAAAGAAGACTTGCAAAAGGCAGAAAGATACTTACTATTTCAGATGAATATAGGTTGAAGCAAAAGACTCCCAACGCTCGTATCAAATAATTCTGTGAATTTCATTCTACCTTTGCTTTCTGAGAAAAAATATATTTTTGGACTCTCTCCAATGGATGGAATTACGGATTGCGCATATCGAGAAATGTGCAAGGCAGAAGGGGATGTGGATCTACTTTACACTGAATTTCAAAATGTCCATGGGCTTTCACTTGCAGTTCCTAAACTTTGGAATGCGTTTCGTTACACAGAATTTCAAAGGCCAATTTTAGCTCAAATTTATGGTCATGAAATTGAGTACTTCTTTCCTGCTGCATTGCTTTGCTACATTTTAGGTTTTGATGGAGTGGATGTAAATATGGGTTGTCCAGCTAAAAAAATCTCAGATCGTGGAGCTGGAGCTGGTTTGATCCGAACTCCAGAAATTGCAAAACAAATCATTGCAGAAGTCAAAAGAGCAAGATCAAGCTTTCAAAATGACATTATTCCAATTATTTCTAAGCTTCATAGTTATGATGAATTACTTGAAAATTTAGAGATATTAAAATTAGCCGCTATCTCTGATTTAACTTACAGAAGAATAAATTCTACTTATTCAAATCCTGCACCTTTGCCTAGTATAAATTGGTCGAAGTTATTAAAGCTAGTTATAAAGTTGGCAATTAGTTGGGAAATTGATTTCAAAAAAGTTATTCAAAATTCTACAAACTTGACAGTTAGTGTGAAGACTAGAATTGGTTATGATAAACCTGAAACTGAAACTTGGATTCCACAGATTCTCGAAGCAAAGCCAGATCTTATAGCACTTCATGGAAGAACTTTGAAACAACTTTACGCAGGAAGTGCAAACTGGGAAGAAATTGCCAATGCAGTTGAACTATGTCAACAAGGAAACATACCACTACTTGCAAATGGAGACATAGGAACAGCAGAATCTGCTAATAGTTGTGTGGAGGTTACAAAAGCTAATGGATTACTAATTGGAAGGGGAAGTTATGGAAAACCTGAAATATTTAGACAGATCAGAAATGCATTGAACTCTCCCTTCGCTTTGTGGGAAGTATCGACTTTAGCAGGGAGGCAAGATGAGGCAATTGACAAGTTTGAACAAATTATGAAACATTGTGAACTTTTTGATAACTTTAACCCGCTCTCCGCTTCGCAGAGTATTGACCCTGTTAGTGGGACAGGGAGTATTCAGACTAATTTTTTTTCAATGAGAAAGGTTCTTTGTTGGTATATAAAAGACATTCCGAATGCATCTGAACTTCGAAAGCAGTTAGTTTTGTGTAGTTCAAGTCAGGAGGTAAAGCAAGTGTTATATAACTCTAATGCAACAAAATACAAATAGGTTGACAGATTCTCACTAAATGTTATAATCATGATGATATTTTAAATAATCCTGCTCTAACTGTCGACATAAAATATATGAAAAGACTTAATCTAGTAGACACTGTTAGGTTCGGCGCATATGTTCTTCATGGTTGTGAAAAAGTTATACTAACTCATGCAGATGCTCAAATAATTTTGAAATCTGATCCTAGTGGAAATGGAGATACATTTGCCTTAGTTGAATTCTGTGGACATGGGAAGGCATTGGAGACACTATTTCTAGGGTTAGGAGGTCTAAAACTTGTTGCAGCTAAAGTGCCATCTAGCAATTTTTCGAGTTTTGAAGAAGGAAAAGCGTTAGCAACAGTTAGCCAAAATGAAAATCTACTAAAAGTATTTGGAGGTATAGGCATACCAATTAGTGATGAAGCGACAAAAGTACTGTTGAATTTTGCTGGCCAAATCCCCATTGCTAGAGAAGCTGAATTGAAAGAATTCATTGCAGGTCATTGAACTTCGAAAGCAGTTAGTTTTGTCTAGTTCAAGTCAGGAGGTAAAGCAAGTGCTACAGGGTTATAGGAATTTGTTATAAGTTACCAATAGTTGACATCTGCGATTTGAGTGCTATAATTATGTGACTTAAATTATCAACAACTCCCCAATCATTTTCGTTCATATGCATTCACAAAACTTTTTGCAGTTTTACCAAAACTTTCTAATGTTTAGTCATTATTTCAATGATGATGGTAAACTTGTATGCTATCAAATGAACCCAGATGGAAAGTCAGAAAAAGTAAAACTACATCTTCCAAAAGGTACATTGCTTTTCATAGAATATGACAAAAAGAAATTATCTAAATCTGTACCTATTCAAGTTGTTGATAGTAGTAATTGTGTCCTAATCAATTTATTGCTTATA
The DNA here is from genome assembly GCA_016699595.1 of bacterium. Classification (NCBI taxonomy): domain Bacteria; species bacterium. Next base: position 181,763 of record CP064982.1, read on the forward strand.
AATTTTAGAAGTAAAGTAATTGCAAAAGCTGAAAATGCTCGAATTGTGAAGCATCATTCAGAATTAGATGACTTAAAGAGAGAGTATACATTTAAATGGCAATATGTTTTCAGTTCTATCATTCCAAATCTATCAAACTTTCACTAGATACATATTACTTAGTATAAAAGTATATCTTTGTTCCTCCGTATTGTCTCAGTTCAATAAACTTCAGATTTTCAATGCTTTGATTTAAACTTTTCTCTGATGGACATTCAGCAACTAATAACCCATTAACTTCCAATAGCTTTCCAGCTAATCTAAGTATTTCGTCGTTTGTGTCTATATGTGGTGGACAAACGAATATCAAATTGTATACTTCTTTCTCATCATCTGTTTTGAGTTTATAATTTCTATGCAAAGTATCAAAACAAAATTCAAGTGCATCAGCTTTCTCTACCCAATACTTGGCCTTGTCAAATTTGCATTTCTCAGCATTATGCCAAATAGCTCGAACTCCTTCTTTTGTAATTTCAACAAACTTTGAGTACTTTGCTCCTCTACTCAAACATTCTAAACCAAGCGCTCCAGAACCTGCATATAGATCAAGCACTCTTACATTCTCATTTATCAAAAAGTTTAACTGGTCAAAAACTGAAGTTTTGACCCTGTCCATCATAGGTCGTGCAGAACTAGGTACTTCTAGCATTGTGTTTTTGGCTGTTCCTGTTATTATCCTAAGCATCTTTGTGATACTTCATCGTAAACTGTAAATAGATGAAACCAATAAGCTAGTATTTGGTTGACATTATAGCACTAGAGAAAAATATAAGAATGCTTAATATCATAAGTATACTCAATAAATCTATCTTTTTTATGACGCTCTTGTGCTTAGTGTGATCATTTATACCTAGTATTGATATGCTACCAATCAGAAATGGATACATATATCGAAAATCTTGATTGGAATAGTAAGGATATTGCCATCTAAAGTAGATAACGCTTGCAAACAACAAAGCAGAAACCATCAGTATTGGAAGTAAATCTAGTATCAAATCTTTTTGTTGCATCAAATGATAAAATTGAATCAAGCCACAAACTATGAGTCCAAATGACAATAAATTTATAACTTTTGTCATGATACTTTTATTAAATTCGTTACTTATACCAAATTCGCCAAAAAGAGAGCTTTTGGGAATTGCTACCCAAAAATTATTTCTTCCACAACAATCATCCCAAGTATGGAAAGTTGGGGTTGTAAGATACTCTTTCAAATCAAAGTAGACAAAGTACTTCATATCTTTTTGCATTTTAAAGTTCTCGTTACCAGGTTCATTCATATGAGTAAATTCTTTTCCATTGGTTGACAAAAATGTTGGACCAAAAGTTATAACTAAGGTAGAGAATATAAATACTGAAATTAGTATCCAAGTTTTTTTCAGAAACTTAAAAATTGGTTTAAATGCAGTTTTCAAATCAAGATATTTGAGTAAATGCAAATGCGCAAAAAGATTGTACCTAATAGTCATAACAACAAGTATCGTTGGCATCATTACAATCCCAGTTACTTTCGAAGCAGCAGCTATAAACGATGCAATCATTGCAATTCTCAAGTACTTTGATCTATCTTCTATATACCACCTATATAGGAAGTAAGTAGATATAGCAATAGTTGCATATACGATTGAGTCATTTCCTATTCTCACAGAATGTAGAATGCCACTTGGCCATAAGGCAAACAGAAGACCGAGAATATAGGCATGTTTTGTTGAAGTATTGATTTTGTTAAATGCTAGCTCAAGAGTAGCAAGTCCAAACAATACAAACAAAGTAAAAAAGCCTAAGCTAAGTAATTGTAAAATCAAATTTTGTTCGTTGAAACCATTGATGCCTAGTAAACTGGATAAATTATTTGCTTGTGCTGATATTAGGTAGTAGAGTGGTTGTTGATGACATTCCCAACAGGAGGTTGGAGTTGGGAAATCTCCTCTTTCTAAGATCTGGATAAATTCTAGATGTCCGTGCACATCATGTGTTCTTGCATGCCAAGGCGTTATACTTAAATACCCAAGTCCTATTGCTATAAATAATGCAACAGCAAATCCATAGTTTCTATCTTTGAAAATAAATAGAGATAAAAGGTAGGTAAATGATGAAGCAGACAAAACTAATAGAAAGAATAAAGCACTATACACAAAATCAGACCTCGAATTCATCAAGTACAATGCGACTCCACCTTGCTTGTTTTTCACTGTAAATTCTACATTACTTACTCCAGATGGCAAATTGTCAGTAAAAAAAACAGGCATGTTTTCGTTTGAATAGCATAGTTGTTCTGTTCTGAAGTAATCAACCAAATTTACCTCTTCACCATTTAGTTTCATACTTTCTAGGCAGTCATCTATATACATGATCATGCTTTTTTGTCTAAGTCTTGGCACATGGAGTTTACCTTTGTATACGACTCGATTCGCTTCTGCAGTGTCATAACCAAGTGTGATCTCATTGTTACTGTAAGTTTCATTAGTATCAAGATTTAGGATCTCTTCTTTTGCAAACGAAGTAGAAGTTTTTGCAAGTAGTATTGCAAATATGAAACTGAGGATGCCAAAAAATACTAATAAAAACACTTGTGCAGTAGATCTAGTTTTGTATGAAGACATATCTTTCTTAGTTTAATTTATATTTTTCCAACAATGTTCATAAAACTGGCACTTTTGACAAACCGACCTATTACTCGTTTTCCCAAACTCAACTTTTGTCAAAATTTCAGCTATGATACTTTTCAAAAAGTTAGTAAAGTTTGCAACTTCTTCACGAGAAAATTCAAACTCTATTCTATCACAACTTGGAATTAACTCATTCATGTCTTTTGGTTCGATAAAGTCAAATATGAAGGTTTTCAATTCACTTTCAAATCTTTTGTCTGCATCGACAAGAAGTTTATAAAAGTACATCTGATTTTTCAGCTTCATATAGCTTCTTGTAGTGTCTGATTCAATTTGATCAATTCTGCTTTCTAGGTTCGTTTTGAGTATTCCATCTTTACTTCTTGAGTGATGCTTGTTTCCGGTCTTGAAATCAACTAAAGCTAAATTATTTTCATCTTCAAATAAAGCATCAGTTTTTCCAACTAAACTTATCCCATTTAATTCAAATTTACTCAGCCATAATTCAACAAATTTAGGTTTTTCAAATGATTTTGCATAACTATCATAGTAAATTTGCAAAATTTTTTGCCAATAACTTTTGTATTTTTCTAATTCTAATTTATTTACTTCACTGTTTTCCAATTCATCATTGAAAATTTCAACTAATTTATCATATCCTGGATTTGCGTTATTATTTATATAACTTTGAAACCAAAGTTCCATAGTTTTATGAAATACATTTCCAATATTAAACCTTTCATGTTGAGGAATTTTGACTATATTTTCCAAAAAGAACTTATACTCACATTCAAGATAATTATTGTAACTAGTTGCCGATAAAGTTAGATTTTTCTTTCTTGAGTTTAACCATAGCAGATATTCTTCTTTGCTAAAAGTATTCTCACTTTTCAAACCCAGGTCATCCTTAGTAACAATATTTCTAGTCAAATTTATTGCTGCAAGATTACCTTCAATCTTTTTGATTTCAATATCATCAATTCTTTCAAAAGCATTATAATTTTCTTTAACTTTCAGTTTATTTTCAATTTCAGTTATAAAACTTATCTCATTTCTTGCTTTGTCATTTTCATCCAATTTACTTGAAATCAAAATCAAATTTTTCTTCGCTCTTGTCATTGCAACATAAAAAAGTCTTCTTTTTTCTTCAAGATTAGCGATTTCTTCCTCTTCCATAGTATTTAGATTGTCTCCAGTTTTTCCAAGTCTGATCTTCAGATCTTTCAAAGATTTATTCCAAGAACTTTCATCACAATGTAGCAAAAAAACTGTTTCGAACTCTAAACCTTTTGAACCATGTGCTGTAAGTAGTTTAACTGAGTTTTCGTTCAGATCTATCTCTTCAGCTTTGAAGTAAAGATTTCTATCTTGCATTTCGGTCAAAATTGAAAGTAAATTGTCTGTTTTGAAAATATTACTTTTTGCTTCATCTTCATTGTCAGAATCTTCAGTAACTTTTCCAAAGTTACTTTTTATCTTTTTGCATAAATCTATAAAACTATTAACTAAATTTAGTTTATAAATCGCATCGCTTGTCAGGTTATTAAAATCCTTACTATTACTCAAAAATTCAAAGTAAGTTTGATTTGTAAACTTGAAATTCAAAATATCAATCAAAAATTCAATTGCATCTTTATTTTCAATTTCTTTATGAAGTTTGAGAAAGTTTTCTATCAGATTCAAAACTTGAGAGTCCAAATTATCTTTATCAAAAAGGCTGTTTTGAGATTCACTGGTTATATCATTCAAAGCGTCAATTAAACTAACTTCCCTATATTTTTTGTCGCTAAGTTTTGTGAATAAGTTGAAAACTTTTACTTGGTCAAAATTTAGATAGTTTAAATTTAATAATTCAAATAAATCCTGTTTGTCAGCTTGTAAAATATTCACACTAAACCTTACTAATTTTAAAAAGTTATTTATTTCTGCATTTTTTATCAAATTTTCATCACTTTGAATCTTATACGGAATATTTCTTCTTCGAAGTAGTTCTATAAGATTTTGACTATGTTTGGTCTTTCTATAAATTACAGCATACTTTGAAAAGTCTGGTTTTGCTTGATCAAGCTCTTCAACCAATTTTGAAAGAATGAAATCTTCTTCGGCGTGAGATGAAGAAAAATTATAAAACTTTACATTAATTTTTTGCGTAACTCCGGAATTAGAATTTGTTGCAACAAAGTTTTTTTGAAATTTATTATCTAACTTATCTAAACTGTGAGTATTATTTTCGATCAAGGCTCTTGAAGTATCAATTATTTCTTGAATGCTTCGAAAGTTTTCATTCAGAATTATTACTTTAGCTTCAGCAAATTGATCTAGAAAGTCTTTGATATTATCTACATTTGCACCTTGAAATCTGTATATTGATTGATCATCATCGCCAACTACAAAGATATTTCCATCCTGATTATCCAACCATGATTTAGCAAGTTTGAATGCAATTTCATTTTGAACTTTGTTTGTATCTTGATATTCATCGATAAGTAAATATTCAAAGTTTTCTTGGAGTGCTTGTCTTAGTTCAGATTCAGGCTCATTCAGTTTATTCAAAATTTCAATAATCACATCATCAAAGTCTATCAATTTTAATTCTTTCAATTTAGTATTATATTTTCCATAAATATCAGCAAATTCTACCAAGGTTGACAAGTTTCTGTTCAAGTTCAGCAAGGTTTCTTTGTTGATAACCAACTTATTTCCCACTTTTTCTTTTGCTTCATAAGTTACTTTTGCACTATCATATTCTTTGCTTAAAAAGATAATTTCATCTTCAAGGCTTTTTTGAGTTATCAATTCTCTTTTGAAGTCGCTTATCATTCCCAAGATTTTTCCAGGACCTACTCCAAACTCAGAATCATTGAATCTTTGGTAATACTTTGATTTCAAAATCTCACTCAAAATTCTACTTTGAGTAAGTCCTAGTTCATCTATCATTTCAAAGTTTTTCAATTCTGGAAATAATTCGTCGTACCTTGCAATCAAACTTGAGCAAAATCCATGAAAAGTTGTAATTGTAACTTTACTTGCATCATTTCCGATTAACTTCTTCAGCTTCTCTTTCATATTTGTAGCACCATTTTTGGTGAAAGTCAGGCAAAGAATTCTTTCTGGTTCTATGTCGTGAAGTAGCATATTTGCAATTCGCAGAGTTAGTACAGTAGTTTTTCCAGATCCGGGACCTGCAAGAACCAAAACTGGACCATTTATAGTTTCAACTGCTTCTTTTTGGGATCCAGTTAGTTTGGAAAGTTGGGTTTGAAAGTTGTCGAGATATTGATTTGGATTCACGAAAAAAGTATCGCAAGAAACTGTAGACTTTACAAGGTGAACTAGTTGTGATACAATAGTATCACATACTTGTTTAAATATTGGTGTTTTCTAGTTAGTTAGAAAGCATGAAAAATTCAAATGACAGAAAGTAAAGGTCCATTGGCAGAACTTTTTGCTGAGAATCAGTGGAAAATTAAAAAATCTCAGGCTGATTTTTATTTCAGTAGATATAATCCGCTTCTAGAAACATTAACAAAAGTATTAAGGGGTGAATTAATGGAGGCAGATAGAAACATTACATCAGCTTTTGTGTTCGTTCAGTTTTATGAACTCTGCCGTCATGGCAAAGATGTAGAATTAGGTAAGTTTATTGAGCAAATTATGATACATAATCAAGCAATGCACTTTGAGGTTAAAAGAGTACTTTTGCAAAAAATGAGCGCAGTATTAGAGGAAGGGTTAGGCTTTGTATTGCCGGATATATTCAAGAGCTCAAAACTTAAACCGATGGAGATTCTCGATTCTTTGGGTTTAGCGGAATCAATATTTACAAATATACAACTAAGTTTTAATCTAAATAAAGCACTGCTTCCTTTTGTTGGTAGACTAATTCCTATGAATGATGGGTATTGCTTGATTGAGACAGAGACGGAATATCCTAATGATGGCATTCCTGAACCAACATTGGGGGAAATCCAAATGCCAGGTACCTACTTTAGTAAAAACTGATATTACTATTCTTACACTACAGCTACTGCCGCAACTTTGTCCCCTGCAGCCAGTCTTATCAGATGAACTCCCTTTGTTTGCCTATTTAACTCTCGAAGACCTTTTAGTGGTATCCTTATCATTTGCCCAAGTTCAGAAGTGATAAGTAGCTCCTTATCTGGATGATCCATTATCCTAGCAGCTACTAAATTGCCTGTTTTTGTATCTACATCATGAGCAAAAATTCCACTTCCTCCCCTATTTTGTACTTTGAATTCATCTAATCGGGTGATCTTTCCAAAGCCATTTGCAGTAACTGTCAGCATAACATTCTCAAGAGTTCGAACTATATCCATAGATATCACTTCGTCACCCTCTTTTGCAAAGCGGATTCCTATAACTCCCATACTGGATCTGCCTGTTGGATTTACATCTTTTTCTTGAAAATGTATCGATTTCGCAAGTTTGGTCACGAGTAGCAAAGTATCTGTGCCTGTTGTTGGTTTCACCCAAACTAGTTCATCATCTTTGTCAAGCTTGATAGCGATTAAACCATTTTGTCTTATACTTTCATATTCTTCAATTGAAGTTTTCTTGACAGTTCCATACTTTGTTGCAAAAAACAAAAATTTATAATCTTTTTTAGCCTCAACCTTTTCTTCACCTTCTTGAGTTATATCCTCATCTACAAATTTGCCATTACTATGAGTTAGCATTGAAGTAACTCTTTCCCCTACTTCAAGATTTATTACATTTACTATACTCTGACCTTTTGCAGTTCTACCAAACTCAGGTATATCATAAACCTTCGTTTCAAATACTCTGCCTTTGTTTGTGAAAAACATCACATAGTCGTGAGTTGAACAAGAAAGTATATGTAAAACCGCATCTTCTTCTCGAACTTCCATACCTACTTTACCTTTTCCTCCACGATTCTGAACTTGGTAAGTATCTCTTTTCATTCTTTTGATATATCCTTGTTCTGAAAGTGTAACTATAACTTTTTCTTCCGGAATAAGTTCATCCTCACTCATGACATCAAGTGTTCCTTTGATAATTTTCGTTTTCCTTTTATCTTGAAATTCTGTTGCAAGTTTTTCAAAATCTACCAAAATTAATCTCAACAATTTTTCGGGTTTTGAAAGTAATTCTATGATTTCATCAATTCTTGCTTTGAGTTTATTGTATTCATCTTCAATCTTGCCTCTTTCAAGTTGTGCAAGTCTTCTTAGTTGCATATCAAGAATAGCTGTTGCTTGAATTTCACTTAGCTCAAACTTTTGCATAAGCTGACCTTTCGCAACTTCAGCTGATTCGGCATTTCGAATTATTTTTATAACTTCATCAAGATGACTCAAAGCAATCATCAAACCTTCCAAGATGTGAATTCTTTCTTGTGATTTTGCAAGTTCAAATTCATGTTTCCTGACTTCAACTTCTTGTCTATGTTCTACAAACAATTCCATAAACTGTTTCAAGTTCAAAACTTTTGGTTCATTTCTGACTAAACAAAGTAAATTTGTATTGAAAGTTTTTTGAAGTTCAGTATATTTGAATAAATTATTCAAAATAACTTTTGGTTTAGCTTCTCTTTTCAGTTCAATCACAACTCGAATTCCAAGTTTGTTTGTTTCGTCTCGTATGTCCGAAATTCCTTCAATTTTCTTTTCTCTGACTAGTTCTGCAATTCTTCCAACTAAACGAGCTTTATTTACTTGATATGGAAGTTCTGTTATGATTATTTCAAATTTTCCACCTTTGTTCTCTTCTATTTTTGCGATTCCTCTCATCAGAACTCTTCCACGACCAGTTGCATACATGTTTTTGATTTCACGAGCGTCATATATAACTCCAGAAGTTGGGAAATCAGGTCCTGGAATTACTTGAAATAGATCATCAATAGTAATTTCTGAATCAAATTTGTGATACCGACTATTACTCAGTTTCTCTAAGTCAGAAGTAACTTTGATACCTTTTGCGTAGTTTTCATCAAAACTATCTTGAGTGAAGGCTTTACCTTGTTTGATAGTTGCTATAATCCCAGCAAGAAGTTCAGAAACATTGTGTGGTGGTATTTTTGTTGCCATACCAACTGCAATTCCTTCTGCACCATTCAAAAGTAAATTTGGTAATTTTGCAGGCAATACCAACGGTTCCTCGTAATTTCCATCATAATTTGGTCCAAAATCAACAGTTTTATCATCAATTTCAGAAATTATTGGTACAGCATTTCCATCCATTCTAACCTCAGTATACCTCATAGCAGCTGCTCCATCACCATCAATTGAGCCAAAGTTACCTTGGCCATCTATAAGTGGATACCTCAGTGAAAAATCTTGAACCATTCTCACTAACGCATCATAAACTCCAGTATCTCCATGTGGATGATATTTACCAATTACATCTCCAACGACACGAGCTGATTTCTTGTATGCAGTCTTCGGCATCATATTTAAATTCCACATTGCATATAAAATTCTTCTTTGGACAGGTTTCAAACCATCTCGGACATCTGGAAGAGCTCTGGCAACTATGACGCTCATAGCATAGTTTATATAACTTTTCTTCATTTCATCAACGATTGAAGTTTGTATGATGCCTTTTTCTGTGTTTGTTTGTGTTTGGGTATTTGTATCCATATTTTTGACTCAAATTACAAATTTGATTATAACTCAAACTCTTTCAATTTGCATCTTATAATCCCAAGATTAGGTACTTTCTCCTGATATATTGCCAAGTTGCATAAGTATGTTATAATTTAAATACAATAACTCATCTCTACCGAGATAATACCCCAAGTTATATCTGTAGTTTATATCTTTATGATCAGAAATAAATTACGCAATTTTTCAGGTATGCCAATACTTTTTGGTCTAAATTTATTTGTATTTTTGATGCTCCTTAGTTTTTTAAGACCACTAGACATCGTATATGGGAAGAGTAATGACGATCACAAGACTTGGATTTGTCATGTAAATAATTCTAATGTATATGGAAGTTGTGGATTCAACTTAATTGAAGTTGACAATGATTCTATAGATGGAGAAGGTACAAACGATCACACTCAACATCCTTGTGAAGCATTCCCAGAAGTAGTCATACAGGATATAATTCCTGCAATTGATTCAAATCGTGATGGTCAGCTGGATAAAGACGATTGCTATTGTTCTATTGATCAGTCGTTTTGCCCAATTTCAAATACATCTAGTTCAACAAGCTCAGCTACAAGCATAGTATCTTCGGACACTTCGACGACATCATCTATAAGTTCCTCAAATTCTAGATCTACGAGTTCAGGTAGTATAATTGATAATGGAGAAGTTGGAGGTGTGCAAGACTATGATCCACAGAATTATACTAAATCAAATGTTTTGGTAGATACAGGAAGTGAAAACCTTGTTTTGAGAATTGTAAACTTTATTTTCTAATTTTTGAAGTTCAATTCGATTAAACTACAATATCCAGCTAATTTAGAGATAACCATCTCAACTATCTTTAGAGAGGTCATTATAATCTCCATCATAACATCTATATTGAGACTTTTTGAAAATAACTTCAAGTACAGAAATCTATTCATGAGTAAAACTATCGCATTGATCAATTAAATGCATTTATTTTCAGCTTGATTGGTATAGTGATATAACTATTAGTTGATCAGTATTATAGGTATTAGTACTTGTCAAAGGTTATAAATTTAATTATGAAAAGGCTTGATTGGGTAAAATGATAATAGAAGGAATAATCTAACGTAATCTAAATTTAGTAACATGACCCTTTATGAGATTTAGACAAATCAGTCATATTAAAATTCTTGATTGAGTAGGTTTTGTGGGTTGGCTATATTTATGGTAGAATGAATGCAAATGTGATGTGAAACTAGTAACAAATCCACTACAAGTCAATAGACTCTACATCAGCCCTTATCTGTTCGAGTCCAACTGCCCATGTGGCTTTGTCCCTTAAGTCAATCCCTAATCCCAAAAGTATCTGATTAGGCGATCTATCAGAACCCGCACTCAAAAATTCTTTGATCATCTGTATATTCTGCCTATTCTCCCTGACTTTAGCTTGTAAAATCTTGCTAACAAGAAGGCCGAAAGCATAACTATAAACATAAAAATGCATCCGAATATGTGACCAATGTATCCAGAAGTTCTCATAACCTTCAAGATTTATACTTTCTCCAAGATATGATTTCATATGCTCTTTGAAAATACTGCCAATATCCTCGTTGCTGAGATACTTTGTACGACGAAAAGTTTCATTTAATTCTAGTTCAAACTTATAGCAAGCTATTTGTCTAAAAATAGTAGAAACTTCATCATCTAGTCGCCTAAATTTGAGAGAGAGTAGCTCTTCTGGCTTTTGAGTACTTTTCATTTCTTCAAGTACAAAGTCTTCAAAAAAAGTTGAAGCAACTTCAGCTGTACATGTACTATGACTTGCATTCAAAGGGTCGTCTGTGTATTTACGATTTGTGAAAGTACCATTTATCCCATGACCCATTTCATGTGCTATAGTCAAAATATCTCTTTGTTTGCCTGTGTAGTTTAGCATGATCCATATAGGTAAACTTGGAGTGGTTGTCATGCAAAATGCTCCTCCACCTTTACCCTTTTTGGGATACACATCTATCCTAGAACTGTCTAGAAAATCATCAAAGATCTCTGTAAATTCGCTGTCAAGATTATCAAATACTTTTCTAACGATTCTGCAAGCTTCAGTATAATCGTAAGTTTCATCAGCTACTCCAGATATAGGTATCGATTTTTCAGGATACTCCAATTTTTCTTTGCCTAGCAATTCCGATTTCAATTTATAAAACTTTTGTGAAATATCAAAATTTTCACTTACAACTTGAATCAATGTATCGACAATTTCTTTCTCAAGATCATCATCCAAAACTCTCTCTTGATCAACAAATTGAAAATTTCTCAGTTCATCAGTTGACGCTTTGTCTTGCAAAATTGAGTTTAACTCTGCTGTAGCAACACTGGAATGTTTCTCAAATATTTGAACTACATTTTTGATGGCAAGTTCACGGGCAGATTTATTCGTTGAGGTCGTTAAACTTAATAAAGTATTGAAAGGCATTTTTACTTCTTGATTTGACTCATCCAAACTTATCATCTCTTCGTTATCAATTAATTCGGTAGTAAGCTTGATCCAATTTGTCCTACTAGTGGATTCTTTCATATTCAATACTTTCTCTTCTTTTTCACTCAACAAATGTTCGCCTTCAGTAAAACAGCGGTTCAAAAAGTGTTTCCATTTCGCAAATGCAGATGAATTCAAAATTTGTATTTGAACTTCCTTTGGTAATCTAGAAATAGCAAGCAAGTAAAAAATCGTATTGTTGTTTGCTCTTTCTCTTGTAGCTTCTACCTTTTTGTCCAAGAGCTTTGCTTCGTTGGAATTTTGATTCAATTCCAAAAATAAAGCTGCATAAAGTTCTGCTTTTGTGATGCCGAACTTTGATATGTATGCTTCATAATCCAAGATAGATTCCAACACACTATCCAAACAATACTTCGTGTTTTCTGCAAAGTATAAATGCCATTTATCTTTAAATTCAGAAGAACCTTTGAGCAAATTTTCTAATTCCAAATCAATAGCTGGATCGTTATATGAGTCAAATAGTAGGTTCAGATTCCAGCTATATTTCATGACTTTTTCGAGGTTGTCTGTGTCCATTATTTTCGTTATCATAATTAAATAAAAATACCTTTGACAGGTTTTCTTGGTATGGTCAATTTATAATTGCATTCATTTAACAATATTGAAATAATGTGTATATGAATGTCACACAAATTCTTGAACAAATTACAAGTTTAGTATCAACGAATGGATGGATTGCCATTGTCGGTGTAGTGCTTTTGATATTTGTCTATTCTATCATAAAAAAAACTTTGAAGATATCTATCCTAGCTTTGTTGGCAGTTCCATTGTCATTGTTACTGTCAAGGTTGTATACCTATTTCATTTTTGGTGACCATTCATCGAGTTTGATATCACTAATACTACAATGGAAAGTTTTGGACACGCCAAATGAATATGTACTGTTGATACTTGTGATAGGATTTATAGTCATGAGTGAAATGAAATGTCTGGGATTCTTGATTTCCATTGTAGCAACTGGATATGCGTTCTTGAGGTATTTTTTGGGAGAAAATTCACTACCCGATCTGTTAGTTCCAACATTTATAGCAGTTTTGAGTATATTTATTGCTAGACGGATATTTGCAAAAGTTAGATAAATATTATTTTCAATAATATGGCATTATAAATTATATTGAGTCATTTAAGTCCACCTTAATCATAATTACAGAAAGTTATCACACTATTCATTCTTAATCGCTTTTTTGACTTGTTTGACTAATTCTAAATCCATGATATCTGCAAATTTGAACTTTGGAATTCCAGATTGTTCAAGGCCTGCGATGTCCCCTACTCCACGATTTAGCATGTCATATTCTGCAAGCTCCATCCCATTAGAATGATTCGAAAAATACTCTAAACGAAGATTTTGAATCTGTTCTTTTTCGGAAATTTCAAAATCATCTGCAGGTTGAGTCGAATTAGATGGAGTTTTGAACAAGAGGCAATAAGATTTACGATCTCCCCGACCTACTCTACCTCTCAATTGATGAAGTTGAGCAAGTCCAAATCGTTCTGCAGATTCTATAACTATAATGTTTGCATTCGGTATGTCAATTCCTACTTCGATGACTTGTGTAGTTACCAAGATGTCAATAAGTTGGTCATTGAACCTTTCAAGAATATCTTGTTTTTCGGACTCCTTCAGTTTTCCATGTAATAGAGCGACTTTGAAATTCTCAAACTCACCTTTGATTACCTCGTATTCCTTTTTGACATTTTTTAGATCCAAAGTTTCAGATTCTTCAATAATCGGACATATAATATATGCTTGACCACCATTTTGCAGTTCATTCTTCATCCAACTATATGAATCAACTCTTTTGTTTTCAGGCACAACGTAGCTACTAATTGGTATTCTTTTTGATGGTAGGGAATTGATTCTGGAGATATCAAGGTCAGCAAAATAAACCTCTCCAATTGAACGAGGAATCGGAGTTGCAGTCATCATAAGGTAATGAGGAACAAACTTTTTACTATTTTGGTTTCCATTTTTTTCAAATTTCAAAAGTTTTTCTCTTTGTTCTACACCAAATCTATGCTGTTCATCTATGATAACTAGTCCTACATTAGACAGTCTCTCTTCTGCTTGATACAAAATTGCATGAGTTCCAATGAAAAGAGTTGGAGTTCTTTTAGATTTGTCATTTTTTTTGTCAATCTTACTAACTTTAGATTTACTTACAATGCTAGTTACAAGATTTATATCAAAGTCAAAGCTAAATTTCAGGGCATCTTTGAATTTGACAAAACTCTCATAATGTTGTTTAGCAAGCAAAGTTGTTGGGCATAAAAAAGCTACATCCAGTGAGTTTTGAAGTACTAAAAACGAAACTATAGCAGACAATATAGTCTTTCCGCTACCTACTTCTCCTTGCAGTAAACGGCTCATCGGGGTTGACTTAGCTATATCTGTCAATATTTCTTCTAGTGAGGTTTGTTGGTCTTTTGTTAGTTGAAAAGGTAAGTTTATATAATTATCCAAATTATACAAAAATTCTTTTACACTCAAATTCTCAAAATTACTATTACTAAACTTTATATTGACTGCCTGTATTTTTGTTCTCTCGCTTTTCAGCTCATATGCTTTTTTAAGAATGTGATATATCTCGTCAAAGCCTAATCTCCTTTTTGCTTTATCAAGCATATCGAAACTCTTGGGAAAGTGAATGTTTGAGATCGCTGTTTGATAATTAATCAAATTATTGTCAATCCTGACTTGTGTGCTTAGATGATCTGGAATAATGTTTGCCTTAGAAAGTATAGTTGATTCGTTTATACTTAATTCTTTCAATATATAAAGAATCTTGCTTCTGATAAGTTTACTTGAAATACCTTTGGTTTCTCTATATATTGGAGTAATTTTTGCTAAATGCATTGATTTTCTACCATCTTTCAATTTCTCAAATTCTGAGATTTGCAATTTAATTAATTTCAATGTTGAGTTTTTTGCTAGTTTCCCATACATTATGTAGTATTCCCCTACTTCCAAAGCCTTCAACATAAAAGTTTGATTGAACCAATATATTTCAGCCTTTGAATAGTCTTCATCTTCTACTTGTGTAAGTACAAAACTTTTTCCGTACTTTGTGCGAATGAGCTTATTATTCGTAACTTTCACAATGAAAGAGCAATTCTCGTCTTCTTCAATATCTTTAATTTTTTTTACATTTCTAGTATCCATGTATGTTCTCGGAAAATACTTCAATAAGTCAAATGCATCAAATATACCTATACTGTTCATGGCTGAAACGGACTCAGTGTTCATAAGTGGAAGTTTGTATATTGGGGTCTGCAAATTCATCAAAATTATTCTAACAAATTTGAGTTTTCTTTCAAACGAGTGTATTTAGTTTTATTCAGGTGAGAAACTGAAAGTGTTTTGATATCAAGCTTTGTACCTTCTTTAAGTAACTTTGAAAAAATTCTTTTTTTACGATATACTCTTTTCATAAAACAATGTTTATAATTGATCTTTGTTTAGCCTCAAGCTAAATTGAGATGATTGAAAAATATGGGTCATACCACAATGGGACAAATTGATTTCACTTCATTCAATCCTCCAAAAGGATCGTTGAAGGGGTCATATAAAAAGAAAGTAGATAAAAACAAGAAGTTTAGTTCAACAAAGCAATCATTCAGCGAAAGAATGAAGGATCAAAAGGTTAGTTTTGAAGATAACAAACTTCAAGAATCAACTCAAGGTTCAGATATGAAAAACCCTAGATTTGGACAATCATTCAGAAAGTATAACGAAAATGACAAATATGCTAAAAACCATAGTCATAATAAAGACAAGACAAAAAAGATAGGTCCTTCAAAATCAAAGTTCTTCAAAAAAAGAGTTGAAGACAAAAAGTTCGACAAGCCCAAAACTTTTACAAAAGATGAAGTCAAAGCAGAATTAGGCTTCTAATCTTCATTAGCCTGCAAAAACTGAAAGTAGAGGAATTACGGCTAACAGCAGTATTCCTGTGATAGCCATTATCCACTTAAAGGCTTTTGTAACCTTTTCTTTCTTGCCTAACTTTTTGATGTTTCTAAATAATCTATTCATTTCTTATAGCAACTATTGGTTGGATTTTCATAGCTCGCATTATTGGCAAAAATGATGTGAACATTGTCATAATCATTGTAATTCCATATATCACAGCAATTTTCGCTAGTGGAAAACTTATTAAGCTAAAGTTTCCAAGTTGGGTATCTTTCAGTAATGCTCTTAATGCATATTCTAGTACATATTTTATATTAGATGTGTTTAAGTATACCATTAGTACATAGCTCAAAACAACTGCTGTACAAAAGCTTATAGTGACAAGTAGTATAGAATAAGAAAAGTATATAGCAGCTATATCAAGTCTTCTTGCGCCAAAAGATCGAAATATTGCAATTTCTTTTGTACTTTCTGTTACAGACCTCATTAAGATAATGAATATCAATATCATTGCGATAGATAAAAAAAATGTCCCGATATATCTAACAGGGTATCTCTCAATCATATCTAAAAGTTGCTTCGTCCTGGTAAACTTGGATGTCACATTCGCTACGGTATATTCTTTGCCATTCATATTTACATTATTACCGAGCGTTTGAATATCCATGTCAGAGAAACCAAAATCATCATTATTCAATCTATAATCATTTAGAAAACTTTCTTTGCTTTGAGTATTTGCAAATTCAATATAATATTTGTTCCAAGTTAATGTATATTCTTTTAGAAACTTTTCAAAATCTTCATTATTCCTAGCTTGTGAAGCTAATAATAAAATATGACTTTCATCTGAACTATCGTATCCAACTATCCTTATACTAAATCTATTATCAAGAATTTCATAACTATCAACGAATTCACTTGAGATGCCCTGTTCATTCTTGTCTCTTGTTGAAGATATAGTACTTGGGACTAATGCTGCAATATCCATAACTCTACCAATATTGTGTTCTTTTGCTTTGTTTAAGATGCTTATTTTATCTTTAATCGAGCTCAGATCTTCCATAGGTATGCCTCCATTTGTTGGTTTAGTATAATTTTCTATGTAAAGTTTGCTGTATTCTGGATCAATTTTAGCTAAAAGCTTTTCGGGTATTATGGCATCTAAAATCCTACTTTCATTTTCTTGGATAGTTTGACCTTTGAATAGGAAAGATTCCAAAAATACTTTATCGGGATATATCTTTATGCCCCATTCAGGACCATATACTCCACTTGTCTCATATGTATACAAATATGACCCAGCTGAAATGTAAGCCTTTTTATCATCAACGGTATATATATTTAGTACATCAAATCTAGGGGATATATTTGTTACTAGATTATGGTTTTCGAGATCTGGATTTTGTTCTGTAAGCTTGTTTTTGTTTATGAAAGTGACGGTTGACTCGTAGAATGCAATAGGATTGTATTTTCCTAAAAAAGAAAACTCGTTAAATGATAAAGGAACATTTGTACATTGAAAGTTGTCTCCATTTGTATCTATCTCATATTGACTGTGTACTAAACTATTTAGTTCATAGGGATTGTTGCAAGTCACTCGTGAGATTGCAACCAATGCTTTTTTGTCACCTATATCTTTTAGTGCATCTTCAATAACTTTTTGGATAGAATTCAACAAGATTACTCCGCTGGTCAATATAAATACTCCAATTATTACAATACACCCTGAAAATATATTGGAGAGTTTTTTTGTTTTGAATTTTTTTGTTGATATAGAAAATGAATCCTTTATTTTCATCATATTAGTTTTGAAAATCTATGTAATTATTGTAATATTAATAATAATTATAGAAAGTGTCATTTTTGAGTTTATAAAGTTTAAGCCAATTCACTATTTAGTGTGCAGACAAACACATTTTTACATTAGTACTTTTTATTGATATTTCAAATAAATTCGTGCTAACTAAGTTTCAAGTAGTTAGCTTTCCATCTTCAATTCGAATTATCCTATCACAACTTTCAGCTATTTTTTCATCATGTGTTACAATTATTATTGTAGAGTTACTTTCATTATGAATCTTTCTGAAGAGTTTCATAACCTCATCGCTATTTGTTCTGTCTATATTTGCTGTGGGTTCATCAGCTAGTATGATTTGTGGCTTTCCTACTATAGCTCTCGCTATTGCTACTCTTTGCATTTGACCGCCTGAGAGTTCTTTTGGCAAATGATTTAGCCTATCTGCAATCCCAACTTGCTTTGCAACTTCAATAGCCATTAGCTCTCTTGTAGATTTAGTAATATTTCTAAAAAATAAAGGAACTTGTATATTTTCCAAAACTGTAAGGTAATTTTGCAAATAGAACATTTGAAAAATGAAGCCAATTGTCAGGTTTCTATATTCTGAGAGTTGAGAATCATTCAGTTCTGCTATGTTTTTTCCATTAACCGAGATTTCTCCAGAAGTCGGTTTGTCAATTCCACCAATCATTTGCATCAAAGTTGATTTACCTGAACCTGAAGGTCCGACAATTGCGATAAATTCATTGTGTTCAATCTCAAGAGTTATATTGTGAAGAGCATGAACTTCAACTTTTGCAACTTTGTAAGTTTTTGAGAGATTTCGAATTTGTAGCATTCTTAATGATTTGTTTTAAAATAGCCAAAATTATCTATTAGAAATATAAGACTATATCTTTATATATAATATATATGAAAAGGGGGGAACAAGTCAAAACTAAGTTCTTATTGCGATTCTGTTGGACTGCGAAACGATTATCTTTCAACTGTTCCTATAAGGTAAATTGGGTAACTTCTGTATGATAAAGATCATCACTCACGAAATCAATACAATCAAAATGTAAAATCTTTTTGTTTGAGGCAAATTTATAAACTACCAGATACAATCTATAGCACATAAATATTCCTAGAACAGTAGATATCTAAGCACCAAAGATACTAAATTGAAAGTAAAGATAACAATGTAGTGTATACTTTCACTTATCAAAAGTAAAAGTTGATTTTGTGTTCAATAACTCCAACTACTGTTGGGTACAGACTTGGAACTTTTGTCTTATCTATAGATTTGTAAATAAATTCAAAACTTCTTTGTCTTGTCAAAACATTGTATTATGTGTTTTGAATTTCAAATGAATTTCCTGTGCTAATAGACAAAAACGCTATAGTATCTTGAACTCGCCATCTTCGTAAAGCAAAATTTCTTCACCATTCTTCAATATCGCAGTAACTTTGCGGTTTGTAGTTGACATGATATCTACATGTATCGCTGACTGATTGAATCTTAGCTCTTCAGATTTCTCTTCAGTTAGATCTGCGAAATCTCCTGAGTATGTATCTTTGTAACTTTTCCCAATTGCCAAGTGTGTGTTTCCAAATTCTCCCCCAAAGTTTTCATCATACAAAGTAGTAGCCATAATTCTATCAATTCTTGAAAATCTTTTGTCTGTTAAGCTGATTTCTCCAACACGGCTTGCTCCTTCATCAGTTTCAAGCATTGAACATAGCGCTTCTTCATTCTCTTTGGCAGAATATCTGACAACCTTTCCTTTCTCAAAGTGCAATTCTATACCATTAATTATTTGTCCAAGTCTATACAATGGCTGATTGAACTTAATCCAACCATCAACTCCTTGGTTATCGGGACTAGTGAAAATTTCAAAGCTAGGAATATTTCTTCCTGTTCCACCAAGCCATCTTCTTGATTCACCGATTTTTACAGTCAAGTCCATATCTGTCCCTGTAATATGTATGGTATCTATATTTAAACTATTTATTTTATCTTTCAGTAAAGTTATTTGATTTAAGCTCTCTTTATTTTTCTCAATGCATTCATCTTTATCTAAATCTAGGTGACATGCTTTGATGATTTGTTCCCAATACTCCTGAAGAGACATATTCGCAGCTTCAGCCATTGCAGGCGTCGGGTAATCTGTCAAAGTCCAAGTAAACTTGCCATCCAGTTCCTTGTCATCTCTAAAGTCCGTATATGGTTTCCATGCTTTACTTCTTATTGCCAACTTGGTCTGATCTATACCATCGTAGTAATGATGATCATTTGTTGAATAAAAAAAGATAAGATGATCAATGAGATTGATCTTAGCTTGTATATAATTTTCTGGAAAGAAGTTCAATTGCTCTTCGTTTGCAATCTCAAAAAATAACCTAGTTTCATCTCGATCCCTCTCAAGTTCGGCTGGTAAGTAAGTGAGTAACATATGTCCACCACTCTCTAAAATAGCTTTTTGAACATGAAATAAAATTGGTTTCGCATGTTCGTTCATCAAAACATTTACTACATCACCTTTTTTGATGCCTTCGCCAGAATTCAAGGCAAAGTTGACTAGTAAATTTGCAAAGTTTGATAGTATTTGTTGGTTTGGAGTGTATGTTGACATAATGAAAAGTATATTTTTTTTATTGAAATATATTTGTAAATAGTTCTTTTGATAGGCTAAGAGCTAGTTGCAGTGATCTTTTGTGAAAATTTTCATTTACTCCATGCATATTGCAATCTTCATTTGCCAAATTCAGGAAGAACAAATTCTCAGTTATATGTTTTTTTAGGTAGCCAGAAACTGGTAAAGAACCACCAGAGTAATTTATAGTAGGTTTAATTTTATAAACATTCGAGATGCAACGCTCAATTTCTGGAAAATATTTATTATCAAAATTAATTTTAGTTGCATTAGCACCCTCCCTTACATCTATTGTCAAATGGAAATCATTTAATCTATCTAAGAAGTAATCTTCTAAAAGACGTCCGATCTTACTTTCGTTTTGACCCTCAACTAATCTGATATTTAACTTCACTTCAGCAGTAGCAGGAATAATGTTTTTATAACCATCTTCAACAAACCCTGCCTTAATACCAGAAATTTGCAGTGTAGGTCGAAATCCTGTCCTTCTCAAGTAATTGTAACCCAGTTCTCCGACTAAGAAAGGTGTGCCGGTTAATTCATAAATTTCTTCGAATGTAGGTATATTTTCAGAGGTTGCTGTCTCTTCGAAAGAAGTGAGAGGTACTATTCCTTCATAGAAGCCAGGTAAATTGAGGCTATTGTCCCAGTTGATAAGATCGCTCAAAGCTTTGGTTAGGAAGATTGCTGGATTTGGTATTAGTCCTCCATAAATACCAGAATGTAAATCATTTTTTAAACCTAAAATTTTTATACTCATATTCAAAAACCCTCTATATCCACCTGAAATTGTTGGATTATCAATTCCTCTAAGTTCGCCATCTGAGACAATTGCTATGTCTGCAGTGAGTTTGTCTTTTTCATGAATAATGCATGATTCAAGTTTATCACTCCCTGTTTCTTCGTCACCTTCAATAAGAAACTTTATATTGAAATCCAAGGATTGGTTTTTGTTGAGTAGTGCCAATATTGTGTAAATATGGATCAAAAGTTGACCCTTGTCATCTATAACACCTCTAGCAAAAAGCCTATCTTCACTTTCATGTAGTTCAAATGGTTCAAAATCCCAACCATCAGTTAAATCAGCTGGCTGAACATCATAATGTCCGTATATCAAAATAGTCTTAGCATTAGGTTTTTTTGATTTGTAATTTGCGAAGAGTATGTCATTTCCATATCCTGACCATATTTCAGTATCAAAGTTTGCGTTATCAAATAGTTCTTTGAGCCAAGTTACACAATTTATCATTTCAACATGCATATTTGTATCGTTTGATATTGTTTTGAATGAGATAAATTTCTGGAGTAATGCTTGGTATGTTTGCATGATGGTTAATAATTGTTAAAACTTTTTTGATTAGAATAGATAAAAATTATACTACTTTTCGCTGTAATTTGCATTATTGAATAATATAAATAAGGTATTACAAAGTTCAAATATTTGAAAACTTTTATCATTACTACAAGGTTGTTCTAACTTCAAAATATCTTTTTTTATCCAAATTTTGATTCTTTCTTCTGCGAAATAATTTAGTTCAGATTCTAGATGTTTGTTGTGAAATTTGTAGTTACTTTTCAAACGAAAATTAGTATGCTTGCCCCAGTGTTTATATAAAATCTTTAATTCAACAGGAATTTCATACATGATCAATTTTCCTTTTCAAAGACTACATTAAACTTAGGATTTTCTAAAAGTAATAATTTGCCATCTTTTGAAACCAAGTAAGTTGAATTTATGTCGGCAACTAGTCCGTCTAAATCGTTTAAAATTTGCTCTTCACAATACATCAAAGTACTCATAGCTTGCGGAATGTCGATTTTTCCACTACTCACACTTTCAACTTTACCACCACTTATATTGCAAAACTGCCAGTTTACTTGATTGTTTTCAAATTTCAAACTCCCACCCCTATAAGTTTCAGTAGCACGTTCTAGCTTACTAACTTTCCAATTTCCTTGTATTTCATTTGTAGAGTTTATCAAGCTATATTCAATTCCATTTTTTGTTGTATAAATTTTGGATTGAGCTTGCATATTATCTCTAACTACAAAATAAGCTAACATTAGTCCAAAAGAGTATTGTTATAAAAATTGAGATGATGATAAGAGTTTGTTTGGACATAGGTTTAATAACAAAAACAAATTTTATCTTCCCGTTTTTGCTTTTATCTCTTCTTTCATATTCAAAACTCCAGGTTTATTCAAAATCTCTTGTGCTGGTTGCAAAAGTTCTACAAAGTAATCAGCTACTGCAATTTTCAAATCTACGGGATGTAGTTTCTTTGCTAGGAAGTCTTCTTTCAAAGTTGCAAAATCAGTATAGGTCAGATCACCCCCCCATTCTAATTTTCTTTTTATTTCCAATTTCTTATTTAATTTTGATTTTGGATTATCAAGTTTGAAAATAATCTTGTCACACCAGTCAAGTATAGGGTTGAGAGTATCATCACCTTCGGGACAATAAGCATTTCTTAGCTTGCTTCTGATTTCCTCTTCGTTCTCATCCATGAAAATTGCAGTACTTGCTTTGCTTTTACTCATCTTAATTTCCGTTGCAGAGATTTCCTCGCCTTTCTTGACCTTCTGGAGCGTTTCAGTTGATGGTGCTTGCAATCCAAGTATCAATGCATGGTGTATAGCAACAGGTTTGAACCCCAATTCATTTCCTACATCTATTGCAATTACATGTATTTTTCTTTGATCCATACCTCCGTGGACAATTTTGTTGTCCATAAAGAAGATGTCTGCAGCTTGAAGTGGAGGGTAAATCAGACTTGCGAAGTTCACAACCTCCCCTTCAGTCCTACCCATGATATCTATACTTCGTTGAATTCTTGCAAGTGTTGTGTTTTTACTGACTTTTATAAGAGTTTCCCAGTATGTAAGTGGAGATAGAACTTTATCTTGAGCAACTTTCCTGTTTTGTGACTCTGTCACTAAGACATCCTCCCTTGTGAGGGAGGCATTTAAATTATTAGGAATTTTGTCAGGATTATTTTTATAATATTCTCCACTATAAAGTTCAGATCCTGTTATAAATTCAAGTGGATTATCTCCATCAAGCTGAACGCCAACGCATTTTGCTCCAGCAATCATATATTCTTTGAAAAGTCCAACTCCGGTATTTTGAATCAATTCCCAGTCTCCACCAAGTTTTCCGTTGATCCAAGCATGCCAATCTGCAATGAAAATTCTACAGTGAATGCCAAGTTTTTGAAGTTCTTTTATAACCATCATACCTAGTATCCCATGCCCAATGTGTGGTCTACCTGAAACTTCGTAGCCTATATAATGATAAACTTTTTCACCGTTTGCAATTTGATTGAGAAGTTCGGCAAGTCTATCTTCTCCAAGTATTTCTTGAGTTAATGATTTTAGAGTTGTAAGATCTTTTGACATTATTATTGATTGTAGCATGTTTATATGCTTGACAATTTATTTAGTGCTTACTGATTAGTGTTTAGTGATAGTTTCAAAGTGTATAAAAATGTAAACTAACTTTTGTTCAAATAGTGTAACTCTTGTAAATTATTTTATACAAATTATTAAGTATCAACAAATCTTTTGCTAAATTCATAATTAATTTGTGTAAATTGTCTTAAAGGATCACTTTTGAACTTCTTGGTTTGTCCATAAACAGGAAAAATTTGCTTCGTTGAGACAAACTAGCAACAAGTTTTTTATACCTTTATTACTTTTGGTAACGGAATCCTCCCATCCAAAACCTCATCAACTTTTATATTCTTTTCTTGTGGAATTTCGAGTTTATCTTTTTTCGCCAGTTCTTCAATTATAAACTCTATTTTTTCTATAAGTTTTTCGGCTTTCAAATCAGCTATAAAGTCAGCATCATCACGAACTTGATTTCTTTTTTCCTGTCTGTTTTGAGAAATAAGTAATAGAGGCATGAAAGTCATTGATTCTACTGCCAGAATTAAATTCAAAATTTGGAAGGTTTGAGAATCAATTGTAATTTTGGCTTCGGATGCTATCAAAACCAAATTCAATATAATCCAAAAAGCGATAAATATAGTATGTATTATCAAAAATTTCCAACTGCCAAGTATTTGACCAACCTTATCAGCTAAAAT
The DNA here is from genome assembly GCA_016699595.1 of bacterium. Classification (NCBI taxonomy): domain Bacteria; species bacterium. The sequence continues at coordinate 206,008 of CP064982.1, forward strand.
TTCAGATTTTTGACTTTGTTTTTCTTGGTTGAACATATATTGATTTTACGAAAATTCTACTTTTACTGCAAATTATTACTATTAGAAAGTTTGTATGTGCTAAAATATTTTGATTATAAATTATATGCATAAAAAAGATATGGATAAATTAAGAAAATACTTACCACAGATATTGGTACTTTTGACAGTGATCTTGTCAATACTTGGTATATATTATCTAATTTCTCGAAATGGAAATAAAGATTCAGAAGTTCTAACTGAATTGAACGCCACAAAGTCTGAGATAACAAAAGGGACGAATGATCCTAAAATAATTGTAGATATTTTTAGTGATTTTCGATGCCCTGCATGTAGATATGCAAATATGACAATTGAACCTGCACTTTATGAAAAGTACAAAGATCAAGTGCAGTTTAGATTTAGACATTTTCCTTTGCCATCTCATGGTCAACTTGCAGTTGATGCTTCCGAAGCTGCTGAGACAGTGTTTCGTTTATCAAACTCTGATACTTTTTGGAAGTATGCAAACAAACTTTTTGTCGAACAAGGTACAGATATGGGAGAAGTCACTTTCACGCTAGATAATTTTGGACTTTGGGCAGAAGAATTTGGTGTAAATAAGGAAGAATTTCTAAATAGCATGAACTCTGCAAAATATAGACAAAATGTTCAAAAAGATATAGATCTAGGAAATAAACTTGGTGTATCTTGGACTCCAAGTTGGTTTGTAAATGGGAAGCTTGTAAAAAGCTCTAGTCAAGATTTAGAAGGTATAAGCAAAGTTATAGATGAAGCTTTAAAGAATTTATAAAGTGTGATTTATTCTTTCAAAATTTGCTGACAATATTGAAAAAATTTGTCGATATTATCAGCAAATGGTTTCTTATATCTTTTTAATTTTTAGCTTGCCTTTTCCAACTTTCACTTCAAAGTCATTTTCATCTTGCAAAATCCCTTCTGCGATTTTATCTTCTACTTCTCTTTGAATTACTCTTCTTATTTCCCTTGCTCCAAATTCCTCACTAAATCCATCTTCCAATAGTTGTTCGATGACTTTTTCATCGTATTTCATATCAAAATGTTGAGATACTAAGTTTTTGACTACTTTGTCGAGTTCTAGCCTAACTATTTGTTGTACTTCATCTTTTGCAAGTGGCTTGAAAATAATTATCCCATCAAGTCTGTTTATAAATTCTGGTTTGAAAAATTTGTCTATGTCTTCTCTGACTTCTTGGACTACAAAATCCCAAGTTGATTTAGGGTTATCATTTTTTGTAACTTTACTTTTTTTCGCTTCGATATTGTCCGTATCTTCATTAACTTTGAAACCCAATGCATTACTTACTTTCCCAAATTTATAATAATCTTGAATAATTTCAGAACCTAAGTTGCTTGTTGCAATAATTATAGTATTTTTGAAACTAACTGTTCTACCTTTTCCGTCAGTCAATCTTCCATCTTCAAGAATCTGAAGTAAAGTATTGAAGATTTCATTATCTGCCTTTTCTATTTCGTCAAGTAAGATCAAACTATAAGGATTTCTACGAACTTTTTCAGTTAATTGTCCACCTTCATCATAACCAACATAACCTGGAGGAGCTCCAATTAGTTTGCTTGAAGTGAATTTTTCACTAAATTCACTCATGTCAATTCTGATTATATTTTCATCACTTCCAAATACTTCAGCAGCGACTGATTTTGCAAGTTCTGTTTTACCTACCCCAGTTGGGCCAAGAAATAGAAAACTAGCAATTGGCCTACTTGGACTTTTCAAACCAGCTCTGGCTCTACGAATAGCACTTGCGACAGCTTGAACAGCTTCGTTTTGACCTATCAATCTTTTGTGAATATCTGATTCTAAATTAATTAGTTTCAACTTTTCGTCAAGTTTAAGTCTACTAACTGGAATTTTTGTGATCATTGAGCAAACTTCAGCTATATCATCTTCAGTTAATTTTGGAGTTCCAGTTCCTCGAACTTTCATCCATTCTTGTGTCAATTTTTCAATCTCTTTTTGCTTTTCATCTATTTCCAATTTCAAAGCGGCTGCTTCTTCAAACTTTTGGGAAACTGTAAGACTTTCTCTTTCTTGTTCCATTTTTCCTATCTCATGTTCAACCTTCTTCAAATCTTCAGGCTTTACCATTTTTTCTAACCTAACTTTACTTGCAGCTTCATCGATAAGATCAATTGCTTTATCCGGCATAAACCTGTCCTGAATATATTTCTCAGCAAATTCAGCAGCAGCAACTATAGCTTCATCAGTAATTTCAATTTTGTGATGGGATTCATACTTGTCTTTGATTCCTCGCAAAATCGCTATAGTTTCTTCAATTGTTGGTTCATCAACTTGAACTGGTTGAAATCTTCTTTCCAAGGCTCCGTCTTTTTCTATATATTTTCTATATTCATCAATCGTCGTTGCACCAATCATCTGAAGCTCACCCCTAGCTAATGGTGGTTTCATTATATTGCTTAGGTCAAGTCCACCTTCTTTGTCACCTGCCCCAACAACTGTATGAAGCTCGTCGATAAATAAAATAATTTTTCCCTTTGCTCTCTGAACTTCTTGAAGAATCTTCATCGCTCTTTCTTCAAATTCACCTCGAAACTTAGCACCAGCAACAAGCATCCCGAGATCAAGCGCCATAACCCTTTTGTCAAGTAAGACTTCAGGAACATTTCCACTAGAAATCCTAAGTGCCAAACCTTCAGCAATTGCAGTTTTTCCCACACCAGGATCACCAATCAAAACCGGATTATTTTTTTTTCTTCTACTAAGAATTTGTATAACTCTAGTGACTTCCTTGCTTCTTCCTATAACTGGATCAATTTTCCCTGCCTTTGCAAGTGCTGTAAGATCACGGCTATACTTGTCAATTGTGGGCGTTTCACTAACTTCTTTTTTCTTTAGTTCTTCAGCTCCAACTATTTTTTCTACTGCGTTTCGAACTTCAGGAAGGTTTAGTCCAAAAGACTTCAAGACTTGTGCAGCCAACCCCTCATTTTCTTCAAGCAATCCTATCAAAATATGTTCGGGTCCTACATACCTATGATTCAAGTTTCTTGCATTTTGTATAGCAAGTTCCAAAACCTGTTTTGCACGAGGTGAAATCTCAATTTGATTTGCATTCGTTGCATTGCCAGGAGTCAGGCTTGGTTCTATTCGGTTTCTTATAGCTTCAGATGATGTTCCTAAATCATTCAATACTCTATCTACAACATCATCACTACAAATTCCCAACAACAGATGTTCTGTATCTATAAATGGCATTCTAAAGTCAAGTGCGTATTTGGCTGCGTTTTGAATTGCTTCTTTTGCCCTATCTGAGAAAAGGTCTAGTAAATTGAATTGAAACATAGCTTGTTAAATAAAGTAAATTGTTTGATAAATTGAATGTAAAATTACATCTAATTTTAATTTTATCATTATTTTTGAAGAATGGAAGTAAAAAACTAGCAATCACAAAGAAGCAGTGCTAATGCAAATTGTTTCAAATAAAATAATGGATTTAGCAAGTTAGCTTTACTATACAGTAAGCAATTTTCTTCAAAATCAAACTTTATAATTAAAGGTAAAGTGAATTGACAATAAATAGTTGTTACTCATTTTATCCAACTTGTGCTCCCAATTTTTCTACAACTTCTTTTGTTATCAAGTCTACTATATTCTTATCTTCAGAAGTTGCTCTAACTGTAACAGCATGTTTGGTATCTTTATCAAATCTACTTACTTGAGATACTTCAATGTCAAAAAAGTTATCTTTTATGAAGTCTACTAGCTCCTTTATCTGAAACCTGTCTCCTACTTCGAATGTTATGTCTTGTGAGATAGCTTCGGTACTGACTGGTTTGAAATTCAGATTATTCCGCTCACTATATTTCAGCATCTTTTCCAAATCCAATTCTGCAAGTCCAACTTCATTCAGTTTGAAATTCTCGCTAACTTGGGGGTTCACCAAACCAAAGTAACCTAGAATATCTTCTCCAATTCTTACAATTCCAGCTTGTGATGGATTGAAGATAAGTTGTATATCATCCGTGTCTCCTAGTTCAGTAAAACTTACAATTTCATAATTGTCAGATATATTACTAATGTCCAAAACTTCTTGAACATAATGACTCAATTGCTCTAGTTTATTTGTAGTTAGCAATCCAAGTTTCCAAGGTTGAGAAGGTATTCTTATTACTCCATTTGACTCGATCATAGAGTTTGTCACAATTCTTGTAAGTTCAAAGTAATTTATTTCTTCAAATCCAAACCTTCTCCTGTTGATACTTGCTTTTTCCAATAATGATGGTAAAAGTGTATCTCGTAATTTGTTGAGTTCCGGTGATAAAGGATTTAGAACTTGTATAAGGCTGTTTGAGTTCAGGTTGCTATTTTCCCAAAGATTATCATTTACAAATGTATAACTTAACATTTCATCAAAACTTTGTCCAATTAAGAAAGTTTTCAACTTCCTTTCCAGTTTTGATACATCGCTTGTTTTAACTGGAGTAGCATTTCGCTTTGGTATTGTTGGCTCTATCAAATTATAACCATACAACCTCCCAATTTCTTCAAGTATATCCTCTTCAATGTTTATATCTCTTCGCCAAGTAGGAATAAGAAGTGTCACAAAGTTGGTATTCAAAACTGGGTTGACTCCATCGACATTAACATATGCTGCGTGATCTGTGTTGATACCTAGTGATTTTAGCTTATTTATTGCCTCAGTTTTGTCCATACTAATACCAAGAAATCTCGATACTCTATTGAAGTCAAATTCCACGTACTTGTCACTCATCGGCTCTGGATAAATATCTATAATTTCAGATGCAACCTCTCCCCCTGCGATATCTACTATCAAACTAGCAACTTCATTTATTGCTTGCACTGTAAGTTCTGGGTCAAGGCCCTTCTCAAAACGAGTTGATGCCTCTGATCTCAGTCCTAGAGTTCTACTTGTTCTTCGGATATTGAACATTTCAAAATTCGCAGCCTCAATTAGTATAGTTCTTGTTTCATTACTAATTTCTGAATCCATGCCACCCATTATGCCAGCAATGCCAACTGGAGTATTTTCACCATCGCAAATCAACATCATTGATTCATTCAAATCTCTTCTAACATTATCTAATGTAAGAATGCTCTCATCAAGATTTGCATCTCTTGCAATCAATTTATTTCCTTTGATTTTACTGTAATCATAAGCATGAATCGGTTGTCCTAAATCCATCATTACAAAGTTCGTAGCATCTACTATATTATTCACCGGTCTCATACCAACTGAAGCAAGTCTATCCATCAACCAAATTGGTGATGGCCCAACTCTGACACCTTTTATCACTATTCCTGAAAATCTTTTGCAATTATCTGTTTGTATTTCGATTTCCAAATCAAGATTTGTAGTTTTTGTAGGAAGCTTGTATTCAATTTCTGCAAAATTATCTAATTCTAATATTGCATTGACTTCTCTAGCTATACCTTTTATCCCAAAACAATCGCCTCTATGTGTCAAACTTTTATTCTCAATTTCATAAACTATATCAGGGTTGAATTCGCCCTTGATGTCTTCGTCGGTAACTAATTCAGTACCTACAATTTCATTATTATTCAGTTCAAGTATACCATTATGCTCCGAACTAAGTCCAAGTTCTCGTTCAGAACAAATCATTCCTTGACTCTTGATTCCTGCAATCTCAGCTTCATCTATATCAAACTTCTCTCCAAATTCATTCAAGCAACTACCGCCTACTTTGCAAACGACGACTTTCAAATTGCTTCTTACATTTGTGGCTCCACAAACAATGTCCACAGCTTCATTTCCAATGTCAACTTTGCAGATATGAAGCTTCTTTGACTTTGGATGTTCGCTAACTTCAAGTACTTCTCCAACAACAAGTTTGTTCAATTTATCATTTCTGAATGTAAATCCCTCAACTTCTGCAAGTTTTTGTGTTATTTGTGTTCTAAATTCTTCTGTGTCGTTAGTAAGTTTCGGGATATAAGTTTTTAACCAGTTATTTGAAATAAGCATTTTTATATAACAATTAAATATAAAATATTAGATAAAATCTATTTGATACTAAATATTATTTACTTTCCTTCTATTCTATAATTTACAATAATCATAATGCACTTAGCTAGGTCTGTGAAGTATTTGGAACTTGAATGCTGATTACATAAACTCTGACTTAGCTTACTTGATAAATATATGATATATCAAGCGTCTAGCACTTAATCATTTTCAAAACTGATCCAAGAATCTTCGGTCTCCTGAATGAAAAAGTCTAATATCATCGACTGCATACTTTATCATTACCAATCTTTCAAGTCCAAAACCCCAAGCGAAGCCGGAATAAACCTCGTGGTCAATCTCGGCCATTTTCAAAACATTTGGATGAATCATTCCGCAACCAAGAACTTCCAACCAACCAGTACCTTTCGTTATTTTCAAAATATTTTCACTTGGATTATCCCATCTAATTTCAATGCCGTTTCCGGGCTCAACGAAAGGAAAGTAATCACAGCTAATTCTGATCTCAACTTCTTTCTCGAAATAGGCTTCAAAAAAAGTTTTCAAGATACCTATCATATCACTAAACCTAATTCCCTTCCCTACTACGACACCTTCACACTGGAAGAAAGTATGTTCATGTCGAGCATCAGTGGATTCATGTCGAAAACATTTTCCAATACCTGCAGTTCCAAGAAATCCGTTCTCAAGTGCATCGATTTTCGTAGCGAACTCTTTCAATATCCTATTTTGAAGTGAGCTAGTATGAGTTATCAAAACATTTTTGTCAACATTTGTAAAAAGTGTATCCCAACTATCTCTTGCTGGATGACCTTCAGGTATATTTACAGCTTCAAAATTGTTGTATTCACTATCTACCTCAAAAGCATAAGCAATTTCAAAACCCATTTTTTGGAAAATATCTTCAATCTTCCATCTTTCTTGTGTGAGTGGATTTAGTTTGCCAATCTTATGTTGCGGAATTGCAAGACTTATATCCTTCCAAGTAGATAGCTGTATTGACAATTCTTTCTTCTTTAGCTCTTCTCGCTTTGTATCAAAGATATTTTGCAACAATTTTTTTTGATTGTTTAATTCATTTCCAAGCAGTTTTCTTTGCTCTACAGGTAACTGAGTAAGATCTTTGAACTTTTTCATTAGTTCGGATTGTGGACCGATTGTATCTTTTTCGAAGGTATCTAGTTCTGAAATAGTGTCTATGAGGCTTACTTTATTTTGTAGTTCAGTTGTTTCTGACATGGCGGTGATTATAACAATAAAACCTTTCAATAGACAAAAAAATCCCGCAGTTGCGGGATCCTTAGTCTCAACATAGTGTAGTCGAGCTACCGACTATATTCGATTATATTATATCAAATTCAATTCCCTTAATTTTGCTCCCAAAGCTTTTAGTAGCATTAATTGAAATTTTGTTGTAGGTTTATGTTCTATTCCTTTAGGATCTGTGAGTTTATCTATACCCTCCCCCAATATTTCAAACGACTCAGGAGGTATTTGCAACAATTGTCTGTAAGTTACTGAACTATTCAAAAGAATAAATTCTGCAGCTATTCTAGCTAAATTATTTATAGCTTCACTAAAAACTTTTCGAACTCCTTTTGTTCCAGGATTTATTAATTCGCCTGTATTAAAGCTATGTGCTTCTAGTTCCAATAAATCTGGTTTACGCTGTACATTATTTGTAAACAAGCGAACTATTTCATCTACTTTTTCTTGTTTTTCGCGTTGTTTTTCTTCCTTTCTAGTAGTCATCTTAGTAATTATTTTACATTATTTACTATTTCACCAAAAACTTCAGGTTTATCAAGAGCTAGGGTAGCAAGAATTTTCCTGTTCAATCTCTTGAAATCAGATTTTCCAAGCTTATTTATAAATTCACTATATCTCATATCATACTTTGTTAATTCTGCAGAAATCATTTTGATCCATCTTTCTCTATATACAGAAGTTCGTCTCCTTCTATGTCTGAAGCTATAATCTCCGGCATGCAATACTGCTTCTTTTGCTCTTTTGATCAACTTGTGATTTGATCCTAAGTAGCCTTTCGTCAATCCTAGTATTTTTTTGTGTTTTCTATGGGCTGAAATGCCTCTTTTTACTCTCATTTTTTTATATCCATTTAATTATAGTTTTTGTTTGTGCAGTCTTTGTTAGAGATTTATCGCCAGTCATTCGATTTTTTTTCAGTGCTGACTTCTTTCCTTTCAAATGATGATTGTCGAATTGACCACTATGCATAAGTTTTTGTTCTGTTTTGGAGCCTGTAACTCGAAATCGCTTCGAAAGACCTTTGTGCGTTTTTTGTTTCATCTTGATAATTTTGTAAAACTATTTCTTTGAAAAAATAACTGTATATCTCCTATTACCTTCAAATTTTGGAGGTTGATCTATTTTAACATTATCTTTCAGTTTTTCAAGGATTTTATCCATTATCTCCTGAAATTTGCCTTGCGGTATTCTTCCTCCTTTAGCTCGAATTTCTACTTTCACAGGCATTCTTTTCTCTGTAAATTCAATGGCTCTTTCAATCTTTTGGTCCAAATGACCTGATGATGAGTTAATCCCTATCCATAAAACTTTTGTTTCAGTTGTATGTTGTTTCTGTTCAGATTGTTTCTTTTTTACTTCATATCGAAATTTATCCCAACTCACAATCCTACAAACAGGTGGCTTTGCATTTGCAGAAATTTCAACTAAGTCAAGTTCTTGTTCAGTTGCAATTCTTCTTGCTTCATCTGTAGACAAAATCCCCAAATTCTCTCCATCACTATCAATTACTCTGACCTCTGTTGCCAAAATATATTCGTTTCTATTAAAACCATATGTATTTTCTCTAGCTTTAAATGGCTTGTTGAATCTTGGTTTATAGTTCGGATTATAATTGTTTCCTTTGTAATTCGAATTCTGTTTGAAATTATTTGAGAATGAATTGTTACTCTTATACATTAATGTTAATTATATATTTACCTGTCATTAATTTGAATAATTAAATTTACCAACGATAACTTTCGTAGGTCTCAGCGTTGTATTTGTACTCTTCATCATATAACCCTTTTGTACAATGAATCTCACAGTATCATCTTTTGATTCTTCATCTACATCAACCAAGCTTATAGCTTCCATTTTCTCTTCGTCAAATTTATCACCTTCACTTATATGCAGCTCTTCTATTCCTTGATTATGTAAAAATTGAAATATCTTTTCCCCCAAAATATCAAAATTTTGCACTACTTTTTGGACATCCTCTTCGTTTGCTGATTTCTCTCTTATTCTTTCTATATCATCTGACAATTCCAATAGTTTTGAAAAAATTAAGGTATTTCCCAAACTTCTTGCTTTTGCAATTTCTTCTTCAAATCTTTTTCTCAAATTATCACAATCAGCTAAAGCTTTCAACTTTTGATACTTTTCCTCTTCCAAATTTTTCTCTAAATCAGCAACCTTTTTCTCTAAGTATGTCTGGTCTAATGGAAGATTATTTGGTTCGGTTTGATCAAAGTCTAAGTTCGTATTACAATTTATATCATCCATGAAAGTATTAATTATAACTATTGTTTAAGTAAGGATTCAGCCTTAGCTGCAAATTCACCTGTATTGTCAAGATCTAGAACTTTTTCAAGTCTTGCTTTGTATGCTTTTGATATCTCATCAATTGAATCAGCAGTAGTTGAAAATTTTAACATATCTTTGTAAATTATGCCAATATAATAGTTCAGTATAGCCATGTCTGGATATTCTTTATCCAAATTTGACAAATCTTGAAAAACCTTGATATAAAAAGATGCATTGCTTTTATTTTCTTCTTTTAGAACATTTATTTGATAGGAAGACCAAATATTATAGAATTTAATTAAATAATAATTTTCTGTATACCCATCAGCATTTTGCCAAAACCGAAGAATATCATCAGAGTTTCTATAAAGATTTTCATAATCATTCACTTTGTTGAATAATATATAATTTAGTCGCATATAGTTTGCAAAATCATCTTTTGATTTGCTCGCAAAATTCATCTTTTTGTAAACATTTGCAGATTGAGTGTAGAGATTTGCTCGGAATAGCATTTCAGCATAAATTTTCAAATTTGCATTGTTACTATCCATGAGTATAGCTTTATCGTAAGTCGAAATTGCCTTTTGAGTCTCGCCTACTTTTTCCAAAGCTTGTGCAAGATAGATTTGAGATTCTGGTGTTGGATTTAAATCAAAACTTTTTGTTAGATCATTTATAGCATCTTGAAAATTATTAAGTTGATATTCAGCTATACCTTTTATCAAAAATCCACCATAATACTCCGGATTTTCAGCAGAAAATTTTTCAGTTATATCTTTTGCAAGGATAGATAACGAATGATTGGCCATATATCTTGCAATATTTATGAGTTTTTCATTTTGGCTAATTTCTTGATTTTCAAATAACTTTCTTAGTTCAATAACTTCTTCATCTACATATCCTGCCTCAATTTTATCTAAATAACTTATTGCTGTAGTAGGGATAGTATAATTTGATAATGCTAAAACTATAAAAATTTCTCTTTCAAATTCTCCTTTGATATAAGAAGGATAGTCAATAACTATTTTGTTCAAATTTGTCTTTGCAGCATCAAAATCTGAATCCTTCATAGAGTAAAAGTAAAGATATGCGGATTTACTTAGATCAGTTGTTTTCACAAGATTTTCAACATTCTCAATGTTGACATTTGCCCAAAACTTCTTTGAATACAAATTCAAATTAGACATGTCATTTTCTAAATAATAGATGTCAAGAATCTCCATCATCAAGGTTAGACTTGAAGGATTTTTTTCTAATCCAAGTTTCAATACTTGCAATGCATCATCTGTTCTATTTTTAGTTAAGTAAATGTTAGCTAGATTATGATAAAGGTTCGTGTCGTTAGGATGTTTTTGGATGCCTTCTGCAAGAACCTTGGCAGCTGATGTGTAATCATACTTTTTCAATAATTCATTTGCTATATCATCATAATTCGTCTCTGTGATTACATTTTTGTCTCTCGTGAGAACAATAGCAGTGCCAATTATGAAGCCGAAAACTATTATTAAAATCAAAAATATAAAAAAAATGCTTTTGAAGTTTGATGCTTTGAATTTCATTTTCATATGATGAAATAATACTAAAAAGTTGGATACTTTTAAATCAAAATTTCTCTGAATGTTTAATTAACTAAAAGATATCCAAATCCAGCAATCATTGCAGCATTGTCAGTGCAGAGTATTTGAGGTGGAAAACTTACTTTTATATCATATTGATTCATTACTCTAGTCATAGTTTCTCTAAGTTTAGTGTTTCCTGCAACTCCTCCTGCGAGATAAATTTGAGAGGCACCATACTTTTGCGCAGCTTGCAAAGTTTTTTGACAAAGTATATCAACTGTAGTTTTTTGAAAACTTGCTGCTACATTACTTTTTTCTTCTTCAAGTTTTTCAACTTCTTTCAATTCTTTCGCTAACTTTACTACATGAGTTTTCAAACCTGAAAAACTAAAGTTTAAATTTTCTTCAAATCCATTCCCGGTCATAGGATGTGGTAATTCAAATTTATTTTCATCTCCAAGTTTTGCCAATTTTTCTAAGTTTACTCCTCCAGGATATGAAAGATCAAGGACTCTAGCAACTTTGTCAAAACATTCTCATGCTGCATCATCTACAGTTTCACTTATTATTTCCAGTTCAAATTTATTATCTACATTTTTGAGTAATATCAACTGAGTGTGTCCACCAGAGACTAGAAGACAAAGAGCTTGATTTGGCAACTTCTTTGTAATGCTAGATCTATTATTTGCAACAACATTATCAGATTCTTTGAATTCAAGAAAATTTGCCCAAACATGAGCTTTGAGGTGATCAACTTCGAGAAGTGGTTTATCTACTGACAATGCAAGTCCTGAAGCATAAGCATAGCCAACTGAAAGTGCAGGTGGAAGTCCGGGATTTCGCGCAATTGCGATAGCATCAATATTATCAATAATTACTTTAGCTTGTTGTAAAGCCTCATCTATAACTATTGGTAATCTTTCGAGGTGAAGTCGTGAAGCAATTTCAGGCACAACTCCACCATATTTTGCGTGCAAGTCAGCTTGGGAAGCAATTATATTTGACCAAATTATTTGACCATTTTCAACAACTGATGCAGCAGTTTCGTCACATGTTGTTTCGATTCCTAAAATTAGCATAAAAAATCTTATGAAAAATTCAAACTATTTAGTTAATATTATTTTTGTAAAATCATTTGCCAATAAGTAACTTTAGTGAATTTATTACTTTTGGCATATTCATCATTCCCATTCCAACAGGATAATACATTGGAAAACATTTTATTTCTTTTTCTCCAATATTTAACATTTCAAATTCTAAATTTTGATACTTACTTACTGAAATTCTTTTATTCAAAACAATCGAACTTACTTGATTACCAAATAACATTGTATTACTTGGGTTAAGTTCTGATAATTCTTGATACATCAAATCTAAATAATTTCTAAACACTTTATCTTTCAACGGCTTGGCATCAATTTGTGTACATTTTGCCAAATTTGTCACATAAACTTTGTTTTCAGCTAAATAATTATACAATGACTTTGCAAATTCTGCTGTCCAAGCATCATTATTTTGAGTATTCTTAAAATATTATTCATTTAACATCCCAACTCTTTGAAATAATTTCCAAACATTTTTAGTTCCAATCCAAGGTGCCTGAATTCCTGTCCAGCTTTTGTGTGAACTAATATTTTTCGCAGTTGGATTCATGAAGACAAAAACATATTTTGGATTTTCTGTGCAACCAGCTCCATATATTGAATTGAAGTTTGTATCACCATGCAGTTCGTGTAACTTATCAAACTCGGAATGTAGGTGTGTTAGTTGAAGATTCATAAAATATTGATAAACATAAATATTATAACCGCAGCAATTCCCCAAACAGGCAACATTAATATTGATGTATATCTTCTCATTATTGGATAATCGAAATATTCCCAATGTTTATACCTTTTACTAACTATTAAATTAATTGTATTACCAAGAGCACCTTCTCCTATTGATCCGGTAACGCTACCTATAAGAAATATAAATAAAAAATTGGTTGAGATATTTGTTAAAAATACCCCCAAAAATATAATTGGTAAAATTATACTTAGAAAATATCTGCTAAATCTAAACTGTAAGTTCAATTTTTCATTGTCTAAATTATAAAACTTACTTAGTAGAAAAATTGTTGCAATCATTATTGAAAATAGCAAAAGAAGAAGTTTGAGAATTATTAGTTGATTTGGATTTATATTTAATTTAATTGCAGATGGTATAAAATTATTAGTTGTTGCAATAATTAATAAAACGCCTCCAGCATAATATCCAATATTCACTAAGCTTGCATATTTAATCAAATCAAATGAATTATCGGCATAACTATATAATCTGTGTTTTTGAAATAAGTGATAAATATAACTAAACGAGTATTCTGCAATAACAAAAACTACTGACATTGAGATTGCTATAGCTGCATTTTTACCGAAAAACATTAAACCTATCGAGATAAATAAAATATAATTCAAGATTGTAATAATAAAGTAGCTCACATTGAAGTCTAAATGTTTAATAAGATTGCGATGTATTACGCTAGTTAATAGGTAAGTTAGGAGAAAAGTTAATGTGAACATGATGAAGATTTTATATATATTTGCAAAATTCTAACAAAATTTTTCAACCAACTCATTATAAAACTCTAAATTCTGCAAACTTGCAATTCTAAATGCATTACTATCTTTGATTTTGAATAATTGTCTTAGATATTTGAAACTAGTTGTTCTAAGTTCTTCACTTTTTGAGTTAGGATTTATCATTCTGTCATCATGTTCATATTTGGCTGAATTTATCCTGATTGTTTCAAAACTAGAACGAGATGAATTATTACTACAATGATCACAGAGCGAGTCATTCCAAGTATAAATAGTCCCGTGCCTTGCGTTTCTAGTTGGCAATACGCAATCAAAAAGATCATAACCATACTTCAAGCATTTTATAATGTCATGAGGCGCACCTACTCCCATTGCATAGTTATAAACTTTCTTCATTGGAGACACATTCAAAACATAATTCAAGCTATTTACAAGTTCTGCATTAAACTCAGCAAGTTCATCCAAAAAACTTCCATCTTTATCAAGTGGCCAACCTCCCCAACCATAACCACCAAATCCGATTGCAGCAAGTTTATCAAAACAATATTTCCTTAGTTCAAAATTTCCTCCACCTTGAATTACACAAAAAATAAGAGGTTTGTAATTATTATCAAATTCATTTATTTCTTTTAGTCTTTTTTCAAAATAATCTTTACAAATCTTCGCCCAACGAACAGTTCTTTCAACTGATGATTTTATCCTACCTATTTCAGAATCTGGTTCAAGAGGATCATCAAGTACAACTATGACATCAGAATAAAGTGCAAACTGAATTTCAATTGATTTTTCTGGTGTTAGTTTATGGATACTTTTGTCAATCGGTGAGCTAAATTTGAAAAACTCGTCAGTTACTCTTCCTAAACCTCTTTTTGCGAAACTATATGCTTGAAAACCTCCAGAATCAGTTAAAATTCCACCTTGCCAATTTGTCAAATTCCTAAAGTTATATTTTTGAGAATTCGTTAAATTTTTCAATTCTTCTAAACTCATATCTCTACCAGTTCTATTCAAATAGTTTAGATAATTATGCAAAGTATTTGTCACAATTGCAGAAGTTCCAATTTGTTTTAGATCTGACCAAGAAACTGAATTTACAACTCCATAAGTTGCATCAGGCATGAAAAATGGTGGATTTTGGGTTGAGAAATTATTTTTCAATTGATACATATGACTGTATAAAGTCGTAGATTTTTTCGGATGTATTTCAAAAAATCACCTTCTCCAATTCTTGCTTTGCCTATTTCTCTAACTAACTTTTCAAATTTGATAAGTTCCATATTACCACAAATCAACGGATTTTTTATCCTTGAGATTCTGATAACCTGAGTTTCAACACTTGGCTTTGGTTTGAAATCATTTTTTGATAAATCCATCAGAATATCAAAGCCAAAATAATTTTGATATACAATTGATTTTAGATTATTGCGAAAAACTCCCATAAACATTTCAGCAACTTCTTTTTGAACTATAAAAACCCCATATTGAAAATGACTATTTTTCATCAATTTAGTCAAAATTTCTGAAGTAAATGCAAAAGGCAAGTTAGAAAGTACTTGATAATCAAAATCTGGCAATTCAAAATCAAAGAAATCAACATTATAAATATTCAGCTTTGGATAATATTTTTTGAGGTTTGTAGCAAGTTCGATATCTTTTTCTAGAATAATTGAGTGAGGTTTCAAAAATTTGCTGAATTCTCCGTGTCCACCACCTATTTCTAAAGTTGGCAAGGAAGAATCTTGATTTGCAAGAATTAGTTTGACTTTACCTGAATTTGTGAAAAAGTTTTGAGTATACTTCAGTGAAAACATTATTCAATAATTGTAGCATTTCCTAACCTTACAATTTCAAAATGGTTATCAAAAAGTTTGACTATTGTTGAAGGTTTTTGCAAAGATTTGTAGTGAAATTCATAAATAAAATCTATTTGGCTTCTTATATCTTGTGGTATGTCATGAGAATTCATAATCGGATCTTCTCCAGAATGATTCAATGATGTTTGAGCAATCAAGCCAATTTCGTTGATGAGTTCTGACAACCATTTAACATGTGTGACTCTAAAACCAGAATATCTTTTCAAACCATCTACCATAAATAAATGACTATCAACTTCTACGAGACTTTTCAATGGCACAACAAATGTCATGTCGCTGACATTATTTTTGTGTATGAAGTCCAATTGATAATTATTCAGCTGATATAGTTCAATTACTTTATCAAGTGAATTGCTAAGTATAAGTAATGGTTTTGAATAATCTCTTTTTTTGATTTCAAAGATTGTTTGAATTGAATTATGATCACTATACCTGCAAAATAATCCAGGCACAGTTTCAGTTGGACCGGCAAATACTTTATACTTACTAAAAATCATAATATTAGATTACCAGTAAAAATCATTTAAATAACTATACTAACAATTCTACCTTTGACATAGATAAACTTTTTGATTTCTACCCCTTGCAACCATTTAGCTATATTCATATCTTGCATAACTTTTTCCTTCAAACTTAATTCGTCATCATCTACACTCAACTCAAGCTCTCCCCTTAGCTTTCCATTAACTTGTACACCTATTACCATCTTCTCTTCAGATATAAGTTTCTCATCCCAAGTTGGCCAATTTGTTTGATGAATACTAACCTCTTCAGTCTCGCTTAGATCAACAGATTCCACAGAAGAAGCAATATTAATTGTTAAATTATTGTATATTTCATCAGTTATGAATGGTGCAAACGGTGCAAGTAATTTCATGTAAGTCAAAAAGTCATCAATTGAAATAGTCATACCTTCTTGTTCAATCAAGTTTTGGAACTTCATAAACTCAGCAACACAAGTATTGAATTTCAATTCCGGAATGTTTGTAGTTACATACTTGATCAATTTCTGTAATTCTGCTTTGACTTTTGGAGTTGAGACATAGCGTACCATTTTAATGACTGGCAAATAATGAACATTATCTTTCAACATATACTTGTCTTCTCCACATTCTACAAACCCGAATTTTCGGTAAAGGTTAATCGCATTGTTTCCACTAACTACCTCAAGATACAAATCATGAATTGCAAATTTAGTTATTATAACTTCCATAGCAACACCTCCAATTCCTTTAGCTCTAAAATCTCTATCTATGTATAGAACTAGTTTCCTATGTTGATTTTTATCTTGAGATAGAAAGCTACTTAACCAACCTATAACTTTTCCTTCTGATTTAATTGTTAAACTGATTTTTCTGTTGGAATTTGCAAACCTTGGAATAATGTTTGTTAAATCGGTACTTTCATCAGGAACTATCATTCCTTGAATATTTTTTAGAATTTCTATATCAATTCCAGTTTCAGGACTTATATTATTATCATACCAACCTTCAACTTGAATTCTTCTGGCATCTCTAATTTCAGATTCTTTTATTGATTCAAAAGTTAAATTATATTTTTGAATTACTTCTTGAGCCTTTTCTGAATAACTATCTTTGACATTAGTATTTCCCAATTGTTCAGCAAAATTCCAAACTCTATCAATATATCTTCTCACTCCAACTACGGTTTCTTCGCTCCAATTCTTGCTTTGCTCAAGCGGACCCATAAACATTTCATAAACACGCAATGTATCAGCACCATACTTCTCACAAACTGTGCTAGGATTCACGATATTTCCCCATCGCTTGCTCATCTTTCTACCATCAGGACCTTGAATCATGCCTTGATGTCTCATTTTATAAAAAGGTTCGGAATAATTTATCAATCCTTTGTCAAAAAAGTATTTCGTAAAAAACCTAGAATACATCAAGTGCAAAACTATATGCTCTGGACCAATCATATATAGATCTGTTGGTAACCAAGCATTACAAAGTTCACTATCAAAAGCCTTTGTATCGTCATTTACTGACATATATCTCATATAATACCAGCTTGAATCTATAAATGTATCGAGAGTGTCAAATTCAAATCGAGAGCCTACTCCGTAAAGTTCTTCAGCTAATTTTTTGTAACTTTCTGAATATGCAATTGGAGATTCTCCAGTTGGTTTAAATTCAACATCAGTTGGAAGTTTGAGTGGTAAATATTTTTCATCAACTGGTTTTACAAAGTATTTTTTACCATCAAATGTTACTTCTTTGAGTTCATTATAATCTTTGTTTTGGGAATTATCCTCAGTGACAGGAATGTAAACTATTGGAATTGGACAACCCCAATATCTTTGTCTTGAGATCAACCAATCACGAAGTCGATAAGTTATTTTTGTGCTACCTATTCCAAGTTTTTCAAATTCTTTTATAATCCTTTTTTTAGCTTCAGGAACAGTTAGTCCATTCAATATATCTGAATGGATCAATCTTGAATTTTCATCATCTGTCAAAAATGGAAGTTTCTCACACCTATCAACTTCACACTCACAATTATCCTTGCAGTTATTACAATTAGGATTATTACAGCCGAGATTTCCTTTTGCATCTATTCGTTTTATGACCTGAACTATATCACATCCGTATTTTGTTGCAAACTCAAAATCTCTTTCATCATGAGCAGGCACTGCCATTATGGCTCCGGTTCCATAAGTATTTAGTACATAATCTGCAACAAATATGGGAATTTCAGCTTTTGTCATTGGATTTATAGCCTTTATACCTTTCACTTCAACTCCTGTTTTTTTTATTTGAGATTCTCTTTCCAGTTGAGATTTCAACTTTGCTTGATTTTTATAATCTATAATGTCTTGATTATTAGTTATAAAATCTTGCATTTCAACGAGCATAGCATGCTCAGGAGCAATTACCATAAAAGTTGCTCCATAAATTGTATCTGGGCGAGTCGTGAAAACTTTGAGAGTATTTCCATCGTTAGAACCTTCCGCTTCCGTCACCTTCCTAGAAGGAAAGATTTGAAACTCAACTTCTGCACCTTCAGATCTGCCTATCCAGTTCTTTTGTGCAGCTTTTGTGCTCTCTGGCCAGTCAACTTCATCCAAATCTTGGTAAAGTCTTTCAGAATAATTCGTTATCTTCATAAACCATTGTTCCATATCTTTTTGAAGAACTAAACTTTCACATCTTTCACACTTTCCATTTATAACTTGTTCGTTTGCGAGGACTGTTTGACAGCTAGGACACCAGTTTACAGGAGCATTTGCTCTATATGCTAAACCATCTTTGTACATTTGCAAGAAAATCCATTGAGTCCATTTATAGTAGTTTTCCCAATGAGCAGCAAGTTCATGAGTTTCCCAGTCTGTAGAGAATCCGACCAAATCTAGTTGCCGTTTGAAATTACTTATGGCTTCTTGTGTTGTTGTATTTGGATGAATACCAGTTTTTATAGCATAATTCTCGGCAGGTAGCCCAAAACTATCCCAACCAATGGGCAATATTACTTCTTTGCCACGCATTCGTTCAAACCTAGCTAAAATATCAACCGGATTGAAGCAATACATATGACCTACATGTAGTCCATAACCAGAAGGATAAGGCAAGGCAACAAGTGCATAATATTTATCTTTTTCTGACTTTAGGTTTGGCTTATAAAGTCTTTGTTCTTTCCAAACTTCTCTCCATTTGGAGTCAATTTGTTGGTGTGGGAATTTGTTTGTCATGTTGATTTAATTGTTGTTTCAAAGGATTGAGTGATTTTTTGCCAAAATTTTTCAATAGTAGTTGTTTGATCTGATATTTCGAAATAAAAACCTACTTCATCGTTATGAAGCTTTATAAACTTTGCATCAGAGGCAAAAACTTCCCTGTTTAGCTTGTCAAAATCTTCTATAGTAGTAATTTGTTTAAAAGTATCTTTTACTATACCAAGGTCGTCAAAGTTATTGTTCAAAGTTTGTTGCATAATACTTACTATTTCTTTTGATGTGCAGCCAATTATTGATTTCATCTTTTGCTTTTGGCCCATAGTTGTTCGTATATAAAAAGATGGTTTTGGAGTAATGATTTTTTGAATTTTTTCTAATATACTCATATTGGTAATGTAAAAACTTAATTTATAAATATTGCAAAATCTCAGCTAAATTCTCTGGAGCATTAAAACCCTTGCACATGTAAGCATCGGATGGAGGTGGTATCCAATCTGAGGATGTTACTTCAAGCTTTTGCATTTTACCTTCAAAGTATAAAACTGCACAATCAGTATTCCACATCTTTTCTCCAAGAGTGAAGACTACATAAGAATTATCATCTTGCTTTTCACTACTATTATTCTTAGCAAGATATTTACTCTCTTTTATCAGTTTAAGTTCAGAAATTTTCATATCGTTGTTTAGATTAGACTTAAGAAATACTCTTATACTGTCAAAATAATCTTGATAATAACTGCTTGGATCTCCAGTGCCTTTCGCATACAGAGAAACTTTCTCTACTTCATTTGCCAACACAAAATTACTTTTGTCAAAGTTTGGTATGCCAATTTTGTTTTCAGTATCAAACAGACTAGAAGTTAATATTCGTATAATTATATATATGATGATGATAATTAGTATGAAAATTATTACTATCAAAGTTGCTATTCGTGATTTGCTCATGTGTTAAAGAGTCACTTAGTTAATATTTGGACTAAAGATACTAGTGTAATAATGATCCAACAAATATTTATAACTATCGGTTGTGGATTCTTGTCTTTCAATGTATCAATTATTATTCCTGTACTTGCAGTAACATTCAAGAAAATAGCTAGTAGTACAAGTGGAATTTGTTCAAATTTGTTCGTGATAAGCCAGCTGTTGATAGTGTAAGCTGTCAAAGTTGCAATTACTCCATACCAGCCAGCTATTTCAGTTAGTTTGTTGTTCAATATATAAAAAATACCCTGAAATACATATCCTAAACTAAATTTAGAACATATACTCCAGGGTTGAAAATTTAATAATATTTCCAAGGTACCACCCTTAGTTTGAGATCAGTATTTAAAATTAACAATCAAATTCACCTTTCCAAATTGAAAGTAACTTGTCTCACTTGAAACTCATTTTTGTATTCTGAGTTTGTATATTTGTTTTACAAGTAATTTACTTAAAGCTTGTCAGAGTCTAATAAGTTATGTCTAACCTTTCTTTCTGAACTAAAATTCGGCGAGTTTCCCATTTATTCTATCTTGTAAAAACTACAACATAATTATTCATGGCCTCCGAAAGTGTGCTTATTATAACAACGATATAAAATATATGTCAAACTTTTTTTCTATAATTTAAACAAAGGGTTTAGATAAAGGAAAATAACATTTCTCTTTCCAGTATCAGCTAGTTTTATCTCAAATTGAACTGGAGTAGGATCATTCAATCTGTTAGGTAAAATATTACCTGAATTGGTTCTATTATTCAGGTCATCTGGTTGATCCGTTCCCACATTATTGTTATTTCCATTGTAACCACTTTGATTTTCTGTATTATCATCTGAAATATCAATTACGGTCTCACTCAGATCAGAAGTGCCTTTTATTGTTGCAGAATTCCAAAATACACTTCTACTAGTACCCACAATCTTGAGATCAAGAGTAATGATTATAACTCCCTCTTCTAATATCCCTAAACTATCTGTACCAATCAAAACATTGTCATCTGTTACTCCGTCGTAAAGAGAATTTATTTGAAAATTATTATCAGTCGTTGCGACAACATTACTTATTTCTATTGGTACTGGGAAAGCTAATCTCAAGTTATCTTTAACTTGTAAGTTATGCAACTTCATATTTCCCACATTTTTGAATCTTAATTCATATTTAATTTTGAATTGATTCGAACCTAAATCAGTCGAGGATATCAGTTTCTTAAGCAAACCTATCTTAGGACTTGAAACCATTGCATTCGCAGGATCATCTGAAGATATACTATCAGGAACCGTACCATCAGTAAGTGGGGATGGTGTTGCTGTAACAACTCCTGTATTTGTATGCTGACCATTTTCTGGAGCTATTAGTGTAGCTGTACAAATCATGCTCTCCATAGGTAGTAATATAGTTTTGGGGCAGTTGATCTCACTAGTATTTATATGAGTGTCAGAAACTACAATATCATTCAATGTTATATTACCAATGTTAGTTACTTCAAATGTAATTTCCATCAAGGTTCCGGCACTGATATATATTCCAGGTTCTACATTAGCGTCTTCACCATTTATTCTTTTGATAATGTTTATAGCTGGATTGATAGATAATGCATTCGCAGGATCGCTGTCACTAATAGGTGACGGATGTAAGTTGTTAGGTGTAGGTGATGGAGTTCCCATTACAGTCCCACTATTGGTATGCTGAATACCACTTGCTGGAGATGTGAAGCTCGCAGTACATGTCATGGTTCCACCCACAGCAAGTACATTGCTAGGACAATTGATTTGAGAAGTAGCAATCATGTCATCTGCTATGACTATATGGTTTAGTTGAACATTGCCAGTATTTGCAACTTGATACTCGATAGTTAAAGGAGTGTTCGGTAACACGTAAATTCCCGGAGTAATATTTGCGTCATTACCATTTATCAACTTGATTAAACTTATTCCAGGTAATGCTGGTACAAATGCATTTGCTGGGTCAGAATCAGTAACATTTGCAGGCTGATTCCCATTTGGCAATGTAGGGGGTGTGCCGGTGACATTTGCAATATTTGTATGTTGCCCTGCATTATTAGGTAAAGTAAATACACTAGTACATGTTATAGATTCTCGAGGAATCAATGTAGTTTTGGGGCAGCTAATATCTGATTCGCTTAATACATTATCTTCAAGAAGAATATTATTTAAAATTGTATTTCCTGTATTTGTAATTTCAAATGTAATGTTTAGCTGAGAACCACCTTCGTAAGATAGTCCTGGAGTAGAATTTGCATCATCGCCATTTATCCTTTTGACGACTGAAATGCTAGGACTGCTACCTACAAATCCAGCATCAATAGTTATATCTGACTCACCGATATCCAAAGTAATAACTTGGCTTATACCATTTGCAAGTGAAGCATCTGAATCTTCAGTGTCATTACCAGTATTTGGATAAGTATAAGTATAACCAGCTGGTGGCGTGAATCTTATTTTATAATCTCCATGTACTAAATTTTCAAATAAATATAATCCATCATTCCCAGTGACAACAGAATCAATAACTGTATTATTTATATCTATCAGCTCTACAAGTACTCCAGCTAATGGTAATTCCCCGCTATCGATTATCCCATTAAAGTTACTATCAACCCAAACATAATCTCCAATTTCTCCAAGAAGCACTTGAACAGAAACATTATTTGATACCGCAGGTAAAGCAAGTCCGCTTGCCCTAAGTATAAATTGATTTGTGAAAATATCACCATTCATATTTGGAGAATTAGTCTGAGGCTTCATAACTAATTTGTATATAGAACTATCACCTCCATTTAGTAAACCAGTTTGAATTCTTAACCCGGTTACTTCATTTAATGTAGCTGGACATCCTATATTTCCAAATTGCAATTGAGTACACCAAACAATGGCTGGGTTGATAGAGATCGGATCAAGGTCATTAGGTAGTGACAGGGTGCTTCTGTCATGTTTCGTGAAGAGTATGTTTGTAGGAACAACTCCTGACTCGTAAGATATACTTTGTAGTATAGTTGTTCCATGATAATTTGTAGCAGGTGTTCTCTGATCTCCGTTCCAAGGAAGCCAATCTATAAGATCAGTACTAGGTACAGGATTTTGACCCGGATTCGTCATGCCCAACGAAAACTCAATTGTATCTAATGGCTCAACAATTGGCTTGATTGTTGACTTTTCAACTGCAAATGCAGATGTGTTTATAACTTGTAATGTAGCCGTTGATGTTCGCCAAGATTCCATAGAAGGATCATTCTCGGCAGATATTAGGGCACTATTTGTTTTCATAGTTCCACTAGGAATCAAATTGCTGATGTCAGTCCTGAAAGCAATAAATTTGAATAGTTTACCAACTTCTACATCCCCATAGTTCCAAGTGAGAGTACTAGTACCATCAACATTGTAAGTAATGCTAGGTTCGCAATTTATAGGTGCTATTTGAAAAACCATTGATATAGGTAAGTTGCATAAAGCTGTTCCGGGTATATAAGCTATCCCTTGTGGTAAGGTATCTGTCAGTACCACATTTTGTGCAAATCCAGGTGGAGTAGCACCCATAGATTCAGTGTTTGGCCATAACATCCAGAATGCCTCTTGGTCTGTTGTCAATGTATCATCTTTCTTAGCACTATCTGTTATAGTCTTATTCACACGAACTTTTGCACCTACTACAGTAATTCTGTCACCAAGACCATTTCCAAGTGCGGTATCAACATTATAGTTGCTGTCAATCCAACCTCCATTTACAGGTTGCCATTGTAATGCAGCGTCTTTAAACCCAAAGTGATTGGCAACTTTTTGATTTAAGGGGGCAGTAGACTTCACGATATAAGGGACTTCTAAAACGAATGAAGCATTGCTGACTTGTTCTTGATAATTTAATTGTTCAGCAATGGTATAATCTTCGGTAAATAGAACTCTAATTTTTGTAATTGCAGCACTACCACCGGGTACAGAACCTAAATCCGAGTACCATAATCCATCAGTTGACTGATTATTTTCGCAATTTGCTGACATTATAGCACTGTCATTAGCCCAATTTATACCTACTCCATTTACTCCTCCTGTGCCATATTGAACTATGACATCAGTGAAGCTATCTAGTAGGGACGGATTGTCTACATGTACTATTGCTCCTTCAGCAGTATGGCCTGATATTGGGTAGACCTCTACATATCTATTATCGATTTTGGTACATAACATACTACCGGCAATATAAGTCATTTTTCCATTTGGATAAAAAATATTTTTGCTAGAATACAATCCACCTCTTGGAACAACACCATCTCCAGATGCATCTGTCGAACCAACGGGCACAATACTCGATAGATAACCAGCGGTTAAGTTACCATCACTGATCAAATTTGCAGTGCTAATATTATCAACATATTTATAATCTCTTTTGGCAACTATACCACCTGGAGGTAATGTAATTACATTTACATATCCATTTTCTGAACCATACAAAGAAGTATTAAGTGTATCTTCATTTGTTAGACCTGTTCCTGGATCACCAGCTCCACCAAAGTTAGCATTGCCTGAGTTTAAGCCAACCGGACTAAAGTTTTCAAACATATTCAATACATTTGCAAGTTCATAGTTACCAGTTGATGGATTGATATTTAGATCAGTAAATGGTATAAATATTGCTATATAGTCAGAAACAATCCACATGTCATTGCTTGAAAGAGTATTCCCGTTTTTTGCAACAGTTGGAAATGTAGAAGGATTTGTATGAGTACTAGAAATTGATATGTTGATAATTTGTGCATCTCCAAGACTAGGAGTACAAGTAATTGTACCTGAATCTTCGACAGCATTTGTCGCAGTTGATCCTGAGTAATTGCCAATCTTGCCAAATGGAAAATATTGGACTTGAAAAGTACTTACGCCACATGCATCAAGTTCTGCATTGGGGCTAATTCCTGAAATATCATCTGTAAATGTCATTGGTAATTGAGGTATTTCTGACCCAGGTTTCAATTTGACACCTATTCCATAGTACCAAAGTGTTCCAGCTACGCCATCTTTCAACTTTGTACCTCTATATTCTATACTTCCTTTTTGTAAATCAATTTTAGGTGTAGCAGTTCCTGTTACTGTAGGTGCTGATGCAGTTGTGACATGCGTTGCTCCTGTAGCTGATGCAGTACCAGTTAAAGTAATAGTTGTCCCCTCAACTATACTAGGTAAAGCGCGCACATTACCGTATACAGAAGTAATTTCACCGGTGTTTCTAATCCCAGTATTGCATATCAATATTGACTGAGTGTTTATGCCATCTCCAGTTAATGAGCCTCCTGAACCAAGATTACACCCTACAGGTATTTCCGTCCAAATATATCCTAGTGGTAGTGGATTTAATGTAGCAGTTAGATTTGCATAAGGTTCTTGAGTACTACCCGTCGAATCAACTAAGTTTAAATCAATTTTATATACTATAAGTTGTCCAGCACGTACTCTGTAATTGTTTGCTGAACTATCGTTTCCAATTAAATCATCTATGTCAAAAGGAGAATTGCCATCATACTCAACAGATATAGCAATACCAGCCGTTGTCGTTGAACCATCAGCAGTAATCTTTTCGTTTAGTTTACTTGATGCAGTGAAAAAGACGGTTACAATAATCAAAATTAGTGCTGTGATTTTAATTAGTTTCATATAGGCAATTGTTGAGGTGTGGCTAAAAGTATTTGCTTTATTTTAAAAGATATTTGATGCAATATCAAGTAATGAACTTTCTGTATAAGTTCATTGTTAAATTTGATAAGCTAAAATTGACAAGAGGTTGATTAGGGTTCCTTGATAATTTAACAATGTAATACTAAGTGTATTGCAGTTGTCGTTAAAACTTATATTATGGTTTTTTGAATAATTCAACTCATGTCAGAACTCTTGCTTTCAAATATTATCAAATCAAAAGTTTGATAACAATGCGCAATTCAATTGTTTTGATGACCATAGAATGATTTCTCTGTTACAAATGATCTATCAAGTTATCACAAGACAGTAAATAATTTTTGGTCTACACTTTTTAATATTAAATTATTATTTGTCCTATTTTCATTTTTAACTGAAAGTTTTTTGTCCGAAAATAATCGAACTATCAATACATTTTTTACCTTCAAAAGCAGGTTTTTGCAATTTGAATTATCAAGCTTTTGAATATATAATGTTGCTATGAAACAAGAATTCAGTTTTTTTAAGGATTTTTTTGTCAATATATTTAGACCGAAGAATTTAATGCATAATGTAGAATTCAGTTCTATGTCTGAAAAGTTATTGAAATTTTCAGGCACATTTTTCTTGGGGCAGTTTATTACGTTTTTTGTTGCAGTGTTTCAACTAACAGCCTTGGCAATTATAGCTTTTATAGCGAACTTTGAATTTCAAAATCAGTTATCTATTCGAAATGATATTTTTGGTGATCCTAGCCGACTTTTAAACGACATAATAATTCTTTTGTTAGGATTATTGTTTATTGTAATTATTGCTCCAATTTTTGAGGAATTAATCTTTAGGCTACATCTGAAAAATGATAAAACTCAACAAGCAATTTCATTTGCATTATTTGTTAGTTACTTTTTAATACCTATTACAGGTGGGTTTCTCTTCAAAAGATATACTTCATTAAGTCAAACAAACATAAGTATAATAATCTTATTAGTAGGCATATTAACATTTTTGTTTTTATTTGTTTTTTTAAAGTACATTTTTTTTGATCTTAAATTTGTAAATTCATTTATTACAAATTTGTATACAAAGTATTTCTTTGTGCCTTTTTATTTGTCGGTGATAATATTTGGGCTTATACATATTTTGAATTATAAGCCAATGCCATGGTATTTATATTTGTTTATACCGATAATTACTTTGACGCAGCTGTGGTTAGGATATTTATTTGGATACATCAGAATGAGATATGGAATGATTTATTCAATCGTAGCTCATGTGCTACACAATTTTGCAATTGTAATTGTAATTGGCACATTGGTGGCATTTTTGGAGCTACTAATTACTTGAGTAGTTAGCTAAATATATGAAATGATATGAAGAAAATTGAAGTAATTCTTGATAACATAAGATCTCTTTATAATGTTGGGTCAGTATTTCGAACCAGCGATGGGCTGGGAATTTCAAAGCTTTATCTTTGTGGAATTACTGCAACTCCAGAACATCCAAAGTTAGCAAAAACTTCACTTGGTGCAGAAAAATCTGTAAGTTGGGAATATCATAAAGATGTGCTTGAATTAGTTAATAATTTAAAGTCAGCAGAAAAAAGAATTATTAGTATAGAAACTGGAGAAAGTGCAGTTGAACTTAATAAGTTTCAGTTTAGGGATGATGATGTTTTGGTCTTTGGTCACGAAGTAGATGGTGTGAATAAAGAAGTTTTAAAGTTATCCAATTATATAGTGAAAATTTCAATGCAAGGTATGAAAGAAAGTTTCAATGTAGGAAGTAGCTTTGCAATTGTTGCGTATGTTGCGATGAAAAATTAGATCTTCCTTAAAAATATCAATTAAATTCAAGAAGTAATACTACTTAAAATAAAGTATCTATTCCAATCCATTTCAAACTCTTTCTCAATTTGAAAATTATTTACTACAAAGTATTTCTCGATATCTTCCTCTTCCCACTTGTAACAAATCCTTTCAGCTTCATTATTTCCAAAAGCCAGTTTATATAGATTTGGACTTATTTCAATTGCTTTTTTCATAAGTCTAGGTATTTTCCAAAACTCCCAAAAACTAAGTATAAGTAATGTGCCATTTTTTGAATGATTTTTGATATTTTTGAAGAAATTGTCCCTCGCTGTTTCACTTTCTAAATGATGTGTAACTCCAAAACCAACTTTGATATCAAACTTCTGATCTTGCAATATTTCCCAACTTTCCGAAGTGAAATCTTGTTTAAGAAATTTAACATTTGGTAAATTAAATTTTTCTTTTGAAATCTCAAGCAAAGTGTCAGAATAATCAATTCCTGTATAATTCTCAAAACTAATATTATTATCAATCAAAAAGTTCAGAAATCTACCGTTTCCAGATCCAATGTCTAGTATATTTTTATTCATTCCTTGTGGAAGGTGGCTGAAAGTCGGAAGGGGTTTTGAAGTATCATCTGCTTGAATTATGTTAAAATAAGGCATCAATTCATACCAACCTTGCCATGGTGCATAACGGCTATCTGAAAATTCTTTTGCTGATTTTGGATTTAAATACAAATTATTTTTCATTCTGACTTAAACAAAACCCAACTTCATGAAATTATATCAGAACTTTTGAGCCTACTTGAGAAAAACGAACTAGATACTGCGAGTTATATCAAAATAGTTAGAAAATATAGTCGAGATGGAAATTCAACATTCAGCAAAGATGACATATTGAAAGAAATTGATGTATTGCTAAGGGTAAAAGGTGAATATTGCTTCCTTGGGGAAGCTGGCGAGCGAAGCGAACCTGAAGGGGTTTTGAAAAACGAATTAGAATCTCTCAAATCTGCAATCAAACTCAAACCAATGCGAACTGAATCAGGAGTTACTACAGTTACGGTTCTGACTAAACCTTATGCTTGCCCTGGACAATGTATATTTTGTCCAAATGATGTTCGGATGCCAAAAAGTTATATCGCAACTGAACCTGGAGCTCAAAGAGCTCTGATGTTCAGGTTTTCTCCATACGCTCAAGTTTGGAATAGACTTAAAGCTTTGCAAAATATAGGTCATCCAACCGACAAAGTCGAAATGCTTGTACTTGGTGGAACTTGGACGAGTTATAAAGAAGATTATAAACTATGGTTTACTTACAATCTTTTCAAGGCTATGAATGATTTTGGAGATGGAATTTGTGATGAGAGGTTAATGACAAAGCAAGATATAAGTGAGATATTTGAAAATGATTTTAATGATGATATTAGGAAAAATTACTCCTTCACATGGGAAGGTGTCCAGCAAAGCAGGACAGAAGGGGTTAACTCTTTAATTGATAAAAGTAAAACTAATTTTATTGAATACAACAAACTTCTCCAAACTCAAGAATTTAAGGCGTGGGAAAAAGAAAATGTTGTTGCAGGAGATTTTATGAATTCTCCTACATGGGAAATTTTGTTTGAAGAACAAAATCGAAATTCGAAAGGTAAATGTAGATGCGTGGGTTTAGTTTTTGAAACTAGACCAGATAGAATTACACAAAAAGAAGTTTTGACTTTACGAAAACTTGGTGCTACAAAAGTTCAACTAGGAATTCAGATCCTAAATGATGAAATTTCAAGTTTGAATAAACGAGGTGAGAATATTGAAGATGCTATGAAAGCTTTTGAATTACTTCGACTTTGGGGCTTTAAAATTCATGTTCATATGATGCCAAATTTACTTGGTGCAACTCCAAAGCTAGACTTGGAAAGTTATAAGTTACTCGTTAATGATCCTCACTTTCTTCCAGATGAAATAAAAATTTACCCAACAAGTTTGATTGCAAATACTGAACTTGAGAATGAGTATAAAGCCGGAAACTGGAGACCTTATGAAACTCAAGAATTGGTTGAATTAATCGCTCAAATGATTGCAGAAACTCCAGAATATGTAAGGTTAACTCGTATTATTCGAGATATACCAAGTCAAGAAATTGAAGCTGGAAATAAACTTACTAACTTAAGACAAGTCGTTGAGAAGTATATGCAAGATAATGATATGCAAGATCAAAATATCAGAGCAAGAGAAATTAAACAGGAAAAAGTAACTTTTGTCGATTTGGAATTGAAAATAGTTGAATATCAAACTACAATTTCAAAAGAATTGTTTTTGGAATATGTAAAGCCCCCATTGAAAAAGGGGGGCAAGGGGGATTTTATTGCTGGGTTTTTAAGATTGAGTTTGCCTATTGATAATATTTCTGCCATGATTCGAGAAATTCATGTTTATGGTCCAAGTTTGGAAATTAGCAAAGATAGTTCTGGCGATGCTCAGCATCTTGGACTTGGGACTAAGTTGATTGAAAAAGCAAAAAAAATTGCGAAAGATTTGGGTTATAATAGCTTGAAAGTAATTTCAGCGATTGGAACTAGAGAATATTATGCCAAAAGAGGTTTTGAAATGACGGAAGATGGACTTTATCAATTGACAAAACTAAAAGTTAATTTCTAACCTATCAATTGGACTTTGAATTTTCCTTTTATGAGCATCAGTAATATGTGTATATATTTGTGTAGTTTTTATATTTTTATGACCCAATAACTCCTGAACCACCCGGATATCTATACCATTTTCTATCAAATGCGTTGCAAAGCAGTGCCTAAGAGTATGAACGCTCGCAGGCTTATTTACTTCGGAACTCAATAATGCATTTTTAAAAACTTCTTGTACACTTCTTACATTATACATTTCACCACTTCTTCCCTCAAAAATATATTTCTTAGGTTGATATTTTACATAATACTTTCGAAGCAATAATAAGATGTTCGAAGATAACATAACTTCTCTATCTCTATTACCTTTCCCTCCACGAATCAATATTGTCATCCTTTTGGAATCAATATCCGCTATTTCCATCTTCACTAGTTCTGATACTCGTAATCCTGCACTATAAATCAGGGAAACTATTGCCCGATGTTTTATATTTTTGATGCTTTGTATGATCTTCTTGATATCTTCCTCTGATAAAACAAATGGCAATTTATAAACTCGTCTATCTGGATAAATATAATCAATTTGAATTTCCAGTTTAAGTACATATTTATAAAATAATTTTATTGAGCTAATGATACCCTTCTGTGCAGACTGAGAAATATTCTGTTCATTAATTTTGTAGCAAATATATTGTAATACGTCACTTTCGGAAATGCTATTAATTTCTTTGTTTGCAAAATATTTGAGGAAGTCTTTGATATAGGAAGAATAAGCACGAATAGTATTTGGCGAGTATCTCTTTACCTTCAATATTTCGATGAACTTCGTGATTAGTGACTCTGGCGGATTCATAATACACTATTATAGCAAAAATATTAGTGTATAATCTAGTAAAGTTCGTATAACCTAGTGTTATATGACATATTTTGATGGCAATAAAAAACGAAGGTTTTAAAAACTTTTATTAAGATACAATATTATTATGAAAACAGTAGGAATAATTGGAGGTCTTGGACCAGAAACAACATCGGAATTTTACCTAGATGTAGTTTTTTCGTGCCAGAAAAAAGACAAAACTCATAGGCCTTCAATCATAATCGCCAGCGTCCCTTTGCCATACAAAATTGAAGAAGAAGCTATTGCTAAAAACATTGGATTTGAAAGAATACCTCCTTTTTTAATTGAAGAGGCAAAAAGACTAGAAAAAGCTGGTGCTGATTTTATTGTTATGCCGTGTAATTCTTTGCATGTTTTTATCAAAGAGATCAGGGACGCTGTCGATACTCCTGTTTTAAGTATCGTGGAAGAAACGGTAAAATTCCTCAAGAGAAATAATTTGAATAAAGTAGGCATTGTTTCTACTTCTGCGACGATTAAGAATAAATTATACGAGAATGCCTTCGCTGAGAATAAAATTGGTTACGAAACTCCAGACGATTTTCAACAAGCGAAAATGGGTAAATTTATTCTTAATCTTGTTACTGGAATGCAGAATAACAGAGATAGAGATGAACTTATTCAAATTATTTCTGATTTTGAAAAGAAAAATGTTGATTGTGTCGTGTTGGCATGCACAGACCTCCAATTATTAATCCCTCAACATCCATCCTTAAAGATATTCGACACAATGAAAATATTTGCCGATGCAACTGTTGAGGAATTATTAAAATAAAAGTTTTTAAAATTATTATAAAATTGCCATCAAAATACGCTAAAGCCCCACTGCGCTCTCGCTTCACTGCGTTACGCTCGGGTCATATAACACAGTATATGCGGTGAGAGCCTTGCAGGCTCTCACCCATATTCCGCTACAATTTTTAAAATGATAAAATAATGGTGTAGCGGAACATCGCATATACTGGAACGTTAGGCGAAATAATTCAAAATTAATTTAAAACTTTTTACTATGAAACATACTTTATTATTCTTAATCACTATAACAATTATGAGTATCTTTTTATCAGGCTGTAATAACAATTCGACGCAGAAAAATGAAGTTGATATTGTTTATCAAGCAATTAACATGATATCTTCCAATAATAATCTAGTTAATAAAACTCCTTCTGAACTGTATGAATTATTAAATTTAAGTAAAGATATTTACAAAATTACCACACACTCGCATTCAGAAAATTATCAAAATTTACAAATATCAGTAATTGATAAAAAGATTGGTGCATATGATTTAGCGAAAAAGATGAATATATCTAACGCTAATGCATATGAAGTGAATGCAGAACATTCGATATGGGTTATTGGAAGTAAAAATGAACCATTTGAATCATATAATGGATTAAATATCGATATTCATATTACCTATCCAAGTAAAAATTCAATTAAGGGTAGTTCATATTCTGGAAATACAGGAAGCCTCAAAAATACATATATTGATTACATATACATAAATATACCAGAATAAAAATTAATTTTGAATTACATCGCCTAACACTGAGTATCCGGTTCCACAAAATGGACTCAATAATAAAGATAAAGACTGTCCATTTTGTTCCACCCAAGTTTTTTGCCAACAAATATGCTGAAACTGAATGTCTTCCAGTAAATAAACAAAAGTGCTAGGATACACGTAAATACTGAGAAATCCGGCAAAAAACTTCCGATACTCAGAAACGTTATACGCAATTCAAAAAATATTTTTCTTATAGTAAGGAATTTTGACAGACTTTTAAAAAGAGGAATAAATTTGTTTTTTTATTTATGCTGATGGGGATAGCGGTATTTTCTCCGCTATCGCTCCGAAAATGGTTTATAATTTAACTAAACATAATTATGGGATTTGAAGATTACACTCCACCAATAGATGATATTAAAACTGGCATACAACCAGAAGTAACAGAAAGTGGTCCTAAACCACCAGTTTTGTCATTCAAAAGGAATAGTGATATTCACTTTGAAAGGTTTGGACAAACTTTTACATACGACAGTATTGCCCTTTATCAAGAGGAAGGAAATCTGGTTACTCTTGATAGTTTGGAAAAGCTACCTCCTTCCGTTTTGCTTCAAACTGTTCTGAATATTTCTCAAATGATTGAATTACAACAAGATATTAAGGCTTTTTCTGAAGGTGGGCTTGATATTGATGCGGCAGTAGAAAATGGCGAAGAAGTTTTAGCAATGCAATTTCAAGATATTAGAAAAGTTTTAGATGATTTGGCTTTTACCCAACAATTTTCAAAAGATGATCTTACCAAAATGCTTGACTATGTTTATGGAACCGGAAAGCCCAAGCCTTTCACTGAAGGATTATCGTCAGTACTTTTCGCCTCTGCTTTAGCATTTCAGAGAGAACTACTTTATTCAGCCATGGAATCTCGAAAAATGAGTTTAGAAGAAGCATCGGGAATCATTAGGAAACTTCCTTACGGAGGAACATTTTTGCTTGAGGGTGAACCAACGCTTAATGAGCTCTCGCAATTTTTTACTCAAACTGAAGACGAAGCTGAAAAGAACTTAGTCGTAGATCAGCAAGGAAGGTATTTTTTAGTCCAAGGAATGAGCAAAGATACTGGTGTTATAACATATAGAAGTTTCCCTGATTTGGTTGCAGATTATCATACGCACAGAATTGATTACCCTTTTTCCGCAGGAGATATTGGCGCTTATAAAGCTTTAGGTGACTCCAGAGATATTTATTCAATTACTTCTGACGAAGTAAGATTTTTCGTATGTAGTCCCAGTGGAATTTTTGAATTTGAAGGAAATTTGGAAGAAAATGTCTTTGATAAGCAGGACAGAAAAAATGATAGTGTAATGATTCCTTGCACTGTCATAAATGAAGATACAGGAGAACAAGCAAGTTTTGATGTTTATACTAATCATGCAATAGGAGAATCCGGTAGATTTATACAAGAACAAATGGAGAAAAAACCTAGACGACTAAGAATTGAACTTGAGAATGGTGATATTATTCGTTTTACTTCATGGGAGGAATTAAAGAGAGGTGATAAATTAAATTCAGATAATCATGAATAAATAAGGAGTTTTGGTTTTTTGGCATTCACCCCTAACCCCTCCGCCCAAAATCCAAAACAAAAAACAAATTTATGATTATTGAATAAAAAGCCTGTCAAAATGAAATTGAATGAAAAATATTTTTTGAACTCGCTCCTTTCAGTCGCGCCCCGCTGCGCT
This sequence comes from bacterium, assembly GCA_016699595.1. Lineage (NCBI taxonomy): Bacteria > bacterium. The sequence goes on from CP064982.1 coordinate 240,543, forward strand.
CTCCTCCCTTCGGTCGTCGGGGCGTATAACACAGTGTATGCGGTTCGGGGTTCGGCTCGCCCCTTACCCATATTTTTGCTCCCGTTGGTCGCAACTTCTCATATCCGCAAACGTTATATATAATTTGAATCAGGAATAAAAAGAAAATAATGTGAAGGTAAAAATTTATATAGATTGCTAATTCATCAATATTATGGACAAAAAAATCATAAATCATTACTTACAATTCGGCACATTTACTAACCCGGGCTGTTACAAAGAATTTCTTCAAAATCTTCCAGATGATGTCAAAGAACTGGGCAATTTAATCAGTCATCAAGTTATTCATCGCGTTACACTCAAAGAAGGCAACACAAAATCTAACAGGGATTTACGATATGGGGATATGAAAAGATATCCTTGGCATAGATTGAGATGTGAAGATGATATTTTGCCTACTACCGTTTCAATGATTGCAGAATTATTAAGATTTGATGACCGAGGGTTTTTGCCCGACAGAAAAGTTGAAAATAAAATTGTTGTCACCTGTCGTTTTGTGGCAATACTTATGGCTTCAATTTTAAAGTCAAAAGGTGTCCCTTGCAGAGTCCGTTCGGGATTTGCCCCCTATTTTTCAAAGGCAGTTGGGATCATTGGATAAATCAATACTGGGATAAAGATAAACAAAAATGGATTACTTTTGACGCTGATGGATTTTTTGACAGTACTATTGGTTTTGACCAGTATGATATGCCTGCGAAAAAGTTGATTGGGCAGCAGATACATGGCTCGGAATAAGAGGGGGCAAACTAGATGCCAACAACTTTAGAAATGCAGATGGTTCTGTTGGACTTATGCCAGTTCTTTGGGCAATATTTTATGATTTTCATAGTTTAATGAATAACGAAATTCTTTATAATCAAATGCCTAGTTATATCTATTTCAAATTTGATAAATTGACTGAAAAAGATTTTGAAGAAATTGATGAATTAGCCAAATTGATGTTAGAACCAGATAAAAACTTTCATGAATTAGTCAAAATTTGGAATACAAAAAAGAAATTCAGAACTTTGAATGGTCCACTTATTAGTGATAGTGATCATTTTAAATAGAAATAAATTTTAAGTACCTACTTACTACTTATGAAAAATTACAAAACATTGATGCTATATTATTTGACATGATGGGTGTTCTGCTTTTTCAAAGAAAAGATTATATCCCGAACAAACTTGTTGATGAAATAGATTCTAAGATTGGAGATGTAACAAATGACGATATTTTCAAGCAAGAAACTGTGCAAGAATTTGGGTTATAATAGCTTGAAAGTAATCTCAGCAATCGGAACTTGAGAATACTAGGTTTTGAAATGACGGAAGATGGGATGTATCAGATTGTAAATATTCAAACATGTTTTGTAATTACTAACATAAATTGGTATAATATCATTATGAAAAAGACATTTATTACATTTTTAAGTGCATTACTAATATTTCTTCTAATTACAATTGTTTATCTTTTTGTCCAAAATTACTTTCAAGGTGATTTGAGAATTTCTGGATTGGTTCAATATCATAAGGCTGATCTCACGATATCTGCAGACGCACCAGAAGGATACTTTATTGAATCTTCTGCAATAGGTAGAATTTATCTCCGTTATGGAAAGAACGAAAATCTAGCAGAGCTATTGGATAAAAACATTGTTGCTAAAGGATTGATGAGCAATCGACTTTTGTGTGGTAATGATGGAGGATTATGTTATCCGGTTGTCAAGATAGAAATGGTTGAAGTGAAGTAGAGTCTATAAATAATGATTGTTTGGCAGGATTTGTATGGTTTGGATTTACTTTCTACAAGTACTTTGTTTCTTATTGTATTGAACTAGGGTTGTAATGATCTCTCATATCAGTAATTCTGACGTAGGTCCTTTCAATTTTATAAAACGCAATGGCTAAACCTAACAAAAACTTTAAGGAAGTCAATCTGGAAGAGTATGAAAGAAGACATTCCTACAATAAATCATATATACACACATATGAAAAATACGCAACTTACCTATCTTTGTATTTTGCAGTATCTTTAGGTGTCATAGGTTACATCTTTTTTTGATAAAGATATAGGAGCATTCTTGAAAAATCTCAATCAATTTACACTTGATACACAATGGTTATACTTTACAATTTTTCTTTTTTTTGCAATTCTTATGTATTATTTATTGTCATGCTTACTTAGTAAATTAGAATCAATATATATAAATGCAACAAGAATAAACATTTTAGAAAAAAGTTGTAACAAAATGTTTGGTCCGGATTTCATAGCTTATGAAGTGATGAAACCACGATACTTTATTTCAATTTTGGTTATTTTCATGGGTTCTATTTACTCACTTTTACTTAGTTTTTTATGTTTCATATTAGCAAACGACTTAGTATATTTTTTTGTGCTATTTACATTTTTGTTCTCAGTTTTAATACCTTATCGGTTTTATATAGTTAATACAGCTCTTATAAAAACAAATATTCGTAATGAATACGAGTTGTCTTTATCTAATAATGTGCAAGACATCTTTAAAGTAAACAAGCTAATTTTTGCACCTATTCTAACCTTGATGTTTGGAATAGTTAGTTTCTTTGTTTTGTCTTTAAAAGACGGTTCATTTTTAACGAATTCAAAAGTAGACTATCCACTGCTAGCTGTGCCAACAATATATATAGGCGATTTAATCCTGTTACCGTTAATAAACTATAGCACAGCTAAACTAGTGTTTGAATATAAAGAGTTTATTAAGAAATTCTTTAAGCAGTGGCGTTTTAAGGCTGTCTTGTTTTTATCACTTTGCATAGCAACTTTCTTTAATATTAAAACGCATAAAGTATGGGAAGGTGATAATTTCAATGGATTTATAGATATGAATCAAAAGTTAACAACTGCAGGTCAAATTCACCTGGTTTTCAGTATAATAAATATGTTTGTAATTCTTTTTATTATTCTAATATCGATTTATGCATATTTGAACAAGTACAAAGTAATATTTAATAAAACGATTGATATTTGGAAATACCTAATTGCTTTCTCAAGTTTATCAATTTTGGATTTCTTATATAGATATTATTTTATGAATTTCAACAATGAGGCCTTTGGTCTGTTTTTGAAAAGTAACTCAATATCATTTTTACTATTGTATTTTAGTTTGGCAGTATTTTTAACTTTGAAAATACTTCAAAAAAGAATACGGTAAGAAGATGTTTTTAAAGTACGCCTAAAAACTTCTATTGAACTTTACTGCTAAAAGCATATTGGATTGTCAAGTCAATGTTGCGTTATTTTAAATTTGGCTAATGCACAAATTGTTATAAGTTTGAAATAAAGATTAGCAGTTTAGTATAGGATATATAAACAATATCCCTACTCCATTCTAACTTTCAAACCCTCAATCTCACCTACTATTCTTCGCGATTCGAGGTTGTATACAACTAACTTTGAGTTATTCGGTCTTCCTTGAAAGCCATCTATTCTAGCATTCTCAAAATCATGTATGTCTTTGAGTTCATACTTTTCTAGAAAAAGAAACAAACCATCTTCTCCTGACGTAGGTCATTTCAATTTTAAAAACGCAATGGCTAAACCCAATAAAAACTTTAAGGAAGTCTTTGATACACGAGAAATAAGCACGAATAGTATTTGGCGAGTATCTCTTTACCTTCAATATTTCGATGAACTTCGTGATTAGTGATTCTGACAGATTTATAATTAATACACTATAAATAGCAAAAATATTAGTGTATAATGTAGCAAAGTTCGTATAACCTAGTGTTGTCCGAAATTCTCTTTTGTGAAATAGTTTTAATAAGGAAAATTTTTTGGAACTTTTTATTTTTAATTTAATAATTTTTTAACAAATACTACTATGGAAAACTCCAACGAACAGTCGCAAGGACAGACCATAAAGTGTCCTTCGTGCAAAGAAGCTATTCAGCTTGGCGCAAAGAAATGCAAACATTGTGGCGCAGATTTGAGAAATTGGTTTGTTAGGCACAAAGTCATAACTGGTATACTGATTATTATTGGAATTGGAATTATTGGAAGCGCTATGGGTGGCAATGAAACAAAAAATACTTCTGACAGCTCGTCCACCACTAACAATGTACAAGAGGCTAAGTCTACTGCAGATGTAAAAGCTGAAGCAGACACTAAAGTAGCAGAAAGCGTGCCAGCTGAATATAAATCTGCTTTGAGCCAAGCAGAAACTTATGCCAACACAATGCACTTGTCAAAGCAGGGCGTCTACGATCAGCTTGTTTCAGAGTATGGTGGAAAGTTTCCAAAAGAAGCCGCACAATATGCAATTGATAATGTAAAAGCTGATTGGAACGCAAATGCGCTTTCTCAAGCAAAAACTTACCGAGATACTATGCACTTATCGACAGCAGCAGTTCGTGACCAGCTCATTTCAGAATATGGAGCAAAGTTTACAAAAGTAGAGGCAGACTATGCCATTCAGCATCTCAATGATTAGTGTGTCTATTGTTTTTCCATGGAGTTAAAAAATGCGAATTGAGATAAAAAGTGCCAAAAAATTATCTTTTATAATTTCACAAAAGAGAACTCAAGGGGACGTTGCGCTTTTGATTTCTCTTTTTAGATTTTAAAGCTAAGGAAAGAAATCAAACCCTCGGACAACACCGAATAAACGGAAAATGCCTCGGCTCGGCATTTTCGCAAATTCGTTTTCACTAAGTTTCAAACGAACTTCGTTTATTCGGAAACGTTGTCCGACATATTTTTCTGAAAATTTTTACAAGAAAGTTGTTGAAGAATTAAAATAACGAAACAAATTTTTATTATTTTACAACGGCAACATTTTAAACTGCTTGACCCTTTCCTTACACTTCTCCTCCCCAATCAACCACATAGTCTCAGGAAAAGGTGGTGAAAATTGTTTTCCCCAAAGAATTACTCGAAGTAACATAAATATATCTTGCGCTTTGTCTCCATTTTCTTCTGCGACTTTTTTTACTTTCGCAACCCAATCTTCTTTACTCAAACTAAAATCCAAAATATCTTTTTCTATAATTTGCAAATATTTCTCAAACCAAGCTTTATCTTTATTTTCTAAACCTTTTATTTCTTTCAAATTTAGCTTAGTATAATCTGGATTAGTTTCAAATAGTTTTAACTCTTCTACAAAATCTTGAAGTAAAGTAGTTCTTTCTTGTAATAATTTAAGCTTTTCATCAAAAATTTTAATGTCTCGATTTTGCGAGACTGAAGGGGTGAAAAGATCTATATTCTCAGGTTCAAATTTTGTGACGTAATTTTTGATCTCACTTTTAAGTTCTTCAATTGTCAATTTTCGAATATAAACTCCTTGAAACCAATCAATTTTCTTTTGATCAAATGTAGGATTTGCTTTTTGAATTCCATCTACATCAAATTGCTTGACAAACTCTTCTAAATTAAATATTTCAGGATAAACATCAACTCCAGCTTCATTCTTTATAGCTTTAGGTGCCCAACCTAGCAACATTAGATAATTTAACAATGCTTCTTTCAAATAACCACTTTTCAACCATGGCATAACTCCAAACATTCCTTCTAAATCACGTTTGCTAAATTTCTTGCCAGTTCTTGGATCCATTATAACTGGAAAATGCCAAAAGTTTGGTCTTGTTAGGTTTAAGCTGTCATAAAGAAACAAATGAATAGGAGTAGTTGAGAGCCATTCAAAACCACGCATCACATCAGTAACTTGCATATCACTATCATCAACCACAACAGCAAGATGATAAGTCGGAAACCCATCTGACTTGAGTAAAACTAAATCTTGAATTTCTTTGAAATCAAATTCAACTTTCTTTTTCAAAATCACATCTTCCCAACTAACTTTTCCAGAGTAGGGAATCATTGGACGAATTACAAAAGATTCACCATTTTTAATTTTCTCATCACAAAGTTTGAGATATTCCTGCCAATTATTTTCAGATTTAAATTTATCTGCAAATTTTCTTGCTTGAGGTTTTTCTTTTAGTTTCATAAATTCCTCAGCAACTTCTTCATTATCTTCTTTTTTAATCGCATGAGAATAGCTAGATTTTATTTCTTCTTTAGTTCTTTTCTCAGAATCAAAGTCATAGTATGCAGCTCCAATTTCAGCTAACTTTCTTGCAACTTCCTGATACCTTGCAATTCTATCTGACTGACGAAACAATTCATCATACTTAATTCCGAAATCACTCAAAATATCTATAATTGCAGTTTCTGTATCTTTTCTTGAACGAACCTGATCAGTATCTTCAATTCTCAATATAAATTTACCATTGTTTTTCTTTGCCCAAGCATAACTCCATAAAGCTCGGATGACAAATCCTAAGTGGACTGATTCAGGAGTTCCAGTAGGTGATGGTGCGAAACGAGTGATTGTCATAAAAGTTAGAATAATAGTTGTAACATAAATGATTTAAACGATTATAACATCAAATAAAAAAGCTCACCATATTTAGATGAGCTTCTAAGTGTTTTATATTAAACAAATTGCTTGTTATTTAATTTCCACTATCTTATCAACAATTCCATACTTCACAGCTTCTTCTGCATTCATCCAAAAATCACGATCAATATCTTGAGAAATTTTTTCCGCCTTTTGACCGGTTTGTTTTACATAAAAATCAACTAACTTTTTCTTGGTTTGAATTATATGCTTAGCTGCGATTTCTATGTCGCTTGCTTGTCCTTCTGCACCACCAATGGGTTGATGTATCATAACTTCTGCATTTGGTAACATGTGTCTTTTGCCTTTTTTCCCAGCAGTTAGTATAACTGAACCCATGCTTGCACACATTCCCATTCCTACTGTAGCAACATCACATTTGACCAAATTCATAGCATCAATAATTGCAAGGCCAGAATGTATATGACCACCTGGTGAATTTACATACATAAAAATATCTTTGTTTGGTGCTTCTTTTTCTAGAAAAAGTAATTGAGCTATTATAGAATTCGCCATAGTATCTTCAATTTCGCCACCTACAAACACGATTCTATCTTTGAGAAGTCTTGAATAAATATCATAAACTCGCTCGCCTTCTCGTGATTTTTCAATTACATTTGGTATGAGTACTGTTGACATATTTTAGAATTTAATATAAATTATTGAATATTTGATGCTATAAAAAGCTTTGAACAAAGCATCGTTCAAAATTATAACCGACGCTTTAGCAAAATGCAAGGTTGATTGCTAAAAAACTTTCGTTAAGTTTGAGCTTTATATAATTAGATGGTCCTTTGGGATCATTAAATATATAAATAAGGTCATAATGTCCTATAAGTTTGGTAATGAGCAATATAGCATATCATTTTGAAGAAATCGCTTGTAGCATCTCTAATATGTTCAGAAAGGAATAATTACAAAGAAAAATGAAAAGAAAATATCATAGTTATAATAAATATCCGTATAGTGGTATGATAGCAGTACATTTGCTAACAAAACTGCAATAACAATACTATCTTACTTATCTGCTATTTAAGAAGTCACAAAAACCGAAATCACTGTGCTTGTCAATATGACATTCTGATACTCCCAAACCTTAATGAAAAATGTCGTTAAGCTATTGTTTCAGTTGATGACGGATTTATGATAACTGGATGATCTTTTCTAATTATTAAGTAAACTATGAATCCAAAAATATTTCCTACCAAAACAGCTATTAGCCAAAGTGTAGCATTTTCTGGCATACGCTTTTTCGCGTCTCTATATACCCACAAGCAAACTACAATTTGAAAAATTAGCATAGCGATTATAAATATACAATAAGCAGCAAAAAAGAGTATCCCAACAGTATCTTCAGTATTTAAAGTTCGTGCTGAGACAACCGGAATGAAAAGTGTAAGTATTATTGTTGAAAGAGTAAGTATTTTTTTCATATTATTATTTCTCCACACTTAAAAAAACATGGAGTAATTTTTATAAAAGTTCATAAAATATTGTCTACAAGTCGAAAATTTCTTAGAAAATGACTTTGGTTTAGCTAAAAGCAGACGGAACAATAAAACCTATGTTTCTTAGAAAATGGAAAAATTTATCTGTTGATTGAATAGTTTCAGATAGGTGTTTAGTTGCCACCTGTTATTCCTGCAAATAACCTGTAATTACCACCTGTTATTCCTGCAAATAACCTGTAGCCACCACCAACTATTCCTGCGAAAATATTATACATATTTGTATAGTCTCTAAAGATATCTCTACCTTTAGACAAGTTATGAGTTTAATTACTTATACTACAATTTTTGTAAAATATCAAGAGAAATTTTAACCAATTTTATAACCAAATCCTCTACTAGATGTAATGATTTCGATTTTGTCTTTTTTTCTTTCAACCTTCCTTTTTAAGTTCTTTATATGTACAGCAACAGAATTACTTGCAATATCTGCACTGATATCCCAAATATTATCTATCAGTTCTTGCTGATTGAAGTACTTGCCTTTGTGTCTGAGAAGTAATTCTAAGATTTTGTACTCTTTGCTGGTTAGTTCAATTTCATCATTATCAAGTTTTACAATTTTATTGACCGGATCAAGAGTCAAGCCTTGATGAGACAAAATAGTCTCACCACTTGTACTTCTTCTAAGTAAAGCACGAATACGAGATTTTAGTTCCTCAATTTTGAATGGTTTCACTAAATAATCATCAAAGCCACTGTCAAGATTTTCTGTTACTGTCTCAAGATCACTCAATGCAGTTAAAGCCAATATAGGAACCTTTTTGTTCTTTTCTCTTATTTTCCTCATAACTTCACTGCCTGTAAGCCCTGGCATCATTAAGTCTAAAATCACCAAGTTATAATCATTTTGCCAAAATAACTTGTATGCCTTTTCTCCATCCATACAAGCATCGACTGTATAACCTTCTTTTTGAAGTGCTTCTTCAACCAACATATTTATTTTGACTTCATCTTCTGCATAAAGTATTTTCATAGTTTTGAAATAATTAATACTGTCATAATTTTGCAAATTAAATAGACAGAGTTAAAAAGATTTTATTAAATATCAGTGAAATTTTAGAAACTATTTATGAAGATTCAATGAAGAAAGTGTATTTGAAGCATGAATACCGAGGACAGGACTTGAACCTGCATGCCTTTCGGCGCTTGCTCCTAAGGCAAGTGCGTCTACCATTTCGCCACCTCGGCAATATATACAATAATATACACTACTTAACATTTGATCGTGTAGATGAATTCAATTTGAAAATATCTTCAATCTTCTAAAACCAGAATCTTCCTTGTTTGTCTCGTACTCTTCTTTTATCCAGTTTTTTCCATTTTTATCTACATCAACCCACTCCTGATCTGACAAATCTTCTGAACCTAGATTTGTTATTCGTATTTTACTATATCTAACACCATTTTCATCAAGATAAAATTTTGATGAATGAATGTAAGTGATTTCATTGTTTTCAACTTTGGTAACTAGTGCTATATGAAATCCACCAGGAATAATTGAATGCAATCTTATCATATCAAGCGGTTGGACTTCATCTAGTCTAATTTTTACGCTGTTTGATTCATTTGTCAAAGTATTGGCTGAGATAAATTCAACTTCCTTTAGAAGTCTTGAGAATTTGGCTCGAACATCATTATTTTGAAATTTCAAAATGTGTTTCAAACTCTTCATGCCTCTGCTCTTAAGTTCGGTGTTCAATATATGTGCGACAAATCCAGAACAATCAACACCAATTCCAAACTTTTGCATAAATTCTCGAATTTGTGATTCACTAGAATTATTTAGATCAAACTTCATAATTTGAGCCCATATTTTTACTTCATCTTCGATTTCGTTTGGATTTCCCTTTCCAACTAAAGTTCGCAAATCCATTTTTGTGTGTTTTGAATTAATGTAGTATGGACATCTAACTTTTTTATTCCCTAAATTAAGATTGATATAACCATCTATTACCTTTTCTGTGTTTTTTGACAATGATGAAATTTTCATTTTTAGTTTATTAGCTCCAATTTATTTGCAATATAATCAAACAAATTATTTCGAATGTCCCCGTTTTCATTTAGTGGATTTTCAGAAAAACTTTGCATTCGAAATATCTCCTGTTCTTCTTTTATAATGTGATTATCGTTTCTTTTGTGAATTTTGAATTTATCAAATTCTTTGTCTAACTTCAAATCAGAATAATTTATACTTCTACCTAAATAATTTCTGATTATAATTTGTCCAGCTTCAAAATTTGAAAAGTTTATATTGTTATAATTATCAACATCTCCAGAAGTATTGATATTGAAAAAACTAGCAAGATTTAGTTCCGACAAAGTTGGACTTATATTATTTCTAAATTGCAACTCATTGAAAAATCCAACATTTGCTGTTTGTCTTGCATTTATTTCAATAATTTTAATTAAACCTGCCCCTTCATTATCATTCAGTATATTCATAGGAGGAAGGATCATGAGGTCAATTCCAAAAAATCCTTTGTAACCTTTCGTAGACATGAAATCTCCTAATTTCTGAATTAAACTTATTATATTACTTTTAGTTTCACTATTTAAAAAACTTAAATCATAACTATTTCCTAAAGTAACTCCGGGATGCGGTGCGATTTTATTGGTATTATCTTGAATTTGACGATTTAAACCTCCAACATATGTTCCATTCCGAGTCACAATGCCATTCGCATTAACTGGGATGCCTTCTAAAAATTCAGTAACCTTCACCTCGGCATGAAATAGTTTCTCCTTAATTTCTTCCAAATCATGATTTGACTTTATTATCCAAGTGCCATCACCAGTATGGCCACGATTTAGTTGAACAACGATATGTTTAGAATTTTCATAACTAACTTGAGAAATGTCAGTCAAGTAAGTATTCGGAATGAAATCATCTAAGTTTGCATTTGTCAAAACATCTGTCAAATTAAACTTATCCTCAAAGTATTGGCTAAGTTTTGCAGAATTATTCAATAATCTCAAATTTAGATCTTTGCATCTGTTTTCAATTTGAGGTGAAACTTTGAAGACTTGAATGTATTTTTCTCCGTCAAAACTATCTATAAAGTCCATTGAATCAGAATTGTTCAAAAGTTCATTTGTGCTTCTGTAAATTGAATTATAATTCTTTGTAAACTTTTCTAAGCAAAAATGTTGACCTGGATATTCTAAATCAAGTTTCTCAAAAACATCTGTATGATCGATACAAACAATATGAAAATTATCACTAATGAAGTTCAAACCCAAACCTCGTTCAGGGTCATTGCAAAGATAAAAAACATGATAATTATTTTGTTTTATGAAAGTGTCAATATTCAAAACTAAAGTTTTATTCAATCCAATTTATATGCCTGAAATTATAATCAAAGGGTTTTTGAAATCCCATCCCTTTTCTTTTGCTCTCATAGTACCAGCAAAACTAGAAAGTGCATTCCAAGTGAGATCATTCAAAATATTGGCCTTATCTTCCAAGATCAAGTGCTGTGACAGTCTATCTAATGAAGCTTTGGATTTCTCAAGGTCTTCATTATCAACAATCCAGGCAGTTCCAGAGGTTTCTAATACAAGTTTCGTGACAATATCTTTTCTCTTGGCTACTTTGTCAACAACACAAGTTACAAGACTTCCTTCTTCATCTATACCCAATTCTTTGTTTGTGAGATCGATTATATTTGACGCAATAGGTCTGCAAACAGGAGTTTGGATAATGTGAAATTGAGGCAATAAATGCCCCTCAAGATCAAGCTTTTCCTTCATTCCTTCATATATTCCCAATGTAGCAGTACCTGAACTGCAGGTAATAAAAATGCTGTCAAAATCTAAATTTTGTTCAAATATATCATAAGCCAAACTTTTGTAACCTTCAATTGCAATGTCATCTTCTGAAGCTCGAAGATTCAAAACTTGATTTTCATTGCAAAACTTTACACAATCAGATTTCGCTTTCGAACTTTGATGAATTTGTATAAACTCAGATTTGAAATTATTTAACTTTTCAAGTTTCCCAATATTCAACTTATCTGAAACAAAAATATCTAACTTAATATTATACTTTTTGCAGATATTTGCAGCAGCAATTGCAGCATTTCCAGAACTTGAAATTGCAAAGTGCAAATTATCTTTACTTCCAAATTGCTGAAAATAATATGAAATTTGATAAAGTAGAGATCGATCTTTAAAAGAATTTGTAGGATTTATAGTTTCGTTCCAAAATACCAAATTATCCAATTCAAAATCAATTTCTTTCAAAGTTTCAGCATTAAGATTAGTTACAAAATTAGTATTTGTTTCATCAAGCTCTAATTGAAACTCTTTCTCAATTTGGTATTTATAATTATTTTGATATTTCCAAATGTTCATAACTTTTTTTGAGAGGTTGAATTATATTTGCAATATTTCCATGTTCAATTACAAAATGACTAACACCTTTAACTGTGTTTTTAATGTTTATACTTTTTTCATAACCTTCCGTCTCGCTCATAGCTCGACACCTTCCTAAGAGGAAGGATTGTAATTGCTATTTCGTACTTTCTACCCTAACCCAAGTTTTGGCAAATGATTTTTTGATGATTTTTCTCTCCCAAAATATTTTTATCCAAAGCCAAAGTCTAGTTGGATATAGTAGCAAACTCCAAATAAATTCCTTCACATTTTTTGCATATTTGATTGGATAAGTTGCAAGCGCAATTTCTCCCCAAAAACTTCGAGACTTATTCGCACTGTTTATTATACCAAGTTCGTGAAGTTGGACATAACCTCCAAGCGATCTAACTTTTTGTTTATACCAATCTTTCATATTTTGAGGATACTTTATTTTGCAAAGTGCTTTTTCTTCATATCCTATTTCAAATCCAAGTTCCTTTATTTTATAACTCATCCAAGCGTCATCTGAAAGTACTTCTGAAGGTAATTCTAATTTGAAATTTCTCATCATGAAATTGTAGCCTGAAACTGGGAAAAACTTATTACTTTCGCTTTTTCGAACTCTAACTTCATTTGCAGTGTCGGCAAGCAAATTTCCCCAATATCCAAATAATGTATTTTTTTCATCAGCTGATATTGGATGACCTGTAACTGCACCAAGTTTATCATTAGATTTCAATTTATTGTGAAGATCAACTATAGCATTTTCGGATAAGTAAGTCAGATCACCATCAGTCAAAAATAAAAACTCACCTTTTGCGATTTTGAAGCATTGATTTAGTGCAGCAGGTTTTCCTTTTTTTTCGTCTTTGATATGGATGAAGTTATTTTCTAAACCTCCAGTCCTCCACTTTGTGGAATCTACTCTACTTGACAGCATTTTAATTTCATACATTGCTGCATTATATGTTTCATCATCTGGACAAGCTAAGATTAGTTCAAAGTTATCTTGGAAATAGTTTAGAAAAGTAGGATTTAGTATGCAAGAGATCAAGTTTCCTATAGTTTTTTCTTCGCGCCAAGCAGTGATAATAATTGAAAGCATATCGAAATTATAGCAGAAAAGGAAAATTTATTTTTCCTTGCAACGTTGTGTTCCCAACCGCACACCTAACCCATCAACTTGTGCGGAATCTACTTCATTAGCTGCTAGTCCATAACTTCCAGGTTTACTGTCTGCCCAGGTTGTAATACCTAAAGCACCGTTGCCTTGCCTATAGAAAGCAACATTATCACCCCATGGAATACAATTCTCACCTGAAGTAATCTTGCGAGCTTCATTAAAGTACCTTACTTCTCGGATTACAGCTAAACCTAATTCTGCACACATAACTATCACAATAACAGAGTTAAATATATTCTTGAACTTTCCCATATCCTATTATATCACTTCTCTATCATTTGTCAAACATTTTTTGTTTGTGCTAAAATTTGGCAAATGTCTACACCAAAACTTACAGCAGAACAGCAATATTTAGATCTGAAATCAAAATACCCTGATTGTATCTTATTTTTTCGTATGGGAGATTTTTACGAAGTTTTTGATAATGATGCTCGTGAAATGAGTAAAGTTTTAGGTTTAACTTTGACAAGTCGAGATAAAGGTGAGAAAAAACGACCAATGGCTGGAATTCCACATCACGCGCTGAACCAATATTTAGGAAAAATTGTAAATTTAGGTTACAAAGTTGCAATTGCTGAGCAAATGGAAGATGCCAAGTTTGCCAAGGGAATCGTGAAAAGGGAAGTTACAAAAGTTGTAACAGCAGGAACTTTGATTGACGAGAAAAATTTACAAGAACAAGAATCAAACTTTATTCTAGCTTTGAATTATTCTAAGTATAAAAACAGTATTGTTTGGGGTTTGAGTTATCTTGAACTTTCAACTGGAGAATTCAAACTTATAGAACTTGAAACTAGTCAAAATTATTTAGCTCAAAATAAACTACCAAGTAAAATAATTGACAAAATTTCAACTTTGCAACCAAGAGAAATATTACTTCCAGAAAAACTGAAGTACTTCCTTACTCCGATCATCCAAACAAGACTTACTTTGATCGAAGAATTCCAGTTTGACTTTGATATAAGCTATAAAAATATAATCCAACATTTCAAACTTGCAAATTTAGTTGGATTTGGTATTGAAAATTATAAAATTGCAATTGGTGCAGCTGGAGTTATATTGAATTATGTCAAAACTAGTGAAAAAACTGAACTTAGCCATATCACAAAACTAGTTTTTGATAACTTTTCAGAAAATATGAATTTTGACTTTGCAACTATACGAAGTCTGGAACTTATTGAACCTATAAATTTATCAAACTTAAATTCAGATAAACCTACTACTTTGCTTGGAGTTTTGGATAAAACTAAAACTCCGATGGGAAAAAGACTGATTCGAAGTTGGGTTTTGAAACCTTTGACAAATTTAGCTCAAATCCAAAATAGACTTGATAATGTCGAAAACTTTTTGAAACTAGATAATGATAATAAATTAGTTATTTCAAATTCGCTGGATAATATTTATGATATAGAGCGAATTTGCGGAAGAATTGGACTTCAAACAATTTCACCGAAAGATTTTGTAGCACTAGATGGTTCTATATCTGAAATATTAAATTTAATTCAAACTTAAACTAAATTAAATTCTGAAAATAAGCAAGGCGAATTAAAAGAAGGTTTAATATTAAATAAATTAATTAAGTACTTTGATGAATTAAATATAATTAAAAACAAAATTAGCTCATCCCTACTTTCAAATCCAAGTTTTGAGATAAATCAAGGAAATATTTTTCAAGATAATTATAATTCTGAAATTGCAGAACTTCGAAATATTTCAACAAATTCAAAAGATTGGATATTAAATTATCAAGCAGAACAAATTACTCAAACACAAATATCAAACTTGAAAGTGAAGTTTAATTCTGTTTTTGGATATTTCATAGAAGTATCAAATTCGCAAACTTCAAAAGTTCCAGAAAATTATATCCGCAAACAAACTATTGCTGGGGGTGAAAGATATATAACTTCTGAATTGAAAGACATGGAGCAGAAAATCTTAACTGCAGATGAAAAGTTGATTGGTTTAGAAAAAGAATTATTTCTAAAGTTTAGAGAAGAATTTATACAACATATTCAAACTTTGCAAAAAGTATCACAAATTATAGCAGAAGTTGATACTTTATTTTCTTTTTCAGAAGTTGCAAAGGAAAATAATTACACAAGACCTATATTTACTGAAAAATCGCAAGTACTAGCTATTACTTCAAATCGTCATCCAGTAGTTGAAAAACTAGTTGAAAACTTTACTTCGAATGATTTAAATCTGAATAGTCAAAACTCAATGATGATTTTGACAGGTCCAAATATGTCTGGAAAATCCACATATATTCGGCAAGTTGCACTTTTAGCTATAATGGCTCAAATTGGAAGTCTTGTTCCTGCTGAAAGTTGTGAGCTAAGTCTAGTTGATAGAGTTTTTACTCGAGTTGGAGCAAGTGATAATTTGTCAAAAGGTGAATCAACTTTCATGGTTGAAATGAATGAAACTGCAAATATTTTGAATAATGCGACTTCAAATTCACTTTTGATTTTAGATGAAATTGGACGAGGAACTTCGACTTTTGATGGAGTTGCTATAGCTTGGTCAGTCATGAAGTATATTTACGAAAATCTGAAGTGCAGAACTTTGTTTGCAACGCACTATCTAGAACTTACTGAACTTGAGAAAAAGTATGATGGTATTTCAAATTATTCCGTTCAAATTGCTGAAAAAAATGATCAAGTGATTTTTATGCATAAAATAATTCCTGGTAAAGCGCAGAAATCTTTCGGGGTTCATGTTGCAGAAATTGCAGGAATGCCAAATGAAGTTATAAATAATGCTAAGGAAATTTTGAAATCTTTTGAAGATAGTCAAAATAAAGTCAAAAAGGTAGTAAATAAAAAAATAAATTCAGAAAAAATTCCTCAAATGGGATTGTTTGAGTAAAATGATTTCTTTGAAAGTTGCTTTCCTGTTAGGAAAGCTCCCCGCAGGGGTGATAGGTTAAAAACATGATTGCAAAAAACAAACATATAATTTATAAACCAAGCATTAAGTTTGCAAGGCAGAATAGAAAAATTATGAATAAGTATGAAGTTTTTGTTTGGGTAGCTCTGAAGATTCTGAATAAAAAGTATAGATACGGTTTTAGTAGACAAATTTGTTTTGGACCATATATATTAGATTTTTATTCCAAAAAGTTAAAAACAAATATTGAAGTAGATGGTGAAACTCACGAATTTAGGGGTAATGAAGATATAATAAGGGATGAATATGTAAAAAGATATGGAATAAAGATAATTAGAATAACAAATTCTGATGTTCTCAAATCATATAGCTTTCTTGATGAATATCTAAATCAAATTATAGTAAATTCTACTAACCTATCCGTCCCGCAAAGCGAGACACCTTTCCTAAAAGGAAAGGAATAATTCACCTATTGTCCCAATGCAACATTATTTACACTATCAACTTTGATACTTACAATTTTCTTGGAGACTTCTAGCTTCATATCACTTGCGAAATTTTGTAGATTTTCAATTGAAGATAAATTATATATCTTTGACTCTAATTCCTTGTTTTCGAGATTAAGTTTCACTTGCTGAGCTTGTAATTTTGTAATTTCCTCTCCTTTGGTTGCAAAAACAGCAAAAACAGACATTTGCATCACTATCATCAAACTAAAAATTGCTATAGCAAGGCGTACGAGTTTGTGTTGGGCAAGTTGCTTTCTCTCGGTTTCTTTCCTTGTTTGTTCCTGAACTTTTCTTGGAATGAATGTTGTGTTGTGTTGAAAATAAAGTGACATTTTAAACTTTTTTCTTACCAATACTGACTTTTGTCGATCCCTCCCGTGAGGGAGATTATGAAACTTACTTTTTTATTACGAATCTAAATTTTGCTGATCTTGATCTGTTGTTACTCTCAACTTCAATTTCATTTGGGATTATAGGTTGATCTTTCAGATCGTTGCCGATCAAACCTTGTTCCTCAAAGGATTTAAAAAAATGCTTTACAATTCTATCTTCACCAGAATGAAAAGTTACTACTTCAAATACTCCAAATTTACCTAATACTTCAAATCCAGAACTCAACAATCCTTCTAAATTATCATATTCGCTATTTACAACTATTCTCAACGCTTGAAAAACTTTGCTATGCAAATTAAACTTAACTGCATTATTTTTGCCAAAAGCAATATTTATTATTTCAACTAAGCCCCCTACTTTCAGATCCCGGTTGTCTTTAATTCTATCTTTTACCAGCTTACAAAATTTGTAACTTCCTTTTAGATCTGCATACTTTTCAAACAGTCTCACTAACTCATCCACACTAGCCATTTTCAAAATATCCAAAGCCTTGACATTGCTGTTTCTATCTAATCTCATATCAAGTTCTTGATCTAAGTTTTGAAAACTAAATCCTGATTCATTATCAAGTTGATCAGAATTCAAACCTAAATCTGCAACCATTCCTCTAATTTTTAAATTATTCAAAATATTATCTAGTTTCAAAAATTCAATAACTTCCTTTATTTTCGCAAAGTTCTCATTAACTAAGATTACTTCTAAGCCATTATTTAAAACCTTATAAATCAATATTTCAGATCTATTTATTCCGAAATACAATTTATCGACTAACTTAAATCCTTGCTTTTCTAATTCATTTGCAAAGTTTGAAATCGCACTTTGATCAAGATCAAATGAAATAAGAATATTCCCTAACCCACCCCGAGCTTCACTTACCCTTCCAAGGAGCGGCATTTTTTGCAATTTGCTAATTATACTTTGTGAATAACCACCTCCACCAAGCGTACAATCAATCCAAATCCCATTTTTTGAAAAATCAAGATTGTCAATTGCTTCTTTGAGCATTACAGGTATATGCATCAGGATTTTATAACTTCAAAAACTTTGTTTGCTATTTCAGTTGAATTCATTTCATTCATTCTTTTACTCCATATTGTTTTGTCCCAAACTTCGACCCAATCTCCAAGTCCTACGAAATAAACTTCTTTTGTCAGATTTGCATAAGTTTTCAAATTTTCACTAAGCACAAATCTTCTTTGACTATCAAGCTCAACTTCTATTGCAGAACCTATCAAAAATCTCCTTACATCTCTTACATCACTATTCAAAAATGGAACCGCTTCAAATTGTGAGATAAGTTTATTCCAGTTTTTGTCGTTCACTACGATCAAGCAATTATCATAGCCACGGGTCAAGATAAGTTTATTTCCAAGCTCATCGGAAAACTTTTTGGGCATAGCTATTCTGTTTTTGTCGCCAAGAATAGAATCTTGAGTTCCGATGAGCATCACCACTTATCACCACTGGTAACCATTTTAGTAGTTTCTGAAAATGATGTCAAGAGAAATAATAGTTTTTTTGAAATTTTATTTTATTTGCAAAATGCAGTTCATTATAGTATAATTACTAAAATATTTTCTTTTTGCTATATGAAATTTAATTCATATAGGATTTTTTAAATATGCTATATAAACGAAATAAAACCAAAAAATATTTTATGCCTGTAAGTGAAATATTTACGGATGGAGTTGATCAGCGAGAAAAAGAGGCGTTAAATCTCGCTTATACACATTCTGAGTTATTACGTAAGATATCTCAACCAGGAAAGGCATCTGGAAGTTCAATCAGAAATGCTGGGGTTACGTTAGATTCCTCTTTGATGTATTTACCTGAACACATGCATACTCTGATTAAACATTATTTGAAAGAGAATATTAATGATTTTGAGAAGAACTCGAATCTTTCAGACTACCAAAAGCTTGTGACGAATTTGTTTGCGTTAGGTGCACATCTCGAAAAGGGAGACCCAAAAAAGATATACCAATTACCAGAAGGTTTTTGATATGCAACAAGGGAGGATAATTTGAGATTTTGCTATTGAATTATCCCTCTTCCGAAGCAAACTTCGCCATTGTAGAAAACTGCACTTTGACCTGAAGAGATTCCACGAACTGGTTCTGCGAAGTTTAGCTCATTATTTTCTAAGTTTAATGTTGCTCGAACAGGTTTTGCTCTATAGCGAACTTCAACTTCAAGATCAACCAACCCACCTCGTCCTTCGGACACTCCTCCAATGGAGGAGAATAATTTTGAATTTATGAAATGAAGGTTTTCAAGTTGGCAACTATTTTTATATAACTTCGGATTATCAGTTCCTTGAACTACATACAAAATATTTTTTTCTAAATTCTTGCTACTTACAAAATATGGTTTTTGATGTGGCGAAATTACTTTGATTTTATTCAGACCTTCTCGTTGACCTATAGTATAAAATGCAATCCCATCATGCTCACCTACTTTAAGCCCACTGTCTTCATCTACTATAATTCCAGGTTTATAAGCGATATTATTCCTCAAAAACTGAGCAACATCAATATCTCCTATAAAACAAATTCCTTGAGAATCTTTCTTTGTTGCAATTGGAAGTTCAAACTCTTCTGCTAATTTTCGAACTTCACTTTTTTGTAAATGACCAATTGGAAATAGTGTTTTGCTAAGCTGAAATTGATTTAGATCAGACAGAAAATAAGACTGATCTTTGTTTTGATCCAAACCTTTTAGTAAAAAATATTCAACAGATTTAGATTGATTATTTACATTAGCAAATTCTACAGTTGGGCCTTCCTGATAAGGAGGGTAAATTTCGCTTTGCGAAATTTGGGAGGTTAAATAATTTTTAATTTTAGTGCAAACAATTTCAAAATTATACTCTACATCATTACTTTCAAATCTTAAAACATTTATTCCTAGACTATTTAAATAATTCGTTCTTACTTTATCATATTCTAAACCTTCAGTAGTAAAGTGTTCTGCACCATCAAGTTCTATTGCAAGATTATATTTTGAACAATAAAAATCTACTATGAAATTTCCTATTGGTTTTTGTCTTGTAAATTTATAATTTTCTAGTTTTGATAAGAAGTCATACCAAAGATGATTTTCAGACCTAGTTGCTCGTTTGTGATGTCTATTTAATTTTGTCAAGTTTGTATTGTAATTAACCCACCGTCCCGCTTCGCTGTCCACCTCCCTTGACAGGGAGGCCACCAAATTTGGAGTGATATTGTCAGTACTTGACTTTACTCTTGCATAATGTCCTGTTGCGATCATATCAGCGTCTTCCTCTAATGCTCTATTTAGAAAAGTTCCAAACTTGATTTTACTATTGCAAAGTATATCTGGGTTTGGAGTTCTACCTGCTCTATATTCATCAAAAAAATAATTTACAACTTGTTCTCTATATTCTTTTTCAAAGTTATATATCTTCATCTCAATTCCAAGTTTGTCGCAAACTAACTTCACATCTTCTACATCCTTTTCCCATGGACAATCAGTTTGAATTCCAAAATCTTCACCTGACCAATTTTTCATGTAAACTCCAACTACATTATCTCCATTTGATTTCAAAAGTGCTGCAACTACTGAAGAATCAACTCCTCCGGACATTGCAACGAATATTGTTTTTTTGCCGCTGTCTATAACATTCATAAGTTTCAATAATTTACACAAAAATTATACCACTTCCATAGGGGTTTAACTTATTTTAGATAAAGTTACAATATTTCTCAAAAAATGCTTGACTTATACCTCTTTTTTGGTACAATGACTTTGTCAACCAACAATATTGTCTTTGACTATGTCATTCGATGATATTGTAGTTGGAAAATCTTTGGTTTTTCAACTAGGTTGACATAATTTTTATGATCTAAGTTAGTGACAACTTAGGGAGAAAGTACAAATTAAATAATTGAGAAAGATTAGATTATTTATAATCCAAAAGTAAAGTGGCACCGCGAATTACATTTTTAATCTCGCCTTTACAAAGTATTGAAAGTTTCAGTATTTTGTAAAGGCCTTTTTTTGTTATAAAAAATATCACTATAACTTAATTCCAAGTATTCAAAATTATGCAAAGAACACTCACATCACAACTTAAAGAAAATACAGGTCAAGAAGTCATGCTGCAAGGTTGGCTGCACAATGTACGAGATCTTGGCAAATTTGGTTTTATCATTATTCGAGATAGAGGAGGTCTGGCACAATGTGTAGTTGAAGATGCTGAAGAACTGCGTAAACTTGATAACTTATATACAGGCACAATAATTCAAATTGAAGGTAAAGCTATAGAGAATGAGAAATCAAAGTATGGATATGAAGTTTCAAATTCAAAAGTTACTGTCTTGAATCCAGTTACCTACCCTAGTCCAGTCGATATTTCAAAAGAAGACTTGAATGTAGAACTAGATACTGCATTGAATCTTAGATCTATTGTACTTCGACATCCTAAACAGCAAGCTATCTTTCGAGTTCAAGCATCATGTATGAAAGCATTTAGGGAATCTATGGAGAGGCAAGGATTTACAGAGTTTGTTTCACCGGTTTTGATAGGAGTGCCATCCGAATCAGGAGCATCAGTCTTTGAAGTTAATTATTTTGGCGAAAAGGCATACTTAGCACAATCTCCTCAGATCTACAAACAAATTATGACTGGAGTTTTTGAAAGAGTGTTTACTATAGCAAGAGTATTTCGTGCTGAGAAACACAATACTAGCAGACATCTTATGGAAATTGTTCAAATGGATGGAGAAATGGGTTTCGTCAATAATTATGATGAAGTCTTGCAAGTCATAGAACAAGTAGTTCGAGACATCGTCAACTATATTGCAGAGCATAATGTTGCAGATTTGAAAATCCATGGTGTGAATTTACCAAAACTACCTTCTGGCAGATTTCCAAAAGTGAAAGTTAAAGAAGCGTTGCAAATAATTGAAGAAAGAACTGGCAAATCTGCCAATCGTGAAGAACTTGATTTGGAACCTGAAGATGAAAGGGAAATTGCAAAGTATATTCTAGAAAAGTTTGACAGTGATTTTGTTTGGCTATTGAACTTCAAAAGGGATAAGAATTTTTATACTTGGAACAATGAAGTTGGAACGGTAGATTCAGTTACTGATAAAACAGCTGATCCTGATGAATCACTTTCATTTGATCTCGAATGCAGAGGTTTAGAGTGGTTGTCTGGTACGCATAGAATTCACAACTTTGAAAAACTTTATACAAACTTAATTGCACAAGGATTGAAACCTGAACATTATGTTCACTACCTTCAAGCATTCAAATACGGTATGCCTGCGGAAGCTGGATTTAGTTTTGGTTTAGAACGACTGACCAAGCAAATATTTGAACTTGATAATATCAGAGAAGCTACAAATTTCCCTTGTGATCTAAATCGGGTAGCGGGATATCCAATGAAGTCAGAAAAGAGTTGGGGAATTGATACAAACTAGAAGATTTTGAATGAAACTTACATATGTGGTATATAAATACTTGCATATCTAGATACGTGTGTTATAATCAAAATTATGAATGACACAAATACAAAAAAACAAATCACTGATGAATTGAAAAAATTCAAAACTTCTTACAAAGATTTACAGGAAAAAGCGAGGGTAATATTTCCTGACATGAATGCGAAAGAAAGACAATGGTTTGAAAGTTTTCTATACAACCTAAATGTTGAATTTGATAATTTTGCAGATAATCTAAACGAAATTTTGGATAGTATCAAAGAAGAAGATAAAAAATTGCCAAATGTCTTCAAAACTCTAAATTCGAGACAATACAAAATCTTGACTTATCTCAAAAAGTATCCAAATATTGTGAGAAGAGAATATTGTACAATGTTCAACATATCAGCTATGACCGCGTTCCGCGACTTGAAAGATCTAGAACAAAAAGGTTTGATATTTGGAATGGGTGCTGGAAAAGGAAGAAAGTTTGGTTTGAAGGATTGATGAAACTTGATAATTTATCAACTTGTTTTGAGCTTTTGATTCTAATTCTAGAATCAAAAGCTCTTTTTATATCAAAATTGGTAGGTCATTCAAATAAGGACTAAGACCAAGCAGTTCTCTCATAAAAAATGGGATACCTGCTAGACCGAATACTAGCATAGTTATTACAAGCATTCCAGTAAGAATTGCATCTTGTATTTCTTTGAAAGTTTCACTCTTGTTATCCTTTGTTTTTGCATTCATAGCAGCTAAAACTATTTTTACAAAGACCATAAGAAGTATAATTGGTATAAAGATTCTAAGTATAGAGGTTGTAATATTGTTTTTCGCATTATCTGCATTTACTAAATTTGAATATATACATCCAGCTGAAGTCCATTGAGTATTGCCTGTTGGTGAAGTAGTACTTGTATTTCCTGGTGCTGAATTTTCAGATAAACATATACGACAGTATTGAAGATCTCTTGACTTGTCTAATGCTCTTTTTGGATCATTTCCATAAGTAGCATCAACATATCCGTTGCAAATACTATCAATAGTCAACACTGGTGGAACTGCATATATTTGACCAAAAAAAATAGCATTTATGACAAGGTAAAGGCTAAAAATTTTAAACATGTTTTTGCTAGTGAAAAAAGTAAATGTCATTGTTGTAAAGTTTGTAGAAAAGATGGCATACAATTCATGTTTGATTTTATATTTATTGTTGGTAAATATCAACTCTTTTTGTTATAATCTATACGCTATTATTTACATATACTTGTTTGAATGCCGTTTATTAAAGGACCTGAAAATACATATGGATCGCATGAGGTGGTTAAATATTTGCCAGGCTCTTCCGGTGATCCAGAAAAAATTCTTGCTGAAGTAAAGTCCTTTCTTGGAGACTCAATGGATGCAAATCTACCTGTCCCTCGATGGGCACCAGAAAGTATTTCGACAATTATGAGAGCAGCCGAAAGAGCGAAAGACAAGAATATTCGGAAGCAATTAGAGGCAGTTCTGTATTTTATTGATATAATACCTTTGGTATCTGATGCTTTGACTCATAGTGCCGTCGGATTGGATGGCAGGATAAATGAAATAGCTAAGAAAGTTGGAGAATCTACGACATATGGAGATCATGCTAAATATCTTATATCCTTATTTGAGGGTGATTCTAGTAAACAAAAGAAGTTAGAAGAAGCACTTTTTTTTGATTTTGGGGAATTAGATCTCACCATACCTCATAAAGCATATAAATCCTACAAGTCGAAGCCTGGCTATACTGCAATTTTTTGGCACATTCCTGAAAAAGTTGCTTTTGATTTGACTAATCTAAGTGTTTTATTTTCAAATGCTGACCGAAATAGATCTGAGCTTTTAACTAGGCTTGGCAAAGATTGCCAATCTTCTTTGGGAGTAGACCCCGAAAATGATCCAAGACTTTCTGTTACTACTATTGAATCGACTTGCAATATCCGAGATATAATATATGGCCTGCATGAGATAGGTCGTTTAAATGGATTGTTGAGAGCACATGTAAACGATGCATTAATTGTCAATATGCAGACTCTTATGTCTGCTGGAGATAGCTTAGTTCATGACGAGAGATCAGCTCAACCAGTACCTTTAACTCTTTTAGTCATTGTTCAGGAAGTATTAAACAAAATATTTCCCAGTTATGGGGGTGGAGTTGGATATACTTCAGCCTTAAAAAAGATTGAAGAATCTCATAGATTGCATGATTTGTTTACTCGATCTATCTCTGAAGGTGCAATAAGAGGTCTAAACCGTAGACTCAGACCAACCCTTGATGGAAAAGCTTTGAATCTTCCTGATCTTGTGGACTACTTAGTTAATTCACCTGAAAACCGGAGCGATCGGTATGGTGTTTTGGTTGACGTTGCCTTTGATGGAGATGAAGAGGGGAAAAACAACTTTGTTTTGTCTCTTCATGGAAGAGAGCCAGTAATTGAGCATCTTGTTAATGAAAACTTTAATGTTTATACAGGGGTAGGCTATCAAGGGTTTGTCAAAGCTATAAGGGAACCTAAACTGGAAAAGACAGCTACTATCTTGGGTCGACAGGGGACAATGAGACCAACTGAAATTGCAAGTGCTATTGCATCAGATATCGTTAAAAATTATGGAGGAAAAACATCAGAACTAATGGCTGCTTATGAGAAAGTTTTTGATGCATTTCGTATAATTAATTATGGACCAAATTCGCCGTTGAAACATTTTCTTGAGTCATGTGGAATATTTGTTGCCCCCGGCTTCAAAGCAACAGGATCGTCAAATACATTTTATGATGAAATTCTGAGTCTTCTTGAGTTACTTAAAGAAAATAATATTCCATTTTTGGTAACAGAAGGGCAACAAGGTTACACCTTACAGATTGGTTTAGGCGATATTACAGATAGCGCTGATAACATAAGTAGAATTAGAAAAAGTGAAAAGGATATTTATATTTCTGGACGAAATTTTCTTGAACTCGTTTCTGTAAGGTCGAAGTTTTCAGATTCAGATTTAGAAAAAGTCTCACCATATCTGTTCGGTTTGATGTTAGGATCTAGAAATGAATATGGTTATTTGCCTTATGGTATTCTAAATATGGTTGATTTGAATCCTGATAAGTTGATATGGCGATATACTGCAGCTATACAACATATTTTGACATCTGGTTACTTAGATTCAATAGTAGATGCAAGAGCGCAAGGCAAAAGAGTTGCTTTTGATCCTTCTTTTGGATTGGTTTCTGCAGTTAGGCAATGGCAGGAAAATGCATTTGCATACTTGACAAAGCAGCAACTTACCGTAAGATTAACCCGGTATGTAGTTAATTATGGAGCTAAAAAGGATGTGATGCATGATGCTATAAAAAAGTTTATCGAGGACAGGCAGAAACTAAAGTTAGGTGATATTAAATATCACTCTATAGAAGATTTCATTATAGCTTTGAAATCTGATCCATCTTTAATAGAAATATTTTATGACGATGAAATTGGAGCATATATATTTCCTGATGCAGGAGATTCTATCCCTGGAATTATTTTTAGAATTAGTGATATAGTAAATTCAACAAATAGAACAGATTTTTATAAAAAAATGCTACCAGTTATTGCCACATTTTTTGAAAGATTGACTGGTGCAGATCCATCATATAAGATATCTAACATTGTAGAATCAATCAATGCTAATGTTATGGGTTTTTTTGATGCAGCAGTAAATAAGCTTACATCATTGATAGTCGTTCTATCTGTACTAGATTTTGCTACAGTAGGTGGAGATAAACACTATGAATATAGTTATCTAGGAATATCCAAAGAAACCGCAGCCACAATTTTGTTTGCTCAGTTAGACTATACATGGAAGAACTTTTCAAAATCACTAGAAGCTTATGCAGTTTATGGTAACTCCTATTTAAGGAATAAGGGTGAGTTTGCTGCTGAAGCTGCAAAAGGATTCTTTGATAAGGCCAAATTAAAGAATGCATTGGGACAAGGGTTTGTACAAGTATTTTCAAAAGAAAACTTTGCATCTCTTTTTAGAGATATATTACCAGATCCAAAAGATCCTCAACAACTCATAGTAGCTATAGCTTCACCATTTCTATCTGTTTTCTTATATACCAATGTAGTAAAAACTATTTTGTCTGGTATTGAAAGTTTTTTTGGTATAGCTGATCCGATCATGTCTGCTAATATATCATTATTTCCTTTAGGTACAATCTTTACATATATGACTTTGATATCTTTGTTTATGGGGCCATTTGTAAGGTTGAAGGAATCAGCAGTAGTAGATAGAGTTAAAGACATAAAAAGTAGTAACAATTTTGAAAAAATAGGGTTAACTTTAGGTAGATTTAGTTCAGATATACTAGCCAGAGCTTCAGTCATAGGTCTTTTCGGTGGGATAAATAGTGTGATACTAGCCTTTGGTCACTCGATGGTGACAGAAGGCTTGCTTGGAATTGTTAACTCTCCACTAGTTGCAATAGTTGTTGCAATTCCTATGGTAAGTAAGATATCTGCAGCTTTTCGTAAGCTAAATAGTTATGAAGGAATATTGGGTATTAAGCAAATTACACCAATTGCATATAGTCTAACTCCATATAGTGAGCTAGGTACATTATTCAAAAGACAAGGACTTATCGGGAGTGTGATCTCATTGGTAAATATACTAGCTTACAAAGTTTATCCCGATGTACTTAGTATTCCTATAAAATTATTAACAACTGTTTTACGTCGTTCCATTGCAAATATACCAAATATAAAAGATGCAAGAAGTTTATTTACAGACACTTCGACATCCTTGCCAGTTCAAGTTCCTGAAGACTCACTAAAGTTTGTTATCAACTCAATTCTTTTCAACATGACTTATTGGAGTTTCTTTTTTGCATATGATATTGAAGCTGCAAAGAGCTTGAACAACATATATAGACTTGGATTGGTTGGTCCAGCAATAAGAAGTATGAACAATCTTTTAAGAAGGTTGGGTTATGGAAAAGTAGGTGATCCAACAAAGGAAAGGGAGGAAGTATTGAAGCAATTTGATGGCAAGGAGTAAAATTATGAAAATATATATCCTAACTTAGTAAATATTTAATATTATGAGAAAAAGTTCTTTTAAGGAAACTGTCCGTTTAATACAATCAGTGTTTCCACGTGAATTAGATAATGTTGGAACAGGACTGACTTTGACAGAAGCAATGCATAACGTTTGGGATATTGATAATGTAGAAACTCCTCGGACACCAAGAACTACAACAGCACTACTATTGGCTCTTCTACTTGGACTTTCTACTTATGTTGTTTTTCCAAATCAATTTAAAGGAGCTGTCAATATTATCAAAGGTGCTATTCCTGCTTTTACTGAAGCCACAGCAGATCGTAATGATTTGGATACTTTGAATGTGGAACTTGAAATATTGAAAGATCAAGTTCTTGAGTGGGTTAAAATTGGAAGTGAGATTAATAACATCCCTATCAAAAGAATGCGTGATGAAGATGTAATGAATCAGATTAAAGGAGCACTTCCAAAGTCTAGCAACAGTGTTGCAGCTTTAAGTATGCTTACTAACCGTAATAACCCTTTTTTTGATGAACAAGATATCCAAGAGATTCGAAGTAACGGACGGCTTTCTGATGATCAGAATGCTAGGATCGATGCTGAAACTATCAGAACCTATCAAGGACTGAAAGTAAGAGAACAAGAAGTAAAAAATAATTATCATAAAGAATTAGTCAATTTCTTGGTATTGAATGGAATAATAGATCCAGAACATGCAGATTTTCTTCGAGATATATTAACACAATGAATCTCTATATACCAGGTACCATATTCACTATTGGGATCTTCCTTAGAACTGATCTTGTCTGACCTATAGCTGATGAACCATATTTATCAAAACTAGATCCTGTACTGCCTAATGCTGATTCTATCATTTTTGGTAAATTTGGTAACATCAAATATATACCATATGCTGCTAAGCTGTATACCAAATTGATCGTAGATGAGCCAGTATTCCCTGTAATACCAAGACCAGTAGGAAACCAATTCAGATTGGACGTGGAGGAAATAAATCCAGCACCTAAAAATACAATCAATATCGAAGCTGCATAAAAAATAGGAAATGTAAGTACTGAAGCTAATAATGACTTAAACCATTTAGTTATCAATTTATTTTGACCTGGCAAAGCAGATGAAATAAAGTATAAAGGTGCCAATACTGGCAAAAAAAGTATGTAAACAAAAGACTTGATTAATGCAAAAAATATCTTAAACATTGTAAAAAATGCTACTGCAGCAAGTATAAATGCAATCAATCCACCTGGGCTATTTGCGCTAAAGTTTATAGTATTTGAAGTAGAAGGAGCTTGTGTAGTTGTTGAACCAGACACACCAGCTGGCATAGTCCCAGGATTAGATTGGCTAGGAGGTGTTGTTTTAGTTGTCTTATCCCCTGTGAATCCTGAAAGCATATTATTAAGCATCTGGACCAAAACGCCGGTTAACTCAGTATTTCCAAGTTGAATAGGCGATATTTCAATACTGCCGGCACTATTACTGGTAAACAATGTATCAATTTTGCCTCCAATATTACCAACTCCGAATACATTGAAAACATTCAAGCTATTTGCACTTAGATATTGAAAATAATCGTCAATTTCTTTAGACAGACTTACATATGTTTGACCATCATATATTTGACCTATACTCATACCATTATATACATCGGGAATATTTACTGTAACTGAATTACTCTTACTATCTGAATATTGAATAAGCAGACCTCCTGCAGGAACATTTAATTTAACTTGGTTAAATACATAACTTTGTAAACCACTTGTAAGTAAATTTCCGGAATCTAATATAAGTGCTGAAATAGGGTAGCTAAAAATTATCAATAGAATAGCAACTATAAGACTAGGAATACCATTTAATAGACTTATTAAGGCTCCAGGATTGATTTTCTTCCTAAATAGTATAGCCAATGCATCTATAATAATAATTATTATTACAATGCTAATAGCAATGCTTACAGTTAAGCTTGAAGCTTTAGAAGTTGCTTGTAATATTTCGGCTCCTGTAGAAGTTACAAATTTAGGTAAAATAGCTGCAGCATCAGTATACTTCACAGGGTTTATCTTTGCCAAAGTTTGATTTGCAAAGTACTCTGTTGAGACAGGTTTGTTTTGATACAAACTAGCCATGGTATTTCCCATAAATCCAATAGTACTACTTCCATTTATATCTGTAATTACAAAATCTCCACTTGATGTCCTATCGTAAGAAGCATAATTGGGTATATAGAAAGTTGGGTAATATGCTTCTAAAAAGTCATCTATTTCATTTTCAGGTACAACTATAGTGTCTTTGCAAGGTATAGTAAACCAGTTTATTGCTATATCACCAATACTTGTCAAATTGTCAAATTCTTTTGTATCAAAAGTAGGTCCAGAATAAGCTATCCACTTTGACCACGGCTTGCTTGCACCTTGTTCTTGACATTTTGCATAATCCATTCCTTGAGCTATCACCATATTTGAAAGACCTGCAGCATTTACAGTCTTTTCATACTTAGTTGCTACTACAAATAGTGAGACAAAAATTATCACCAAAATACTAAACAAATTTCGGATTTTATTTTTTTTGATCCAAAATAACTCTAATTTTTTTAGTTGTATATTTGTTTTTGTAGAAAGTATCTGAAATTTATTCATATTATCTTGATGAATTTGAACAAAAGTATCTATCAAATATCTCTGTCGCTGTAAATTCAAAGTGTTTTCTCAGTTGAGCAGTAGTTCTTGCACTTTCGCCATATCTATCAAGTGCAATTATACGAAAAATCTTGCCTTGTAGCAATGATTTTTCAGCAAGAAATCCAGCGATAGTTGTACCAAGTCCACCTATTCTATTATGTTCTTCCAATACATATACTTCATCAAAATTTGAAACTAAATTTGCGATATCTTTATCAAGTAAAGGTTTTATTCTTGATGAATTGTATATTGAAACTGGATATCCAAACTTTTCATCAATTAATTTTGCAAGATTCATTGATTCACCAACCATTGTACCGTGAGCTATTAGCAAGATTTTTTTCTTATGATTCTCATTAGTTTGATGACTTTCAAAAACTAATCTTTCTGGATATTCCAAATTATACTTTTGTTCTCTAGGATTTACTTCTATTGCAATTTCTGGTTCGCGATTTAGGCGAATGTATGTTGGACCTAACTCATTTGCAGAAAGCAATGTCAAACTTTTTGCTTCTGTATAATCAGCAGGAGAAAAAATTTGCATATTTACAAAACTTTGCATAACACCAAGGTCTTCCAAAACTTGAACACTCATCCCATCAGCTGCATAGCTCAATCCTACATGTGAGGATATAAGTTTCACATTTAGATTTTGCTGGTCTATAGATATTCGTATTTGATCCACGCATCTCATAGGAAGGAATTCTGCAAATGATGCAAAATAAACGATATTGTTTGGATCTGCCATGGCAATGCCAGCAGCTACAGTAGCAGCGGATTGCTCTGCTATTCCACACTCTACAAACCTATCTGGTGCAAGTTCTTTGAATTTTGTAAGTCCTAATGACTTTTCTAAATCTGCAGAAATTACCCAAACATTTTGATTTCCTGCTAATTCTGCAAGAGCATCTGCAAATCCATCTCGCGAAGATTTTGTACTATTTTGTAATAATTTTAAAGACATAGTAAATTAATTTTCAAGCTCGGTTACAGCTAATTCTAATTCTGATTTAGTTAACACTTTTGAATGCCATTCATAGTTATTCTCAAGAAAGTTAACTCCTTTTCCTGCCGTAGTGTATGATAATAGTACATTTGGTTGTTGATTTGAAAAGTTCGAATGGCTAAATACTTTGATAATGTCATGAATATCGTTTCCATTTAATTTTGATACATTCATATCAAAAGCAATAAGTTTTTTTTCTAGATCTTCTAAAGGAAGTATATGATTTGATCTTCCTGATTGTTGAATATTATTTCTGTCAATAATTATAGTTAAGTTATCAAGTTTGAACTTACTTGCAATCAAAAAGGATTCCCAAACACTACCTTCGTTCATTTCGCCATCAGATATCAAAACAAACACTTGATTTTTTTTGTTCGTTTTTTTGTAAAAAATAGCTTCACCCACCGCTAAACCAACTCCTTGACCGAGGCTTCCAGAAGAATTTTCAATAAAATAATCTAAGTTTCTATGGGTATGACCTTGCAAAATGGAACCAAGAGACCGCAGGTTATTCAATTCAGCAAATTTTATCAAACCTATCTCGGCTAGGATGGAATAAAGTAACGGAGCATAGTGACCTGCACTTAAGATAAATTTATCTTCAAATACTTTATTTTCCAAATCCACAATCTTATTCTTCAACAAAGGATTTCGCAATACATAAAAAAATAAATATGCGAGCAAATCAACGGCACCCAAAGGGCCAGCTATATGACCGCTTCCTGCTAAATGAGTTGATATCAATATATTTTTGCGAATATTTTTCGTGATGTTTTTAAAAAGTTTTTCGTCAAACACTAGTTGAAAATTTTGATACTTGCCTTTTTTAATTAGTTTGAAAATAACTTCCAACTATAGCAACATTTACAGATTTCATTGCATCAAGCTCACCATTTGAAAGACTTGTTAAATTTTGTAAATTTATCCCACCATCCACTTTGATAATGGCTTCTTTGAAAAGTTCTTTGATTGTTGGAATATTTCTTAATTGACTAGGTGTAAATTCTTTTCCTTGAGCTCCAGGTTCTACAGTCATAACTTGAACGAAGTCAAAAAGTTTTCTTGTTTCACCATATCCATGCCAAAATTCATTCCATTTAGTCTTTATCTCGCGTAATTTCTCTACATCAGAATCAGGATTCAAAGCTATACCAATTTCCCAATCATCAAATCTCGAAAACTTTTGAATCCAAGATGAATTTGAAAATATACTTGAATCAAGATGCACAATAAATCCAGCATTTGCAAAAGCAATCGGATCTATAGCTTCAAGCAGCTCTAAGAAATTATTTGACATTAAATGAAAATACGGCTTTATTGTACTACTAAGTTCTGTTTCAAGCAGGGCTTCACTGTATTCATTTATACTTAGTGTCGTGTCAAATTGCTTGGTATTTACTATCTTTGTAAAATCTTGTGTAACAACATCAAATTCAATCTCATCAAAGTAATCCATATATCGAAGAAGCTCATGTTCTACAAAATCTGAATCATCTGATAATATAGAAGGTACAATCTTTGATTTGGGTAAAAAGTTTTTTATGTTCTCTATTTTCTCTTGTATGGACATATTCATTTACAAAATTGACTTAGCAAAACTTTTGCTATACATATTTTCATAATTTAATAATTCTTCAAGTTTGCCAAAAAAATCTTCGTTCTCAGTTACTACACTTGAAATCATAACGCCAGCAAAGCCCAGTTCATATGTTTTGATAAAATCATTCTCAGATTTGATACCTGCACCAAGAATTATCTTGTCTTCATCAAATTTTGATTTCAAATACATCAGATTTTGCATCTCTTGATCAATCACACTTTTTGATGAAAATGAATTGCCTCCGCCTATCAAACTTCGTGGTTCATAAGATATAAAAGTAGGATGCAAACTTATATATTTTACAGTATTGCAAACATCATCAAAGCATACAATCGTCTTGAGATCTAGTTCATTACATATCTTCACAGTATGTCTAAGTATATTTGTATCGATATTATGTTCGGCATGATTTAATATCGTACCCCAAGTTCCGAGATTTTTAAGTAATTCTGGACTAATAAAGCCAGTGCTTTTGGGTGTATCTATAAAATCTGCATGTTGCCCCAAAACTTTTATATTTGAATTTAGTTTATCAAGTAATTCAACATAAAATCTAGTTGAAATAATATTTGGTGCTATTAGAAAATTTACATTGGAAAAATTTCGTAATAAAACATTTAATTTATCAATAACCTCATATGTTCTATTTGTTAATTTATAATTTTTTAAGTTCAGTATAAACATCTTTTATCAAATAAGAATATTTGTTAACTATATGTTTCTTTGATTGAAGTCATAATCAATAACTTCCAAAACTCTTCTCAAATGTCTTTCTTCATTTTCAAATGTAGTTTGTAAAAAGGGCTTTACAATTGTTTGGTATAAAATGGTTGGATTTACTTCTTCAAAACTTTGTAAAATAAGTACATTAGCATTATTATGTTGTCTTGCAAGGACAGCAGATTTGCTATTTAGACTTAGTGAAGCAAGTATACCTTTGAATTTATTTGCAATGATACTCATGCCTTCGCCAGAGCCACAAATCAAAATCCCATATGATGGCCAATGAATATCAAACTTGTCTCTTAATACTGATAAATTTAGATAATGAAAATTGTCCTGTTGGACATTTTCACAAACCTTCTTGCCAAAATATACATAATCATCACCAAAATCTTCGGCATAAGCACCATTATCTGCGATATGATTCATTCCAAAATCCTCTTGTAGCAATTCTGCTAGTTGATTTTTTAGTTTCCAGCCACGATGATCAGCTCCGATATATATCATGGTTTAATAATTTTATTGACCACATTGATTTAATCCGCTTGCATCAAAAAGGCAGTTTCCATCTTTGTTCAAAATGACAACTGTAACTCCTGAATAATTATCTGTCACAGTTTTTTTTATAGACTCTTGTAATACACTATCAGATACTGATCCTCCAAGTACTACATCCTTGCACATCTTGACATAGACTTTCCAATCCTTCTGCGACAGTGTCCAGATATATGGGTTGCCATTTAAATCTTGCAATAAATTACCAGCTGTATCATAACACTTCCCTTCTCCATTCATTGTTATATCTTTTTGAAAGCCCATACTTTTTTCTTCTGTTGTTGGACCACGAAACTTTGCGCTCATAGCATCAACAACTTTATCTAGTGGATCTGTACTGCTTGAGTCTCTCAATACATAGTCAAAGATTGATCCATTTTTTGTAAAGTATACTCTTACCTTGCCTTCAGGAATGTTTATAGATGTTTCACTTGAAGAAGATTTGGAAGAATGTAAACTTGATGTTTGAGAAAGAGATATAGTCGAGTTTGACATCGTGCTTCCTGACAGACTATTTGCACTAGAAGTATAAGAAGATTGACTTTTCGTTAGCATACTAGAAGATGCAGATGAATTAGTACTTGTATTTCGTTCATTTGTGTCGGTCTTTGATTTTTGAAAAATTTGCCAAGCAAAAAAAGTACTAAGTGATATAGCAACAATAAGAAATACGATAAGTAGGGCAGTTTTTTTATTCATGATATTAAGGTTTAAAAATTTATATTGCTGATTTAATTTATTCTAAATTATTGGATAAATAATTTCAATATGTTTTTACTAACTTCAATACAAAGTTTACTTTTTTTGTACCAAATTTTCAATTTCAATTTTACCTATACTCTCTTTTATTTCAGTTAAATCAATGTTAGAAACAATTATTCCATGAATGCCAATGTTGATTATTTTCTTCAAATTGACCGACATATTATCACCACTAACTGCAGAAAAATTTACAATAACTGGAATTTTTGAGCTCATTGCAATTTTCAGCGTATCTTTTAGAAAATTTATTATCCCAAGAGTTTCAATATCATAGATGGTAAAAGCATCTCCACTTGCGTTAGAACCAATTGCAATCTTGCCTAATTCCAATAAATCCACAACTATACCATCAATTCCATCTCCTACTATTTGACTTAGATTATGAAATGCAGCTAAATTGTCGATAGAAATATAAAGCTTAAAGTTAGAACTTCTCCTAAGTCCGATAGAAGACATTGTTCTTTTTATATTTACTAGTTCTTCGCTAGTTTTAATATTTGGAATTACAACAAACAAATTTTTATTATTATCAAGATTTCGAGCGCTTAACACAGAATTAAATTGCCTCTCAATTTCAAAAGGTATGTTGATTGAATAGTTGATAAATTTATTTAATCCAGAAACTTTGTATACAATTGGTTTAGGGTTGTAAATTTGTGAATTATTTGACAAAATAATTGATAAACCTTCGTTATCGACACTTTCTGTATCAAAAGAAAAAAATGCTCCATCTGAATGTATAACTTCATCCACGCTGAGTCTATCGTTACCGTTCAAATTCAAGTATACCTTGGTAGCTGTTTTCAAAGGTCTACGAAGAGTATTTGTAGATTCTGCCACTTCTACTTTCTGTGGTAAAGTAGATTCCTTTGTGCTGTTTGGTATTTCTTTGTTGTCGATTTTTTCAATAAGGACAGATTCATGAAACTCAGTTGTATTCTCTTTGGCCTGTGCGAAATTTTCAGAAAAAACTTCATTTGCATCTAGAGCTTCGACAGGTTGAGGAAAATCACTATCTTCATTATTTACCTTACGCTCTAAGTTATTAGCCAATACCTGATAAACTGAATCTGTTTTTTCGTAAGCCAAACGATTTTCTGCTAATCCTAAATCAGGTTGAGTATTAGGAGAATCTTTATTTATTAAAATCCGAGGACTAGTCGTCTTTGATTTATTGGGATATAGGATTTGAAACGCAGACTTGTTTGTTTGTAGAGGCAAACTGTCCCTGTCACTAATCATAGTTTTTGTTTCAAATTTACCATTGACATTTCTTTCAACATCTATAAACTCGTTATCAAAGTTATTATCAAAAATACTTGTGTCTTTTTCTACAACAGGAGCATCTTGAAATTCAGTATCAAAATCAATTAGATTTTCTAAATCGTTTTCATCATCATTATTTAAACTACTTGATAAGGAAAGGTTCTCAGTTGATTGATTTGCCAAGTGTGATAAATTGTAGTCTGGGTCCAATCCACCTAAATCTTCAAGAACCAAACCATAAAGTTTTCCAGATTCATAAACCCATTTAAGTTTAAATAACTTTGTAATTTCATCATTAATAAAGTCAACTTTTTCTGCTATCTTGTTGATAAACTTATCATCCAATTTTTGTTTATCTTGCCAATTTTTTGAAATAGGGATTTTCTTTATTTTTTCCTCGCTATTTACCAAAATTTCCATTTCCTCTTGTTTCGAAAGAAACTTTTCCGTTACTTTTTTTTCATCTGTATCCCATATGTATTGATCTGGGATCAGTTCCTTTCTATCTAACAAGGTAGACAGTCCGTATGTTGCTTCTATAGTGTATCTATCTTTAAGGTTATTTATTAATTCGAAGTTATATGCATAACCTGAAACTTCAGGTTGAACAGATTTTGTGACAAGAAAGTCGTAGTTAGTTTCAAAGAAATTTACTGCATTTTTGAACTTGAAGTATAATGCTTCTGGATCAAAATCTTGCAAGATAGACTTCGTAAGTTCTACAATAATATTGTCTGTTCCTTTGACATTATCAGCCTTCACTGTAATTTTTTGTAAATTTGTTACCTGGTTTATACTGACTGCAGCGTCTAAAAAGCCGGAAACATCAGAGTAAGCTTTATTTAATTGTTCAAAAAAGTTGTCGTCAAAGGTATAATTAGAAATCCTTTTGACACATTCTGTCGCAAATCCTTGCAAATCTTTTGGTTGTAGCTTCGCTACATCAAACCTTTTCACAGATTCTATCCAAAATCCTTCCAAGTCGGTTTTTTGAAAAATATGTTTAACTATTTCTTTACTTATTATGAAGCTTCCCAAAATATTAAACTCTGCTAATGCAAGAATTTCATATGACCTTGAAAGTTTGGGAAAATTCTCTTTAAATTGTGAATCTTGTATAGTATAGATATAGTTCACTTTATTGCTTGATTAAGTTAATTTATAAACTTGAATTTCATTTATGTATGAGTTAAGAATTAGTTACAATCACAATGACAATCATTTGTGTGATTATGGCATAAACTAAATCCAAAGATCTCATCAATTCTTTGCCAATCTAAATTCTCAATAAATTTCTCAAGATAACTTGCTCTATCAGGACCATAATCTTTGTAATATGCGTGTTCAAATACATCACAACACATTACTAATTCAGAATCCCATATTGCTCCATTATTATGAAAATCGACGGAAACATTCATCAACTTTTGAGTAAAATTATCAAATAATAATATTGCCCAACCCAAAGATGATTTTCCAGTTGCAATAAAGTCTTCCTTCCATAAATCATAACTTCCAAAGTCATCAACAATTTTGGAGTAAATTGCAAAGTCCTCGTAATTCACTTCCGTAAAATCCTCTTTGTTTCCAAAAACCTCCCAATAATTTTCATGAAGTATAATTCCAGAATGATTGAAACTAAGTCTTCTTTTGAGTTCTCCAAACTCAGAATAATTTGCATTTGATGCTGATTTGTCCGATTTCTCAAGTTGCTCTACTATGTCATTGAATTTAGTGACATAACCTGCTTGATGCTTGTCATGATGCCACAAAACTACTTGCTCGCTTATAACATTGGAATAGGATTTGGGTAATTTAGGTAACGGTGTTAGATTTAACATATTTATTTATATCAAGATAGCTAATAATTTTCAATAATTATAACACAAGTCTTTGATATAATTTCCCGTGCTTTTATTTGATGAATTGAAAAAAACATTGTTGAAGCTAGAGTTTACAAAAGTGGAGAATGTATCAGATTATGCTGAATTTGAAGTAAAGGGTGATATTATAAAATTTTGGCCAAAGTTAACGGAACTTCCGTATGTAGTTTCATTTTTTGATCAAGAACTTGAATTTTGCAAAGTTATAGATGTCAACGATGAATCTGATGACATACTTAAGCAAAAGTATCTTGAACTCCAACAAAGTAAATCTGCATTTGAACAGTTTACGAAATTGCATTCAAAAGATGCAATCTCTGCAGCGATCAATAAATTTGAGAACTGGATTGATTTTATAGTTTATTTACAACTACAAGTTGAACCTGGAGACTACTTGGTTCATGAAGATAATGGCGTGGCTGAGTATATAGGAATTACAATGAAGAGAAGTGAATTTTACTTTGAATTGAAGTATGCAGCTGAGGATAAGTTATTTGTTCATTATTCTCAAATACATAGACTCACAAGATATTTTGGACCAGAAGGTATAAAACCTAAAGTCACGAAATTATCTGGTGGTGAGTGGAAAAGAATATTGAAAAAAGTCAAGGAAGATACTGCGAAGTTTGCGAAGGAGCTTGTCCTTCAAGATGCACTGAGAAGCCTAACTGATGCACCAAACATTTTGACTACAACAGAATTATATACAGAGTTTTGTGACGATTTCCCATATTCTTTAACTTATGATCAGGAAAAGTCTATTCAAGACATTGAAGAAGATTTACATTCACAAAAATCTATGAATAGACTTTTAGTTGGAGATGTTGGTTTTGGGAAAACGGAAGTAGCTATGAGAGCTGCTTTTCAAGTTGTTGAATCAGGTTTTCAAATTGCAATGCTTTGTCCAACAACAATTTTAGCTGCTCAACACTACAAACTATTTTATGATCGCTTCAAAAAGTTTGGCATAAAAGTATCGATGATTTCTTCATTTCATTCTGTTAAAGAAAATTTTGATAATATTCAAAACCTCGGAAATGGCAAAGTTGAAATAGTAATTGGCACTCACAGGCTTTTGTCAAATGATGTAAAGTTCAAAAATTTAGGATTATTGATTGTAGATGAAGAGCAAAAGTTTGGAGTTAGACAAAAAGAAAAACTAAAGTCACTAAGGTTTGGAGTTCATATTTTGTCTATGAGTGCAACTCCAATTCCTAGAACACTATCCCTAGCTTTGTCAAAGATACAAGATATTTCAATTATCTCAACACCTCCTTTAGGTAGAAAGGATATAAAGACACTTTTGTATGAACTTGATTGGAATATCGTGAAATATGCAATAGAATTCGAATTGAAAAGAAAAGGACAACTATACTTTGTTCATAATGATATCAAAACTATATTTACGATCAAACATAAGTTAGAAAAATTAGTACCCAAATTAAGAATAGCAGTAGCTTTTTCGGAAAACAATGTATTGCACGAGAAAGTCAATTTGAATTTAGAACAAACTATGGAAGATTTCTATAATTATAAATATGATATTTTACTTTGTTCTACTATAATTGAAAATGGGATAGATATGCCAAATGTAAATACTATCATTATCAACAATGCTCAAAACTTTGGGCTGTCTCAGCTACATCAGCTTAGAGGAAGAGTCGGAAGATCGGAAAGTCAAGCATATTGCTATCTCTTTTATAAACAAAAGCCTGACTATAGGCAAGTTATAAAATTTCCAACGACCAAGCACCGTAAATTTAAATTTAAAAAAGATGAGGAGAATTATACAAAGCGATTAGAAGTATTAGTTGGGTCATCTTCTCTCAACTCAGGATTTATAATTGCAAGTAGAGATCTAGAGATTAGAGGGGCAGGAAATATTTTGGGTAAAGAACAATCAGGTAATATCAATTTAATTGGTTATGGAATGTATTTGAAGCTTTTAGAAGAGGAAATAGCAAAAATGAATTCTAACAAATGATATAAAAGCTATTTTTTGATAAGTTTTCTAAGCCATTTTTGCATTTTTGGCTCATTATCTATTTCTTGATTATATTTCTCGAGTTCTGTGTGTAGATCAATGTATTTTATCTCTTGTGGAAATTCAACTATATAAATTCTTGCTTCAGGATCAATTATATTGTATTTCTCAAGTACTTCAGACTGTTTCTTTTCAACCTTTGTTGCTAGTAGCAACTCGTTTTTTAGTTGAGTATTTTTTTCTAATAATTTTGACAAATTGTTTCTTTCAGTTTGCAAAATATCGTATCTTGCAAGTCCATTTCTTATAGTGTGCAAAGTTAGATTCAGACTATAAACAATCACTACAATTGCGAAAATAAGTACCAATATGCTTTTTATTGAGATGTTCTTATTCAACTTTTAGAAAAAAATTAAAACTACTCCACAGATATTAACTTCATAATATTTTTAAGCATCTCTTCGTTTTTATATTTAATCACAATACTTCCACCTTCGGAAAATCTATTTGCCTTGATTTTACAAGTTACATTTGTTCGTTTGGATAATTGCTTTGCATATTTATTCGTTAATTCTATACCTTTAGCATTTAAAGAAACTTTACTCTTCTTATTTTGATTGATAGTTTTAACCAAGCTTTCAACCTGCCTGACTGTTAAATTTTTGGATTTAACAGTAGCAAAAGCAAGCATTCGGCTACTTTTATCTTTTATGCCGACTAAAGCTCGAGCATGTCCCTCCGATACTTGTTTTTTTAAAACAGCCATTTTGATCTCGTCTTGCAAGTCCAATAATCTAATTTTGTTTCTTATCGACGAATCAGATAAGCTAACTCTAAGCCCTAAATTGTATACATCAATGTCTCGCCCTTGAACCAATATTTTTAGTAATTCTGCTTCTTCAAATATATTTAAATCAAGTTCTTGAAGATTTTGCACAATCGCCAATTCAAGTAAATTATAATTTTCAATAGATATATCTATAGCGTCTAAAATAGAAAAACCAGCTATTTGTGCAATTTTGTATCTTTTTGCAGAAGCAATAAGTTCATACTTTTGATTAGCTATTGATTTGACTAAAAAAGGAACAGTACTATCCTTCTTTTTGATATCATAAGCATCATTTTCTAGCTCCAAGGTTGAATATTTAGGAATCTGGCCTAATTCATTTATCACAATGTCAGTTATGTTCAATTTTTGAATATATGAATCTGTATTCATCAACTACTTTAATACTTTTATCTATGCTATTATTAGAAGAATTAGGAAGATTACAAGCAAGACAATTACAATACTTTTCAAAAAAATCAGTAAAGTACCAGTTTTTGTTTTTAGAGATTTGTGTACAAGATATAATTGTCTTAATGAATTTAATGCAAGAAAAATATAAAACAATGATATCAATGTAACTACTACTTTTATCGCAAGAATGATTATTTGTTCACTGTTTATGCTCATAATGTTGGTGATCTTTTTGTACTGCATCTTTGAGATCAAGTATTTTATCTCTCAAATATGAAGGATTAGCAATTCTCTCCATAAGAAAAAAAGATTTTTCGGATGCAGTTTGTATTCGCAAATTTCCGTAATTAAAAAGATTTGACAAAAATCCACTTTGAGTCTGAGAAACATCTTCAATATTTAGTAAGCCTGCTTCAGCTATTCGGAAAGTACCTCCAGGTGTAAAGTCATAATCAACTATTCTTTCATTTGTCACAATGTATAAATTGTAAAACCATCTAATCCAATGCGTCACAATGTTGTCCAATATAAGTGAAAAGCCAAGAATTATAATTATTATAATATAAGGAATTGGAACCACACCTAAATAAGGAATTTTCAACTTAGTTAAAATAAATACAATTATAGCTAGAAACATTAATTCCAAAATAGAACCAATTATCCACCCGAGATTCGTTACAAATGCTGCTCTGGACAAGATATAAACTTGTTCATCCCTATTTTGAGATTCGAAATCGACTTTTGGGTTTTCGCAAGTAGATAAAGAATTCTTTCTCT
This sequence comes from bacterium, assembly GCA_016699595.1. Classification (NCBI taxonomy): domain Bacteria; species bacterium. The sequence goes on from CP064982.1 coordinate 282,847, forward strand.
TCGGAAAAATTCTTTTTACTTCTTCGATAGTTTCGTTGCTCATAAATTTAAAATTATACTTTCAATATATAATTCTGCAGTAAATAATCTTTCACTTCCTTAGGCAAGATATTTATTTTGAAAATTTGCATCAATGGATACCATGTCGGTATATATTTGTTTTTTTTACTTTGCCTATCGTATTCAACCGAATCCTTTCGTAATTCTGGGGTACCTTCAATGTAATTGCAAAGATATATTCTGCTTATTCTTTGTGCTGCCTTTGAATTTAACTGAAACAAAAATTCAACAATCTCTACGGTGCAATTTGTTTCTTCTTTTACTTCTCTAGTAAGTGTTTCTTCAAAAGTCTCACCTTCTTCTACTGTACCTCCGGGTAAAACATAAAAAATTTTTTTGTACAAAACTCTTTTGACAAGTAAAATTGCATTATCTTTGATTATTATTCCTCTACAACTGGTTTTAGACATTAGAAGATTATATCAAGTTCTACATCAATTTTGTACTTCAACCAATCTAAATTCCGTAGAATATAAATAAGATCTTTGACTTTCAGGATAATTTTCAAATATATAATCATTTATTTCACTTTTGAACCTCCAACCTGCTACATATTTTTTAGATTTATCGCCAATCAACCCAACTGCCCATACCCTGTTTGATCCACCAGTAAAAATTTCTATTTGTTGTAAATTTCCAATGTCAATATTGCCTAAAGTTTGAAAAATTTCTCCAATTTTTGCTTTTGTAAAGGCAATTGTGTTCCAGCTAAAATTGTAAGTTTGATTTCTATATGCAAAGGCTGAGTCATTTACTGATCTCAAATAAGGATAAGGTGTACCAACAAGTCCTTCTTTTGTTGTGGCTACTGAAGCCCTGGTGAAAACAAGCTCATTGTTCTCACTTTGTCCTTGATGACTTGCAGAATATACAGCAGTAACTAGACCTCCATTATATTTAATAACTTCTTTACTAGTTTCCTCTACTGCCCAAGCCTTTGCATTACCTCCAACATAGACTTGAAAGTCTGGACCATTTGATACTGTTGCACCAGAGCCTACTTTTTGTAAATGTGCAATCACATAAGTCCTAGCTGCAATTACTTGAGCTTTTATAGTTTCTTTAGGCCAGCAATTCCAAGAACCATTTGCTTGATTGGCATCACATGCTGTACTTGGAACCTCCCCAATTCCTGCAAGATAAGTTTCAACATCCATTGTCCCATATCCAGGAACGGTAACTTCAAAATTTGCATTATATTTTTCAATGCTAATTCCAGTATAGTATTTTTGTAATATTTGATGTGCTGTAAAGCCTTCGATTCCAGCCCCATAAGCTCCCCATTGTGACATACCTACTCCATGACCATCATACAAATCACGACCCCTACCACTAAAATAAATTTCACCGTTCACAAAAGTCTGTACGTCTATAGGTATTGGTGCTGGTTGAGATAATTTCTCAGCCTCTTCTTTCTGAATCCTTTTTTGTTCTTCGGTAATATTTAAAATGTCTTTGTTCAAAGAGTTTATTTGAGATATCACCTGATATCTAGTTTGACTTTGTAGGTTTAATTGTGCTTTTATATTCGCTAGCTTTACAGAGATTTCATCTCTTTTTTTATTTAGATCAACTATAGTACTCATCAACTTAGATTTAATCTCTTCAGATGAGGAAACTAAGCTTTTGATCTTGTCAATCTCAATACTTGCTTGATTTACATAGTTAATATCAGTATATATAAGATTTTTTGTGTATTGTGAATTTGGGCTTACTTTCAAATCAAAGTATAGGGATTCTTTGGCAGTTATTTTTGATAGTTTATAAATTTTATTTATCTTGAAATTAACTTGATTCAATTTATCTCTAATTTCATTCTCCTTATAAATTATTTCTTGATTTAAGGCATCAATTTCACTTATCTTTGCATTAACTAAACTCTGAAATTCATTTACTTGTTTATCAATTGCGTTTAGTTCACCTTGAGTTATATTTGTAGAAGTACTTATAGTATTGATAGCGTTGGTCAATTCATCCAAACTTGTTGATAAACTATTGAGTTCACTTTGCTTTTCGATCAATTTTGTATCTAGGTCATTTACACTTTGTGCCATTAGACTGATGGAAAAGGCAAAAAAAAGCAAAAGGATCGAAAAGTTCAGAAAAAAATATTTATACAATGTTTTGTGTAATGGGTAGTGATTTGTCACAAGTAAAGATCAAGACTTGGTTTGATTCAGAGATTTCCTTCAATATATTTAAAGATTCTCGCTTCCTAGTATCATCAAATGTAATAAATGGGTCGTCCATAATGATAGGAGATTGCTTTTCATTTGTCAACATTTTAAAGTAAGCAATCTTCAATAGCATAAAAATTTGACCAATTGCACCTACTGACAAAACATCTGTAGTAAGCCAATCTTGCTTAATAATTGAAAATACTTGTAAATTGAATTCATCATCTAACCTAGATTCAGTATATTGGTTGTTTGTAATTCTAGGTAAGTACTTATCAATTTCAAGCTTCAATAAAGTAGATAAAGTTTTGGAAGTATTCTTCTTAGCTTTGTCAAGGTAAAATCTGACAAGTTCCAAACTGCGAAGTTTTTCTCTATACTTCTCATAAATTTCCTTGCTGTATAACAATTCTTCTTCAAGCAAATTTATCTTTTCTTGGTTTATCTCACTATCATTGATACGAGTTTTCGCAATAACTTTTTGTTCTTCTAGTTTTGCCTTTTCATCATATAAATTATCAAGTTCAGTATCAATTTCAACTCTTCTTTCAGAACTAAATTCATAATCTCGATACTTTTCAACTTCACTAATTTCAATTTCTCTTTTTTTCAACAGAAGGTTATCAAGTTCAGATTTCTTTTCGACTAGATAGCTTTCGACATTTTGAACTAAATTCTCAGAACTAGAGGCTTGTATTTTGTTATTAAGGAAATTTGATATTTGATAGATATTTTCTTCTTTTGACTCTATTTGTATTTTCCTCTCATAAAATTCATTTTCTGAAGAAATACCCATCTCCCTAAATAAATCTTTTAAGTTAACTTCTTGTTGTTTCAGGTTGTTTTTTTTGTCGGAAATTTTATCTTCTAGATCATATAGGCTTCCTTTATCAAGTTTAGGTGTCCTTTTATTTAGAAATTGATAAGTTAGTAAAATCAGGATAGAGATAATGCTTCCAATTAACAATGGCCACCATTTCAAAATAATTAAAAATATACTTACTATAATTGTAAATGAATATCCCGTTAAAAGTATAAGTTTATTTTCTTTCTGCTTAAATCTACTACTTTCTTCGAAATAAGTTTTTTTACTATTCAACTTAGATTCTAAGTCGGTGATGTCATTTTTAGTAATCTCAATTTTCTCTTTGATGCTGGCAATCTCTAGTTCATTTCTTTTGAAAGTATCAATATCAAAATCAATCGATTTTAAATCTCGTTCAAGTTCAGCAAATTGTTGTTTCAACAGACTAACCTCAGATATTTCCTTTTGAATTACTTTCACGAGATTCTCATTTTCAAATAGCTTTTGTTTACCAGCCTCAAGAATACTATTGTTTTCTAGTGATTTAGCTAAGACTTCAATTCTTTCTTTAACTTTATCAAGTCTCAAACTACTTTCATCCTTGATTTTTATACTTTCTATATACTTTTGAAATTGAGACTTTGATATATCTATATCTGAATCAAGTTTTGCAATTTTTTCTTCTAATTGCCTGATAGGTCCAGGATTATTGGAAGCACGGCTAACTCCTCTTGTCAAATCATTTATTTCATTTGAAATATTCAAGATAACTTTATTGATATCACCTTCATCTTTGTTTCCAGAGGCAATTTTACTCAAGGCATCATTGATTTTGGCTACATCATCTAAGTTTGACATTTCATGTCCATTCAAAATTCCGACAGCACGATATATAAAATCATTTTGTATTCCCAAAAAGGTATCTATCTTCTTTTTAATTTGATCTGCTGAACTTTCTTCAATATTGTCAGTCAAATTTGTCAATTTACTTGCTTTTTGATTATAATCACGACTAAGTTTATACTTTTTTTCTTCATACTCAAATTCCAATTCCACAATTGGTTTCATCTCGTTTTTCCAATGCTTAACTTTTTCAAAAAAGACTTTCGAGTTTGTTGATGCATCAACGAAGAGTGCAGAAAGTATTCCTGCAATTATAGTCGATTTCCCTTTCTCGTTTTCACCGTAAATAATCTCAAGCGAATTAAACTTGACTGTAAAATTAGCAAACCTTTTGAAGTTTTGAAGATGCAAACTAGTAAATTTCATTTTTGTAACTTAATTTCCTTTCAATAACTTGATACCTAAATTCAAAGCTCTTGCTAGATCCATGTTGTCAGGATTATTTTCAATATCTTGTTGAAGTAGCTTGATAAATTCTGAAGATATAGTTCCTTCTTCAAATAAATGTTCAAAATCAAAGTTCATAGAAGTATATGGCTCCTCTTTCACAGTATACTTGATGACATAAAATTCATTTCTGATTTGCTCGATAACTTCCTCTAAATTAATCCCATTTTTACTTACCCCTACAAAACTAATTGTAATTACATTGCTCTTTTCTTTGTTTGTATAGGTTTTGATTTTTGCAGAAACTTTTTCTGCAGTATCAAAGATATCAAGATCAAGTTTTAGAGAAATAAATTCTCTTGAATTGATTGGTACAATCTTTACTTTTACAATTTTTTTGTAATCACTATTTTCAAATTCAATCAATAAAACATTCCCACTTCCTTTTTCAGAGTAATTTATAAAATCAGGAGAGCCAGAATAGTACGCCTTCACATTTGTGCCTATATCCAAAGTAGAATGCCAATCTCCCAAAGCTATATAGTCTGCTTTTGTTTTTTCAATCTCATCTTTAGAAATTGGAAAGTTGTCAGAAATTCCAAATAAATTTAACGAACCGTGAGCTATAACTATATGAAAGTTTGGATCATTTTCAATGGCATTCTTATTTATTTCAGAAACAATTGGTGCAAGTGGGGAAACTTTTGATTTTTTGCTCTTTATTACGCTGGGGTAAATCCATACCTTACTTTCAGCAAAAAATTTTGGAGTATTATCTTTGAAAACAAAAATGTTTTTGTCACTTTTCCAAACTTCATTTGTCCAAACAGAAGATTCTTCAAGCAAATCATGGTTCCCTGGTATGATGAGTGACTTTATTTCGTTATCACTTAGTCTATATAGTTGGTCGCGAAAAAAATTTATACTTATATCGGAAGGATACGAAGTGTCAAAAATATCTCCAGCAAATATTATAAAGCTCACAGCTTCATTTATTGCTAAATCTACAATTCTTTCTAAACTACTTTTGATCGAATTTCTGTGTTTTGATGAGCCTTCTCCCATCCAAGCAAATTTTGCTCCAATATGAATGTCGGAAGTGTGTATGATTTTCAATATATAGTTATTTAAATATAACTTGGTATTTCAAACTTCACTTTGTATAGTTTATTTGTATCTAGTATATACAAATAGTCATCAATAAATGTGATACTAATTATATTGCCAAATTCAGTTCCCTTATCGTTAAACTTCAAAGAATACAAATATTCAAGTTTATTTTGATCCAACTCATTATCTTTGCCCATCAATACAACTCTTTTATTTTTATTATCTATAAATATTATTCTGCTATCATCTAAAACAAATTTGCCAAAAGTGTCAATGGGTAAAACCATATTGGTCGGCATATTTATAGTTACTTCCTTGCCTCCAAAATACTTTTTGACTCCTTGTGAGGTTAGCACCCAAACATTACCGTCAATTTGTAAATCCAATCCCTGCTTAAAAATTTCTTGTTCGTCCCTAACTTCCAGTTTTCCGTATGCATTTACAGTTTTCAAAGATCTTCTTATTTGTCCAGTTGACCTTGATAATGTATAAAGGTATTCGTTACTTCCTACATCATAACTTTTCATTGAAGTTATATCTCCTACTACTTCATAAGAAAGTGAATCAATTTTTTCAATTGTCAAAGATGCAGATAGTCTGTACATTCCTAATGATGTATAAATTAGCAAATTATTATCTAAATCCTTACTAACTAATAATATGTCATTTAGTTTTGGCTCCAAAATTTGTTTGAATCCTATGTTTGCAAGATTACTTTGGTACAAATACCCTTTAGAATCAGCTACAAATATATTTCCATTTACTACTTCCAAGCCAATTGGAGATATGTTTTGGAAATTTGATTTTAAATCTTGCAATACATAGGAAGAATTGATAATTGAATTTTTTTCGATTTTATTCTTTGTCTGTGATATCAAAGATTTCAAATTTGATAATTGAGTATTTATCTCGTTTCTTTTAACTGAATCAGTCAATGTGTTTTTTGTAGTAGCATTTTCGACATTTTTTAAAGCTTGAGTTAGTAAATCATTTGATCTACTTGCATTAAGAGATGCTTGAGAATTAGCATTTTTTTGATAATCTTGTGCAAGTTTAATTAAATTTGCTATATCGTTATATAAATCCTGTTGCTGTTTCTTCTCCTTATTGCTTTGAATAATTAAATTAGTTACGAAAATAACTAAAATTATCAAAATAACAATTGCAAGTAACTTTTGTTTGGATATATTTTTAATTAAAAATCCTCGTTTGTTCAATTCATCAGTATCGTTGGCTCCTAGATCATGGTTAGGTTTCTTAAATTTATTTTTGAATCTATAAGAAACATCATTAGAGACTATATGTTTTTTTTCACCTGGATTTAAGTTTTTAATTTTGTCAGACATTTGTGTTTTTATATTTTTAAACATAAGCTGTAAAGATTGCGACATCGAAATGACAAGTTTATTTAAATGAGTGAATTGCTTTTTCAATTCTTCACTTTGATTCACGTCTGAATGTAAATTTTCCATTGTGGGAAATTTCTTACCCTTAGAAATATTTGATATATCAAAATTTTTCATCTCCCTAATTATTCTATTATTTTTTGAAGATTCTCTGTTTTTATAATTAATTGAAAATATTTCTTCTGCAAACTCTGGTGTAACTTTTCTATCCGCATTTGGAAAATTCTTTGCGATATATTCATTACTGTGATTTTTGAAGAACAATCCCTTTTCAACATTCTTTTCTTTCTTCATTTCCTTTGAGGTATCTAAATTTGTTGCAAAGCCTTCTTTAGTGTTAAATTTCAATAAATCACTGTCACTATCGGAAATAGGACTATTTGCTGCAAATATAAAACCTGAAGATGAATCAGTGCCCAAATGATCACTTTTATGATTGATTGTAGGATTTACATTTACACGAGGAGGTATCAATTTTGGTTTTGTTGCAAACTTTAGTGCAAAAATTCCTAAGCCAACTTCATTTTTCAGTGGAGTCATATACAAACTTTCAAAATTCATTGTGCGTAAACAATTATCAAACTTAACACCAAGAATCTTCTGCTTAGTTTCATTTTCATAAGTTATTATTGTATCAGTAGGAGTAAGAATAACGGAAAAAGTCTTGATCTCGGAATTTAGATTATCCTTGAAATATGAGTTCATATGAAAAATTGTTCCCTCTCTTTCAATATCTGTATATATCTCACCGATTTTTGCAAAATAAGCAATATTATCCTTTATCGAAATAAGTATACAATTTAAATCAATTTTTTGATCAAGCTCAACCTTATTTGTCTTAACTAACTTCAATAATTCACTTTTCAAATTCATCAAAGTAATTTCAAGTGATTCATAAACTTTTCTGCCATCATTATCATAAAAATCTTTCAATATGAAATTTTTTAAAATATCTGCACTCTTGCTAGAATCAAAAAAATTCTCACATGAAATATTTATCAAACCAAATAATCTGCCCTTTGCAGGACTTTCTATGTAATTTTCTGCGTGACTAAAGACCAAACTACATGCATCTTTCTCGTTCGTCTTAGAAATAAATGATGAAATTTTGATTGGATCATATAAGTTCATTTACTAATTAGAAATTTAGTTTCTTGCCATAGTGAATAATAACCTCAATAATGATTTCTAGTAATGCTACAAAAATGACGTAATCTATCCAAAAATTATTTACTAAAAATGTTTTGGGAAACCTAGTTGAGTCTATATTAGGATTAAAATAAATAGTTACAGGAAATTTCTCGGTTTCTACCTCGCCATTACCATATTTGGAATAATCTTGTTCCAATATATGCAAAGGAAATCCAAACTCAAAACTTTTGGTCTGATAAACATTAGAAATCCAAAAACTTCCTAAAGTAGTTGCAGATACTATAAATAAAGCTATAAGTAATATTATTGAATGTCGATACATATATTAAATATTAAAAAATTGATAACTGAAACTTTACTTAAATGGATTGTTCAGAATTCCCAATTTGTCTAAAGGAAAAATCCTAAAGAATACTTTTCCTTTCAATGATTTTCTTAATACAAAACCAATGTCTGAATACCTTGAATCTCTACTATTTCCTCGATTATCTCCCATAACAAAATAAGAATTGGGAGGTACAGTTGATTCCTTACCTTCTATCAATGTTGAAGTATTCGGTAAGTATGTTTTGTCTTTGTTGTTTACTGTTTTTGAACTAACTCCAATAATTTCATTTCGAAAAGTACCATCAGCTAGATAATTTTCAATCACTTTATCTCCATTTACATACAACAATCCATCTTGAATCATCACTTTATCTCCTGGAAGAGCAACTATTCTTTTAATTAAATCCTCTTCTTGAGTAGTACTTGACAAGTGAAAGGTGATAATGTCGCCGCGTTCGTAGTCGCCAAATACTTTGTATAAAGGTGAATTTGCTCCACCAAATATTTGGACCAGCTTATTTGTAAGAAGTATATCGTGATCTTGAAGTGTTTCTCGCATAGATTCTCCCTTTACTTCGTTTGGAGTTATTATAAATAAATATAATATAACAACAATAGCCAAAGCTATAACAATTGTTTGAAGAAAGTTTATAAATCCAGAACCTGCTACTGGTACATCAAGAGGATCAGTTAAAAATGGATTTTTTGTTTCAAATAGTGACATAAATATAATTTATTGAATAATTTTACCTTCAGTTAGTTCTGAAAACTTGCTCTGTTTTATGTTTTCATCAAAAACCTTTATTTCAATGTATCTCCCCAGCAAATTACTGATATCTTCAATATCTGAACTATAAGGAGATTCTTTATCATCAATCATTCGCATTTTTTTGTAATCAAGTAGTAAAATTAACCTTGATGGCATAGACAAATTCGTATCAATATTAAGTAGCACAAAATCATACTTTTTTGTAAACCAAAATGAGTCTAATTCACTCCATTTGTAAAATTTACCTGATACTTTCAAACCTTTTGTAGTAATTTCATGTGCAACACTTTCTGGAGGTACTGTTGCCATAATAAATATCAAAAAAATTAATGATATTGCAAGTATTATCAAAATAATTTCACCCATAAACGCTAGAAATAAAATTATAAAGAGAAAAATCATACTAACTTTCAAAAACCAATCTTTGGTCCTTGCTACAAAAACACGCTCCGGAGCATCCCATTTATAAAGTGTTTTTATAAGTTCATTTGAGCTTTTATTTCCCAATTGCAATTCCAGATCTGCAATCTTTTTTTCTAGCTCAACAACCTTGTCAGAGTTATCTGAAGATAGTAATCCCATACAGAAAGAATACTAATTTTGGAAGACAAAATCAAGTAATAAATGATTTTTATAGATCTATAGAATGAACATTATCTAGAAAAGTACTCTTCTAGGCTAATTTGCAAGATTGCAGCTACTGGAATAGCCAAAACAGCACCTGCAGCACCGAGTAATGTTGTTCCCGATAGAACAGCAAACAATGTTACAAGTGGATTTAATCCTACAGTTTTATGCATAAGTTTTGGTACTATAAAGTTGCCTTGAATTTGTTGCCATATCAACACTGCAACAAGATAAATGATTACCAAAATTGGTTCTTCGCCAGTTGCTAAAGCCAAAACTGATGCTAAAGGAATTTGCAAAGCGGTTCCAAAATTTGGAATAAGTTCAAATAATCCGGCTATTATTCCCATAGGAATTGCAAACTCAAAGCCTAGTACTGTAAACAATAATGTTGTAACAATAGCTGAAGTTAGGCAGATAATTAGTTGACTTCTAAACCACATACCTACCTTTGTTACGATCTTGAAAAATATTAGCTGAAATCTTTGTGTATCTTTAATGCCAAGCTTATTCAATATTTTTAAAACATCTCTTTGATCAATATTTAAAGAAAGCATAAATCCTGACATTACTAAAACAATAAAAGAATTGAATAAAAACTGCATAGAGCTACTAAATATGTTACCTAGATTTGAAATAATGGATACAACTGAGTCAGTATTCGTACTAGACATTATTTCTTTGATGATTTCATCGGTATTCAGTTGTTGACCAAATTGAGGAAAAGTTCCACTTATCCAAGCAATAATCCTTTCAATTATGGTCGGAAGATTTTGATAAAACACATTAAACTGTTCAAACAGTGGGATTGAGACTAATGTAACTAACAATACTAATATTATAAAAGTCAAAATAAATACTGTTATTATAGAAAAAGTTTTGGAAAAATCTTTTGATCTAAGAAAATTGACTATTGGAAGAAATGCACTATATAAAATAAACGCAAAAAATAGTAAGACAAAAACAGTTTTCAATTCCATTGCAATTGAAAACAAGCTAATCACAATCAGAATCATTAGTATTGTTTTGGGTTTAATCTCTATTACCATATTTTTAATTGTATTACATTTTATATAATTCTCGCAGTTATTACAATCCTTTGTTTATCAGATCCAATAGGTGTACAAGTGACCAACTTTATAGATTGGAAGCCTTCATTTTTGACAGCTGACCAATCAGTTTTCTCTACTATTCTTGTATCAATGACCTGATATTTGTATATTTGACCCTTCCAGCTAATTTCAATGCTTTCTCCTACATGAACTTTGTCTAAATTATAAAATGTTTCTGTTTTTGGAGGCATATGATAATACCTATGACCATATATAACAGTAGTACCAATTACTTCAGGTGTAAACCCATTTGGATAAACCCAGAAGCCCTTTGTCATTGCAGCTTCACCCTCATTCATCGATCCTTCAACAAGTCCACCTTTTATCTTCGGATTACTTATCATCAAAGAATTTGATTGAAGATTGGATACTTCTTGAATTAGTTTAGTTTGTTCATCATTTGGAATACTATCATCAAAAGTAATTTCACTTGCATTTACATTCTCCAGAAATGGAGAACTATCTTTGAAGTTAGCAATGTTTATTGTACCTGGGAGTTCAATTTGATTTTCCAATATCAAAGGATTTGCAAGTATATTCCCAGATAAAGTTTGATAGTTATAAATCACATATGTCATCAGAAACACAGATGAAAGTAAACTTATTACCTGCATCTGCATTCTGAAAACTTTTCTTATTCTTGCTTTTCTTCTTTGATAATTAATACCTTTTAGTAAATTCATATCAAACAATTTATCAAGAGTATTTCTTCAAATTTGGCCACGCTACACCAAAAGCGACAATTATTGAGCTCAAAATTATTGCTATCAATATTGATTCAGGAATATTTTGTAAATTTAGTACACCTGAAGTTTTTGGCATTTCTTTTGGTGTTTCAGTAGTTCCCAAAACTTCTGGCTGTTTAATTTTGACAAATGCTTGAGCGATAGCTTCATTATTTGGACCAATTACTTTGGCATTATTTATAACATTCTCTGAAGACTTCAATGCATTTGTATAAACTGTGAATATTAGATATTGACCATTTGTCAAACTACCTACTTGTTCTATGACATTCGTATTGCCAAAAGTGTAAATGTTCGCATTGGTTTCATTTATATTTACTACAAGAGGTGCAGTTTCAAATAAGACAGTTCCATTTGCATCTCTTTTTTGGACAAATACTGAACTAAAGCTTAGATATTGCTTATCAAAGCTATCAGTAAATCTCAAAGAGTTTATTGGTTCACAATTTCCTGAACATAGATTTTTCGTAATAATTTCCCATTGAACCTTTTGTCCGATTTCGACTAAAGCTCCAGTTTTGTTAGTTTTTGTCAAATTTATATATGGAGTATCTTTTGTAACAATAACTACATTCATACAAAGAGAGTTTGTAGTATCTGCAAATGTTCCAGTAATCGGACTTTGTATTCCCTCTACTTGTCCTGATGCTTGTCCACCAAAGTTACAAGCTAAACCAGCAGGCGCAGATTCCTTTACTTTGAATACAACTATAATATTCTTTGTACCTAAGGGTTCTATATTACCTATATTATTGATTACGAAAGTTCCAATATTGGTTGATGTATTATTTGAATCATAACCAGGATTTGTACTTTCTAATGATAATCTTGTTGAATCATAATTATCAACAATTCTTACATTTTGCACTAAAACTGTACCTAAGTTTCTTACACTAATATTGTATGTAATTGAGTTTGGATTATTTTGCAATACTGTCTTACTTATTGCAATATTAGTACTAACTACATCGATATTCCACCCGTCACAATTATCGTAGTTATCATAGTTATTGACTGTATTGATAGGGTTGGAAACTACATCACAATTAATGTCTGTAGTATCAATTTCTCCACCTCCTGAGACACTAGCTACGTTTGAAATATTACCAATAAATCCTGTGTTTATGTTTGCAACAACTGTAATTATGGAATTTTGATTCACTCCTAATGCTTGACTTCTTGTACATGTAATATCATTACCTACATTACTACAATTCCAGTTAGTTCCACTAGCACTAACGAAAGTCAGTGTAGAAGGAAGATTTTCTGTAACTACTATTGGACTATTTGTTGCAACCTGACCTACATTCAGAACCTTAAGTTGGTAACTTACTTGTCCGCCTGTGGTGACATTTGTATCTGAAGTCTTTTGTATTATCAAATTTGGGTACTGAGCAACTGGAGTACTAGTAGTTGAGCTAGTTGCTGGTGTACTTGTTGGTGTTGAGCTTGAGACTGGGTTACTGCAACTAGCAGAACAATTTGCACTTGTTCCACCATTTGTTCCACTGCATGTCCATGAAACAGTTCCATTGGAGAACGTAGGATTTGCAGGATTTGCTGTCCCCTGTGCACATAGTGGTGTGAGAGTTCTGCTACATGATCCACTAGTTCCATTTGCACTTCCACATACTCCATTGACTGGAGTTGGTGGTTTCAAACAACTAGCAGAACAATTTGCACTTGTTCCACCATTTGTTCCACTGCATGTCCATGAAACAGTTCCTCCATTTTGTGGGTATGAAATTGTTTCACTACCAGCATTACCTGGGTTACATAGATCTCCTGTAGGTATACTAGTGCCACATGTCCCTGTTCCTCCATTTGCACTTCCACATACTGCATTTATTGGAGTTTGCGTAATTGTCAGCGTCCAACCGTCACAATTATCTTGATTATTATCATTATTACTGTCATTATCACCTTCTAGGTCTGCATCGCATGCCCAGTCAGTAGTATCACCATCTGTTGTATCGGTTGAATCTATAATTCTTGCATGGTCAACAATAGTATGGTTTACTGGTGCATTATCATTGATCTTCACATATACCTTTACAACTGTATCCCATACATTTATTGAAGGTACATATTGTTTTGTCGTTGTACATACTACTCTATGATTTGGATTGTTGGGTGGATTTGGATCGTACTTTGTACATGTCCATCCAGTTCCTGCTACTAGTGATTGGTATGTATAGTATTCTCCTTGGACGGGTGCTTCTAGAACTGTAATTGTTCCATTTGTAGAAGCATTACCTATATTTGATATTTTCACTGTGTATTCAATTGTATCACCTGCTTTTGCTGAGCTTGCATTACCTTGCTTTTGTATTATCAAGTTTGGCTTTGTAACAACTTGTGTACATGATTTGCCTGTTGTACACATAGCAGATACTGTCATTCCATCGGACGGTCTTGCTAGATTACAAGATACACCTGAGTTGGTAACGTATCCACTAGGTTTATATTCGGTAACATCAATTATTCCCCAGTCTAGTTGAACAGATCCACATCTATCATATGGAGCTGTAGAGTTCATTGGATAATTTCTCCCGACTGTAATATTTTTTGTTTCTCCTGCTTGTAGTGTGATCTTTTGAACTGATTTATCGTTTTGGCCTGGATTTTGATCGCATGAGAAGTATTGATTATCTTGATCATCCCAGTGACTACCGTATTGTGACATACAAGAGTATGTCATTGATTCATTTTGTGGCAGTTTACCGTATCTAACATCTATTGTATAGCCAGTTGTATTTCTCAAAGACAAAGTTTGAGTTAGGGAATCATTACTGTTGTTTCTTGTTCCACATCTATATGCATCTTCTTTACTATATATCCCTCCAGATTGTGGGTCTCCGTAAAAACTACAGCCAGAATTACAATTATCTGATACTGATTCTATCTTCACTCCACATGTAATATTACTAGCAGGTGTAGGTATCTCTACTGCCCTCCCACTAAATGCTGAAGGTCGATCGGTAAATTTGTTTTGTATCTTTAAAACAGAAAGTCCTATGATAAATAGTGACAAAAAAATAACCGCAAAGATAAAAACAAAGCTTTTTGTTTTTAGTATTTTTTGAAAATTTCCCATTTTGAAAATTTATTAAAATAAGTAAATAAAAAAGAATCTGATACATAGATGTGTATTACCAACAAAGTATATTAACTGAAATAAATCTCAATTAATAATAGCGAATGTTAAACATCAAATGGGAGCAGTAAGACTTTTGTCTTTATCAAATTATAACAGGAATTTGAAAAAATGCAATCAAAAAGAAATGAAAGTGATATTGAAACTAAGAAACAATATCCACAATAATCCTTTTAGGATTTTTAGGCATTCTTCTAAAGGATATTTTACCTTCTTTCTTAGCAACTAAGGTAAAGTCTTTTGCGAGTAAGATATCAATACCCGGATGAAATCGAGTACCTTTCTGTCGGACAATGATATTTCCAGGTTGTGCCATTTCACCATGAGTCTTTTTGACTCCTAATCTTTTTCCAGCAGGATTTTTGTGTTGTCGAATTCCGCCACCAGCGGCTTTTTTATGTGCCATAAATTTTCTATTAGTTTAGCTTACCTTTAGTAAAGTCTTATGCTGCCTCTTACCTCTTGTCCTTCGATACCTTGATTTTGCCTTAAAAACTCTTGTAGTTACTTTCTCCCCTAGATAATCTTCAATTTTTTCGAATTTAATTTTTGATTCAGCTGAATTATCTGTACTAACTTTGCCTGCGCTCACATACAAAAGAACTTCTATATCATTTTCTAAGTCAAGGTCATTTATTTTGTCGACTGAAAGTTCAAGTCCACGCCAAACGATTTCTTGGCTCCCGTTTATATTTACAACCCAAAACGTTTCTGGTATTTGGCTTCCAATAATGTTTCTATCTGTAGTCTTGTGGTTTTGCATATTAACCGTTCTATCTACTACTTCAATGTCATTTATCTCATTATTCTTTTTGGTTATAGCTTGAGTTGGTTTTGCTGAAGTTTTTTTTTGTTTGACAATTTTGTTATCTGACATTATTTCTAACTTAAATTATAATTTGATATTCAAGGAATCATTTTATCACCAATACAAATTATATCAAGCCTTTTTTGTAAATTGGCAAATGTATTAATTATATCAACAATTATCTAGTCAAAATTAAATGACATTTATGCTAATTGGTGAAGATGATAAAGTTCCTACGCTCGTAACATAGTTAACCAAAAAAATATAGTTTCCAGTTGATGTTGGAGTATAATTTATTTGAAATAACTTGTTTCCGATATCGGTCATACTAGCATATTGTATACCATTTACAAGTAAAATGACATTTGTATAATCAGTTGAACCAGCATACTTAGCAGTAATTGCAAATGGAGTATTTACAGCTTTTGAACTTCCTGAAGCAGGAGAAGTTATCGTTAAAATTCCGTTTAAAGTTTGAGTTGGATTCACTATACTAATAGAAACTTCATTCATAGCAACACTACCTCCAACATCTGTAGCCTCTATTTTCAGCAAGTGTAATCCTGATGCAAAACTATTATTTATGTTTATATTGGTAACTAGCGAGTTTCCACTTGAAGTGGATATCAAACTATTATCTAGATATGCTTTCATACTAATGACATCACCTAATGCTCCGGTAGCACTCGCGTTCACAATCAACATTTCTCCAATATTTATTGACTGACTTTGTTGTGGAGAAGCTATAGTAATTATTGGCTTGAGATTCAAAGAAACATAATCAGTATCGCAATTTGTCAATTTTGCAGATGGAGATTGCTTTAACAACTTATCTATCTGGTCTTGCATTTCTGCTTTAGGCATTTTTATATAAACATTCAAATCTTCTTTTGCAAAATTGTATTGTATGTCAATATCTCTCGCCTTCATCTTTTGTGACTGATCGTTCAATTTCGCTTGTGCATCTGAATAAGACGCAGGTTTATCTGTGCAGACCTGTATCTTAGTTATACTATCATCTACTGCTGGTAATTTATCAGCTAGAAACATAGATTTACTTGTCTTATCACAGGTTGAACTAGCGGGGAGACCAGAGTAATTACAAACAGTAACTTCTGTAATTCCACTTGGTTTTTCCCAATCATCATTCTTTTTATATGTATCAGGATAATTCGCAACAAGCTGTTTCATAAAATCATTATAAATAGGTAGTGATAGAGTCGCACCGTCTGATCGCAAATTTACAGCACTGTTATCGTTGTTACCTGACCATACTCCAACACTAATGTGTTTTGAATATCCAACATACCAATTATCCAAACTATCATTAGTTGTGCCTGTCTTCCCAGATCTTATATATCCATTCAATTCTGGTATCCAAAACCTACTATAATACTTTGCAGGACCAGACTCTTTTATGACATCATTCATAAGATATGCAGCTCTAGAGTCAATGACCTGTTTTGCCAACTTTTCTGGCTCGTACTTCCATAAAATATTTCCATTTTTATCTTCAATTCTAAGTATGCTTTGAACTGGATGAGAAATTCCTAAATTTCCTAAAGTGGCATATGCATTTATATGTTCGATAGGTAAAATGTCATTTGCACCTAATATGGTAGTTGGAACTATTTCACCAACATCTTTGAAAGTAGTATAACCAAGCTTATTGAACATATTAAATACTAATTCGTTCCCCATTATTTGCTGGGCAATAAAAGCTGGCCTGTTGTATGAAGCCCTAAGCTGATCTCTCAAAAAGTTTTTTGTAGATCCAGCTGAATACCCAACACCACCACCAAATGCATTTTGTGGTGTATAGTTACCTACTTTATAAGGAACATCAGGTATAAATGCCGAAGGATATAAACTTCCGTTTTCAAATCCAGCAACTTCAGATATAGGTTTCATACTTGAACCTGGCTGTTGTAAAGAATTCATAATGTTCACCTGTCCGTCGAACTTACTAATTCCTGTGTTTGCATTTTTGCCTTCACTCTCTAGGTTATAACCTTTTGATCCTACCATAGCCAGTACTTCACCAGTTCTTGAATCAATAGCTCCTAAAGAACTATTATAAGCTCCATAATTTTTTTTGTTTGATTCTGCGCCATCGAAAACTGCCTTTTGTGCGATATTTTGGATATCTAGATCTATAGTCGTGAAAATATTGTACCCTCGTTCATTTAGCATACTCATGGTCAGAGGTTTATCATCTATAAAAATAGCATTCTCATCAATTAATTGACCAATTGCATAATCTACAAAGTGAGGAGCATTTTTTTCTACAGTTGGAGTTACAAATGCAAGTTCTTCAGTTCTTGCAGATTGTATGTCTTGAATTGGGATGTTGATTCCATGGTCTTTCAATAATTCTTGTTCTTGTTCAAATTCATTTAGGACAAATAGTTGCCTGCACTTGTAAGGGTTTGTTTCTATAACTGTTGATCCATCAAATGCAACGGTAACTTTGCCATTTTCATCTCTACTATATTGTCCTTCAGACAAACCTATTCCTGTACTATCTCCTTGCTTTTCTCTACAAACTATTTGTTTCGAATTGTATGGCGAATAAATCGTCCAATTCTGAGGGAGTCCTGCCAGAAATGTACTTTCTCCAAGTGTCAACTGATCGAGCTCCTTGTTAAAGTAATATCTAGCAGCAGTTTTCACTCCATAAGATGTTGGCGAAAAGTCCACTTCATTTAGGTAAAATGTAAGTATAGTGTCTTTTGAGTATAGTTGATTCAATCTCAACGCAAGAATCATTTCTTTAATTTTCCTTGTCTTTGTGTCGTAAGGATAATCTTTGAAGACAGTATTTTTAAGTATTTGTTGAGTTATAGTTGAACCTCCACAATTTCCCTTGCGTAAATATGTCACATAAAAACATCTTGCAGTAGCTACGATATCAACTCCAGGATCTTCATAATATCTTTTGTTTTCCGCCAAAAGGAAAGACCATTTGACCCTATCAGGAACCTCGGAAATATCTTGCAACAAATCTCTATCAACATCACCAATTTGTTTGTAAAGAAACTTACCATTGCGATCATAAAATATAGAAGGTTCAGTTTGTCCTCTTTCAAACGGCTTGGTAGGATCAGGCAAATCTTCAGTGAACTTTGCTACCAAAGCTATACCACCAACAAATCCAATAATTGTAAATATAAATCCTCCCCAAAGAAATACAAGTAAAACACTTTTCAACTTCTTTTTAAGTGCAGTTTTCTTTCTTGTTTTTGAGTAAGTATTTAGTGATGCCAATCCTTGTGGAGTGGTACTTTTTCTTTTTTTCCTTGATCCAATGGTTTTCTTTGTCTGATTCATGGAAGTAAATATTTTGAAAAAATAGAGAATTATATATATATTGCCCAAAAGACAAATGCAATAGCACCTGTGAACAAAAATGATACTGTGTATAGTATAAATTTCTTCATATTGTCAGAAATTTTAGCAAAAACCTAAGACTTTTGAAAGAGATATAAATTTCATTTTTCAAACTTACAAAAACTATGGCATATATTTTCGGAGTTTGCTAATATTGAAAAAAAATGGACTTAGTCAATAAGGTTGAAAACCAGAGATTTGATAATTTTGATAATAATGATGCAATATCTTTTGTAGATATTATAAATGCACTAGGTTCTCACTTCAATCATACTACAGCAGATAATAATTCAACTAGTATTCAAAGAGATAGCAGGACTGGACAAACTAAACTCGGTATAGCAACTGAAGCGACAGCAAAAGAAGTTTTGCAAATGCTAAAGCAAGAGGCAAATACTGATATCTCAGATTTTGGTAGAAGACTCAAAGATGTAGGAATACTTTTAGCTAGAGAAGATATTGTTCAAAAATCAAATATTGCTTTAGAATTCGCAAATCAAGTATACCGATTAGGTTGTAGTATAAGGAATGAAGATGTAAGAGAAATATCTGATTTATCTAAGCAAAATTTATCAAACGAATCTCAAACATATAAAAATGAACTTTTTTTATGGGCTATAGGAAGAGATGATCCAGATAGTAAGTATGCAAGAAATCTTCATGGTTGGAAAAGAGTTCATCCTATAGAAAAACCATATGTTGGAGATAAAATCACGAAAGAACAAAGGGAACTGAAAGCTAGAAGAAGTGAAGCAACATTAAAACATAAAAGTCTATTACTCAAATACTTTGTAGAAAATATAGAATCAAGAAACGGTGAATTATCAAAAGAAACAAAAGTAGGACTTGAAAAGACATTTTTATCAGCTGCTAAACAAGCTACCATAAATATACTTACGAAAAATGCATGGCAAAATTGGGAAAAGAATCTGAGAGTTCCACCTGCAGAAAGAAAACAATATCTTGATAATGATATACGACAAATCTTCGAAATAATACCAGGCTTTAAAGACGAAAGTTTAAGAATAGTCGAGGCAGTGAATGAACTAAAAAATTCTGAAAGATGGCACAATTTATCAGATATAGAAAAAGTCAGAGACATTTAGGATGTATGCCAAACTTATGCTCCTGCCAAAACTTATAGCCCTGCCACGGCTCTTGAAAGTAGAGAATTTGAGTGTCAGCTTCAGTCATTTCTGGCAGGGAACTTGATCAAAAAATATATTCCAAATGTCAAAGTAGCAACTTGGTATGAGCATCGTCATATAAAACTTGCACTAAATGTACAAGACGAAAACTATATGTTTGATGCAAATATAAGTAAAGAGAAACACGAAAGTAATCGTAATATTTCAGTTATGAATCATGATATATTTTACGCAACGTATGCTATCGGTATTACTCCAGAAATAGATGGAGTTTTGAAAAAGTATTTTGAAACAGGTATAGATCAGTTTATGCCTACTGAAAAAGCTGGATATATCTCTGTTGGTGATTTTGATAAGACTATAGTAGGAGGTATTATTTTAAATCTTGTGGGTGGTGAATTTATTTCAGACAAAAAGATGCAGATTGCACTTTTGAGATTAGTAATTGAAATAAATCCAAATTATGCTGAAGGATATAATAATTTAGGAACTAAACTAACTGGAGAAGAGGCAATAAGTATGTTCAGAAAAGCAATTGAAATTAATCCAAATTTTGCTACAGCGTATTATAACTTAGGTCTTCGATTAACTGGGGCAGAAGCTATATGGATGCTCAGAAAAGCAATTGAGATAAATCCAAACTATGTTAATGCATATTATAATTTGGCCAATAAAATTAGATATAATAAAACATTACAAACTCGAGAAAACTTACAATTAGCTTTAAGAAGTATAAACAAATACTTTGAACTTGCACAAAACGATTTGGGACAAGTTAAAACAAACTTTTTTACTGAATATGCACCAGAATACAAGCATTTCTTTGAACGAAAGATTGCTCAGATTGAGCGACGAGATAGAATGAAAACATTATTTAAGAAAATTCTTCGCTACTTCCAAATCTAGTTTTTCTAAATCAACATCTTTCGGTACTTTGAAGTTTTTTGTTCCAAATTTGAGATAAGGTCCATACTTACCATCCATCAAAATTACTTTTTTTTTACCTATCATGCCAAGATCTTTTCCTTTTGGAGTAGATTTAGTTCTAGTTGATCTAGATTTAGTCTTAGAGTTTTTAATTAACTCAATTGCTTGCTCTTCAGTTATATCAAACAAGTTAAACTCTTCTGGAATTGAAGTATATTTTGCATTCCAAAGTAAGTATGGTCCAAACTTCCCAAACCCAGCACGAATTTCTAAACTATCAAGTTTCCCAACAAGTCTAGGTAACTCAATAATCTTCAAAGCAAGTTCTGGAGTTATATCTTTTGTACCTTTTGGAATTGAATAGTTTTTGTCTCCGACTTTCAAATATGCTCCAAATCTTCCTGATTTCAAAAATATATCCTCACCTTCACTATTTTTTGCAATTGGTTCATCTGATCTAGCCTTCGTTTGAAGTAATTCTTCAACTTTCTCGTCTGTCAGATCAGCTGGCAAAACTTCATTTGGAATAGTTGATTTTTCAGTAACTTCATCAAAATTTATTTTTTCACTATCTAGCTTTGGATCAACTTTATTTACAAAAGCACCGAACTTCCCTACTCTAACTTTGTATTTTTGAGATAAGTTTGGCAAATTCACAATACTAGCTAGTCTTGGATTTATTTCTTTCTCTTCTCTTTTTGTAATTTCCTCTAAACCTTGTTCGCCCAAATAAAACTTTTTCAAATAATCCAACCAATCTACATTTCCAGTTTCAATTTCGTCTAATGTATCTTCCATTGCAGATGTAAACTTTAGATCAACTAAATTTCCAAAATGCTTTTGAAGTAAATTATCAACTGCAAATGCTGTGTAAGTTGGGACAAGTTGATTTCCAAGCCTTGATATATAACCTCGAGATTGGATAGTTGAAATAATACTTGCATAAGTTGAAGGTCTACCAATTCCTTCTTCTTCAAGTTTTTTCACTAAACTTGCATCATTGTATCTTGCTGGTGGTTTAGTTTCGTGAATGTTTGAAACCAAATCTTTTAAATCTAATTTATTTCCAACTTGAAGTTCTGGTAATGTTTGATTTTCTTCTGATTCTGAATCATCTAAATTTCCTTCCTTATAGGAAGGTGTCACATTTCGTGACGGAAGGTTATATAGTTTCAAAAATCCATCAAACTTAATGATCGATCCTGTTGAATGAAATATATAACTTTGATCGTTAGAACTAATATCTACCGAAGTTTGATCAATAATAGCTTCTTTCATCTGAGATCCAAGAGTTCTCTTCCAAATTAGATCATAAAGTTTCGCTAATTCTCCTTCCAAACCAAGTTCCTGAGCTGAACTAAATTTGTTTCCAGCTGGCCTTATCGCTTCATGGGCTTCTTGTGCGTTTTTTGAGCGAGATTTATATTTTCTGAAATAACCTGCCCAATAATTTGCTCCAAATTCTTTCTCAATTTTATTTTTTATTCCAAATAATGCTTGATCTGACAAATTAACCGAATCAGTTCTCATATAAGTTATATACCCAAGCTCATATAGTTTTTGAGCAACTTGCATAGTTTGTTTTGAACTAAATCCAAGTTTCCTATTTGCATCAATTTGCAAACTTGAAGTAATGTATGGAGCGGCAGGATTTCTTTTGACTTCAGACTTTTCAACATTTGTAACTACAAAATCTTGTGCTTTAATCTTGTTTATGATTTCATCTTTACTATTTTCAGTAATTATAACTAATTCTTTATTTAATAATTTTCCATCTTCACCAAAGTCTTTGCTTGTTGCAACTTTTTGCGAATTTATCTCAACTAATTTTGAATCAAAATTTTGTTTTTCAAATTCAAAAGTTCCAGTTATTGAATCAAATGAGGCAACTTTGAAATTCATTCTTTCAAGTTCACGAGCAACTACAATTTTTACTGCAACTGATTGAACTCTTCCAGCTGAAAGACCAAAAGCAATTTTTTTCCAGAGTAATGGTGAGATAGTATAGCCAACGAGTCTATCCAAAATTCTTCTAGTTTCTTGAGCTTGAACTACATTCATATCAATTGTTCTAGGATTTTTGAGAGCTTCTTCGATTGCTGAATTTGTAATTTCGTGAAAAACTATCCTTTTTGATTTTTGAGGTAAGGCCAAAACTTCTTGCAAGTGCCAACTAATTGCTTCTCCTTCACGATCTTCGTCAGTTGCCAAAATTACATCGTTAGAACTCAAGATCAAGTCCTTCAATTCTTTTATAACTTTTTTTTTATCACTCGGAACTACATAAAGCGGTTCAAAGTTATTTTCAACATTTATGCCAAGTCTTGCCCATTTTTCTTTTTTGAATTTTGCTGGGATATCTGCAGCTGATTCTGGAAGATCACGGATATGTCCAAAAGATGCTCGAACTGTGAAATTGTTTCCAAGAAACTTGGATATTGTCTTTGCTTTTGTAGGTGATTCAACGATAATCAGTGTTTGACTCATGAAAAGATGATAGCAAGAGTTTAGGGAAGTTGTAAAATAAAATTGAAAATACTACCTATATCTAACTTTGATACCATGTTTAAATCAAATGTATTTTGTAGCCTATCTGAATTACTTACAACTACTTTAAGTATTCCAACCTTTCTTTATCTTTTGCCTTGATTTTTCTTAGTTTTAATATTGCTTTTTCTATGTCTTTCACAACTACTAAACCTTTTTCTCTCAAACTATCTTCATATTGTGGTCCTATAGCATTTAACACATGATTGATGCCAAATGATCCCATAGTACTAAGAATAGTAGAGTAATACTCAGCAAGGAGTTTCAAATCCTGAAAGCTAGGTTCAATTAACTTTTTGTCAAAAATTATACAATCAATCAAAAATCTGTCAGACAAACCGAGCGGAAGTTTCATCTTTGTATATCTTTCAACCAATGTCAATAAATCTCGACTTTTGACTCTTTCTAAACTTTTCTTTTCCCACTCCCAGGGCATGCGATCTGCAGCAATGTTCTCAACTTCCTCATCACTCCAATAACCGGCTAATATATCATCCATCAAAGTTTCTTCTATGTATTTGGGCAAAGTAACTTTTCTTGTTTTTTTTTATTTCATATATCTTATCTTCAATAGACATAATTATCTTTCATTCAAATACTCCTGAGCTTCGAGCATAGCCATGCATCCATGTCCTGCAGCAAGTATAGCTTGTCTATATTTTGGATCACTCACATCACCTGCTACAAAAACTCCATGAATATTTGTTTTAACTACATTATCTTTGCTTGGAATTATATAACCAAGATCATCTAGTTCCAAAATTCCTTTAAATATAATAGTTTGAGGTTCATGACCGATTGCAACAAAAAGCCCATCTACTTGTATTGATGCTTCCTCATAGGAAGCTGTCCCATCTGGGGACTGAAGGTTTGTTTGAATCATAATATCTGTCAATTTGTCAAACTTATGTTCTAACCTTTCGTCACCCTCAGGCGTGCCACCTTCCTTTAAGGAAGGATTCATATTAAATCCAACAACTTGAGAATTCATCATGGTTTTAATTTTTAGATTTGCAAGAACTCTATCAATCATTATTTTGCTTGCACGAAACTCAGATCTTCTGTGAATCAATATTACTTCACTCGCAAAGTTAGTCAAAAATAAAGCTTCTTCCATTGCCGTATCACCACCTCCAACTACTGCAACTTTTTTATTTTTATAAAAAGCACCATCGCAAGTAGCACAAGCAGAAACTCCACGACCTTTGAGTTTATCTTCATTTTCTATATTCAACCATTTTGCTTTTGAACCTGTTGCAACAATTACAGATTCAGTAAAATATTCATTTAAATCTGTATTAATCTTGAAATTTCTATCTTCCGAAAAGTCAACATTAGTTACATTTTCATATATGATTTTCGCTCCAAACCTTTCAGCTTGAGCAATCATTTTTTGCATCAATTCAGGACCCAAAATCCCATCTGGAAAACCTGGAAAGTTTTCTACATCAGTAGTTTGCATTAGTTGTCCTCCAGGCTCAATTCCAGCAAGAACAATTGGTTCTAAGTTAGCACGAGCTGCATAAATTGCAGCAGTTAAACCTGCTGGACCTGAACCAATGATAATAAGTTTATGTTTTTGAATTTCATTTTGCATATTGTATTTTAATACATTTTATTCCCACTTGGCAAAATAACTTGTACTTCGTCGCCGATTTTTATATTTCCTCTTAACCAAACCATGCCTATTAAACCTCTTATATCTTTTGTTGCTTTCATATTATCCTATGTGGCTTATAGCTTCCATTTAAAACTGATCTGATACCTATTATTGGTGTTATAAATCCAATAATTATTGAAAGAATTAGAAAAATTTGTTTTATGTCCATGTTAAAAAGTTATTAATTATTTTCAGTTTCTATCAGTTCTATCAACTTATCTGCGTTTTCTGTCATCATTCCAGCTTTTTGCATAGTTTTCATTTCATCTATTGTTACAAAGCAAAATCCAAAACATTCAGTTGGATGAAGTCTAACTTTTTCAACATCTTCTTCAATTGTGCATTTGTATGTAAAAAACCAAGCATCGTTTCCACCACTAGTTCGTAAAGCTTTTTCTAGTAATTTTAAATCTTCAAATTTTATTCTAAGCCCTACTTCTTCCAAAGCTTCTTTAACTAAAGTTTTCTCTACACTATCTCCAGCATCAATAGTCCCAGCTACTGCACAAACTTGCCATAAATTTGGATAAATTCTTTTTGATTTGTGTCTTTTAGTAATTAAGAAGTAATTATCTTTAGTTTTTATGACTAATGATGCAACTCCTCTGATAAATCCTGAATTTGGTGTTTCAACTATATATCTTTCTTCTGAACCTATAATATTTCCTGATTTATCGAATATTGAAATTTTATTTGACATAAGTTGATTATAACTAAAAAGGGACTCAAAATTGAATCCCCTTTTTTCTTTATTTTATAATAATTAAATTATTGCTTTTTACAAACTCCCATTAAGCCACCACCAATATCTACACTATTGCTTGTATCACATTTCAATCCTGTTGCACAATCAAATTGATTCACTCCGTCGAAACCACAACTTTGATCTAACTCTACATTTTCAATAATATTAATATTTACAGTTATACTTGAACTTTGGGAAAAGTTTGTTGAATTACTACTATTATTAACTTCAGAACTTGAGCTAGATCTAGTCTCTGCTTGATCACTTGTTCCTACAAGTTGATAATTCATAGTTATATCAAACATTGTGCTAAATTCTGAAATATCTAACTTTTGCCAATCTATAAATTTTTCAACTTTGTATTCATATTTTTGACCAGTTTCATTTGCATAAAAGTATCTGGTTTCTAAAACTTTGTAATCACTTTTATTGAAAACATAAATTCGGCCATAAGCATTTTGGATACTTGCTCCGACTGTAATTTCAGCTCTATCATTTGTTTCTGAAGTAACTTTTGTGTCTGATTTTTCACCATTTAGGAGTGACTTTAAATATTCTACCCCATTAGGCTCTGAGTTTAGATAATTCAAGTAATTTTTTCCATTTTCGTTTTTAAGCCAAATTGTGCCGTTCGAATATATCAAACTTGTTCCTCCAACAACCTTCTTTTGGAAATATTGATTATCTGAATTTGTATGTTCAAAAATCTCAAATGTTAGACCTCCAACATTATTTAATTCTAAATCTAAACTAGGAACTTTGGTAGAATAATTATTTATTACATAAGAATAATCTTTCCCGGGTAAAACATTGTATTTTCTAACATAAATAAAGTTTTCCAAAGTTTCATCTATCATTGCACTAACTTTACTGATAGCAAAAGGTTCGGCCTTATTTGAAATTAAATAAGAATTTACTCCTAAAAATATCGCAAAAATTGCAACTGCAGCAACTGTACCAGCTAAGAATTTTTGATAAAAAGACATAAATTTCGTAATCTTGGTAGGGATATTTTTCATTCCACTACCAACAACTTGTGATTTTGTCGAAACAGCAAGTTTATTCATGACTTCAGACTTGAGTTTATTCCGAAATTCTTCTCTAGCTTCCGGAAAACTAGATTGAAACATTTCGTTTAACTTTGAGTTTTGTTTATTGAAGTCATCTTGCATGTTTCTTAATTACAAATACGAAAAAGATTATAAATTACTGCCGAAAAATCGCCGAATTTGTTTCAAACCTCTAGCTATATGTGCTGAAACAGTTTTCTCTGAAATTGATAATAAAGTCGAAATTTCCTTGTTTGTCAGTTCTTCAAGGTATCTGAGTCTTATACATTCATTTTGAGATGGAGGTAGTTGTGAAAGATAAATCAATATACTTTTTTTAAATTGAGCTAATTCTATATTGTTGAATACGGTTTCCTCCAAATTTTCATCAGAACTTAAGTATTCTTCTTTTTCTTCTGAATACAAATCTTGAAATTGGATTTTATTTGCTTTGTAATAGTCAAAAAGTGTATTTCTAGAAATTGCAAACAACCAAACTACAAATGAATTTTCATGACTTGGTTCAAAATGTGATAAATTTTCTACAACTTTAAGCCAAGTAGTTGAAGTTAAATCTTCTGAAGTTGAGACATTTCCAAGTCTTGAGAGAAAAAATCTATAAATGCGGTCAAAATACTTGTCATAAATTAAGCCAAAATATTCAGGATTGGTTTTTGACAACTTGACTAGTTCAAGATCTTGGTTCATTTTACTGGATCATACCCACCTTTAGCGAATGGATTGCACCTGAAAATTCTCAAAAATCCCATCCAACTTCCTTTTAAACTTCCATACTTTGCAATTGCTTGTTTTGTATATTCTGAGCAACTGGGTTCATATATGCAAACTCTAAATTTATCAGGTCTAGCCCAAAAGCTATGATCAAAAGAAAAGGTTTTTTGATAAATGTTGATGAGACTGATCAGGAAGTTTTTCACTTTAATATCTTTAATCTTTAATTAATTTTCTAACTACTTCTTGGTCACTGTATGGATATTCTGTAGTTCCAAAACAAAGTGATTGCTCGTGACCTTTTCCACAGATAACAATTATATCTTGGGGATTTGCAATTTCCATCGCTTTTGCAATTCCTAGTTCTCTACTTTTGACTTCTGGTTCATCAAATCTAAATACCTCAGGTTTAAATGCTTCCTCAACTTTTCTAATTCCAATTTCAATCTGATTATTGATCTCTTCTAAATCTTCCGTTCTAGGATCCTCAGGAACAAGGATTATTGTATCAGCAAGTTTTGCTGCAACTTCTCCCATTATAGGTCTTTTTGATGTGTCTCGTAAACCTGCACAACCAAAAATAACAATTAATTTACTGTCTTTACTCTTTAAGTTATTTACAGCAGTTAAAGCATTTTCCAACGCATTTGGGGTATGTGCGAAATCAACTATAATCATTGGTAAATCGCTATGTTTCCAACTTTCTAAATAGGACTTATTTGTCATAACTTCCATTCTTCCAGGAAGTGAAGTGAAAGTTGACAGAGCAGTAGCAATATTGTCTAAATTAATTTTCAAATTTTCACAAACTGAAATTGCTGCAAGTGCATTGTAAACATTATAGTTTCCGAGCATTGGAACTTGAAATAGTTTATCTAAAATACCATCTTTGTGATTCATTGAAAATAAATCTATGTTTAATTTTTCATCAAATTCTGCCGAATACCAAGTTTCGTTATCTTTTCTATATAAATTAAATTGAATTCCTTCTAAGTTAGTTTGAACATTTTTGGCTTTATTTATACCTTTGTCAATTCCATAACTAACTAAATCCATCTTTCTACTTAATCTAATCATTTGAAGAATTCGTTTTTGAATAAACTCATAACTTCTATCATCAGCATTGGCAACTACAACTCCATTACCTTTCAAATTATCAATCAATTTCAATTTTGCCTCTAAATAATTTTCATAATTTTCATGATAATCAAAATGATCTTGAGTTATATTTGTATAAACAGCATAATCAAATTTTATTCCCCAATATCTAAATTGATCAAGTGCGTGAGAAGTTGTCTCAAGAACTACATATTCAATTTTTTTATCAACCATCATTTTCAGATACTTCTGTATATCTTTAGGATTAGGTGAAGTTACATGAAAACCAGTATCAAGATCATCATCTCCAATTTTTGCAGAAATTGTAGAAACCATCCCAGATTTAAAATTATTATGTTTCAAAATGTGGTAAATCATATTTGAAGTCGTAGTTTTTCCGTCAGTTCCAGTTACTCCTATTATTTTCAGCTTTTTGCTTGGAAATCTATAAATGATATTCCAAAAAATTGCTTGTGGTAAGTGTAAAAAATAGTTTTTGATAGTTTGTAGTTTCATTTGTTCTATAAATTAAAAAGACTTTCTAGATGAATTAATATCTACTTTTTCCCAATTCCAATCATACCAAATAAATTTCTGGTAATTTCTCTTGCAATTGTATTTTTGACATTTCGCCCAACTTGCTTACTTAGTGGATTATCAAAAACATCTCCAAACTGGTCCAAAAATGTCTCCTTGCTTTTAGGCTTTTTTTCAGTTTCGAATCTAGCCTCCTCTTGTCTCGCCATTTTTTCTTCAATTCTCTTCACGATAATTTCTTCAGCTGATTCAGGATCTAGTTTTAGATCATACTTTTTGACCAATATTGAGCTATTTATAATGTCTAGTTTTTCACCTTGAGTTATCACATCCATTCTACTTTCTGGGGGACAAATTAAAGCATGAGTTGTTGGGGTTGGAATGCCATTTTTGTCCAATGAAGTTACCAAAGCTTCTCCTATTCCAAGGTTTGTCAAAACATCTTCGACATCATATTCTTTCGTAATTGGAAAATTATCTGCAATAAGTTTGATATCTTTTCTATCTTTTGGAGTAAAGGCTCGAAGTGCGTGCTGAATTTTCAAAGATAATTGAGCCAAAATGCTTTCTGGTATATCCGTTGGATGTTGAGTGATAAAAACAATCCCAACCCCTTTTGATCTAATAAGTTTGATAACCGTTTCTAGTTGTGACTTTAGTTCATTGGTTGCATTATCAAAAATCAAATGTGCTTCATCTATAAAGATTATAAGTTTTGGTTTCTCCAGATCACCAACCTCAGGATAGGTTCCATAAATTTCTGCAAGTAGTGAAAGCATAAAAGTAGAAAATAGCATTGGTTTATCTTGTATTTTATCAACATTGAATATATTGACTTTATTATTCAACAAATCACTTACTTGAAAACTTGGTTCTCCAAAAAAATCAGCTGCACCTTGTTGTTCAAGTTGGATAATTTGTCTCATAATTATATTCATCGTTGCAG
Organism: bacterium; assembly: GCA_016699595.1. Taxonomy (NCBI): domain Bacteria; species bacterium. The sequence goes on from CP064982.1 coordinate 313,172, forward strand.
GTGAAATTTGCCCGTAAATTTTTTGTATTTCTATCTTTCCATCTTGAGTAAGGTATGTCAGTACTTTTTTTATATCCTCTAAATCAATTAGCAAAAGTCCATTATCATCACAATACTTGAAAATCATTGACATAACGCTTGTTTGAGTATCGTTTAAATTCAATATTTTAGAAAAAAGTACAGGCCCAAATTCTGAAACTGTTGATCGTAGTTTGACACCCAAGTCGTTGGAGATGTTTAAGAATTCTACTGGAAATGATTTACTATTCCAAAGGAGTCTCATTTTATCTATTCTTTCTTGTACTTTTGAATTTAGTTCTCCCATTTGTGAAAGTCCTGATAAATCACCCTTCATATCCATCGCAAGAACAGATACTCCAGAACTAACGAGTTGCTCGCAAAGTAATTGCAAGGACTTCGTTTTTCCAGTGCCTGTTGCACCAGAAATTAGTCCATGTCTATTTAAATTTTTTAGTAATATTTTTACTTTCTGATCTGTCAAAAGTTCCCCATTCAATATTTTTTCACCTAAAAAAATTGAATTTGTCTCAGCTTCATTTAAATCAGCAGGCACATTTTGACCTACAAAACTTGAATTTGTTTGATTTGCTTCCGAAAATGGATTTTGATATGTTGACATAGCTTCGATTGTTATAACTCATAAATAATTAATACTACTTGTTTCACCGTTTACAACTAGAATTATGAATTTTTGCAAAATACTCTAAAACTACTTGCATTATCTAACTAAATTTGTAAAAATTCAAGAAAGTAAATTTTATTTTGACTCCATAATGTATGGAGTGACAAGCAAATATGCCCCAACAATTAGCAAATTTCCCAACACCAGAAGAGTATGCAGATATGTACCAAAACTGGAAAAGGGACAATTTCTCTGATAAAAATGTTCCATCAACTGCAAGTAATAGATCTAAGCAATCAACTTCAGATTATTTGAGTTTGATAATTACACTTTTGACCCTTACGGTTTTGACAGCTATGTTATTTGTTTTTTCAGTTTATGTGAAGGATGAAAGAGCTAAACAAGAAGCTTTGAATAGATTGATGATAACATATCAAGATTCTATGAAATCAGAAAAATCAGCGAGTATGTCTTCTACATCAACCAAAAGTGTAAGTACAAACTCTACATCAAGTTTCACTTCAACAACTAGTTCAGTAGCAAGGTGAAAAAGATCTTTACAGAAATGATTTAGATGTTATAATTATTATAGGCATAGTTTGAGTTGCATGTCTATATATTTTTGCAACTGAAAAAAGTTAATGTTAAAACAATTACAAGAGGTTTTAATTCAAAAGGAAAAGCAACTTTCTGATGGGCCTATTCATTCTAGTATGAGGGTCTTAACTGAATTATTTATTGTGGCAATTAATACCACACAAGAAAACCTTAAAAATATTGTTGATACCCAATCTACTGATATCCAACCTACTATTTCACTTCCAAATTCTATATTCGATGAATTACTTAAGGCCCTGTATTATGAAATTTATAACCGAAATTTAATACATCAATATGAAGAACTATACACTGAAACAAACCTAGGGAAAGTATTAATTCAACAATTTGATCCTTATGGAATCAATTACGACAGAGATCCGAGACATATGCACAGAAATGTGCTTATTGGTTTTGCTAGAAAAGTTGCAAATTCTGAGAAGTCATTATATGTCGATAAGGAACTTATAGATCAGTTACAAACCTTACTAAATACGGTGGTTTCTAATATTACTTCTTACACTGGAGGTGCTAGAGGGATATTGGGTGGCAACTAATTTCTTCGTTTTGATTTAAAGTCTATAGGTTTCTATGGACTTTTGTTTTCATTTATTATTTAATGACAAGCATGCTTGATCTACGATTACTAAATGAAAAACAAAAAGATGCTGTAGAAAGTTTGACGGGTCCGGTTTTAGTTTTAGCGGGAGCTGGTTCTGGAAAAACAAAAGCTTTGACATATAGAATTGCAAATATTTTGGAACAGAATTTAGCTACAGAACAAGAAATTTTGGCAGTTACATTCACAAATAAAGCTGCTACCGAGATGAAGGAAAGAGTCATGAAACTTTTGATAAATTCAAGCACTTCATTTCAACACTCAGAAGAACACAACAGCACAAAAGCCATTACTTTCATGGGAACTTTTCATTCGATTTGTGTGAAAATATTGAGAACTGATGGAAAGAAAATCGGAACATTGCCAAACTTTGTCATTTATGATGAAGATGATGCAGTAGATGCAATCAAGTCAACTTACGAAAAACTTGGGCTAAATATCAAAGAACTTAACCCTAAAGCTGTAAAAGCTACAATTAGTTCTGCTAAAAACGAACTAATTGACACTGTTCAATTTCAAAATTTGGCTCAAGGATATTATCAAAATAATGTTGCGAAAGTATATATAGAATATCAAAAAGTCTTGAAAGAATCAAGCGCGCTGGATTTTGATGATCTGATAATGAAAGTTATCAATTTGTTTGAAGGTTCAGATGAAACTTTGCAAAAGTACCAAAGTAAATTTAAATATATCTTAGTTGATGAGTATCAAGATACAAATCACGCTCAATACAAACTTGTGAAATTACTTGCAGAGAAGTACAAAAATATTTGCGTTGTTGGTGATGAAGATCAATCAATTTATAAATTTCGAGGTTCAGATATCAGGAATATTCTTAATTTTGAAAGAGACTTTCCTGGTTGCAAGATTATCAAGCTTGAACAAAATTATAGATCAACTGAAGTTATTTTGAACTCTGCAAATTCAATTATCAAAAAAAACTCTCAAAGGCTAGAGAAAAGTATGTGGACTCAAGTTTCTGGAGGTGAACTTATAACTCAACATCAAGCTGAAGATGAAAAGGCGGAATCAAAGTATATTGCAGACAAAATTGAAGAAATTATTGATAATAAAGCTGACCAAAGTATTGTTTTAAGTATTGGCGTGCTTTATAGATCAAACGCTCAATCTAGAAACATTGAAGAAGCTTTGATCCAAAAAGGGATTCCTTATCGACTTGTTGGGGGAATAAGGTTTTATGAAAGAAAGGAAATAAAAGATGTTATTGCTTATTTGCGAGTTTTGATCAATCCAAAAGACACATTATCTTTGATGCGCATAATAAATACTCCTCGTCGTGAAGTTGGGAAGAAAGTGTTGAGTGAGCTTGAAACTTTGTCAAGAGAGCATAATCTTAGTATTGGAGAGCTTTTGCTTGATGAATATAGTAATATTCAAGTTGAATCCCATGCTATAGGTTCGGTAATAAAGTTATTTAGAAATTTGAAAAGCAAGCTAAATGAAATTGATTTGCCTAATTTTATAGATTACTTGATAACTGAAACAGGTTACAAAAGTTTTTTGGATGACGGAACAGAAGAAGGAAAAGCCAGGTTAGAAAATATTTTTGAACTAAAGTCAGCTTGTGAAAAGTTTGTAAACAATGAAATTAATTTTGAAGAAAATCTTTCTAAGTTTTTGGAACAAATTGCACTTTTGGAAAGTGATGAAATGGCAAAGGAGAAGGAAAATAGATTGAATTATTTAGAAGAGAAGTTTAAGGTCAAAGTGAATTTGATGACCATACATGCATCAAAGGGACTAGAGTTTGATTTTGTTTTTTTGCCAGGATTTGAAGAGAATTTATTTCCACATTCAAGAAGTTTGCTTGAAGTAGAAGAACTCGAAGAAGAACGCAGACTTGCGTATGTTGCTGTAACAAGAGCTAGATCAAAGCTTTTTATACTTCATGCATATACCAGAAGATACTTTGGAGCCAAACAAACAAACCCACTGAGTCGTTTTGCTGAAGATATACCAGAAGTTTACAAAGAAGTTGAAGAGTTTGATGGAGCTTATAACAATTTTAGTTACTCAAAAAGTAGTAAATTTGATTTTGATGATTTTGAATTTGAAAGTGAATCTAAATTTGAAAAAACTTATCCGAGCTTAGGTGAAGAATTGAAAAACAGAAAGAAAAGTTACTCTTCAAAGTATAATAATTATACAGCTGGCAAAAAATATGAGGACATGGACAATATAGTTACTGATTGGTAGACAATATCTCGTCAACAATTTTTTCTGCAGCATCTTCTTTTGCGTACAAACTTGTTTTGGAAATTGTATCTTCAAAACCAACATTATTCAGATTTTTTCCCAATCTTTTATATTCCAAAACATCATATATTCTATTATTTAAGATTTCTGGCGTTAAGTCTTTCTGATAAATCACTTTGGCAAGTCCAAGCTCTTCCAAAAACTCAGCTTGTCGTTCCTGTTCATTTCCTGAAGTTCCGGGAATTGGTATCAAAATGCAATGTTTGTTCATAAACATATATTCAAAGCTAGAATTCGCTCCACTTCTTGAAATGACGAGATCTGCTAATGAAAGTACTTCAGCTAAATCATATTCATTGATAAATTCTCTAGGTAAGTAAAATTGAGATAGTTGATCAGGTAGATTTACTTTCAGTGCAATAGCCTTTTCATAATCCTGCGTCAAGCTACTTGATCCAGTTTGATGGATAATTGTGAAATCATTCAAAATAACTGGCAATAGTTTGAAAATATTCTCGTTTATAATGTGCGAACCTTGATTACCTCCCAATATCAGTATAATCTTCGTTTCATTGGAATTTTTTGTTGCATCAAATCTAAAATTATAATGATTCAAAAGCAAATCAGCTATAGGCTTTTCGCTAAACTTATGCCAATTATAATTGACTACACCACCATTTTCCTGAATCTCCTCTCTTTTCAAGACGAAAGCTTGTCTTATAGGATTACCAGTAAATACTAGTTTTTTTTCTGCAAAAAATCTTTTTGAGCTCTTCCAACTAATAAATACCTTATGAGCAAAAAAAGATATTATCCTATTTGATAATCCAGGTTTAATGACTTGCTCATGAGTATAAATTGTGATTTTTTGGAATTTTCCAGCAATAACAATTGGCAATGCTAGATAGCCTCCAAACGATAAAATAACTTTCGGACTTTCTTCTTTTACAATTTTTCTTGCTTGAAAAAATCCTTTTGGGATGGATAACAGTGATTTCAGAGCTGGGCGAAATGAGCCTTTGAAACTTCTGAAAACTTTTCCACTTTGAAGCTCAATGAAAGGGATACTTTTTGAACTAACAATCCTATACTCAGCAGAAAGATTCTGATCTCCAGTTTGTGAATACTTATGTCCAACCCAACAAATATTTCTGTATCCCCTACTTTGTAATTCATCTATCACTGCAAATGCTGGTGTCATATGCCCTCCAGTTATCATTATTTTGTCTGTTTTGTCTAGTTTAAATTTATTCATACTTTTGTGAAAACAAGATTCCAAGTCCAATCATTAGTGCCAAAAGTGAACTCCCTCCGTAACTTATAAATGGTAAGGTAAGACCTTTGAAAGGTATCAGTGATACATTGGCAGCAATATTTATAAATGACTGAAAGCCAAACCAGGATATTATACCAATTACTAGAAGTCTGTGTTGTAGAAGTTTATGCTCATTAGAAAAATTTATACCCTTCAATACAATGAACAAAATAAACAAAACTAATGCTAAAGAACCAACAAAACCCAATTCTTCTGCAATCACTGCAAAAATAGTATCTGTATAACTAGTTTGATCTACTAGGTATGCATATTTTTGCTTTGATTCGCCTAAACCAAGCCCTGAAATTCCACCAGAACCTATAGCTATAAGAACTTGTTGAATTTGATAACCAGAACTTAGTGCCAACTCTTTTGACAATCTTCCCGTGGTTAAAACTTCAGTATATACTTCAAATCTACCTACTCTATAGCTTTCAAAACTAATCATTGCTACTACAGAAATTGCACCCAAAGTCAAAATCAAGAAACTCGAAAAAAAGTTTAGCTTTGAATTTGCGGAAAAAACAAAAAGTACTAAAGCAATAAATCCAATTACTATAATGCTACCTAAATCCTTTTGAAATACTATAGGTACTAAAGTAATGGTTATAAGAATACAAAATGGCAAAAATTTTTTCAAAAGAAAACTTTTGGTATATTCTATGAAATCATTGTTTTTAATCTCTTTCTCAACTTTTGGCAACCAAAATGCTAGATACAATATCAAAATAGGTTTGACTATCTCAGAAAACTGAATGGTAAATCCGCCAATACTTATCCATCGCCTCGCTCCATTCACTACTACACCGATTGATGGAACTAATGTCAAAAATAGACCTAGTAGAGAAAGACCTAAGAGAAGTAAACTAAATTTGCTCAAAACTTCACTTCTAAATCTGGATATAAGTAATGTCAAAAAGCTTCCAATACCCAAAAAAAGCAAATGGCGAAAGAGTACTGCAAATTGATTATAGTAAGGAGCTCTAGAAGATACAACAGCAGAAGCATCAAATACAAAAAGCACTCCGAAAACAATGAGTCCAATAAATCCAAATAACAAGCCTTTATCTATGCTTACAAGTACACCTTTTTTGATTAGTTCCCTGACTTCAACATTTTCTTTACATTTCCTCTTATCGTTCTGTGTTTTTGATTGGGCGTTTTGATGATAAGTCTGTTTCGCTTTGATGTTTCTCTTATCAGGTGATAGATTGTTTTTCACTTTCTTCACTTCAGAAGCTTTATATTTATTACCTAACTCCTTACTCCCCCAATATGATATATTACTTTTTGAAACATTATTATTCAACACTAAATTAATTTTAATAGTTACAACTATTTATTTCAAGAATATATAGAACTTGACGCTTTTGAATATAATTTGAAAGTGTTATAATTTTTATATATTTGAAAATGCATGAAAATCTCACAAAGTACCAAGATAACATATATTTCGGAAAACTTTCCACATATCGCAAAATATCTAGAAGTTGAGTGGGGATTTCATTGTATGAATTGTATAATGGCTGGATTTGATACTTTAGAGTCAGCTGCTTTGATTCATGATATTCAAGAAGAAGATCTTGTAATTTTGCTAAAGGTTATAAATGATATGGTAGAAGTTAATGATGGTGAGCTTAAAGATTATGAGAATGAACAAAAACGAGTTTCGCGCAAATTATCACAAACTAAAACTAATGAATAAATTTTTTGATATACTAAAAATAATATTGAAGATAGTATTGATTTTATCGATAATCATGATAACTGTGGTAGCAATGTTCAATTTGATCCCGAACTTATCTTAAATCTGGCTGTCAAGTATCAGATTTACAAGCCTATCAGCAAGTTTATTTTCTTCTCTTGGTATATGAGAAATCTTATAACCTTCAAACTTTTCTAATAGTTTTTTGACTTTAGTAAATAATTCTTTCATCTTTTCATCCTTGACTTGATACTTACCTAGCAATTGCTGAACTATAAGTTCGCTGTCCATCTGAATTTCTATTTGAGCAAGCTTTTTCCTTGAACAGTATTCAAGACCCAGTAGTAAGCCGTTGTATTCGGCAACATTATTTGTTGCGTTTTGCATATACTTAGCATCACAATATATGACTTCAGATTCTTTATAAATTACACATGAATATGCAGCTGGTCCAGGATTTCCTCTAGAGCCACCATCAGTTTTGAGCAAGTAGATTGACATAGTGTTATTTTACATTATAAACATACATACTGAATTTAAGAATTAGAAAATCAAACTATAAGTAGTAATTATAAAGAAAACATTGAATCACAATTCCAAAATTTCGTTTGATTAAATATCAATTTCTCAATGCAGCTAAAAATGCTTCTTTGGGAACTTCTACTGATCCAAAAGTTTTTAACCTTTCTTTTCCTTTTTTCTGAGCTTGAAGAAGTTTTTTCTTTCTTTCTACATGACCTCCACTCATACCAGCCAAAACATCTTTTCTATATTGCGGTATAGTTTCACGAGCTACTATCTTCATCCCTATCGCAGCTTGAATCGGGATCGGAAATTGTTGTCTAGGTATAAGATCCTTCAATTTTTCAACCAATCTTCTTCCTCTTGCATCTGCAGAAGTCCTATGAGACAAAAATGACAAAGGTTCTGAAGCTTCATGATTTACCAAAATATCTACTTTCACAATATCAGAAACTCTGAATTCAAAAAAATTGTAATCCATCGAAGCATATCCTTGAGATACGGATTTCAATCTATCAAAAAAATCTGTAATGATTTCATTACTAGGAACTTCATACTTGACTTGAACATACTTTTTTGAACCTGTTGTAGAAAGATATTCAGTTGATTTATATTCAGCTCTCTTTTCCGAACATAGTTGCATAATAGGTCCTATGTATTCCTCTGGAGTAATTATTTCCAATTTAGAATAAGGTTCCAGTACTTGATCAATATATGCAATGTCAGGAAACTTTGTAACTGATTTCAAGATATAGTAACCATTATCGTCAAAATCATCTGTAGTGCCCAATCCTTTTAGCATTTGGACTGACTTTTGAATTACATTTTCTATATTTTCATCATAATTTATATTTTTCAATTTTATCTTATATTCAACACTTGGAACAGTTGTAATCAAATTTAGGTTAAATTCACGCTCCAATCTTTCTTGAGTTATCTCCATATGAAGCAAACCTAAATAACCACAAAGAAAACCTGATCCAAGTGCAGGAGAAGTTATTTTTTGATAATTTAGTGCTGCATCATTCATAGCAAGCTTCTCCAAACTTTCAGAAAAAGTCAAAAACTCATCTGCATCAACTGGGAACAAAGATGCAAAAACCATTGACTTTGCAGGTTGATATCCAGGTAATTTTAATTTTGATTCTTCTGTTGAATTTTGAGTAGCAAGTGACTTATTTGTATCTGCATAACTATATGATGTGACAGTATCTCCAGTATGGATTTTCTTCAAATCTTTCAAACCGGTTGCTATATATCCAACTTCACCATTTCTCAATTCACTTGATGCAAAAAAACTCGGAGTTATATAGCCAATTTCAATTGGTGTAACTTCAGTATCAGTTCCAAGAAATTTGACCTTGTCATTTTTTTGAATTTTTCCTGAAAATATCCTAACTAAAGCAATTGCACCTTTGTGTTCATGAAAAAAAGAGTCAAAAACCAAAGCACGAAAAACTTCATTATTTCGATTACTTTCAATTACATTTTTCTTGCTCGGACTTGGGATTCTTTCTATAATTTGATCCAAAATTTCAGTTACACCAGCTCCCGTTTTTCCTGAACAACACAAAATTTCATCTCGAGAAAATCCTAAAGTATGAACTATCTCATCTTTTGTTTCTTCAACTTGAGCTGATGGAAGATCAATTTTATTTATAACAGGAATTATTTTCAAATCTTGCTCCATAGCAGCATAAAAGACTGACAAAGTTTGAGCTTGTATTCCTTGAGTTGCATCAACTAAAAGTAAACATCCTTCACAAGCAGCAAGTGAGCGACTTACCTCATAGCTAAAGTCAACATGACCCGGAGTATCTATCAGGTTCAAAACATGATTTTTATAATTCATTCTTGCACTTTGAAGTTTGATAGTGATTCCGCGCTCTTGTTCAAGTTCCAAAGTATCCAAAACTCGCTCTTTATCTTTCATTTCGCGTTCAGTAACTGAACCTGTTATCTCAAGAATTCTGTCAGCTAAAGTTGATTTTCCGTGATCAATATGTGCAATTATGCAAAAATTTCGAATTTGGTCCATAGTTAAATTGTTTAATATTTTACAAGATTATAGCAAAATTATTTTATTTTAATTTTGTACCATTGATTATATAATATAAATATGTCGCAACATCGTTTTTTCGTACAAAATCTAAATAATAAACCTATCTTAAATAAAAAAGAAATTGAACATGCAAGAAAAGTTTTGAGAATGAATATCGGCGATAATTTTATTGCTTTTGATGGCTTTGGGAATGTTTGGACTTGCGAGTTTGAGAATGATTTTAATCTCAAAGTTATCCAACATCAATTTATTGAAAAAGATAGACATATTTCAAGACTGATAATTAGTTTATTTAAATTTGATAGACTTGAATGGGCAATTGAAAAATGTACTGAACTTGGAATTGATGAAATAATATTTACCAAAACAAAGTTTTCTCAAATTGATTTAAATTTAGCTGAAAAAAAACTTGCCAGATGGAAAGAAATAACAATTTCTGCAAGTAAACAGTGTGAAAGAATTTACATCCCAGAACTTAAGGTGATGAAACCAGAACAAGTTTTGAAACTAAATGGAAGAAAGTTTATTGGAGTTACAGAGTTCGAAGTGAAAAAAAACTTTAACTCTTTCCCTTGGAAAAATTCTTGTGAAATTTCATTATTTATAGGTCCTGAAGGTGGATTTGAGAAGCAAGAACTAGAAGAAGTTATTAGCGCAGGTTTTGAACCTGTAAAAATATCTAACAGTATTTTAAGATCAGAAACTGCATGTATGGTGGGCAGTTTCTTGATCTCGGAGTAATAGTATTTTTAATAGGATAGAATTAAAGATAGGGTTGTATCTCTTCCACACTCACTCTTTCCTGCTTCATACTATCACGATATCTTACGGTTACCGTTCCATCTTTCAAAGTATCATAATCAATAGTTATACAAACTGGAGTTCCAATTTCGTCTTGCCTTCTATATCTTTTGCCAATTGAGCCTGACTCATCATACTCAACTATTCCTTGATAAGTATTGTACAAAATTTCCTTGCATTTTTTATATACTTCTTTAGCTTTCAAGCTTAACTCTTCTTTTTTCATCAAAGGTAAAACTGCAACTTTGACAGGTGCAAGTCTTTTGTCTAACTTTAGCACTAATCTAGTTTCTCCATTTTCCAAATTTTCCTCAGTATATGCACTATCCAAAAACATCAGAAATTGTCTAGCAACTCCAGTTGAAGTTTCCATGATATGCGGAACAAATCTTTCTTCAGTTATTTGATCAAAATAATCCAGTTTCACTCCAGAAAACTTGGAATGTTGCGACAAATCCCAATCTCCTCTTGCATGAATTCCTTCAATTTCTTTGAAACTATCTTTCATACATTTAAATTTGTACTCAATATCATAAGCATCACTTGCATAATGTGCTAGTTTTTCATGTTTGTACCAATGCAGTCTATCTTCAGCAATCCCATATTCTTTAAACCAATTCCATCTAACTTGTTTCCAGTCTTCATATAATTCTTTAGTATCTTTTGGATTATGAAAATATTGCATTTCCATTTGTTCAAATTCACGAGTTCGAAATATAAACTGCCTTGCGACTATTTCATTTCGAAATGCTTTTCCAATTTGTGCAATTCCAAATGGTAATTTCATAGATTGTGAAGTCAAAACATTTTTGTACTCAAGATAAATTCCACCACAAGTTTCAGGTCTCATATAAACCACATTTTCTTCTGATAATGTATCAGTTGGCGAGCCTAAGTTTGTTTTGACCATCAAACTAAATACTTTCGCTTCAGTAAAATCTTTGTTTCCGCAATTTGCACATTTCAACTTTCCTTCTGATTTTAATTTATCTAATTCAGCGTTGATAAATTCTAAAGGTTGTTTGTCTGCAGAAACTCCAAATTCTTCAAGTATATGATCAGCTCGATATCTAGCTTTGCAAGTTTTACAGTCAATTTGAGGATCATTAAATCCATCTACATGCCCTGAAGCTTTCCAAGTTATAGGATGCATGAAAATTCCAGAATCAAGTGCAACAATATCTTCTCTATCTTGGATCATGCTTTTCATCCAAGCATTTTTGATATTATTGGCAAATAAATATCCATAATGACCATAATCATAAACAGCAGCAAAACCTCCATAAATTTCAGAACTTGGAAAGACAAATGCATTTTGTTTGCAAAATGATGCAATGGATTCTAGATTAAGTTGTTTGTTATTATTTATAGTCATATTTATAGTATAAAAAAACCTCAACAAGCAACGCTGTTGCCTGTTGAGGACGAAATAAAATATTTACTCGTGGTTCCACCTCAATTACTTCTTATATTATTGAATTGTTGAAACTCAATTTGCCAAATTGAGGTAGTTATGAAAGCAACTTATTTGCTAGCAAATTTTGTATAAACTACTGTAAACAAAACTGCACCTAAAACAGCTATCAATAAATTCAATACATTAAACGAAGTGCTGAATGATAAGTTGAGTTCTTTTGTAGTCAAAAAGGTGTATAAAGTATTTCCTACAACTGAACCTACTATACCTAATAATGAGGTCATCCAAAAGCTATCAGATTTTCCCATTAGTTTGTTTGCTAGAAAGCCAACTAAAGCTCCAAACAATATTGCCAAAATTAAATTTAACATTTTTTTATGACATAAACTACATAATTGTACTTATGATTTTATAATTACAACTTAGTAGCTATAAATTTTAAATAAAAGACTTAACGCCATATTATAGCGAAGTCTTCGTCATTATATCTCTTTATATTCGTACCTTCAACTAATTTTATTTCAAAAACACCACTTTTTTCTAAAACTTTCTTAGTTTCACTTTTCTCACCATTAGTAAAATCATAGAAATAAGGATGTCTTGTATCATCAGTATTATCTAAAGATTCTGTACCTATTCGCATATATTGCTCATCGACTATCGAATTCCAAGCGAAAGTTTGATTCAGTCCTACAATTGTGGGAACTTTCACTATATTTAGGCTTGCAGAAGTATTTTTCAATATAACTTCACTTAAGTTCAAAGGCAAATTTACTTCGTAGCCTGTGAAATATTCAAATACAGTTGCATTTTCCTTGTAAATAGCTGGATTTTGAAATATTGTTTGAAGTTTCTTTTGCAAATTATTGTAGTTTTTTATTTTGAAATCGCTAGTCCCTTCAACTGGAGTAATATTTTCAGGCATAAATGTAGGATCAAGTACAATAGAAACCATCCCATTGTATTTGTCTTTCAAGCGAAGTCCAGCTAACAGATCATTTGCATCATAACTAGATATTTTTATATTGTTCTGCAAAGAAGTTACTATATCAGACAACTTTTGCGGATTCAGGAGTATGGAACTAGATAGAATCTTTGACCGAATGGCATCAATAACTTGCTGCTGTCTTCGAGACCGATCCCAATCAGTAGTATATTCGCGAGATCTTGCATATACCAAGGCTTCTTCTCCATTCATACTATGGTTGCCTGCCCTTAAACTCCATTCGCAATAATAACCATCTGCAAGTAAAACATTTTTGCAATTATTTTTCTTATATTCTGCAGATAATTCAGTTGGTGGATAGACATTTTTGATATCCTTCTCTACAGTAATGTCAATACCTCCAATTGCATCAATCAATTCCTTAAATCCATCCAAAGTAATGAATGCACTGTAATGTATCGGTAAACCAGTAATTTTAGTAACTTCTTGACTAACACCATTGATACCCATTTCGTAATCCTTTTTTATCCAACCCGAATTATAGTAAACTTGATTTATTTTCGATGTCTCTTTGTTACCATAAACATTTGTATAAGTAACCTGTGTATCTCGAGGTATAGAAATAAGGTTCAAGTAGTTAGTATCATGATCGTAACTAGCTACTATGATAGTATCCGTTAAACCACCTGAAGAATCGCCCTGATTTGCACCTCGACTGTCAACTCCCAACAAAAGTATGTTTGTTTTGCCATTTGTCCTTGGTAATTCCCTAGCATTACAAAAGATACCAGAACAAGTCGGTTTATCAAGCTCAACAATTTGGCAATTACCTTCAGCGCAATCATTAAAAACCTTATGAATTTGCGAATAAGCAGCATTTATAGATCCGAATGGATTTTTCAGATACAAAAACATAGATAATGCCAAAATTAAAAAAAACAAAATCAATAAAAGTAATAATTTATTTAGCTTTGATGACTTTTGATTCTTATCGTTATCCAACCTTATCCTTTTGGCAGATAAACTTTCAACTTTATTCCCGCTCTTTTTAGCCGCTAAATTTGAGTTATGATCCCCAAATATAGTTGAATTTGAACTATCTGTAAACTTTTTGTTTGAGGAATCGTTTCTGTAATTTCCGAGATTAACTTGTTTCATATATATCTTTCTTTCACAATTTGAATTAATTTATCTTTTTCATTTAAACTAACATCATCCATCACAAGCTCTAAGAGTTTGTTTAAAACTTCACCAATTTTTTTACCACTAAAGCCCAGTTCTAGCAAATCATTGCCAGTTATTTCTAAATCAGTTACTTTGAAAGCATTATCTTGCTCCAAAACCTTAGAAATTCTATATTGCAATCTTTCAATCTCAGTTGGATCCCAAGCTGATTTTGGATTTGAAGTTGCATCAGCAATTCTAAGTCTAAATATATCTTCAATATTTTCAATTCCAACTTTCCTAATAAATCTTCGAATTGCACCATCACTCCAACCTTGAGAAAATTTGTCGGAACGAATCAATTTTAACTTATCTTCCTTTTGAGATAAAGTTAAATCAAAACTTTCTATCTTATTTTCAACAAACTTCACATCAAATTCATTGTAAGGATAATAAAACATATGTTCTTGGACTAATTTTACATTCCTCTCAACTTCATCTTTAGGTAAATGAAGTCTAGTTAATATTTCTTTTGTCATCTGAGCACCAACTTGATCATGTCCAAAAAAATGTCCATCATGAGTATCGCATCTTGGTTTTCCTATATCATGAAATAAAGCTGCAATTTTGACTTTATCTTCAGCTACATCAAGAGTTGCTAAACTATGATCAAAAACATCATGAACATGAAAAGCAATTTGAGTTACATTTATACCTTCAAGTAATTCCGGGATAAATATTTTCAAAATACCAGTATCTTTCAAAAGTCGAATTCCAATTGAAGGCTTTGGTGATTTATAAATAATTTTCAAAAACTCATCTCGAAATCTTTCGATTGAAATCTTCTCAGTTACATGTAGTGTTTTCGAAATTGCAACATAAGTTTCAGGTTCAATCTTTAAACCTAAAGTTGATGCAAAACGAATTGCACGAATTGATCTCAAACCATCTTCAGAAAATCTTTCTATTGGATTTCCAACAGCTTTTATAATTTTATTTTTTAAATCACTTTGTCCACCAAATAAATCTATTATTTCAACTTGCGCTTTATCCAATTTTCCATCTAAATAATCTTGAACAACTGGTTTCATATCAATACACATCGAATTGATAGTGAAATCTCTTCTTGCTAAATCTTCTTCTAAACGAATTCCGAATTCAACTTTAGCAGGCCATCGACCTGAAGCATAATCTTCTTCCTTTCTATAAGTCGTGATTTCGACTGTATGATTTTCACCAAATTTATCTTGAACAATAGCAGCAATTGTTCCAAATCTTTCATTTATTTGGACTGATTTTGGAAATGATTCAAGTTTTTGAATTTCAGTTGGAAGTGCATTTGTAGTAAAGTCTATATCATATTGAGTTATTCCAAGTAAATTGTCACGAACACTACCTCCAACTAAGTAACAATCAAATCCCTCGTTAATCAAAATTCTTGCGACCTTCAAAGCATAAGTTGGTATTTTTGTTGCATCAAATTTTTGGTTCATATATTAGTATAATGTGACTAGTACGCAAGTGTATTTTAACAAAAATTCAATAGATAATTTACAATATTACTGTATAATTCCAAATTATTATCTACTTAAACTATATTTAAATGAACTTTTTTCGTTATTATAAAACCTATAGGTTATTCGCTCAAAAAAATAAATCTATTTACTACTTTTCATTTGTAATGGTTTTTCTTTTTTCAGCTGTACTAAATTTATCAACTTTTACTGTTGGACAACTAATCAATGAGTTTAAGCTCGGAGATATAAATTTGTTTCGCAATATTGGATTAATTGCATTGACTTTAGTTTTACCTAGCATTTTTGAACCCATACTTTTTACCTTAAGAAATAAATTATATGTCAATGTATATACAGATGTTTTAAAAAATGTATACTCCAAAACTTTGTTACAAGATTACGACTACCATACAAAGAGATCTTCAGGCAAATTAATAAATATTATTTTGAAATCAGATACAATAGTCGACATTTATTTATATTCGTTTGAATTGATCTTATTTATGGGTATTATTGAAACTTTAGTAATTATTACTTTTATCGCAATTGTGTCGCCTAAGCTTATTATACCTATAATTATTACACAATGTATTTTGATTTATCCTGAAGTATATTCAATTACAAGAAGTGTACGATTAAGGAGATCAGCCAAAAATGACGAACATGAGGTAGCTATTTATGTGTCTGACATTTTAAACAGCTACGAAAATGTGAGATCGTTTAGAAAAGAGAATTTTGAAATTAATCGTTTCTTTGAAATTGCAAATAGACTAAATAAGTCAGTCTATTCATATATGCAAGGATTTAGGTTGATGGATGTGGTTATGGCAATCAATCAAATTTTGACCGTTTTGCTTACTGCATCAGTAGCTATTAAGCTTTATACTTTAGGAGAAATTACATTTGCAAATTTAATAGTTGTTATTTCTTTTTTACTTACTCTCAAAAATAAGGTTTCCAGTGTTCTATTGGCAATCCGTAATACCTTCAAAGATATAAGTCGCTTAGAAGATACCATTGACTTGCTAAATTTACCAGAATCTGTAGTAAAAATTGGAAACCAAACTATCGATTTAGAAAAACCTATTGATATAAAGTTTGAAAATATTTCTTTTGAATATAATTCAAATAAGCCTATTATCAATAATTTAAGTCTAGAGATAAAACATAAAGAAGATATTGCTTTTGTAGGACCATCTGGTGGAGGTAAAACAACATTAGTCAAATTGCTACTACGATACTACCTAGTTGATAGTGGAAGAATTTTGATAAATGATATAGACATAAAGGATCTGAAAGAGGAAACTCTACAAATGATATTTGCTGTTGTACCTCAAGATCCTGTTATGTTTAATCAGTCACTACTTTACAATATTGGTTATGGACTAGATGTTGACCCAACTCAACTAGAAAATCATATGGCTAGCATTGTCGAAGTTTGTAAGAAGGCTCAAATTTATGATTTTATCATGTCACTTCCTGAAGGTTTTGATACGAAAGTAGGAGAGCGTGGAATCAAGCTATCTGGAGGTCAAAGACAAAGAGTAGCGATTGCAAGAACATTACTCAAAGATCCAAAAGTAATAATATTTGATGAAGCAACATCTATGCTTGATTCCGAAAGCGAGCATGCAATCCAATTAGCAATCTCCGAAATAGCAAGAGAAAAAACAATGATTTTCATAGCCCATAGACTTTCAACGATTAGACATTGCGACAAAATATTTGTAATAGATAGTGGAGAATTGATAGAGAGTGGAACACATAAAGAATTACTTGCTGGAAATGGGATCTATAATAAGATATGGAATATACAAAGTGGAGGGTTTATCAATTTCAAGTAACGAACAATAATTTATAATTTTTATTTTTTCCTCTTTTTAGACCATATTTATTGCATTATAATTACCTTTATTTGTAATGTTGTCATTCACATAGATAGATAATCTTCCCAATTAAGTACTAGGTACAGTCAAAATTTTATCATCATTACCTCTTTCATCATATCCAAAGTTTCTGAAGCTCTATTTTTTGCTACTTTAGTTCCTTCCATAGTCAAATTTAACAATTGATCAACTTTAGATTCAGCTTCATTTCTTTTCTCTCGAATTGGAGTTAAATATTCGTTCATTGCTTGAAATAATTTTTCTTTTACCTCAACATCGCCAACTTGACCTTTTGTATATCTATCTTTCAAATCTTGAACTTCATCTAAGTTTGAATTAAACAAATCATGATAAGTAAATGCTACATTCCCTTCAATATGACCTATATCAGTTGCTCGAACTCTAGTTGGATCAGTATAAACTGAAAAGACTTTCTTGCGAAGTTCTTCTTCAGAGTCTGACAAATAAATTGCGTTATTTAGTGATTTCCCCATCTTTTCATTTCCATCAATCCCCGGAACATTTCTTTCAACTCCAAGCAAAGCTTCTGGAAGATTGAAAATGTTAGAATTGTAAGTTGCATCAAACTTTTGAGCAATATCTCGAGTTTCTTCAATCATTGGAAGTTGATCTTTTCCAACTGGAACCAAATCTGCTCGAACTGAAAGTATATCTGCGACTTGATGAATTGGATAAAAGAAAAATCCAAGTGGGGTTGATTTTTCAAAACCTTCTTTTGTTTTCATTTCTTGTTTAACGGTTGGATTTTGTGCTACTTGTTGAACTGAAACAAAATTTGAAAAGTAAACAAACATTTCATGAATTTGCGGAACTTCTGACTGGATAACTATATGAGATTTTTCAAAGTCTATACCAACTGCATAATAATCTTTAAGTAGCTCAACAATGCTATTTTTTACTTTTTGTGGATTATCAAAGTTATCTGAAAGTGCTTGAACATTTGCAATCAGGATAAATTGATTATACTCTTCTTGTAGTCTAACTCTATTTTGAAGCGAACCAAGTAAGTGCCCAATGTGAAGTTTTCCAGTTGATCTATCTCCAGTTAATATTGTTTTTTTTGAATTTGTGTTTGACATGATTATATTTCAGGATATTTTATAAAATTTAATACAAAATAACAAAAAATCCCGCACTTGGCGGGATTTACATTTGACAATATATGTAAAAGTCAACGCCAAGTAGGAATAATTTGATTATGCCATGAATTTTGTTTTCTTGATTGAAATAACATTGCTTTATAATATTACAGATTATAGCATCTACTTTGATTTAGTAGAATGATTTTCCGTTCAATGTTATAATTTGCGATTCGCGAAAGTAATTCAGTTGGTAGAATGCTTCCTTCCCAAGGAAGATGTCGCGGGTTCGAATCCCGTCTTTCGCTGTTTTCTTTTCTTATTGCCTAATCTTTAACTATCATATACAATAAATATATGGCAACTAAATATATTGTTACAGGTGGATATAAACTAAATGGAGAAATCTCAGTACAATATTCAAAAAATATTGCTATGAAACTACTTATGAATCCTCTCTTAGTTGAGGGGGAATATTTAATAAAAAATATTCCCCGAATTACATCAACCTTTAATTTAATTAAAATACTAGAATTTTTTGGATGTGTCTGTTCTTGGAAAAGTAATCATGATGTATTTGTAGACAGTAGGAATTTGAATCCAAATGCTGTTATGTCTGATGAAACATTTTCTCATACAAGTAGTGCAATACTTGCAGTTCAAATATTAGTTGGACGGTTTGGTAAATGTGTGTTCGAAAAGAAAGATTTAGAAAATATTGGAGGAGATAGAATTGGATCAAGACAATTCCAAATTACAATTGATGCTGTTAAAAATTATGGAATATCTGTTGATATAAAGAATGAAACGATTATTTTTACTAGAATAAATCAAGAAGGCTTTGAACAAATAATTCCCGATGAGTCATATGGAATTTCTGTTGGAGCATTATATTCAGCATTATTTAAAGAGAGCAATTCTCGTATAACTGGAATAACTAAGCAACCTGATTTCAAGATAATTCTACAGAATTTAAAACAAATGGGAGTTAAATATACTTTAGAAGAAAATGAATTAATAGTCGAGCCATTTAAACCAGATACAGCTAAATTTGAACTAGTGAATATTTCTGATTGGCATGATTTTGCAACATTAGTCTTTATGGGAATAATTACAGAATCGTCTCTTAGGATAAATAATTTTAATTTTGAATATATGGCAGGTGATGTTATGGTAGATTACTTAACAAGACTGGGAGTAGCATTCACATGTCAAGGGACCAGTTTCCTTTTGCATAAAAACAAGTTACAATCACTCCGCCCAATTGATATTATTGCGTCTGTGACACCCTCATTTATGACTGAATGGCAAGTTCTTATATCTGCTTTATTAACACAAATAAATGGTTATTCACATATTGCTGAACTTTGGTTTACAGATAGAATGAGCCACTGGAATGAGCTAAAAAAAATGGGTGCTAATTTTACTTATTTGCCTAATAGACAAAGTAGACAAAATAAACCTTTCGTAGTAAGAGTGTTAGGAAGATCTAAATTAGTTGGTACAACAGTTACTGCTGAAAATCTCAGATCTGGTGCAGTACTTATAATGGCAGCACTAGTTGCAGAAGGCAAAACAGACATTTTAGGAGTTGAACATATTGAAAGAGGATATGATAATCTTGTGCAAAGATTAAATAATATTGGGGCACATATTGAAGTTAGGACTATATAAATAGTTAAGTTTTAGGGGATATCTAAATTCTCCATTTTTTATTGCAGTTTGAATCCCGTCTTTCGCTGAAAATTATAATGTAAAAAAATAAACATGAAAGAATATGTATTAGCCTCTCCTCAGAAGAGATTGAATTATACTTTATACAAACAACCAATTTTCATTTTTTTACTATTGCTAAATTTACTTTTGTTTTTACTTATGTTGTACTTGGTTTTTTCTAAATACAACTCGATTCCAAACATTACTCCGTTTTTTTATAATTACGCTACAAATAATTACGAGTTATTTGATAAAAAGTTTTTATTCTTACTTCCCACCTTGAGTTTTTTTTACTTGATAGTACAAAATCTAATGAATTTTAAGCTTCCTGAAGAAAGACATTTTTTTATCAATTTTATTTCAGGTGTTTTTAGCGTAACAAACATCTTTTTTATACTTTTTTTGACTTATACTATTTCAACTTCTGTTTAAATTCAAATTACATTTAAAGCATATTTTTGACATCAATCAAACACAAATAAATATTTTTTTAGTATTCATCACAGGAAGCATTATTACTTTTTTATGCACTCTCCCCATTACAAAGCTAGCGAAAAAAGTAGGTTTGATTGACCTACCAGCCGAACTAAGAAAGCTTACAGATTCAACAAAAGCTAGAAGAATCCACAAAACATTAACTATAAGATCAGGTGGGATTTCTATTACTGTAGCATTTTTATTGCTTTATTTGCTCTTTTTCAACGATATATCAACTATTAGCACAAATACTTACTTCACAATTTTAATTGGGTTAATTATTTTAACCGTTTTAGGAATACTAGATGATAAGTTTGAAATAAAGGGGAAATATCAATTGATAGTACAATTATTTGTCGTCTCCATAGTAGTGCTAGGTGGCGTTCAAATTTCAGAAATTGACAAAGGTTTGCCAGGAATTGTCATATTACCTGATTATATTGCAAAATTTGTTTCTGTAGCATGGATTATGATTTTGATAAACGCTATTAATTGGGTAGATGGAATAGATGGATTGTCAACTGGGATTGTAAGTATTGCAGCATTTATTATTTCTATTTTGAACTTACAACAAGGAAATGTAGATGTTGCCATTTTGAGTATGATGCTTTCAGGAGCTACATCAGGATATATTCCTTGGAATTTTCCTCCAAACAAAGGTACATTTGTCGGAGGAACTGCAATAAACTTTGGTTACTTACTCGGTGTGATATCGATACTTGGATCTACCAAATCTGCTAGTTCAATGTTAATTTTACTTTTGCCTATTCTTGATATGATTTGGGTTATAATCAATAGGATCAACAAGCATGAAATACTAAACCCTATCAAACTCTTGGGAATTTCTGACAAAACTCACTTGCATCATAGGCTTTTGGACCTTGGATTAAGTGTAAGACAGGTAACGCTTATTGAATATATGATAATATCTATAATAGGAGCAATTTTGGTGTATACAAGTGAAGCAAGCAAAACAACTGCTTTGCTGAGTATTGGAATTATCATACTTGGCATTTTTCTTTTGATAAGTTTTACAAATAATCATAAACGAAAGAATGAAAAATAAAGCAAAGATAAAAACAATCAAGTTTTCAATACTTTCTAGCAGAATACTTAGTGCGATTATTTTTTTTAATGCAATTTTGACTTTTCTAGTTAACAAAGAGAAGTACTTATCTTCACTTAGTTTTGAAAATTACAATGAATTATTTTTTGTAACTGGTCAATTTATTCAAGTAGTTGTATCTATTACTGTTCTTCTTAGCTATTCATGGATTTCAGAATGGTTTTTGAAAATTGTAGAAGATGAACTTCATAGTTTCAAAGTAACTTATAGCGATAGTCCAAAGCGAAGTTCTTATACAGATAAAACAAGTCAAAATAAATTATTTAAAAAAGGATTCAAGAAACACTCCAAAGTCAATTGAAAGCAACCTACCTAAATTTTTATTTGTAATAATTGAACTTGACAAGTTTATTATACTATTTGAAATTAGCACAATTATTTTTTACCTAAATTCTAATACAAATGGCATTAGCACTATTTTCAATAACAACTATTAGCTTTACTTCGTTTCTTATACTTATAATCCTATCAAGGAAAAAGTTATTTGCCAGAAACCTAAATCTGATATTGGCACTAGCATCTGGAGCATTACTTGGAGAAGTATTTTTACATATTATTCCAGAATTCAGCAGTTTATCATCTGAGATATTTTCAACTATTATTCTTTTATCTGTTTTTTCAAACTACTTTGTAGAAATTATTTTGAATGTAAGACATTGCCATAATTTAGAACATCATCATGAAGCAGAAACAACAAAGAGTTCATTGCGTTTCCGTTTGATAATTTCTGATATTGTTCACAATCTTTTGGATGGATTTACTTTATTTGCAAGTTTCATAATATCAACTGAACTCGGTATTGCTACAACATTAGCAATATTACTTCATGAGATACCAAAAGAAATTAGCTCTTTTGCTATGCTTATTGAAGCAGGCTTTACAAAAACTAAAGCAATAAAGATAAACCTACTAACAGCTATTGCTGGTATAGTAGGGGTAGTTGTTTCTAACTATGCAAACTTGTCAGATTATTCAGAGTATTTGCTAGCATTTGTAGCAGGTAATTTTCTTTATATTGCTATGACAGATATACTTCCTGAGTTACATTTGACCGAGTCAAAAAAATCAGGCTTACTGAAGCTTCTTGCTTTTAGTGTTGGAGTAGCAATCATGTGGCTTATGAAGTGATAGTTTTAAGTTGCTAAAGCATAGGGAAGTAATTTACATTATTTTCAAATCATTTGTATTTTTGATAGAATAAAAATATGAACATACAAAAGAATGTAAACTTACAACCTTATCTTACTTTACAAACAATCGCATATGCTGACTATTTTTCTACATTTCAAAACATCAGCGAACTTATTGAACTTCTAAATTTTGCAAAATCACAGGATTTGCAGGTTTTCTTTCTTGGTGAAGGTGCCAATACATTTTGTAAATCAAACTTTCAAGGTATTGTTTTGAAAAACGACACAAAAGGAGTGAGCATTATTCGTGAAACAAATGAATACATATACTTCCAAGTTGCATCTGGTGAGAACTGGCATGACTTTGTGATGCATACAGTTAGTAAAAATCTTTTTGGATTGGAAAACTTAGCTTTTATTCCCGGAAGTATTGGTGCTTCGCCAATTCAAAACATAAATGCATATGGATTTCAAATGAGTGATATATGTACAGATGTTCAAGTGCTAGACCTTGAAACATTTGAAGAATCAACATTAGAAAATGAAGATTGTAAATTTAAATATAGAAGTAGTATTTTCAAAAATGAAGCAAGAAATAAGTACTTTATTGCTTCTGTAACTTTCAAACTTTCAAAGATAAATCATATAAATATTGATTATGGCAATACATATGGTTCAGTCAAGCAGGTATTGCTTGAAGCTGGAAAAGACTTATCTAAATTGACATCTCTAGATATTGCAGAATCAATAATTCGATTGAGAACAAAAAAACTACCTGATTTGAATCTCACTCCTAATGCCGGCTCTATATTTGTAAATGTCTTTTGTGATAAAAACGAGAAGGAACGAATAGAGACTATAGAAGCCAAGCTTAGAGAAGAAAATCCTTCACTATCTAAGTGTGAATTTTATACTGAAAATGATAATTTATATAAAATTCCAGCGGGTTGGTTGGTTGAAGCTGCTGGATACAAAGGGAAATGGTTTGGCAATGTAGGTGTATCAGAAAAACATGCATTGATTTTAGTTACGAATGGCAAGGCCACTGGTCTCGAACTTTATGATTTAGTAGAAAAGATTCAGAATAGCGTTTACGAAATGTTTGGAATCAGACTGGAGGCAGAACAAAATATTATTTAAACTTGATCAATTCGCAGTAATTTAGAAGTAAAATTCAAACTACTAGTGCGAAAAATAATGCATAACCAAGAATTAGCAAGACAAGAAATACCAAACTTAATCCCAAACCATATTGCCTAAAGTTTTTTACACCAGTTTGATCAGAATAATCTTTGTGCATGACTTTATCAAGTAATAGTGATAATGCTACAATTGTAAAGATAAGGGTAGCAACATAAAAAATTATTCTACCTAGATTGACGAGAGACATTTGTATTTCATTGGGCATATTGTATGATATAAAACACGAGATATTATTTCAATTGAAATTCCTAAATTCATGAAGTTTTACAAAAAAATCTTAAAACCAATTTTATTTAAATTTCATCCAGATTATGTTCACATTGTTATTGTGAAATTAGGCAAAATTTTAGGACACTGGGCTCTTGGAAGGATGATTTTAAGAAAGTTTTTTTTCTATGAAAATAAACGATTAACTCAAAATATTTTTGGGTATGAATTCAAAAATCCGATTGGTATAGGTGGTGGGTTTGATAAAAATGCTGATTTGATAAAAACTTTGCCTGCATGCGGATTTGGCTTTGTAGAAATTGGATCAGTAACTGCTAGAGCTTATAAAGGTAATAAAAGACCATGGAGCGTCAGATTGCCAGAAGACCAAAGTTTAATAGTAAATTATGGTTTAAAGAATATCGGCGCAGATAAAATTGCGCAAAAAATTAGAAATAACGGAAGATCAGTTCCACTTATCATCAATATAGCGAAAACCAATGATATTACAATCAAAGGAAACTACTCAATAGCAGATTATGTATACAGTTTTCAAAAGTTACAAGAAAAAGCAGATATCATAAATTTAAACATTAGCTGTCCTAATACTGGTGATGGAGTTTTGTTTTGTGAATCTCCTGAGTTATTAGATAAATTGTTTCTTGCATTATCTAAAATAGAAATCAGCAAACCAATATTACTAAAGTTAAAACCAGATATTGATGATAATACTTTATACAAAATTTGTGATTTGGCTGAAAAGTATTTATTTATCAAAGGTTTCATCATATCAAACCTTACAGTTCATCGAGAAAATCTGATACATACAAGCCTAGGTTCAATTGAAAAATTTCGAGGTGGAATTTCAGGTACTCCAGTAAAGGATCTGTCAAATGATATGATAAGCAAAGTATACAAATATACAAATGGAAAGTTTATAATTATTGGACTTGGTGGAGTATTTAATGCGAAAGATGCTTATGAGAAAATATCTTTAGGTGCAAATCTTGTTGAAATTGTAACTGGGCTTATTTACGAAGGACCATCTGTTGTGAAATCTATAAATAAAGGCTTGATTGAACTACTGGAAGTAGATGGATTTACAAACATAGCAGATGCTATTGGGTGCAAAAATAAATAATACTTCATAGCAAATTCATTTCTTCAGATTATGATTTGATTTATGAAACAAACCTCTATACTCAAGAACTTAAAAGCCCTATATATAATACTATTTTTAATTATAACTTTGTTTATACTTACATTATTTGCCTTTTATAATATAGTGAGTAGGATCAGATTAGCAAACACTGGAAATGAAAATGAATCTTTAACCTTTGCAGAAGATTTATCTCAAATCGATCCGTCTGATTTAATTGACCAAACCCAAGACTTAGAAGTAGATACTACTCTTACATTATCTAAGGAAGAAGTTGAAGACTTGCAATTGATGAGAGAAGAGGAAAAATTGGCACATGATGTATATCTGAGTTTGTATGAAAGATGGAATATACAGATTTTTCGTAACATTTCAGAAAGTGAGCAAAAACATACAGATTCAGTAGCTAGATTATTGTCAAAGTATAATCTCTTCGATCCAGCCTCAGATATTGCGGGTAAATTTGTAAATCAAAACATTCAAAACTTATATACTGAACTAGTAAATAGGGCTGCAGTTTCAGCTAATGAGGCTTTGACTGTTGGTGCAATAATAGAAGATCTGGACATATCTGATCTTGAGAAAACAATAGGTAGAACAACAAATTCAGATATATCGTTAGTATACAATAACTTACAAAAAGGGTCAAGAAATCATTTGAGATCCTTTGCATCTGCATTAAGTAGAAATGGTATAAACTATCAACCAAATTATATCTCAAATGAATTGTATTTAAATATAATTAGCACAGCACAAGAAAAAGGTAATATGACAAAGTATCGAAAATAAAATTTTTTTAGAATATATTTCATTATGCTCAGAGTTTTACCCTACACACATCAACTTAAAGTACTTTATACTTTGATTCGTAATAAAGACACAAATAATAAAGACTTTGTCTTTTACTCAGACAGAATTATTAGATTGCTTGTTGAAGAGGGATTGAACTTGCTACCTGTGGTTGACAGAAAAATTGTAACTCCTACAGGGAGAATGTTTGAAGGATATGACTTTGCAGGTAAAGTATGTGCTGTTTCAATAGTAAGAGCTGGTGAATCTATGGAAAAAGCGATTCGAGAAGTGTGTCAAAGTATCACAATTGGAAAAGTACTTATACAACGCAATGAAGAGAATGCACAACCCGTGCTTTACTATTCAAAACTTCCAAAAGATGTATCAGAACGACATGTGTTTTTACTTGATCCTATGCTTGCAACTGGAGGATCAGCCATAACAGCTATTAATTTGCTAAAAGATAATGGTGTTGACGAATCAAAAATAATATTTTTAAACTTAATTTCCTGTCCAGAAGGTTTGAAGAAAGTTGGAGATCAATTTCCAAACTTAGAAATTGTAACTGGCTTTGTGGATCAGGAACTAAATGCAAAATCATACATATTACCGGGACTTGGAGATTTCGGTGATAGATACTTTGGTACTGAATAGATAAATTGATAAGTAACGCAGTAAAAAAGGGGAGATTATTTCCTCCCCTTACTTTCACTATATTTAATTTACTCTTAATTATTTTTCTCTACTATTTCTTCAAATGTTAGTGTTCTTGTAGCTCTATTTCTCAAAATATAAAGACTTGATCCTAGCATAACGAACATTCCTACAAGTCCTAAATATTTTATAAAGTTAGTAGTTGCTGTATTTGGAAGTGTTGTACTACCTGTAGTAGTTGTAGTAGATCTATTTACAGCGCTGCTTATCACATTTTCCTTAACACACGAGGCAGAACAAGCAACACTGTTTGATCCACCATTTAATCCATTACATGTCCATATAACACTACCTCCATTTTGTGGCAAAACTATATTTGAGCTACTAGGATTTCCAGTTGCACATAAAGTACCTGATGGCATTGAACCACAGATTCCATCTGATGTACCATTTGCAGTTCCACAACTGCCATTTACACTTGCTAATCCTACAGTTATTTTCCACTTGTCGCCATTATCCATATTGGTATTATTATTACCGGTTTCTTCAGGATCATTGTCATCAACTTGTCTTTCACCACCACCGCTTACTCTTGCAGAGTTTACTAGTTCACCACTTGCAGTACTTAAAACCTTTGCAACAACTCGTATATAGTCTTCAGCATATCTTCCTGCGGGTATAGAGACATTTCTAGTACAAGTAAAACTTTGAGTGTTTGTTGCATTACAACTCCAACTACTAATTGTAGGATTATCAACACCTACTCCTGAGACTACAGTTAATGTCATACCTGTAGGTAAAGTATCACTTACTGTCATTTGACCACTAGTAGGACCATTACCAATATTCTTTACTCTAAGTATATATGCTACATTTGTTTCCGTTCCTCCAGCGACATAGCTCAAATCTGCAGTCTTTTGTATTATCAAATTTGGATATGTTGGTAAAGCACTAGACAAAGGAGACGCATTGCTACTTTGCCTAGAACTTATTGACGATAGCGTTGAAGTTTTGCTACTTTGCTTAGAACTTATTGACGATAGCGTTGAAGTTGCAGAAGATTTAACTATACAACTATAAGCACATTTTTTACTTTCATTTCCATTTGAACATTCCCATTTTGTTTCTGGATATGTCAAAGAAAGATTTCCTCTTACATTTGGTGTTCCACTTATGCACAACTCCGAATTTGGCATAGTATCTCCACAGTAGTAAACTGTGTCAGATTTTGGCCCACACAATAAAGTACTAGGTAATGAACTTACTGAAGATGACCTAGCACTACTTTGAGGTTGTATCGAAGCAGCACTACTTGCAGCTGTAACAGGATTTGACACATTACAAGTATAGCCCGTACCAGCAAAATTTTCTGCTACACGACCTCTCCCAGTTGTCCCTGTTGGAAGGGGATCTTGAATCCCACAACTTTCACAAAGATTGGTACAGTCCCATACCTTTCCATAATTGCCATTATATTCATAGTTAAAATCTTGAATAGCTGTAACTTTCATATCAAGTTGTATACTTCCACAATATTTTCCTTCAGCATTTCTTTGAAAGTTTTGAGAAAGATAATACTTTGTTCCTAAGTTTTTCCAATCATATGTATTTGGAACGCTATCACATGATTTACCACCTGAATGATCACTCAACCAATATCCTGGGCTAGTCAATGATGGTCCTCCACAAAAATGATCCCAAGTATAAACTCTTACTTGCAAATTATTTCTTTGTTTTGCCAATGGATCAGTTGTGATATTTTGATCCAAGCTTATTGTATATTCCCATGCATAATTGGGTGATTGCCATGTTTCCCCAAGTGTAGTCAATTGATTTAATTTTGGAGCTGGAGTAACTTCTGTTATATTGAATCTAAGACCATATGTATAACCATTGTCAGATTTACATGTCAACACTGGACCCTCAATGTATTCAATGCCAGGAGGACCAGCAGCACTTGGTTTCTCGGGATTCACATTCTGCTTTTGTAAAATATTTGATATGACAAAAAATAAGGCTATCAATATTACAAAAAATAAAACTAATAATAATATTGTAAATTTTCTTCTATTTAATGTTAGCATAAAGGACAGTACTCTTGTTTAAGTCAATAATCTAGATTTAGAAACTGAACTTCAACAGAGAATATATAAAAATATTAACCAAATCTTCACCATTCTAGTAATTTTCAAAAAAGAAATCAAGCAAATTCTTAAAAATTAGTACTAATAGCTTTTAAAATGATAGAATTGAGAAATTTTAAATGATATATCATTAAATTATGAATAGTATGAATCATAATTATTATTTGTTGAAGCTATTTATATTTTTAGGCACCTTCACTTCCTTATTTTTTTTAGTTGGTATTTTGAAGAAAAACGGATATTTTTTAGTTGATAATGAATGCTTAGTTTTAGAAGTTTATGATGGAGATACTATTCAAGTTAAGTGTAATGACGGCACATATAAAGTCAGACTAATTGGTATAGATACACCAGAAACACATAAGCCAAATACGCCTGTGCAGTGTTACGGTGAGGAAGCTACAGAATTCGCAAAAAGTATTTTTACGAACAAATTGGTTAAATTGGAAAAAGATATTACAAACAAGGATATTTATGATAGATTATTAAGGTATGTATGGATCGGAGATTTAATAACAAATGAGATAATAGCAAAAAAGGGATATGCCTATCTACTTACAATTCCCCCTAATGTCAAATATACTGACACCTTCAAGAAAGCAATAACTGAAGCACAAGAAAATAATTTAGGACTTTGGAATGATTGTAAGAATGTAGACAAAAGAGCAAAGTAATTTATTTTTTTTCTGTTAACCTAAATCCTATATACTTACCTAACATCAGCCTCGTATGAGAAAACAAGGAAGGAAGTCCACTAAGTAAAAAAATATAATAAGGTAGTAAGTACCAATTTAACAGCTCTAAAATAAACAACTTTCCATACTCATAATATTTCTTTGCTCCTTTAAGATTTGTATAGCGCATTGGCATATTGGGCCGCAATAACAAACTAGCTATGAGATTTATTATTATTGTCAAAGTTGCGAATGAAAATGATATAGTAACGAAATTTGACAAGTTCAACCAAAATGTAGAAGTGCTGTTTGTTACAGTAAATATAGAAATTGCCAAAATGCTAATTCCTATAAAAATCCCACTAATTGGCCACATCTGATGATTCCAAAAAGGTGGGATAACTCTCAATAAAATATAAAGTTTTGACTTTATACTTATATTTCTGTTTTTTAAAGTAGCAACAGTATTTCGAACACAATATGGAAAATCTTCAATACCCCACGACCATCTCTCTATTTGTCTAAACTGCTTTTTAAATGTATCTTGAATGCCTACTCCTTCACACGCATCACTACCTATAATCATATACATAGCTTCAGTTTTAGTTTTTTCAAAGTGCTTAAATAAGGCTTTATAAAATATGTGATAATCGTCAGAAATAATATCACAATCAGAATATCCTATTTCTTCAAATAGCTTCCAACTGAAAAAAAATGATGAGATTTGTATAAATCTTGTTTCCGAAAGAACAATGTTGGGTATATTGTAAAAGGAAAATGCGGAATTTAATATTCTTGAGAAAAAAGGTAAATCCCAAAAGTTTTGCATATAATTCATTGCTCCACTCCAAAATTTGGAATATCTGTTTTTGTCTTGAACAAACAGATAAGCAAAATAAGAAAATGCAAATGGTATATATATTGAATCGCTATCCGTATATAAAATAGTTGTATATTCTATATCATAATTTTCATCAATTATCCCTTGCATATATTTTGCAGCTGCATTTGCATTTGAACCTTTTCCTGCAATTTCACCTTCTACCAACGTATGAACATTTATAAAAAACCCTCCAAAATACTTTTCATATTCTCTTTTTAAATCATTTGCAACTTCAAATCCTTGAGGGAATCTTGCTTCCGTAGCAAGTAAAATCAATATTTGCTTGGTATCAATATTTTGGTTTTTCAAAGACACAATTACTGACTCTATGACATTTTTTGGTTCACTTGCAAAAGGTAGCAAAACTATAAATTTCAGTTTTTTATAATCAAGAATACCATCTTCTAGTTTGATTTCATCTAGTTTCTTTAACCAGTCTATCCGTTTCGCTTGATTTATCCTATAATAAGAATAAAAGAACAACACAAGAAATCTAATACCTTTCATCACCCAGTATGAAACAATTAATATAATAAATACTCCATACGCCTTTGGAAGCAATATGCCTGCCCATAAAGGAGAGGTCAAAACAATCCATGTGATAATACCGGGAATAGCTTCAAGTAATCTTTGTGAATTAAATTTCGATTTCATCTTAGAATTATATCAAATTATTTGTGCGTAAAAAAAGTTTTTGGAATTAAAGCTATATAAATTTGATAAAATCAATCTATGAATCACAATTTCAAAAAACACTTTGGACAAAACTTTTTGCAGTCTGAATACTATCTCCATGAAATTTTGAATGTCATAAATCCAACAAATCAAGAGTTGATTTTAGAAGTTGGACCAGGTGATGGATCACTGACAGAAAAGTTGATTGATTCAGAAGCAACCATCATTTCTATTGAAATTGATAGAACTTTATATACAGGGCTAAAAGAGAAGTTTTTAAGCTTAAATAAAAAAAATAACTGGTCTTTGGTAGAAGATGATATATTGAATTTAGAATTAAATAATTTTGGAGCTACGAAACTTGTGGGGAACCTTCCTTATAATATAAGTAAAAAGATTATCAGTAATTTCCTAAATTCTAATATTGAAACTGGGGTATTTTTGATACAAAAGGAAGTTGCTGAAGATTATTCAGGAAAGGTTCCCAATTCAACCTCTCTAGCAAATATAGTTCAATCTTTCGGATCTTGTGAATACTTACTAACTGTTCCAAAGAAACATTTTTTCCCAGCACCCAAAGTTGATGGTGGACTTATTAAAATAGTTAAAAATACAGATTTAAATTTTGAAAATAGAGATAAATTAATCAAATTTATACACGCGATGTTTGCTTCCCCTAGAAAAACTATAGGAAACAATTTGAAAAATTATTTATCATCATTTAATGAAAATATCGGGCGCGATGAAATCGAAAGAATTCTAAGCAACTTGCAAATTAAATTAACTTCAAGACCACAAGAAATAGAATTTAAAAATTTCATTGCGATATTTGAGATGATTTCAAAGCAATCAAATGATAGATAGGCGTTATAAACGAAATCCCGAGCAAGTCTCGGGATTTCGAATTTAGGATCAGCTAGGGAAAAATCAATACCCTTTAACCGACTACTTCTCCGTCTTCTGCTTGTTTGGCATTTGATGATTCTGGGTTTTCAGCTGCACTACCAGGAGTTTGATCTCCCATATTTTGTTGTGCTTGAGATGCCTTTTGATACATTTCTGTAGTTGCTGCTTGAATCTTTTGATTTAATTCATCCGTTTTGACTTTCAAGCTTGCTTCATTGAAGTCTTCCTTTTCTGCCATTTCTTTAACTTCTTTATTTAAAGTCTCAATTTCAGCCTTTTTGTTTTCGTCTATTTTGTCACCTGCATCTTCCAATAATTTCTCAACTTGAAAGACTAAGGATAAGGCATTGTTTTTAAGCTCAGTTTTTTCTTTGTAAAGCTTATCTTTTTCAGCATTCACTTCAGCATCTTTCACCATTTTCTCAATCTCGCTTTCTGTCATAGAAGTAGAAGCAGTTATGGTAATTCCACTCTCTTTCCCAGTAGCTTTATCCTTTGCAGATACATTCAAAATTCCATTTGCATCAATTTTATAGCTAATTTCTATTTGAGGTACACCTCTTGGTGCTGGAGCAATATCTATGACAAAGCGACCAAGTATTTTGTTATCCAAAGCTTTTGGTCTTTCTCCTTGAACTACTACTATTTCCGCGCTTGGCTGGTTGTCAGCTGCAGTAGAAAAAATTTGGGTCTTTTCAGTTGGAATAGTTGTGTTTCTAGGAATCATAGGTGTTGCAACTCCTCCCATTGTTTCAATTGCTAGTGTTAGTGGGGTCACATCTAGTAAAGTAATATCTTTTACATCACCTGTCAAAACTCCACCTTGAACTGCAGCTCCTATTGCAACGACTTCATCAGGATTGACTGATTTATTGGGTTCTTTTCCAAAGAATTCCTTGACAGCTTTTATTACCAATGGCATTCTAGTCATACCTCCAACCATAACTACTTCTTCAATATCACCTTTTTGCATTCCAGCATCAGCTAATGCTTTCTTTACTGCATCTATTGATTTTTCAACCAATCCACCAACTAAATTCTCAAACTCTGCTCTTGTCAGGTTTTTGTTCAAATGTTTTGGACCACTTGCATCTGCAGTTATAAATGGCAAGTTGATATCTGTTGATTGAGCTGAACTAAGTTCAATTTTCGCTTTCTCTGCAGCTTCTTTAAGCCTTTGCAAAGCCAAAGGATCTGCTTTCAAATTTATACCCGTCTCTTTGTTGAATTCTTCTGCAAGATAATCTATCAAGACTTGATCAAAATCATCACCTCCCAAATGCGTGTCTCCATTTGTTGATTTAACTTCGAAAACTCCATCGCCTAATTCAAGAATAGTTATATCAAAAGTTCCACCACCAAGGTCATAAACAGCAATCGTTTCATCTTTTTTCTTATCAAGTCCATATGCAAGAGCTGCTGCAGTAGGTTCATTAATAATTCTTTGGACATTAAGTCCTGCAATTCTTCCAGCATTTTTTGTAGCTTGTCTTTGACTATCATCAAAATATGCAGGAACTGTAATTACAGCTTCAGTTACTTTTTCACCTAGATAAGCTTCAGCATCTGCTTTCAATTTTCCTAGAACTTTTGCAGAAATTGCTTCTGGTGGTAGCCATTCATCACCAAACTTTATCTCAACTCCATCCTTGTCAGACTTTCTAAGATCAAATGGAAGTAATTTAACATCTCTTTGAACTTCTGGATCATCCCATCGTCTTCCAATAAGTCTCTTGATTGAGTAAAAAGTTTGTTTTGGATTTGTAACCATTTGGTTTTTAGCAACAACTCCAACTACTTCTTTTCCATCTTTGGTTTTTGCAACTATTGAGGGAGTTGTATTACCACCTTGCGAGTTTGGGATAACAACTGGTTGTCCTCCTTGAAGGACTGCCATACATGAGTTTGTTGTACCGAGATCGATACCTATAATTTTTGACATATGTTTATTAAGAAAATTAAATAAATATAATAAAGTTGTAATAAAATATTAATTAGGACTATTTAATATAACTAAAGCACCTATAACTCCAGGTATCCAGCCTAAGGCTGTAAGTATAAATACTAAAACTATACTTCCACAACCTTTATCAAATACAGCTAAAGGAGGAAAGAAAATTGCTAGTATGACTCTAAATAATGACATAGTTAATATATTGACAGTCGAATAATCTTCAACTTAGCAAATAATAGCAAAGAGTGCTAATCATGTCAAGGAAAATTTTGACATTGTTTTTCAGGAAATAATTTATTGTTTTTGCAAATAATTCTACAAATAAAATCTGTATGTAATTACTAATTATTTTAAAACTTTCAAATACAATTACCTCTGAGTATGAAATAGTAACCATAAAATAATAGTTGTGACTTATACATCTGTATATAAAGTTATAAAAACTTAACTACATCCACTTGTTGCGCCACAATCAAGACATTTATAGCAAGCTCCATTTCTAACCATAACAGCGCCACATTCTGGGCATGTTGGTGCGTCTTCATTATTTAATCTCATAGCTTTTATTACCTCATCCCTACTTCCATTAAATTCCAGTAATGACTCATTTACTGTACTAGAGTCAAATTCTTTTGCTGATAAATTATTCTTTGTAATTAAATTACTTTTTTTATTTATCTCAAACAAATTTCGTTGTGAATCTTTCTCTTGTTTCTCGAGGTTGTATCTCTCAACTAGTTCTTCAGTATGAAATTGCTTTGCAATTTCTAATGGCAAAAATCTCATTGCTAACCATCTACCTATATAGTCAACAATTGATTTGGCAATTGGTATATTTTTATTACCTGTCATACCTGCAGGTTCAAACCTAGCGTGTACAAACTTACGAACCAAGCTTTCAAGCGGAACTCCATACTGAAGTCCGAGCGAAAGAGTGATTGCCCACGCATCCATAATCCCTGACAAAGTACTTCCCTCTTTGCTCATTTGAAGAAATATTTCACCTGGCCTTCCATCTTCAAAAAGTCCTACGATTATATAGCCTTCATGTCCTGCTACGCTAAACTTGTGTGTGACGCTCTCTCTTTCATCTTTCATTTTATTCCTTCTTGGTTCATCAAAACTTATCAATGTATTATTTGAATTTCCGTGACTAGTTAAAGGAGTGTTATTTTGATTTGTCCTTGCAATGTCGGACTTTTCATTACTACTAGCATCAGTCAAGTCAATTGAATTATTGGTAGATATAACTTGATTATGTTGAAAATTGTCAAAATCAAAGTACTTTGAGTATTCATCTGTACTCGATGAACCTGTAGTCATTGGTTGCGAAAGTTTCGAACTATCTCTATAAAGTGCATTGCACTTCAACCCCATTTTCCAACTTTGTACAAAAATATCTTTGATATCTTTAATCGTTGCAGTTTCAGGTAAATTTATAGTTTTACTAATTGACCCAGAAAGAAATGGTTGTGTGTATGCAAGCATTTTGACATGCCCGATTGGAGCTATATACCTTTTGCCTATAGTACCATTTTTATTGGCAGTATCAAAAACAGCCAAATGTTCTTCAGTTATATGTGGTGCACCTTCTATACATAAGTTATCCTCTATATATTTCAAAATATCACCAACTTGATCATTAGTATAACCAAGGTTTCTCAACCCATCCTCAACTGCATTATTCACAAGTTTTAAATAACCACCCCAAACTAGCTTTTTATACCTTATCAAAGAAAAATCTGGTTCAACACCAGTTGTCAAACAATCCATAACAAGTCCTATAGTTCCAGTTGGCGCTATCAAAGTTGTTTGTGCATTTCGATAACCATATTTGTCACCCATTTCAATCGCTCGATTCCATGAGTCAACTGCAGCCTCATAAATATAATTCGGAACTAGGGATTTATCAATCGTTACAGGGTGTATATTTAATTTCTCAAAGTTTCCATTTGTTAGTGCTTCTCTATGGTTTCTCATAACTCTCATCATATCCTCTTTGTTACTTGCAAATGCATCAAAAGCACCTATTGCACGAGCGATATCTGCAGAAGTTGCATATGCTTCGCCAGTCATAATCGCAGTTATAGTTCCTGCAATGTTTCTACCTTTTTCAGAATCATATGGAATTCCTGCCTTCATCAAAATTGCACCCAAATTCACATACCCAAGACCAGTAGTTCTATATCTATAGGTCCTTTCTGCCATAATTGGATTCATCATTCCAGCCATTAAGATTGAAATTTCCAACACAATTAACCAAAGTCTAGTTGCATGTTTGAAACCTTCTACATCAAAAGTCTTTGTCTTTGAATCATAAAATTTGTCAAGGTTGATTGATGCTAAATTACACCCAGTTTCATCCAGAAACATATATTCAGAACATGGATTACTTGCAACAATATCGCCATCTTTAGGACAAGTATGCCAATCGTTGATAGTTGTATGAAATTGCACACCCGGATCGCCACATTCCCAAGTCGCCAAAGCCATCTTATCAAGCAAATGTCTAGCTTTCATAGTTTGTATAATCCTGCCATCTGTTCTTGCAATCAAGTTCCAATCCAAATCCTTTTCTACTGCTTGCATAAATTCATTTGTTACTCTGACAGAATTATTCGCATTTTGTCCATTTACAGTTTCATAAGCTTCAGAACGAAAATCAGTGTCATACTTTTCATATGTGAAATCTTCTGGTTTCAGTCCATTATCAACAAGCATCAATACTCTTTTGATATAATTTAAAGGAACAAAAGCATCATTTGCTGAAGAAATAAGTAGTCTCAATTCATAATCTTTAGATTCGTCTGATTGATCTTTGTTTGAAATTTTAAGTTTATGATATTCCTCAATTACTTTTTTTAGAAACTTATAATTATTCTGACTGCCAGCTGATAGACTTGCTACTTTTCTTTCCTCCTTCATTTTCCAGTCAATAAACTCTTCAATTTCTGGATGATCAACATTCAAAACTACCATACGAGCTGCTCTTCTTGTTGTACCACCTGATTTGATTGAACCTGCACTCACATCAAAAATCTTCAAAAAGCTCATAAGGCCAGAGCTAGTTCCACCAGCCGTCAATTTTTCACCCTTTCCACGAAGCGAAGAATAATTAGCACCAGACCCAGAGCCAAACTTAAAAATTATTGCTTCTTTTCTTAGCATGTCAAATATTCCTCCTTCATTCACTAAATCATCTTTCAATGTTTGTATGAAGCAAGCATGTGGTTGCGGGTGAGTATATGTATCAGTTGCTTTCACAACCTGTTTAGTATCTGGATCTATATAGTAGTGACCTTGTGGTCCACCTTGAATTCCATACGCCCAATTTATACCAGTATTAAACCACTGAGGAGAGTTTGGAGCAGCTGTTTGGCTAATTATCATATACCTCAGTTCATCATAAAAAGCCTTTACATCTTCCTTACTTTCAAAATACCCATATTTCTCGCCCCAATAAGTCCATGTGCCAGCCATTCTGTGAGCAAGTTGTTTGATTGAGTTCTCAGAAGTCGTTTCTTCATCAGTCAAATCATCGCTATTTACATTATGAACCTCAACATATGAACGAAAATCACCCTTCCCATTTTCAAATTCCTTGTATGATTCTGCAGCTTTTTTGGGGACACCTCTCTTTCGCAAATACAGCTTTGTCATAATTTCAGTCGCAGTTTGTGACCAAGTCGTTGGTACTTCAACATTATCTTGCGAAAGAATTACTTCGTTTTTCTCATTTACTATTTCGCTTTTTCTTTTTTCAAACTGTATCTTGTTCAATTGATTATCCTCTGGTTTTGTAAAATACCTTTTGATTTGTAATTTAGTATTGTTTGGTTGCATATTTTTGAAAATTTATAAACTTATAAAAAATAATAAAACTATTTAATTTTTTGTATCTCATTTTCGAACTCTTCAACCTCTTTAAAGTCTTTGTAAACACTTGCGAAACGGAGGTAACTCAATTTGTCAATTTCAAGTAACTTAGATAACACCATTTCACCAACCTCGATAGATTTGACTTTATTGCTTCGCCTTTGTGAAAGTTCAAGCTCAATTTGCTCTACAATC
Source organism: bacterium (assembly GCA_016699595.1). Taxonomy (NCBI): domain Bacteria; species bacterium. Next base: position 351,454 of record CP064982.1, read on the forward strand.
TCATCAATTTTGTCTTCTGAAATTTGTTTTCTCACTGCATGAAAAATACCAGCCCTAAGTTTATTTCTATTGAAAGGCTCGATTCTTCCAGACTTTTTTTCAACTTCAAGGTCTATGTTTTCTACTCTTTCATATGTCGTAAATCTTCTTTTGCAATTTTCACATTCCCGGCGTCTTCTGGTTATAGGATCCTTTTCATTATCTCGTTTATCTACTACTGAAGTTATTTGTGTTTTACAATAAGGGCAAATCATTTTTTTTGTTGAAAAGTATTTAATTATCTAAAAAATATTGTTATGATGTTTCTACCTAAACATTATAGTTAATCTAGCTACATTGTATGTCAAGTGATGCGACATACAATATATTGCGTTAGCAATTATGTATTTTTCAAAAAAAGAAGTCAAGAAGAAAATTTCGAAATAAAAAATAATGAAAAACTTAATCATTTTTCAAAACCCTGAAGAAATTATTCAGCAAAATTTTTTCATCAATTTCAATCTTGGAGAAGAATTTATTAAGAAAATCAAATTTCCAAACAGAAGAATTGACCTGAGCGAAGAAAATGACTTTATTTTTATTGTAATGTACATAGCAGAATACGATTTGAAACTAAAGGTAGTAAATCAAATTGAACTAAACATTTTTTTTCATAAAGAAACTCAACATCTATATTTATTTGCTTATAATACAAAGTACTTTTTTGAAAAATATAAAGTTGAATTTGAGCATCTAAACTTTCATGATTTTGGAGAATTTATAGAATTTTTTTTTGATATCGTTTTGAAAGATGAAGTCAAAATTATCGAACATATTCTTGAAGATACTTATCAAATCAAATCTGAATTTTTTGCAAAAGCAAACTCTGCGACACTCATAAGACATCTTACGAATAATGAGATTAATATTTCTACATTGAAACTCATCTCGGCTACACAAAACAAACTTTTAGATTTACTTAAACCATATTTACAGTATACTCATCAAACTCAAATTGATTACGAAAGAAACAATATCCTTGATGAACTAAACTTTGCAAATGAATTTTGCCATACTTTGATGAGTTCGATAAATACAAAGTACAATGTCAAAGAAGCGGATGCGATACACAAATTAAATTCTATAATGTTGGTTATTTTTGTCACAGACTTAGTAACTACATTATTATTATACTTATTTGATGGTGGGAAACACACATATTTATTTGGGATTGGTATAATGTCGATAATCACAACTTACATTGTAGTAACAAGGAATAAAAACACCAAATAATTTTTTTGATTGAAATGATTTCGTAATTTTGATATCAAGTAAGTAAAATATTTTTATATAATGTGTTATTTATATTTTTATCTTTCAAATTGACTAACATTTAAGATATTTAATAATTATTTAATTAAATTTAATAATGTCTAACATTAAAACAAAAAACAAACTTATAGTCGGATTATCACTCATTATTATTTCACTACTAATAGCTATCATTACATTTGTAGCTATAAGGACCGATATTGATCCAAATCGAACGAAAGCAAGCACCAATGCAGCTGGCAATTGGTCTATTGAGAATATAAATTCTGGGTTGCTCAAAGGAGAAGAGCTTGAAAATTATCTTACAAAAGAATCAAATTATGTAAAGGACGTAGAATTACTTGATAAATATGAGGAAATCAAAACATTCGTCTTAAACACTAATGACTTATCTACCAAGAGACAAGCACTCGATCAAGTAGATGATTCATTTAAGGAAGATTTGTTGGATAGGTTTGGTATAAACTTCGATAACAATCTTGATGCAAATATAAGTACTAATGCTAATGAAACACCTCAATCTAGCAGTGAAAGTAATGCAACAAGTCGTGCTGAAATATCAATCGAAGCCTCATCACTTGCATCTACTTCTAGCTTAGATTCTATCAATACAAAAGGATCTACTTCGGGTGCAAATACTGCAAAAGTTTCTGCAAATGGAAGTGTGTCTCCTAAAAGCATAACCACTGTAATGTCTAGACCTAGAGTACTCGATGAATCAAGTGTACAAGGAGAATCAGATGGACCAACAATAGGTAAAAGAAAATTACCAACTGTAGAAGGTATCGGAACTGACAAATTTACTGGAAACGCAACTGTTTCCTATCCTTTCGATATTCCTGCTGTGGTAGGAAATATTCCTTTATCTTTGTCTATAACTTATTCATCAAGAGCTATAGATGAGTTAAGATTGAATGCTCCAGAAAATGATATTGGAGCAATAAATTATCCTGATGGCAAGGGATGGAGAACAACGATCTTTGGAGAAACTGCTGCCCCATTAGGTTTAGGGTGGGAAATGTCTTCGTTAGGATCGATAACTATTGATAGTAATAATGACAAAGAGTTTATAATGAGTTTGAATGGAAAAAACATCAGAATACAAATGTATGATGGTAATCAATATAGAACTATTCCACAAAGTTCGCTAAAGATTGAAAGACTTAGTTTAGGAGCTTGGAAAATTACCGATACTGGAGGCACCGTTTACCAATTTGGCAGCTATGACAATGAGCTTCATGCCGACGGTACAAGAGAAAATAAAACCTTTCAAGATCCGCAGATTGATGTGAATTTACAAAGTGCAAATGAATATACTATCAAAGGTTACGTTGGATATGAAGGTACATATCATTGCGATAATGATACTCCAATAAAGTGGAATTTATCAAAAATGATTGATAACAATGGCAACAAGGCAGAGATAATATATGCGCAAAGAACAAGGCGCAAATTTGTAGAAAGAGAGGATTGCAATACAGACTATACAATCGGAACCAGACCTACTCAAATTTTATATAATTATATTCAAGCCGAACAAAAGTACCTAAATAAAATAGAATTTGAATATATTGATGTAAAAAATTCTACATCAAACCCAAAGGATATAAAACAGTTCTACTTAACGAATATAAAGAATTATACTGAAAATACTTTGATTTCAAGCTACAAACTCGAATATACTAGATCTTTTCCAAAGGATGACATAGAATTTAATTGCACTAAAGGAACTGATTTCGATGACATTTGTGAGCGTAATTCTCAAGAAACGAAAAAGGATAATATTCAGATTTTATTAACTCAAATTACTTACAAGGGACTAGATGGTCAAGGCGAACAAAGGCCATATAGATTTTGCTACACTAGTATGAGCGATGCTACATCTGAAGTATGTCAAGGCACTGATACAACTCAAAATAAAGAAAATGCAACTCCAAACGATATTTACTTGACGAAAGTTGATAATGGTTATGGAGGTTTGATAAATTATACTTATGAATACAAGGGGAAGGTCGATAGAATTTGTGGCATATATAGAGATGGGGAAAATTCACCTTGGCAGAAAGTATGTACTGATGCTGCAGGTGTAGTACCTGTACATAGATCAAAGAATACATACTCAAGTTATTATGTAGTCAAAACAGTTGTTGCAGATAATGGACAGGGACAATCAAAGAAAACAACTTATGAATATATAGGGATATCTGAAGCATATGGTGAACTTGAGCGTAAAATAGAACAAGGCCTTGTTGAATTTTCCAAAGTCAAGGATATGCAGTTTTTGGGTTATCCTGTAGCTAGAGCAAAAGTTGAAGATACAACCAATCATAAGCTTCTTTCGTATACGGAAGATAAAACTCATCTATCAATTGAGAATAGAAACCTTCCAACCGAAGCTGGATGCTTTATGCCAGATCCAAGGTATGGACAATCATATGAAACGAATATTTTGAATGAAAATGGTCAACTAGTTGGATATACAAAAAATAATATAGCTATACTTCCTAAGAAAAGCGATACTCCTGATAGCTTTCTACCAGAATCAGAAATTTACCTAGCTTGTACGCAGGAAAGAAGAAATCGTAGTACTCAGCAGGTATATACTAGATCTTCTGAATCCTCAATTGATGGGAAAAAAAGCAAGAACGAAACAGTATTTGATTTTGAAATACACCCAAGTGATAAATTTATTAACTTTGGCAATCCAGTAAAGCAATCAAACTTTGGCAATCCAGATCCAAATATTCCAGAAGATGATGTTTTTACATATATTTTTTACAAGCAAGATACTGAAACTGGTGCTGACTTATATATTAGAGAAAATTACACAAATCTTGTTACAATGTCCTTTAAGAGTAATGTGAACATACCAGTTACTACTAATTTCTTTAGGCAAGCACAAGATGATATTCCAAATAATCAAAAGTACGAATGGACCAAAATAGCTTATGATGAGAATTTAAACGCAATAAAAGGTATGCAAACTTCTCAGCTAGGTATTTTTGTTGGCAAAAGTATTGAAGATCCTAGCACACAAGTAAGTTTGAAATCTTCAACAGAATACAATTCAATTGGGTTGCCCAAAAAACAAGTGTCTCCTACAGGAGTTGTAACTACTATATATTATCATGATAAGTTTCTTTCAACTCCAGTATGTTCGGTTCAATGGAAGGATAATTCCAAACTGACTTGGGAACGATCAGTTGCTTGTGATATAAACAATAATAGAGATTCAAAAGTTGTTTCATCAATTAGTTACTTTGATAACTACAAAAATTTGTTGAGAGGACTGCCTGATAGAGTGTCTGACACGAATGGAGCTATAACCAAGTATGAATATGATGTATATGGAAGAGTCACAAAAGTTTTCAATCCAAGTAAAGAAAGCGGTAATTCGCAAGAAGTTGCAACAGCAGAAGCATATTATTATGATAATGAATCTCCAATGAGAACAAGAATAAAATATAGAATAGATGTTCGCTTGGAAAATAGCAACTTTGAGTCGAATTACTTAGTTTCCGATGAAATATTTGATGGATTTGGAAACAAAGTACAAAGCATTTCTTACAACAATGAAGATTCAGCTGGAAGTTATGCCATTGCTTCAATCGAGTACTTCAATGGCATCGGTCAGGTTGACATGAAGATTGACGGATTGCCAATTAGAAATTTACCTGTTCCTGATAAACCTACCTTGATATCTCAAAACCAGATAGATCAGAATAAAGACAAAGCAGTAATTACTGAAACAGTGTATGACTTCTTTTCGAGACCAAAGGAAGTAGAAATTACTTCTTTTGGTCCAAATGGTGAAGCCATATCAAATACTACAAAAACAGTATATACAAATTATCGTGTAGATACATTTTCAAATGCAAATGTGCAAACTAGAAATGAACTTCAAGGCCTGAAAACAATATCAACATCGTATCTTTGTGAAGTTGATGAAAACTGCACAGCAAACACACCCCAAGTAAAAGAAATATCAACAGTTATCATCAACAATGTACTTGGAAAGCCAGTTTCTGTAATTGATTCTAGAGGTCAAAAAGTGAAAGAATATATATACAATTCAGCAGGTATGGCCTTGTCAGAATGGGATATAGATAGAGAAACAACTCTTTATTATTATGATGATTATGGAAGATTGATTCGCTCTAGAGATGGATCAGGAAATATAAACGAAACTGAGTCCTTTGACACTTTAGGTCGTGTAACGAGTTCGGTCACAAAATTTCCTAACCAATCTATAGAATCAAGAACAAAAACAATTTTTGATCAGAAATATATAGGGAAAGTAGATAGCATTGAGTTTTTGAAAAATAATATAGTTTTGCAAAAACAGGAATATACATATGACAAGATTGGAGCTGTAAGTGAAAATATTACTACATACAATTTTGCAAATACCGCGATAAATGAACAATCAACAAGCATAAAAAAGACATTTGCAGTGACAGGAACAGGTTTGCCACTTCGAAACAAAACTGAGATAAATGGTGAAGTTGTTGATAATGTAACATATTATTACAAAAAGTTTGGAACACTAGCAAAGGTTTATGATGACATTACTAAGACAGATCTTGCAAAGGAAATAGATTATGACTATAGAAAGAATCTAACTTCAATCAAATTTGACAATGGGATAAGTATCAAAAACACTTATGATAACTCAGGAAGACTTTTGACAAAAGATGTACTTGGTAATCGCAATAATGATTCTTTATACAAAGAAGTCATGTCTTTTGACCTGACAACACAACTTTTGAATTCAGTACAAACTATTTACCCAAATCATAACTTTAGCTCAAACATATCTTATGATTCTTTTGGTAGATTACAAAACATAGAAGGTAACGAATATAGTGGAACATATACATTTGATGAATACAATAATTTACTACTGAAATTGGAATCTGAAAGCAAAGCAGGAGGTACAATTTCTGAAGCAGGAAATACCTTCTTCACATTGGCTTTCAATGGTGGAGATATAGACCCTTGTACGACTAATAACAGGTGGGGACCAAAATATAGGGAAATTACTGGATACAACAAGGATCAAAATGGTTGTTCATATCATGCATTAAGAGAAACTACTGTCAATGGAGAAAAAAGATACTACTTATATGATAATGAAGGCAATCCTGTAGGTGAATTCAGTGATCAAGGACAAAAACTACGAAGCTATGTCAATGATACTCAAGGCATGCCTATAGAAATAATAGATTATGATTTATCAGGGAACGAAGTTTTGCACGACAAGTATATATATGGGATGGGTAATAGTAGACTTGCGAAAATAGACACAAAATCAAATGCATATACCCTGTATTTAGGTGGTTATGAAAAGAATGTAGACGGAAATATGAAAGTTGAGACTATATCTATAGATTTTCCATTAGCAGCAGTTGTCAGAACTAGAGAAAATGGAGGCAATTGGCAAAAGAACTATACATATACAAATTATCAAGGAAGTACAGTATTTATAGCTGATCAAGCAGGTGCGTTGCTTGCAGAGTTTGAAGGTAATAACTACCTCAGGTATTTTGCATATGGGGCTCAGATAACGGATCAAGATATTGATAATTTGCCACGAGAGAATACCTATACGGGTCAAAAATATGATAGTAGTACAGAATTGATGTACTATAATGCAAGATACTATAATCCTCACACTGGTGTTTTCTTGCAGGTTGATCCTGTTGATGATGGATTGAATCACTATGCTTATGTAGGCGGAAATCCTATCATGAATGTAGATCCTGATGGAAAATGTGGTCCCTTTTGTATAGCCATAATGGAATTTTTTGCAAGACCTCATCGTGCAGGTGAGAATATTATTCATTTTAGTAAAGACAATTTCTATCAATTGCAAGCGTTTTTAGAAACCCATCCAGATGCAGATGTTTTTGTTGAAGAAGATACTTACATGGTGACTTATTTTGGTTACGAAAAAAATCCCACAATTGTTCGTGAGGGAATAAGCATTGCAGGTAATATAGCAGGAGATGGTGTTATTGGGAAAGGGCTTGGATTCATAAATCGAACACCATTCTTTGGAAATGCTAAGAAAGCAATAGCTAGTGTCGCTCAATCTCCACTAGAGACGATTATAGAAAAAGCACAATATTTCGTTACAAACAGTAGAAGCACTCAAATTGTTACAGAAGGTCTTGAAAATCTTGCTAATGGAATTAATGCAGATAAACAAATACGAAAGTTTTACAGTTATTTGAATGATAAGGGTGTAAAAGTTGTAACTGATAGTACAGGCTTTACTACTCTTGAAAATCAAATAAGAACAAAAGACGGTATAATGTATGTTCAGGAATCATTAATGGATGCCTTAAACAGGAAGGATGCAAGCGCTCAGCTTGAATTCTTGTATCATGGGCTCCATGATTTTTATGCTATTGTTTCAGATGAATTAATCGCAGGTAGAAATACACCTGGTAATGCATCTTTTATCCATTATGCAGATTACTTGTTTGAAAAGGCATATTCAGGTATCAACTCAGCAAACACCAGTAGCAAATTGGCTAGAGCGCGTAACACGATACTTCGTGAACTAGGAATTGATATTTATAAAAACAAGTAGATTAATAAATTAATAGTTATTTAAGATATACTTTTGTTAGTAATCATGTTCGAACTTACAGAAAGACAAAGACAACTCATAAATGCAGTTATTGAAATGTTCATGCAAACGGCAACACCCGTTGGCTCAGAGGAACTAAAAGATACCTACTCTTTTGATTTTTCTGCAGCAACTATCAGAAATGAATTAGCTGATCTTGCAAAAGAAGGTCTTCTTTTCAAAGAGCACTCCTCAGCTGGTAGAGTTCCAACAACTCTTGCTTGGAGATATTACATTACAGAAGTTCTGAATGAAACTCCTCAAGATGTGCTTAGTGAAATAGAGCATAGAAACAGAATCATACAAAATCGCTTTTCTATAGATAGGATAGTGAAAGAAGCAACTTCAAGTTTAGCAGAATATACGAACTACGCATCACTCGGAATTGTTAGAAATACAAACAGACAAAACCAGTACACACCTATATATCTTTCAGGCCTTGCAAATTTGATAGATCTACCCGAGTTTCATGATATAGAGAAATTCAAAACGCTGATACAACTTTTGGAAGATTCACACTCGCTAAACAAAATTTTTGATATGTCTAAAGTAAATAACGATATATCTATACTGATTGGAGAAGAAATGGGACTAACCGAATTGTCTCATGTCGCATTGGTATTTTCAAAGTTCCATATTGGGAAAAACGACAATGTGATTTTATCAGTTATAGGTCCTTCAAGGTTGAACTACTCAAAGGTAATTCCAGCAGTTAGAATGATGATGAAAAATGTACAAGAGGCTACTATGGGTTGGTAAATACATTGTTTGTATTGCAAGTTTTTTGTTCTGATGTATAATTCAAATGAAATTTTTTGATATTATATTTCGGAAATGGTCGCTTAGCTCAGTTGGTAGAGCATTTCATTGACGTTGAAAGGGTCAGAGGTTCGAATCCTCTAGCGACCATTTATATCATCATAAACGAAATACAAAAAAACTCCTATTTAGGAGCTTTTTTGTATAAACTAAACTATAAAGTTTATGCAGCTACAGTTTCTTCTGGAAAGAACTTATTCAAGAAAAATTTACCCATCATAAATACTACCCACATTACAGCCAAAAAGTTTATCAAAGCAACCAAGAAGTCGCCTACTGCTATATATTGACCTCCACCTAAATTGATCCCTATATTTGCTCCTGAACCTAAATTTACCAATTGCAGAAGTCTATTTACCAAAGGTTGAATCAAACTTGCAACCATAGCATCAACAAATGATTTCACAGCACCACCAGAAACTATACCTATAGCCATACCGACTACAGAAAATTTCTTGAGAAAATCCATAAATTCTTTTTTCATGTTTGACATGTTGTTTCGTGTTACTAGGTTTCTCCTAGTATAAAGTTAAGTTTGTATGAATATTATATGGTTTTCGATGTTTTGTCAATGATTTTTTGCTTGATAATTGCAAAAGTTGGATATATAATTTCGCGAATGGATCAAAATCAATTTGCTGATCTAAAAAGCATACTCGAAAGACAAGCGATAGCACTTGAAAATAATTCAAAAAATTATGAGAAGGCAGTTCAAGCTCAAGAAAAAGTTGCTAACTTATATAGAAAGAATATGCGAATTGGAGTTGTTATAGCGATTTTTGCTTTGGTACTTGTAATCTTTACTGTTTGTTTGTCTGCGATATTTCCAAACTTGTTCAACAACAGAAATAACTTCAATTTGAGAAATAGAATGATGGGATTGCAAAATTCTTTTTCAGCTACTGTTTCTACAACAACCCTTCGGGGTTAAATACTTCATTTTAAAAACGGTGAGTTTTCTTATGGTACTTAATTTGTACGTTCCAAAAATATTTATTTTTTTGTAAAATATTAGCAATATGTCAAACAACAATTCAAACCCACAACTCGAAATAAAACGACATTCACTCGAACATGTGATGGTTCTTGCTATGAAGCGAATATATGGACCAGATAATTTGCGACTTGGCGTTGGACCAGTTATAGAAAATGGCTTTTATCAAGATTTTGATATCCTTCCAGATAGGAAGGGGGACCACGAAGTGGTGGAAGGTTCAAACCCTCAGTCAGAAAGTGACAGCTCCCTAAAAGGGAACATCTCAGAAAAAGACTTTCCAAAAATTGAATCTGAAATGAAAAAGATAATTTCTGAAGGACTTTTCATGGTAAGAGCAGAAGTCCATATCAAAGAAGCTATAGAGTATTTTGAATCAAAAGGTCAAGTATACAAAGTTGAATTACTGAAAGATATTGACTCAAAAGGAAGTAGTAAAATGAACAATGAAGCTGAGGCAAATGCTGTTGCAAACTTGACTGATGCTGGCAAAGTTAGTTTTTATTATTTCACAAAGTCCCTTCATACTCCTGAACAAAGCTTTCAGAATGCTATAATTGCGAAAGAAGTAGAGCATATAGATCTTTGTCGTGGACCTCATGTTGCAAATACAAAAGATTTGAAGCATATGGCATTCAAATTAGATAGAATTGCAGGTTCATACTGGCGAGGTTCTGAGAAAAATCCAATGTTAACTAGAATTTATGCTGTTGCTTTTGAATCGCAAGAAGAACTTGATAATTATTACAAACTTCAAGAAGAAGCAAAAAAAAGAGATCATAGGGTGTTGGGAAAACAGCTCGGAATTTTTCATTTTAATGATAAAGTTGGTCCAGGACTTCCACTTTGGCTTCCAAATGGTGCAATCATTGTTGAAGAACTTGAAGCGCTAGCTAAAGAAACTGAACTTAAAGGTGGTTACAAGAGGGTTCGAACTCCACATATCACAAAAGAAGACTTGTATATAACGTCTGGACATTTGCCATATTATCAAGATAGTATGTATCCACCTATGGATTATGATGGTGAGAAATATTATCTTAAACCTATGAATTGTCCACATCACCATATGATTTTTGCAAGTAGTCAAAGAAGCTATAAAGAATTACCACTAAGACTTGCTGAATATGGACATTGTTATAGACACGAAGATTCTGGAGCACTTTTTGGTCTTATGCGAGTTAGATCACTTTGTATGAATGATGCTCATATTTATTGTACTGAAGAACAATTTGAATCTGAATTTGACGCTGTAAACAAAATGTATCTTTATTATTTCAAAATATTCGGAATTGACAAATATGTCATGAGATTATCACTTCATTCCAAAGATAAACTTGGACAAAAGTATGTAAATGAACCTGAACTGTGGATCAAAACTGAGGAAATGGTTCGAAATACATTCCAAAAATTAAATATACCTTATGTTGAAGTTGAAGACGAAGCAGCTTTTTATGGACCAAAGATTGATGTTCAAGTTTGGTCTGTGATCGGAAGAGAGTTTACACTTGCAACAAACCAAGTTGATTTTGCAGTTCCAGCAAGATTTGGATTGGAATATATAGATAAAGATGGTGAAAGAAAAACACCATTATGTATTCACAGAGCCCCACTTGGAACTCATGAAAGATTTATTGGCTTTTTGATTGAACATTTTGCGGGTAACTTTCCACTTTGGCTTTCACCTGTTCAAGTTGCAATTATTCCAATTTCAAATGAAAAACACGGAGAATATGCTATTAAAATTAAACAAGCATTACTAGAGAATGCAATACGAGTTGAAGTTTATGATGAGAACGAAACGCTAGGAAATAGAATTCGGAAAGCAAAAGAGATGAAAGTAAATTATATAGTTGTGGTTGGTGATAAAGAAATTGAAGCAAATTCACTCACTATTCGAAATCGAAAAGATGAACAAGTAAATATGAAAGTTGAGGAATTTATAAATAGTTTAACTGCTGAAGTTAAAGCAAAGAGATTATAAAAGTATATTAAAACATGCGAAACGACTTTATCTCAAAATTCAAAGATTTAGTTTCTAAGTCCAGCTCAATAGTCATCGTTCCTTCTGCAAGGATAGATTTGGACTGCATAGGTTCTGCGCAAATGATGAGAGAGGTGATTGAAGATTTGAATAACTCTTCGTTTGTGCAAATCTATGCTGACTTTCTAATTGATGAATATCACAAATTTATAGTAACTGAAGAATTTCATTTACTGTCAGAATCGAAGTTTGATTTATCCAACTTTGATCTAGCAATAATTGTTGACGGAAATGCAAATTCAATAACCAAACACAATAAAGACAAAACTTACAAATTGGCTAAAGATATAGTAATTCTCGATCATCACAACAAAGATGCTGACTCAGGTAGTCTCGAATTTATTGATACAGAGTATGCGAGCACTACAGAACTTATTTTTGAACTATTTCAAGATACAAAGTACTCGCAAAGTTATTATGAAAACGCACTTGTTGGAATTTTGGGTGACACTGCAAGTTTGAGATGGGCAAAGTCAAAAAGAACATTTGAAAACTTTTACAAAATTGTAGTTCATGTCGATAGAACAAAGTTTTTGTATGACAATTACTCAAAGTTTCTGGATCGTGAGTTGATGAATATAAAAAACATAGTTCAACAACATGTAAAGTTTGAGCCTAAGTATGATTTTGATTATTTGGTCATGTCACTTGCAAAGTTGAAAGAATTGAAAATTGAAAAGTCTAACTTTGACAAAGTCAAAGATATCATTTTTTTTGAATATCAATCACTTCGAGATTTCAATATGGTTTTATCTATAGTAGAAGCTCCAAATAATTATATATTTGTCTCTATTAGAACTAATAATTTAAAAGTTTTGAATGCTACAGATATTGTGGAACTAGTGAAAAGTAATTTTCTTAATGCTGATGGTGGTGGACACTTGAAGGCTGCAGGTTGCTATTTTCCGTCGAATGATTTTTTAGGTGATAGTGAGAAATTGCTAAGCTTACTTAAGAACTTTTTGGAGAAAGAGAACATAACTCAGTAACTTAGCTTAGACTTTAGAAACTAATTTGCACATTAGTTCGAACATTAGAATGACCGACTTATTTATTACGCTCCTTTCTGACAAACAAAGCAGTACCAAGTACTATAAAAATTACAGTCATTAGCACTACAACGCTTAAACTCAATTCCGTTGAAAATAAAACTAATTTTTGAGTCTCCAATGCCATACCCTTGTAATATATACTTCTTACTAAATCAACAGCGTAAGTCATAGGTGAGATTCTTGACAATACAAAGAGTAATGGTGGTAGATCTTTCACTACATTAAATACCCCAGCAAGAAAAAATTGTGGAAACATAAGAAGTGGGAATATTTGTTGTGCTGATTTTTGTGTGTTGAGAAGTGAAACTATTATCAATCCAAAACCTCCTCCCAACAGAGATATCAAAATCAAAAAAGGAAGTAATTGCAATAGTCTAGAAATATCTACAGGAATTCCAAGTAATGGTATAAGTATCATCTGAGCCAACATCATACAAAACGATACAGATGATTCACCTACTATCTTTCCTATGATAATTGCATATCTAGAGACAGGTGAAACAAATAGTTCTTGTGCGAAATCATTATCTCTATCTTCAAGCAAAGAAATAATTCCTTGACTTGTTGATTGAAACATTGTGTTTGTGATTGACCCAAGGAATGTGAAAAGTAAAAAGTTATATCCCAATATCGCTCCAAAATTTGCTTGATTTGATGTACCAAGTATACCAGTAAACACAAGTGGGAATATAAAGGCAAAAACCAATCTTCTTTTGTCTTTTACAAATTTTGTAAAATCTCTAGCAGCAACTGTGATTATTGTATTTACGAATTTTGACATTAAGTTTATTTTGATCAACAGTTAATAATTTCCAAATAAGCATCTTCCAAGCTTGGACCTTGTCTAATAATTTTTTTTGCTTCGTTAGAGAGCATACTTTTCATTTGAGAAGTATCACCGTCAAATGCAACTTTCCCCTTTTTCAATATAACTATATGATCAGCATTTTCAACTTCATCAAGATAATGTGTAGTCAAAAAAATAGTTATGTTTTTTTCTTTGCGGATTTGATTTAGATAATTCCACAATGATCTTCTCGAAGATGGATCAAGACCTGTAGTTGGTTCGTCTAAAAATAATACTTTGGGTTCATGCATCATTGAACGAACTATTTCCAATTTTCTCTTCATACCACCAGAGAAAGTTTTGATAGATTTGAAAAGTTCCTTGTGATCTAGATCTACAACTTCAAAAAGCTCATTGATTTTCGCTTTGTACGAATTTGGCATCAAAGCAAAAGTAGGTCTATAAGTTGTAACTCCATACAAAGAGGAATGAATCCGAATATTCTCTTCTGCTGTCAAGTTTTCATCAAGACTAGGTTTTTGAAAAATGATTCCAATTTTTTGTCGCACACTATCTTGATCTTTGTCTATATCAAGGTTATCAATTTTGACAACTCCAGATGTTTTTGACAAAATAGTAGTAAGTATCGAAATTGTCGTTGTCTTTCCAGCTCCATTTGGTCCAAGAAAAGCAAAAAACTCACCCTCCTTTACTTCAAACGACACATCATTAACCGCGATTTCGCTAGTTTTCTTAAATTTTTTGACTAGGTTTTCTACTTTGATCATAATATTTGAAATAAATGAGAAATTATTATAACAGAAAGTTAAAAATTTGCATAAAAAAAAGAGAGGCATAGCCTCTCTTAAAGTTTATTTGTTAGTATAAAAATATCAGTTTGACATTGACTGATTATTACGCATTGGACCATTGGCATCTTTCATCATACCTTGTTGTTTATCTCCATGATCTCTTGGTCCTCTCATCATGGGTCGGATATCTGCATCTCGCAGTGATGTTTGAAGTTCATCAAGCTGTGCTTGCGTGATGCCAAGATCTGCCAACATTTTTGCATCCATCTCAGATCTTGTTGATTCCATTTGTTGTCTCATTTCTTCCCTTGATAAAGATGTGTCTGTTTTTGTAATATCAGGTTTATTTGATTGTCTCCAATCTTCTATCTTTTTTGCTAGATCTGCTTGTTCTTGTGTCAAAGAACCGGCTTTGACTGCACTTGCCAATTCTGTATCAAGATTTTCTGACATTACCTCATGTCTTGACTCTTCAAAAGCATTTTTAAGCTCGTCTGATGAGACTTTCAAGCCTAACTTAGATACAACTTTCTCAAATACTGTTTGATCTGAAGGCATTTCGTCTGCATTTACAACTGAAAGTGCTAATGCTCCACCACCGAGTACCAAACCTCCGAGTGTAAGAGCTGTTACTGATGTTAGAAGTAATTTATTTTTGTTCATAAATGATAGTCCTACTTTCAAACTTATTGACATAGATCAAAACTATTTACAACAAGGTTCGCAAGTAGTAAAATTTGTTTGAGTTTGTATATTCTTGATAGTCTTGGGACTTATACTTGATTATCAAGAATACTTTTATTGTAGAATCTGTAAGTGAATTTTTTGTGAAGAGTTACTAGTTTTTGAAATTTATTTTTTGAATATATGACAAAGCACTTTTTTTCTCATTTTGAGATATATACTTCCAATTCCTAAGTCCGCAGTGATACTTGATAATCTCAGTACCTACTCCATAACCTTTTATTGATGTTGTATTTTCTCCGATAGAATTTTCAATTCGCAAGATCACCAACTCAAGCTCAAGGGTAATTCTCAGAAAACCATTTTGCATATTGTACTTGACAGCATTTTCAAGCATATTTCTCAATACTGCATAAAGACTAGTTCTGTTTGCATTGATCAAAAAGTCAGTTTGAACCAAGTTTTCAATATTCAAACTTCGTTCCTGGATAGTTCTAGAAAAATCTTTCAATACATAGTTTATAAAGTCGTGTAAGTAAATATCTTCAGTTTCAGTCTTATTTTCGTTAGTCAAAAGTTCAAGATACTTATTTGTCAAATTCTCCAATTTCTCAGATTCTTCTTTAATGCTTTGCATTTTCGATGAATCTTCAGATTCCGAAATCAGATTTATAGCTGTGATTGGAGTACGTAGTTCATGAGATGCAAACTTCAAAAACTTTTTTTGATTCTCTACATTCTTTTTAATTGGACTTAAGACTATACCTGAGACGAAGTAGGAAATAATTGCTCCGAACAATGATAACAATACTTGAAGTATAACTGTAGTTATTACAACTTTACTTTGTCTGGCTGCTATCTTTTCTTTGAATTCATCTTCAAATGCAGGTGCATTTTGATTGACCATATTTCTAAATCTCGGCAAATTTGCGATTCGAAACTCTTCGAATTCTCGTAAAAGAATATTTTCTCTAGTTAGAGAGATAATGTTTGTAATAAAAATAAGACTAAATATAGTCAAAAAGAAAACTCCAGCTATTTTCAACCTTGTTTTATGAAATTCTTGTTCCAACATTTTGTGCTTATAACTAAATTTGATGAAATAATGATGAATTTATATCACATTTTTTGTACAATTTCCTTGTGAGCAAAAATATGCAATTTATAAACTTATACATCAGAATTACATTGTTTGTAGTTTATGCTTACTTTGGAGTTTGGAAGATTTTTGGCTTAAGTCCAGCAGAAGCATTGGTAACAGAACTATACAACAAGACTTTGAGTAGCTTTTTGTCAATCGGAAGTTTTTTGGTAATTCTCGGAATTGTTGAAGTCTTGATTGGGATGGGATTTCTTCTGATTACAGGAAAATTTTTGAAACTTGTCATATGCATATTTTCTCTACATACGGTGACTACTTTCGCAACATTGGTGCTTTTGCCACATACAGCATTTTCTCCTTTCCCTATACCTACTCTAGTTGGGCAGTATGTGATCAAGAACCTTGCGTTGATTGGGCTAGTTTTAGTACTGCATAAGACAAATACCAGTTTGGAATGAAATGACACAATATTGCATCTTAACCATGTGGAGTAGATTCTGCCAAACCTATTAGGAACCATACTTCTTGTCAACTTTTCAACAACCTACATTACTTATTTAAATCATCACAAAAACAAAAAGGGTAGTCATGACGCTACCCTTTGATCTATTGTAACAAAAAAGAAATTAGTAACTTCTTCTAAATGAACCTCTGTTTCTATCTTGTCCGCCTCTATATCCACCATTAGAATTTCCACCAAAAGTTCTTCTTGGTCTATCTTCTCTTGGTTTTGAAATATTTACAACTATCTCTCTACCATCTAGATCTTTGCCATTCCACATATCTATTGCAGACTGGACATCAGAATTGTTCTTCATAGTAACGAAGCCAAATCCCTTTGATCGTCCTGACATATTATCTTTGATTACTTGTGCTGATTCTACTTCTCCTGCTTTTGAAAAAGCTTCTAGTAAGACATCATCTGTAGTGTTCCATGAAAGGTTTCCTACATATAGTTTATTGTTATTTGTATCCATAAAATTGAAAGTGAATATACAAAGTTCTTGTATACCCAAAGTTAAATAATAAAGTTATCAATGATATCCTAGAGCTTGCCATGAAGAAACGATAGAGAAATATTGAAAACCGAAAGCATTTTAACATATTAGCTTCCAAATGTATATCAAAAAAATTGTACTGCAGTAATTATCAGGTTACTTCTTTGCAATCAATCTAGATATTAGCCTATTAGAAGTAACAAGAAAGTTGCAATTTTGCAGAGTGTGCTTGCAGTATAGATAATATACATTCAGTAATAATCTTAAACAGCAAGCTTATTTATAGCGATTTGGCATACTTTGATGTTTTGCAGTTTTAGATAAGTTCTCAAAACTCCCAATTTCTTGCTAATTTGTGCAGTCAATCTGATACAATAAAACAGAAATAGTAACTACTTGTTTTAGTTCATAAGTTCAAATGTCAGACAATAATTCAAATCATCAACCACATCAAAATCCACATGATAAACTGAGCCAAATTTCAGGTTTGACTGGACAATATGATTTCAAAACAAATGAAAAAGAAATCTTGAAATATTGGGAAGAAAATGGACTTTATGAATCGGTAGAAATCACTAAAGGGGAGTTCAATCGTGATGAATATTGGACACTAGTTTGTCCACCTCCGAATGCATATGACAGACCACATATGGGAAATTTGTCCGGTTACACTTACATGGATATGATGGCAAGATATCAACGAATGCGAGGTAAGAAAGTTATCATGTTACCTGGGAAAGATCATGCAGGACTTGAAGGTGAAGCAGTTTTCATCCGAGATCAACTAACTCCACAAGGAAAGAAAAAATCTGATTTCACACGAGATGAATTTTTTGATTTACTTTACAAACAACAACAAGAATTTATCAAGTCTATTCAACAAGATGAAAAGTTAACTGGACTTTCTGCTGACTTTAGTAAAGATTTGTATACTCTTGATCCAAAAGTTGTAGATAAAGTTTTGCAAACTTTTGTAGATGCATATAAACAAGGGTTGATTTACAAAGGAACTAGAATTGTGAATTGGGATCCAGCTGCGCAAAGTGCAGTTTCGGATAGCCAATGTGAAAGGGAAGAAAGGGATGGGAAGTTGTATTATATTAAGTATGAGCTGGCAAAAGAAAATCAGTTTATCATTATTGCCACAACACGCCCCGAAACGATATTTGCAGATACTGCAGTTGCTGTTCACCCTGATGATCCTAGATATAAACACTTAGTTAGTAGAAAAGTTAAGTTGCCAGGTTTAGATCGTGAAGTTCCAATTATTACCTCAAAAAGAGTTGAAATGGATTTTGGAACAGGATGTTTGAAAATTACTCCAGCTCATGCTCAAGATGATTATATAATTATGGAAGAATGGAACAAAGAGAATCCTGAGAACAAAATTGGCTACATCAATTGTATAGACAAATTGGCACAATTAATAGGTCCAGTTCCAGAAAAGTATTTAGGTAAAAAAGCAAAAGTTGTGAAGGATGAATTTGCAACAGAACTTACTGAGCTTGGATTACTTACGAAAACTGAAGATATCAAACAAAATATTTTGAAATCAGAAAGAACAGGAGCAGTAATTGAGCAAATTATCTCAAGTCAATGGTTTATAAAAGTTGATAATTTGAAAGAAGAATTGAAAGAGCTAATCGAACCTTCAGTCTCGGTTTCCGAGACAGCTCCCTTTTCAAAGGAGCCAAAGTTACGATTACATCCGCATGATGCACAAAATAGACTGTTTGCATGGATTGATAACCTGAAGGATTGGGCAATATCAAGGTCACTTTGGTGGGGTTATAGACTTCCTGTTTGGTATAAAGGTGAGAAAGTTGAAACTATTGATAGTGATGGACAAGTACAATTGAAGTTGAAAGTAAAGGATGATTTAGTTGATCTTGACTTTGCAAACAGAGATTTGGTTAGAGTGCAGATAGAAAACCCTAATTTAGAAAATCCTTCCTTTCAGGAAGGTGCCAGCGCCGAAGGCGATGGCGGAAGGTTAGAATACAAGAACCTTCAGTCACAAGGTGACAGTTTCCTAGGAGGAAGCATTAAAAAGTCTAGAAAAATCTTCAATCCTGAGAATTTTCCATTAGATCGTTCATCCGGACTTCCGTACAATCCTAAATTAACCGACTTAGCATCGGGCAATAGAAAACAGATGAATAAACCAGAAGCTGGAATTTGGACTTTGCTTAAAGCTGATAAATATGGTGTAGATTTTCATAGACAAAAAATTATTGGCAACTATATCGTTGATTTCTTTTGTAATGAATTAGATTTGGTTATTGAAATTGATGGAAATTTACATGATCAAAAATCAGAATATGATACAAAAAGAGATGATTACTTAGAAAAACAAGGTTTAAAAGTCATTCATATTTGGACAAATGATATTTGGAATAATTTAGAAAACATTGATATATATTTGGACAATATAATAAAAGAAAGACAACAAACCTTCAGTCCCGCTTCGCGTGACAGCTTCCTAAAAGGAAGCATCAAGCAAAATCAAAATATTAATGATATAGATTCCTCAAGTCAAGCTTGGATTCAAGACGAGGAAGTCCTAGATACTTGGTTTAGTTCAGGTCAATGGCCATACTTGCAACTCTCAACTTGGGATATGATGGAACTTTACCCAATCGATTGCCTGATGTCAGCTGGAGATTTACTTATAAAGTGGGATTTGATAATGATGATCATGAGTTTGATCAAAGGTCTTGGAACTCCATTCAAAAACTTATATTTAACTGGTCTTCTACTTGGTAAAGATGGAAATAAAATGAGCAAGTCCAAAAAGAACGGAATTCCAATTGAATCAGTTGTAGAAAATTATGGAATTGATAGTTTTAGGATGAATTGTATTTTCAAGGTTGCACCATTTTCAAATTATCAAATAACAGAACAAACTCTGAAAAGTTTCAGAAACTTTAACAACAAAATTTGGAATGCTGCCAAGTTTGTAAATGAATATTGCAAAGTTAATACTGGAGAAGAAACTATAGAATTGAACAATGCAGAAGATATTGAGCTGAAAAACAAGCTTGAAGAATTGAAAAAGCATTATATAGATATGATGGACAATTATAAATTCTGGATAATTTCTGAAGAACTATATTTGAGTTTTTGGAATGAATTTTGTGATAAGTATATAGAAGCGGTGAAAAAGAGAGTAGGTGAATTCGGTAAAGATGATACAAACCTTCTGCCTTCGGCATCTCCCTTATCAATGGAGACTAAAAAGCAATATATCCGATTTACAACTCAAGATGCAAATGAAGCTAGGTCAAATATAAACTTGATATTCAAAGAATACTTGAAAATGCTACATCCCTTTGTTCCATTTGTAACTGAAAGAATTTGGAAAGAAATTGGGGAGAAAGAGATTCTAGTTAGAAGTAGGATTTAAATTACTAACATGAACATAATCTACAAAAAAACTAGAAATAAGGCAATGTTATTCTCTACATTATTCTTTTTCGTATTTATACCAATAGTTGTAAGTATATCTTTGATCTCAAAATACGCTTTGTCATCTTCTCAAGGAATTGTCCCAGTCTTGATATTATTTATAATTTTCTCAATATTTGTAATTTTAATTTTGAAAAACAATAATGATTTAACTATCACGCAAGATGGTGTGATTCACCTCAAAAACTATAGTATTAGTCTAGAAAGTGTCAAGAATATTCATCCAATTCAAGAATACTCTCACAAAGCTACATTTAATTTCAAAAAAAGAAAGTTTAAAGCTGGTCCCATTGCATGGCAGGAGAGAAGAAATATATTTGGAAACGAATTTGGTTTTCCAGTATATATCAATTTGCACGATGAAACCCACATTAGCCTTGGATACATGACGGAAGAAGAAATTAACGAACTGAATACTATCATTTCCAAACATTTTCAAAGGGAAATGATTTATTTGTAAGAAAAAACATATATCTATTTTAAATGAAATCGAAACTCCAAACAACAATCAAAAAGACAAACCAACAGAATTGGAAAGATTTGTACCAGTTTTACAAGCAAATATCCTCATATCAAGACATTTCAAATATTAGCAAGTATTGCGAAAAACATGATTTGTACTTTCGTAAATTAGACAATGGGATAAAGTTTTTTGCAACGCTATCAAGCTCTTCAGATATAAAGACAGCTACTACAAAGGTTATATACGAAACTGGCAGCTTGAGAGATCCTATAGGCAAGGAGGGTTTGCACCATCTTTACGAACATCTAAGTCTTTCTATGGATCTTGAGAAATTTGCTTCAGGACATGCACAAAATATAAACGCCTATACTTCCCTAAGCGAATTATGTACTTTGAATATGACAGGGATTTGGAATTCTGAGTATCCGACTTTTGGTCATTTGGAAACTTTCAAATACTTTGTGAAAAATATTTTTGATGACAATCATATTGACGAGAAGTTTTTTGCCGAACAAATTGCTGTAATAAATGGAGAAATAAGCGAATCTGAGGTAAATGTTAGCAGGATACTTGCAAGACACCTAAACAAAGAAATCTTTGGCAAAGATTCAAATAGATGCTTAGAGGTACTTGGAACTAGAAAATCTCTTTTAGCTATATCTTATGACGATGTAAAAAACTTCACAAAAAGCTATCTTGGAACTACCAATATGGTTGTGCTACTTTATGTGACTGGATCTGATGCAGATTTTGACAAAATATCTAAAGAATATTTGAAAGAACTATCCAAAATCCCAAAAGTATCACAAGGAGACTATACGAAAGACTTGGTTTTAGATTCAGTGAAAAGCCTGAAAAATCTAAGTAGGAGGAAAAGTGTGGAAGTACCTTCCTTCAAAAAAGGTTTAACTGATGTGAATCTACTATATCCAATGAACATCACTGCATTTACCAAAGAGGCTATTGCATTTGGGATAGTTGCAAAAGTTATTTCAAATGTATTTTTTGCCAAATTTAGAAAGTATGGGTTAAAAAGTTACTCGCAAAGTGCAAATTCATCTCTTTTTGACTATAAATATAGAACATTATGGCTAAGTTGCACAATTGAAGATGAAGATCTTTCTCTAGCTGAAGAGACTTTGATGAAAACTCTAGATGATATCTTGCTTGATCAACTATATATAGAGCAAGCTATAAATTTGCAATACACCAACGAACTTGCTTTTCCAATTAGCAAATTTGATAACTTATATGATCTTTATTATGATATTTCTGTTTTTGGTGATATATATATGGATATTGAAAAATATAAAGATTTTAGGCGACATCTGAAATATGCAGATTTTGAGAATGTAATCAGTATGATAAAAAAGACGAACCCATATTCAATTCATATTCATCAAAAAATGTGAAATTAGTTTCTGATTCGAATGCTCAACACAAGAACCACAGCACAAGCTAAAAAATTCACAAACGATACAATCTGAAAGGCCTTATCAGGCAAAACAATGTAACTATAAAGCAATGTAATCCCTGTTGCGAATGTCCAAAGTATGTAAGAAGGTATATTTGCGCTAGGCTTTCCTTGTATCAGATCTTTGATACTTGGGAAGTATCCTATCAAGCTAATGATACTGACTGAAGCATAAAGAAAAGTCAAGACACTTTGTAAAATTTCATTCATTTATATAATTATAATTCATAAAACATTTTTATGCTATTAAACTTAACGGATATTCCCTCTAAAATTGCAACATCCGTAATTATTACATAAGGTCAAATTATTGTTGTCTTAATCTAACATATCCACTACAACCTAACGTATTTGATGATGTCATAGGTCTCTCCATATCCAATCCGCATCCATATGTCGATGTCCAGCTACCTTTTGCATAAACTAATTCAGATGGCAACATCGTCTCAGTTCCATTTAAAACTATCTTCTCTATTATCATGTCTCTATCTTCTATATTTGCAAGATAAAAGTCATTAGTAAAATGTATAGTTAATTTTGATGGATCAGCATTTGGTACATCAATACTGTATATATATCCACCACTAGGAGATCTTTCATCTAAACACTTTCTGCCTATCTCATCATCGTTGTATTTAACCACCATATTTGGATATCCATTTTGACATATTGAAGTTGATGTTATATCTTGCAATGCCCTTGTACCTTTTGCATATATTACTAAGCTTGATGTTGGTTGTTGATTTGACTTTGTATATGTTTGTGTTACAACATTACTATTATCCATTCCTTCTTTATAAGCGATTGCTTTCAAAGTTGTTGTCGTTGAAATACTAATCGGTTCGGAATAAAGTATCCCTCTTGTAGTTGTCGGATCAGACTCATCAGTTGTATATCTAATTAAGGCTCCACTTGTCGGTGTGCTTAAATATACAATTAATGTATCCGTAAGCTCAAACTGTGTAGATAAACTGGAAAAGATCGGTGCTTCTACTTGGTGAATTGGTTGTATAACTGACACAATCACATTTTCAGTTGTCGTTAAAATAGAATCACTTACACTTAATTTCAAAGTATATACTCCTGGGCTACTAAATGTGGCTCTAGTAGTCAATGAATTAGCATCTGCAAATGTTACCACCCCATTTCCTGATATTTTACTCCAAGTTGAAGTCAAACTTTGTGTACCATTTGGTAATCCATCATCTATCGCTGTCCCTAACAAGTTTACACTTGATGGTAATGTAATGACCTGATCTACTCCTGCATTAATAATCGGAGCTTTATTTGTTTTTGAATTTTGATCATTAAGATCACAATTGTCATCATTGACATCATCTCTATTTCTACATTTACCTACTGAACAAACATATGAATTTGGATAACCACTTACTATGCTTGTACCACTGCCGTATAAAGTCGGTACAGCCTCTAAGCAATCATTATTACTTATACATAGCGTATTACATCTATTATCAAAAGTCGTACTTTTAGGATCGGTCTTAATTAAATTATTATACATTACTATACTATCCCGATTTCCAATCCCTGCTACCGGCTGAGCTTGCACCAATATATCTACCTTATTCGGAGCAGCTTCTGGTGTATAGACTAGTGGTCCAAAATTATCAATCATATTATTATAGACGCTCACATATTCGTTTTTTTGATTCAGTGTTGTATAATTTACTAAACCTGAATTATTATCAGAGATTGGCCAAAATGATGCTACAAAATATATCCCTAAACCACAGCTCTTTAGACTATTGTCATATATTTTAATATCTCTAGCATTATTGTTTTCACCCTTTAAGCCAAACAGTGTTATACATCCTCCTGTTAAACTGTTATTTCCAAACCACGAGTTTGGATAAACTATCCCACTATCTTTTATCGTGTTGTTATGGACATCTACAGCATACAGTGGTGCATGTGGAGTTGATGATAATTCAACCCCCCCCCTTAACACCTTTTATAGTATTATCTGCTATAGATATATTCCTTATTGTTGCTTTCTCAATGTCTCCATTACAATCCGTTGCAGGTTGGTTTATTATTGAAATACCCTCGATAGTTGAACCATCAGCTATAGTTCCTGTTCCAATTATTGTATTTCCTACAATTGTAATGTCTTTTGGTCCTCCATGACATGGTGGATCTACATTTAAAACATGACTAGATACAAAAATTGCTCTATCTTGAATATTCTCCAAGATATTTTTTGTTATGTCAATCTTATTTGATTGACCAACAATAGATATCCCGGTCTGACCGTCAACCTTTCCATTGGAAATGAAGATATTATTTGAAATGCTTGATCTATCACTAGTCCCATCCCTATTGGTGAAATTTGAAGATAGGGATACGCTTCCCCGATGATGATGAAACACACATTCCGGACATGGATCTGTATTATCAAAAGTGTTATTGCTCAAATTGACTCTTTTTATATTAGATGTTGCTAAAGCAACATCATATGATTTAAACACAGAATTAGTCACTTCTACATAATCAGCGCTTATTGACGGTGGATAATCTGGATGCTCTCTGATTTGCAAACAAATGTTTGATTTCAAGTAATAATTTGCAACATCTCTATATGTTCCACTACAATGAATATTATCAACATATATATTACCAGCCGTATTCACAATTGCAATTAATGCTCTAGTATATTTGTTTTTACTATTACCTTCAAATATTATATTTTTCAATTTCAGGTTTCTACCTCCTTGTGCCAAGAATAAATAGCCCTTATCGACATTTTGATCTTTATCAATAAAAGTAGGTCTTTCTATATAACTACTTCCCTCTATGACTAAATTATCATAAATACCTAGTAATGTTATTGCATTATCTTCTTGCGGGTTATTTTGATTTTTGAAAAAGTAGAACCTTGCTGCAGGAATCTTAATAATTATCTCATCCACTGGATTTATCTTAGCAGCATTTGCCTGATGAATTATTCGATTAAAGAATACTGCAGAATTTGCATTTTCATTATTAGCATAGTTAGAATAATTAGGACACATTGAGACATCTATATTCAAGGAATTTTCTTCGCAATTATAAACTAGTTGATCTGCCTTCACTTTTTCATTATCTAATCTATTGCGTAGGCTTAAAACTGCAGCTATAACAGCAATAGTGAGAATTGGTATTAATAACAAAACCAATAAAAAAATTAATTGTTTGTTTCTAAATTTATTATTCATGTTTCTATAATATTTACTTATCGACTTTAAATCAAAATACATACATAATTATTCTAAATTGTATGTATATTCAAAGAATATATCAACAAGAAAATCGGCGTTGAACTAACTTATTTCAAAGTATAGAGATATAGTATAACCTTGATTTTGTAAAATAGATACTAAGAACAATTTATTTAGTTATAACTTGATGAACTTATCAACAAATTGATGAATTTCTATGTTTTGTGAAAAATTTGAATAGTAAAAATCGGAACAGAAGTGAAGCCACATGCACATATAAACACTAAAGTCTAATACACAGATTTATAGTAAGTAATTTGAGTAATTATTCAAGAAAGGTTTGAGGAATTGTGTATTTTATCTGCAACATTCAGATAAACTTGAAGCGAAGGACGGGGATCGAACCCGCAACCCCCAGTTTGGAAAACTGGTGCTCTAACCAATTGAGCTACCCTCGCAAATTTAATTTTTCACACCTATAGTCAAAATATCGATCTGTTAGAAATTCAATAAACTGTGCACGTCCAATGAAAACTCTCACTTGTTTGATTCCTTTAGTCTTATCGCCTTTATACTGAAATAATATATAAAAATTTTTTATAGCTTGTTCTTGTCCATCTACAACGAATATTTCCTTAACAATACCTTTGTAAGTTATGTTTTCACTTTTAATAAGTCTCTCAATAAATTTCTTCGTTAGACCATACTTGGAACTATTCTTATACAAAAACTCTAAACCCATAATTCTAAACCTTGCTTTGTTCTTACCTATATAAGCTTCTATTGATGCATATAGTTCGTAAGATGTCGGAATTCGATTGGGGTCAACTGTTATATCGCCTAGTTCATTTCTACCACCTCCAGCAAGAATTTCATTTGCCACATAATAAAGAATGCCGAAGGTGGGACTTGAACCCACGACGCCCGCCTCTTCAGGGCGGCGCTCTACCACTGAGCTACCACGGCTAAGTAAATATAAATAGCTCCACGGAGAATCGAACTCCGATTTCCGGGATGAAAACCCGATGTCCTAACCGTTAGACGATGAAGCCATACACTATTTTGACTTACTAATTTTATATTTTTTGTATTCAAATGTCAAATTGAAAATGATAAAATCTAGTGAATTTCATGGATACAATCACACAAACAACGAGCAAAACCACATTTTCAAACGAAAGTATAGGTTACGCACTCAAAGATATAAAGTGGAAACTTAAGGAAGAAGAAAAGGCACGAACAGCTAAAAAAGCTGAGCTTGTGGGAAATATAGAAAAACTAAGCAAATTTCTTGAGGGCTTGAGAACTCATGATGAGTTTAGTGACCAGATTGATAAATGGCAAGAGCAATTACAGAAATACGAAGTAGCATCTACAGCTTATTTAACTAAAAAAATAGAGGATCCTGAAAATTTAACAGGAAAAATACCTCAAAATCCATGGCAAACCATTAGTAATGAGATATTTCAAATTAGAAGCAAGTCGCTTGGCTTAGGTTATGAAGAACTACAATTTGACCCCGTTATACAAAGCGTGGCTCAAATTACAAGCGATCTTTCGTCTTCGTCCAAAAACTTGATAGATGCTATAAATTCGGCCCCTACTTCAAATGCAGTAAAAAGCTTGCAAAATACACAGGGATCTTATGCTGCAAAAAGAAAAATAAAAACTTCCCAACAAAATCAAGTAACTGAACTCAAATCATTTCGCAATGACATTTTAGAAAAATATAATAAATTGAAAGATATTGAGTTGGAGTACGAAAAGGGAAAAATCTCTGAAGGCGAATACACAAATGCAGTTCGAGAAATTGTTACCACGGTTAATGATTTACTTGATCAGCAAGGAGCAGGCACCTTGACTAAGTTTCGTGGCAAAAGTTTTGGAGAAAATACTTCCCTCACCAAGATGAAGGACTTCCTAAATGAATTAGCAGTGCAGGCAGCTTCAGCACTTGAATTAGCAAGTAATGAAATTCTGGCAGAAAATATAGTGAAACAAGTTGAGAATCTGCGATTAGGGATCAGATCAATCGAGAAAAAAATGTTTTTGCTTCCCGTAGATACACCAGATTCTGAGCTGAAATTGTACAAAGAAAGCATTAAGGCATTACTAGCACAATCAACTGGAATTATCCCACCAGATATAATTGATACAAAGGTTGATTCTCTGACGCAACAAGAACTCAACGAATTTCTATTATCACTAGATAAAACTATAAATATACTTGGTTCTCAAGAAATCCTCAATGTAACGGTTTCAAAAGGATTGTTTGAACAACAAGCAAAGATCGATGATTTGATGAAGCAAACTGAGGCTAGTAGAATTGCCTTAGCAAAGGAAATAAACCTAATACTAGGAGATGGTCCCAAAAAAGATGGCTATGCACGAGATTTAGTTAAGGAACTTGACAAACAAAGAGCAAAGAAACTGCAAAAGTTAGAAAAAGCGAAAGCAAAAGCTATCCAAAATGAAGAGGAAAATGCTGAAAGATTTCAACAAGAAATTGAGGAAAGATACGCTAAGTTAATCTCAACGACCACAGATCCCAAAGAAAGACAAAAATTAAGTCAACAACTAAAGAAAACTAAAGAGAAATTAAATAGCGATGTTGCGAATGCGAAAGTAGATATTGAAAATCATTATAATGAAGAGAGAAAGATTGTTGCAGAAAACAAAAGAGCTATTGAAATTCTAGTAGCGAGAAACATAGACTATGCAAGTTTGCCTCCAATGGAATTACTGGCAATTACTTGGCTTATCGAAGAAGAAATAAACTTTGGAGCAAATAGTGAAATTTTGAAATCAGCTCAAAATTTGGCAAAGTATTATACAGTAACTAGGCAAGCAGATAGACAATTCAATGACCTTCAAGGACGACTCGGCATAAGGGATGTACATAAATTAGGAAATATACCCCCATGGGTCAATTTGACAAGAAGGGAAGTCGTTGATGATCAAATCAAAACATTCAGAGATTGGGAATTTTCAAATGGACATGACAAAGCAGAGAGAGTAGCGCAATTGATTTCACCAACTAGCTTCGACAAAAATTATGCAACTGTTTTAACTATTAGGGAGAATGAAATTGCAAAAATGAAGGATTTGAAAATAATTGATGATGATGGATATTACTCTTTGCAAAGAATTGCAGATCTTAATGAGTTGAAAAAGAAGGATGCAAAATCATTAACTGCAGAGGAACTGGCTACTTTGCAAGTATTTGCAGACATAGAAGACGAATTGACAGCAAATGTCATTACAACTGAAGCAAGAGCTAGACTTACACCGTCAGCTAAAGCAAATTTACTTGAAGAACTAGGTAGAAACGATTTGAAATGGTTACTTACTAGAAAAGGCGAACAAGGGTTAGACCCAAATGAAGATATAGCAGAAAGAATGATTCGCGAAATGATCGCGCAAGGTTCAAGAGATGTAGGACTCTATATGGCAAAAGTACAAAGAGAAATCACTGGACCGGATGATTCTGGCAAATATATTGAAGATATAGTTGCACAAACAAAGGAAAGTTTCTTACCTACATACCTAAAGACTCAAGACCTCGCTAGTAGGGCTCATGCAGTTGCCAAGGAAAATGTTGCGTTGCTTATGCAACAAAATTCTTTCAAAAAATCATACCCCGAACTGCAAGCAAATGACTTGGTTCGTGACATTGCAGAAGCATTGGAAGTTTCGTACAGATGCATTTTGGAAAGTGAAATGATAGTTCCATCATCAGTTACACAAATCAAACTTACTGGTGATGGACAGATAGCAACTATGATTGAAAGAATTTTGAAAGAAGGTCAAGGAGCTACTCAACAGATAGAAGATATAGTACATGATGCTTCAAATACACAGAGCATGAGTCCTGATCCTGATGACACTGAATCTCCAACTGCAATCAAAGCCAAAAAAAGTGTTCCTCAAAAACATGCGGAAGTATTGGTACGATCTTTCCATCAAGCTCCAAGTCCTGACATGATGAGACTTGCATTCCCGGAGTACAATAGCTCTATAGTTTCAGGTATTAGATTGGATACTGAAGAAGCAAGGAAGCATTATGCAGAGAAATTCGATGTTAGCAGTAATGTGGAAATGGCAACCACCATTGCTAGCTACACTTCCGCAAATAACTTAACAAATTACCTAGTATCTACTTTCAAAGGTGGAGGTGCTTGGTTAATTTACAAAAAAAACAAACAGGAACAAAAAAAAGCTGAAAAGAAACTTAAGTTTTGGGCAGCAATAAACTCTATCCCGATTTTAGGCAATATCAGTGAGATTCATGATGCTATAACGGAACTTGGGATCATTTTACCACAACAATGGCAATCCGAACTGAGATCTTATGGCTCAAAGATGTACAAGGATGGAAAAGTCAATCCGTTGTTGCCAACATTGCTTTCAGTGAGAAATGGCAGGAATGAACCTATTCTAACGAAATATGCATATACCTTGGGTGTACTATCAGAAAATAGTAACGATCATTTTTCCAAAGTACTTGGTAACTTCCTTGGAACCAGAGATGAAAGAGCCAAATACAAAGGAGGATTTGCAGACATTCCTTTTCTTACAAAGAGTGTCGTTTGGATCAAGCCAAAAATGCAAATCAAGGATGGAAGTGGAAATTTACTCAAAGATGAATTTGGGAAGCCTTTGAAGTTCAAGAAAGCCTACAAAGAAACTGTTGATGGACCATTGAAGAGATCATGGTCTGTAAATCAAAGATTTACAGATCCTTTGTTACAAAGCCTACGGTTGGTTGACTACAGAGCTGTAAATATTGGAGGAGAAAATGTCATTATGAGGGTCAATGTCCCTATGAATGCTCTCAGCAATGCATATCATAGATCTTTTGATGCAGTACTTACTAGGATCTTCGATCCTGGGACGAATTTACCTTATAGTCAAAACAGCGTTATAGGAACTATCAACAATGGAAGGGTGCAAGTAAACAAAAGGCTGAAACTCGGAGACATTGACAACAAGACAAAAGTTACAAAACTACAAGGGATAATAATTGATACAAAAACAAATAAAAGAAGATCTACTGTAGATATTATTTTTAGAATAGCTATTCATATTGTAAAAGAAGTCATAGTCGAAACGGTGAAAGAAGTTGGTCAATTTGTAGACCATAGGTTTGATAATGTAAAGCAATACAGGAGGTTGAAATCTTACTTCAGAGAAGCCTCAACTTCATCAGTTGAACTTTCAAGATTTGCACTAAATAGATTGAAAACAAGCATGAACCTTTTGCGCGTAACTGCTGGTGGAATTGCAAAGTCTCTACCTGCAGGTGCTGTTGGTAGTGTAGCTGGTGGATATTTAGGAAGCTATCTAAATCCTATCCTTTCACCTATTTTAGGTAACAATGCAGGTACTATAGTTGGAGCAACAATCGGAGGTACATTGTCAGCATCTGCCAAGTTTTCTGAATATATGTTTTCTCCACAGTATAAACTGGGTGGATATAGTAGGTTTCAAAAGGCAGTAATGGAGTTCAATGGTGCAGAATGGAAGATGATAGATGGGAAAATGCAGTTTGTTGGCAAAGATAAGTTATTGAATATATACAGGTCTCTTCCTGATAATTATTTTTCAATACTATCTTCATCAGGCAAAGTCATCAATTCTACAAGTGTAATTCATACAATAAGAGAAGGAATTGATTCAGGGACTATGAGATTGAATGCTCTTGGTGAGATTGAAAGCATTGATAGAGCTACTGGTAAGTGGATACTGCACGAATTTTCCTCAGGTGAATCTTTGAAGTTAGTAACAAATGCTGAAGGCATTCGGTCTCTTGCAAACAGGTCACTCGAATTTGTTGATGGAAAGATTGTATCAAAGGGATTCGTGAATTTGTTTGACAATATGAGTGGTAAATGGGGACTTGTACCTCTAGGTGCTGGACTTGGAGCTGCTGCCGGTACTGGAGTGGCATACTTGATAAACAAGGGTTTTGATGCAGTAGGATTAGGATTTATAAATTTACCTTATGCTCAATTTGCTATTGTAGGAACTATTATTGGCGGTACCGCCCCGATAATTATAAACTGGGGATTGCCAAACATAGCAAATGCATTAAGTCCAGAAAGCTCTTTCGGTAAGTATATGGGTAGGCTTTCTAGGTTCACTCAAGATCCAGCATCTCTATTGATACAAAACAAAGCAAACTCATTTTACCGGTGGCAAAGTGCTTTATCTTCAGCCAAAAGTGGCATGTATGTATGGTCATCTGCGACATTGCTTGCTGAAATATTCAATTGGGGAAATCCCTTAGTCACAGGACTTGTTGTTGGAGCTGGAGCATTCGCTCTTGATTATGGAGTCAGAACATTGGTAGTTCCAAGACTTACTGCATTTCGTGCTATGCTCGCAGAAACTGCGCTTGGTAAATTTGGATCTGCACTTGTACACTTGCCTGTTATGGATTCTATTGGACTAGGTTGGGAATACATTAAGTTTAATGATATGTTTGTCCAACCATATCTAACTAGTGGATTGAATCTAAAAACCTACCTTTTTGGTGGAGATTATACACAAGTTAAATTGTTACATTTACAAGATGGTATAAACATGGGTGGTTTGGTCGATGTGAATGGACAGTTACTTACTTTAGATGAAGCCAGAGCACAAGGAATAAACCTAAATGGTGCACGAGTAGAGTATAGAGAAACTAGATCCTTTCAAGGTATACTCAGGATGCCTTGGGTCAATCTCATATTTCTTGGAAGTGCATGGACTATACTTGGATATCAATATGCCATAGCAAAGAGTTCTTTTGTTTTTTTCAGAACATTGGCAGAGAAGTTTCCAAATTTAAGAAGGTTGCAACCTTTGGTTGGACAACAAGGATCTTCGATTTGGGGACGATTTGTACAAAGTAGAGCTGGACAAATATTTGTAGAAAGTAGACCTGTGACATTTTTCACAAGAATTCCTGCCGGACTATCTTCATGGGGAGCAGAGGCAACTGCAAATATGGGAAATTTCGGAAGATTTGCGCGATTTGCAACTGGAAGTGTTTGGAAATTTATCAAAGGAGTTGTAAATGCTATTAATCCTCTTACTTGGAGCCTTAATAGTCTGACTATGGGTAACCTTACAGGTGGATTCATAGGAGCTGCAATTGGAACGGCTATACTAACTGCATTGGGAGTACCTATGGTGCCTGCAGTCATAATTGGGGCAGCAATTGGTGGCACTATTTTTAGTTATATAGGAGCTGGCATCGCCTTGTCAATAGTTTCAGCAACAGGGCCAATAGGTTTTCTTCTCAGCACATTAATTGTATCTGTTACTACTTCCATAGGTCATGTGCTTGGTGGTTTAGTGGGAAATTTTATAGACAAAACATTTTTTGCTGCAGCTCGGGCTGCACAAGCTTCTATGCATGCATTGACAAGTTTAGTCAGCATATTCTCGCTTGCCAAAGCGATCCTTGATGGAGATTGGAGCAAAACTATCATAAATATCATGCAGATGGCTATGGGAGCAGTTGTAGTTGCTCCTGTAGTTGTTGTTGGAGTAGTGATAATCCCTCAGTTGATAACTCCAACTACCCTTCCTCTTAGCCAATTATTATTACTACCCCCATCTCTATATGTAACAAAAAATGTCAATGTAGGAAGCTATGATCCGTCTGTGCCATCTATAAAATATACTATAACTATCAATCCAACTGATGGCCCAATGCTAGTAAATTTAATTGATGATCCAGCAAGCACTGTTTTGATACATCCTATAAGTGGCAGTGGCTGGGATTTTGCAACTATTGATGCCTTAACAAATAATATAGTTGTAGCCGGACTTCTGAATGAAAGCGTATCTTTAACTTATGAACTGATGCTTGCTGATACTTTAGAAAATTTAAGTGGTATATGTAATAATTTAACTGGGACCACACGAACATTAAACGACCAAAATGCAACTGATCAAAGTGTAGTATCCAGTGTATGTGTAGATAAATATGGCAACCCTATTGCAGATCCTACTCACCCAAATGTGATTCTTGCCGGACTTCCTATGAATCCGTCTTCTGTCACAAATATGGCTTCATGTTTTGGAGGATCAGCTGGACATCATGGGATAGATCTCTCTACTCAAGCTGCTGCAACTGAACCGATTTATGCTGTAGCTGATGGTACTATAGTGTACTCAGGTTCTGCTTATGATCCCAATTATTGTACATTTATGAATGGTCATGTATATTGCGGAGGTTATGGCAGACTTATCAAGCTAAGGTTAAATAGTGGAGAGTATGTTTACTATGGTCATATAAACGAGGAGTATGTCTCAGTCGGTGATACAGTTGCAAAGGGAGACATCCTTGGATTGTCAAACAACCGAGGCACTTCCACTGGATCTCATTTACACTTGGAAGTTAGAGGGTCTGATGATAATGTATCAAACCAACTAGACCCTTGTGAAATTTTCACCACAGATGGTGGACAGAGTATATGTAGTTCATATGCAGGCGGAGATCGTTGCATATAAGTTTCGAAACAACCAAACGTTATGAAAAATAGTTATTCATCACCAAAATATTATATTGCACTTTTAGTCATTCTTGTTGCGATTGCTACGATACTTGGTTTGTACTTGTACATTACTATAAATCCAAATAACAACGGTCAAAAAACTTACGTTGTGACATCAACAACCCAATCATTTTTCAATCAAAAATCAGTAAAAAAAGTTCCAGATAGCTATAAATTTTCTAGTTCAAAGTTAGAAGACACTATAAGTATACCTCTAGATTTGAAAAATATTGAAGTTAGCAAGAAATGCGACATAAATATTTATGATTATTTCAATGACAAATATCACACACCTAAGCAAGCGTTTTCAAATGGTCAATTTATTCGAATTACAAATGAATATGAGTTGAATATGCAAGATGAGTCCAAAATTAAAACTATTTCAATGAAAAATCTGAAAGTGCAAGATAATCTTGCTAATGTAAATAAGGTTAAAGATATTGATATCTATATAAGAGAAATCGAAAAGAAGGCATTTGCAAGATATAAGGAAATATTTGAAATCGAAAATCCGGAATGCGCAAGCAGTTTTTCTGAAACAAACTTTGACTACTCTTTTAGCTTTGGCAAAGGAATAGGGATGGAGATTGGACTAGGCACTAAAGACAATTGGAATATACTAAGTATTACTTTGTATCAAAAGTATGATTCATATAAGTTTCTTGATGAATTTACTGTTCTGGGTTTGTACACATTTGATAGTTATGGTAATTTATACAATGAGTATTATCCATATTTTTCAAAAAATGTTTATGAATTTCAACCTACAACTAACTTTGAATCAAACAATTCTACTTTTGTTTTGAAAGATATAATTCGAGATTCCATTACAGCTTCAGATAACTCAAGTATTCCAAACGAAATGAATATAAGTAGCTATGAATTTATCTACATGATGTCGAATGGCAAAATAAAACCTTTTTTGAAAATTGATGCTGACTACACTAGCTTATTTTACGAATTGAAATGAAGTTAAAACTACTTTTCCTAAAAACTTTTTTCATTGTTTTTACATTCCTGATTTTAGCTTTTCTTTTTCGTTGGCAAATAATTGATCACAATTATTTTTCAAAGTTAGCCGAACAAAGATTTGTAGAATATGTAACTTCAGGAGAAAGAGGAAAAATTATTGCACATGATGGGACAGTCCTTGTATACAATGAAAATGTATGGGATGTATATGTTTATAAACCAGAACTAGAAATTGCTGAAAAGATACAGAAAGTCAAAGTGAATAATGAATCTTTTGAGGTGCAAAAACAAACGAGGAAAGAGTTTGTAGAAAAAGTTGCAGCAATATTGAATGTATTTCCACAAGAGATTGAAGAAAAAATAAATAGTGACGGAAATTACATAAAAATTGCTAGCCAAATAGACTTGAGCACAAAAAATGCTTTGGAGTTTCTACCTGGCAACTCCCAATCTGGTTACTACCTAAAGGGAATCAACTTCGAAGAGACATTTAAGCGAGGATACCCAAATGGCACTTTAGCATCAAATATACTAGGTTACTTAGGCTATAGTGACAAACAATCTTTAGTTGGAACTCATGGGATAGAACAAGCATGGAACGGAGATCTATCACCTCAATCTGGTTATCAAAAAATAGAAATTGACATTGATGGAAATCCAATCATTGCTGGTGAAAGTGAAACATTAAATTATAAAAACGGAAGTGATATCAAACTAAGTATTGACCCCACAATTCAAAGTATTTTGGAGAAGAAGTTGAAAGAAGGTAAGGAAAAGTATCAAGCTGAAAATGCTATAGGTATAATAATGGAGCCAAAAACTGGAGACATAAAAGGCATGGCTGTGTATCCTTCCTATGACCCAGCTAAATACAGTGAAGTAACTGACTTGAAACAGCTGAATAATCTAGCAGTATCAGAATCTTATGAACCAGGTTCAATTGGCAAAGTTTTTACAACTGCCGTAGCTTATGATTTAGGAGTAGCAGATGAAGATACTGTAGTTGTCGAATCACATCCTGGATGTATAAACATAAACGAATGGAAGATTTGTAATGCGTTGAAAGTGCCTGCCAAAAATTTGACAGTGAAAACAACATTGATGACTTCAGATAATATTGGTGCATATGGTATAGCAAAGTTAGTTGGAGAAGAAAACTTGAAAAACTATCTCAGAAAGTTTGGTCTTGCCCAGAGTTTGAATGTAGGATTAGCAGAAGAACAAACAGAATTTTATAATTTTGATAGGAAGTGGCCAGAAGTTGAACTTGCAACATCGTCATTCGGCCAATCTTATACACTCACTGCATTACAAATCGTAGATGCATATGCTGCTATAGCAAATGATGGATTGAGAATGAAACCGAAGATTGTAAGTGAAGTTGTATCCGAAGAAGGTGTGAAGGTAATTGAAAATAAACTTATTGAAACTGTCATAAGTCCAGAAGCTTCACAAAAGACAAATGCTACATTGACCAAAGTATTTGCTGATAACTTGAAAAATACTGCAACCAGAGCTCAATACGATATACTTTCCAAGTATAGCTTAGCTGGCAAATCTGGAACAGCACAAATACCAAAAAAAGATGGGACTGGTTATGAAGACAATGCAGTAAATTCAACCTATATTGGTTATGATACTTCCTCAGAGAAAAGTTTTGTTATGTTGATCAAACTAACTAAGCCGAAAATTGGTAGATTTGCCAATAATAA
Source organism: bacterium (assembly GCA_016699595.1). Classification (NCBI taxonomy): domain Bacteria; species bacterium. Next base: position 388,550 of record CP064982.1, read on the forward strand.
TGTAATGCCACTTTGGTATGATACTTTCATTGAATTGAAAGACCTACTCTAACTCAAAAAACCTTAAATTTCTTATTTCTATACAAAAATGACATACTTAATCATCTCTGACTTTCACCTAAATCACAAAGTTTCAACAAAGGAACTAAAATTCTATAAACAATTGTTTTTATCAGTAGATAAAATAATTATTAATGGAGATTTTTGGGAAGGGATGAGACCTATTGCAAATATTGATAAGTTTATAAAAAGCCAATGGAATGAATTACTACAGATATTGAAAGATAAGAGTGCTATTTATATTTTCGGCAATCATGATTTTTATGAAATTGATGAACAAGAAAAAGCACTTTGGTTAACTGAAGCACAAAAAGTATTTTCCAGTATCAGCCATGAATACAGGCTAAATCTTGGAAACAAAGTTTACAAAATTATACATGGTTCACAATTTAGGCATCCTTTTATGATAAATTCTGCTTTGTTTGAATATTTGTATTACAAAGTTAGCAAATTGGTTTCAAAAACATTTTTGGGTAGTCGAATTTACAACTTCATTGGTGGCAAGTGGAATAGAAGAATCATAGAAACAGTCATACCGACTTTGCAAAGTAATGAAATTTTGATTTGCGGAGATACACATGCTCCAATGAAGTCAGATAGATATATCAACACAGGATTTAATTTTTCAGGAAATTATGGATACTTAATCCTAACTGATAATTTTGAGAAGTTATACTTTGGCAGAATGTAACTTTTCAGAATTTGTAAATCAAAATTCCAATTATAGTTGAGATCAACATAGTTAGCACAAGCATCCACGTCCTCCATCTAAGCCAGCCTTTTGAAGTAATATTTTTACCAACAATTGTAAAGAATATAGTTGTACTTGCAAAACATGAACTCAAGCAATATGGACAAACTGAGCCAATTACAAAAATTGAGTTATACAATAACCATAAACTAAACATTAGAGCTAAAGTAACTGGTAGTAGAGCTAAGTTCCATAGTTTTTTGCTTAACTCACGATTGAAAAACTGTATAAATCCAAAAACAAATATCCCAGTATAGTAAATAAACCCTAAAACTGTATTGTTGAAACCAAATATTTCAGATTGCCACGATTTCATAGTTGGTAAGCAATTGATCACGCTATTTACGGAGCATGGAGGAATGTAATTAGCATCTTTCAGAAGTTTGATTTCTTCACCAAACAGCATGAAAGAAGCAAATAATCCGAGTATAGCCATAAAGCTCAATATTAGAGGGAAAAAGTACTTATCAAATGAAATGAACTTCTTGTTATCTCGAACTTTTGAAAATCGCGAAACTGATTTAGCATACTTTATATCTCCTACTGTTTGTATATTTAGTTTCTTTTTTAATTTTGACTTTTTTGACATACAGGATTTTAGCATTTACCATTACCATTTCAAAAGACATTTATATTTAGATTCAATGTGTTAAAATTCACATTACTTTGTTAAGCCGAAATAGCTCAGTTGGTAGAGCATCGGTATCGTAAACCGAGGGTCGCGGGTTCGAATCCCGCTTTCGGCTTTCTTCTTTATTTTGCGAAAAGTATATCTATGAGATATAGAGCCTTGATCCTAAATACTCAGCAGTTCAAAGATAATGATTTACTGATAAAAGTTCTTTTAGATACCGGTGAAAAGATAAATGTAAAATCCAAAGCAATAAAGAAGATTACATCTCGTAATTTGACGAAAATTGAAGTTGGCAATTATGTTGAAGTAAATTTAATACAAGGCAAGACTATGCAAATTCTTACAGAGATAAGAGTTTTGAATAATTTCAATGAGTTGAAAACCTCAGTTGTATCAACTGCTACATGGCTGATTCTAGAAGCTATCCAATTTCTTCCTGATCTACAAGATATCAGAACTTTTGATATAGCAATTGAAATTTTGACTAAATGTAACGAGCATTCAAAAAATAATCTTGAGTTGATCAGTTATACTCTTTGCATTTTCTTTGCTGAACTTTTGAAGATCATAGGGGTAACTATAAATTTTGACAATTTTGCAAACAACAATCAAAAAATAAAGAAGACAGATAATATTTTTGTAGATTCAAGCTTAGGATTTTGCAGTTACAATTCAGGCATCCAGATAGATGCAACTACATTCAAAGTTATTCGCTTTGTTTCTGATGGTGATTTTGAACAACTTATTAAAACTAATTTTTCTGCTGACAAAATTTATTTATCTTCAGCTCTAAGTACATTTATATTTTGGTTTGAATCTTTGGTAGCAAGGAAACTAAACTCTTATAGACTTTTTGCAACTCGTAGTTTATAATTTCTTGACAAATTCTTATGGAGGGGTCGCATAGTTGGTCTAGTGCACAGTCCTGGAAAGACTGCGTTCCAAAAGAACCGGAAGTTCGAATCTTCTCCCCTCCGAATTGGAAATATCTAGATAAAATAAAAAATTATCAAAAGGACTTTTCACTTTTAGTTTTCGAATATCTGTAATATGTGTCTATATTTGAGTTGTTTTGATATTTTTGTGGCTCAATAGTTCTTACACTATACCAAATAATAATAGTGTATAATATTTGTATAGATGATATAGGGAATTTAGTCGAACTTCGTATGTCCGAGAGTTATAATCAATTGACAGGCTAGCTAGAAAGATCTTCAAAGAAAGAGTAATATGAATAATACAATGACAAAACAAAAAAATACCTTACTTATGTCTGTTATCTTAGTTTTGTTGATCCTTACAGTAATTGTAGTTGTCGCCAAAATTTCGCCTTATAGATGTTGTGCTTGCCATCCAGATAGATATACTTTGTACCCAATTTCCTTTACGCTTTTTGAAAATCATTGGGCTCAATACATAGATTGTCATTGTCTGCCCGAAATGGGATGTGTTTTGTCTTTTTGGGTAATTCCGATTGATTTAATAGGATTAGTTGCACTTTTATCTGCAATCTTGTTTCACAAATTGAAAAAGAAGTGATGGAAAAGAACGCTCGCCTGTCAACTCTGAACTTTTTATTTGCTTCGCTACAGAACGTTGCACTAAAATTCAGCCCTTCAGGGAATATAACATGTGATAAAAGACTACAAAACCTTGCAGGATTCTCCATCCAAATTGGGCTATGCCCAACTTCTTTTATCCCTAAACGTTATGTGTAATTGAGATAAAGCTGTTTTAATAACCACAATTTTCAAATATGACAATAAATGATGAAGTTCAAAAAATAATCGAAGAAGTAAATCGCCTCAATCACAAGATTGAGATGGTTTCTAATGTAAAATCTGGCAAAGAAGCAACAGTCTATAAAGTTCTTTTAGACGATAAACTTGTGGCAATGAAGGTCTATAAAAAACCAGAAGAGAGATCCTTTAAAAATACGGGACAATACTTAATGGGAAAATATTACAAGAAACCATCTGAAAGGAAAGCTGTGGCAAAAGGAAATAAATTTGCTAAAAAATTAAAACACCAAAATTGGATTAGAAGAGAATATTTTATGCTTGAAAAGTTATATGAACATGGAGCCAAAATTCCAAAACCCATATTACATATTGAAGATGCTATATTTATGGAGTTATTAGGAAATCAAGATTTTGTGGCTCCTAGATTGTGCGATGTAATTCTGACAAAAGATGAAGCAGAAAGTGCTTATAAAAAGGTACTTGATACAATGATTGTGTTTTGGAATTTTGGCATAGTGCATGCGGATTTATCTGAATACAACATTTTATGGTGGAATAATGAACCTTATATTATTGACTTTCCTCAGGCACTAGATAAAAAGACTAACCCAAATGTAAATGAAGTTTTGGATAGAGATTTGAGAAATATCACAAACTTTTTTGGCAAATTTATCAAAACTGATTTTGATGAAATTAGAAAAGACTTTTCTTAACTTGCTCACTATCGGTCGCACCAGATTGTACTCTCTCACTCCCACTGGTCGTTCGGGTCTGACAACACAATATATGCGCTTCGAGCCTTGCAGGCTCACACCCATATTGCGCTACAACTTATAATTTGATAAAATATAGATGTAACACAACATCGCATATACTGGAACGTTAGATGAAATAATACTCAACTATTTTACTTGTTTAATCACGTTAATATGACAAATCAAAGAAACACACTTTCGATAAGAGAAATGATGGAACTCTCAAACGAACTCTTTGAGCTGAATAAAGAAAAATGGACTCCTAAAACCCCAGAGTCAAATATCTACTGGGTTGGTTGGCTAGTCGCTGAGATCGGAGAAGTTATTGATATCGTTAAGAAAAAAGGAGTAGATAAAATAATGAATGACAAAGAGATTCGTATTGAAATGCTAGAGGAAATAACAGATTGCTACATGTATTTGGCGGATATTTTAAATAGATATCAATATTCTCCAGAAGAGTTTTCGAAAGTGTACAAAGAAAAGATGGAATATAATATGAAAAGAGATTACTCGCAAGGAAAAACAAGTAAGGATAAGAAAATCACGAAATAGTTGAGTATTACTCTCACTCCTAAGGTCGCTCGCCCTCGCCTAACAGCGGATATGAGGTTCAGCTCTTACAGAGCCTCAACCCAAACTGCTACGCAACTTTTCATATCCGCAAACGTTAGCCGACATATTTTTGAAAAATTTATATAATCTTATTTAATAATCTAAAAAATGTTAAAAAAACACAAAAAAATTATCGTTCTAATTGGTATCGCCTCCATATATTTTATATTAGTTTTTAGTCTGTTCAAATTTCATATCGTTGAGTATGTGTTCCAAAGGGTTGTTATGGCAAATAATCCTACGGTCTTCTTCTCATGCGGTACATTTGGAGATGAAGATCATTTAAACAAAATAATCGATGAAAAAAGAGACGAGAAGATTACAACATTAAGAAAGTACCTATCTGAAAACAATGGTGATTTATATATAGAAGCTGTTGGAAGTAGATGCCCAAACAAATTCCAATTTGTAGCTGCTTTTGGAGGTGATACTCAAAGAGTTGAAATTGAACAGATACTAAAAGATCAAACAATAAATGGAACACCCGTTTTTTTACTTAATAGATAATATTATGGATAAATTTTTCAAAAATACGCAAGGCACGTTGCACTCTCACCCCGCTATCGCTCCGTTCGGGTCTGACAACACAATATATGCGCTTCGAGCCTTGCAGTTTCTCACCCATATTCCGCCGAAGTTTGATAAAATAAACTAAGGTATCGGCGTAACATCGCATATACTAAAAACAGTATATTATATTTAAAAAATATATAATATATATACTCATATTTGCTATATAGTCAAACATTCGCAAAGATGAGAGTTATCGGAAATTTCAAGCAATATTTTTTATACAATTAGCAAAGTTTAGTGAAAAATATGACAAAGAAAGTTGTTATTGCCGGGAGCGCATCACTTCAAGAAAAAGTTTTGTTCTGGAAAAAGTTTTGGGAAGATAAAGGGTGTCTTGTGACAAATTGTCCTTTGCCAATAAAAAAGGAGAACTTTTTAGAAGAATATCCTAAGGTTCATACGGATTTTTTCAAAAATATCACAGAGGCGGATATTCTTTTTGTTATGAATGAGGATAAAAATGGTATTACTGGATATCTCGGTGTGGAATCTTTTGCAGAAATGTGTTTTGGGGTTGCTCAAAACCTCATTCACAACAAAAATCTTGAGGTGATGCTTTTGCAAGAACCAAGTGAGCGTGTGCAATCATACGAAGAAGTAGTTTTGTGGTTAAAATTAGGCTGGATAAAATTGCACGACAAAAACATTGCTTGAAAAATCAGATAACAAAACATATACGGTTCGCTCACAGATATTTTGCGTCCTTATTTTGCAAAAATATAAACACAACTGATTTATTATGTTGCTCAAAAATTAGAGAAATTCAGTAAGACTATCAAAACATTCCTAAATGCTAGGATTGTAGTACAAGTTCTTTTTCATTGTTTCCACACTCCAACTGAAAGATATAATACTACATTCCATTCTTCATCGAGAAACATCATAAAGTCTCAGATTCTTTTACTTCTCCAATCTCCCTACTTCATTTGCACTTATCATACTGTCTCTAATCTGACTTGCGATATCATTCATTCCGGACGGTGAATGTGGAAGCATGATTGTATTTGTTTTGCTACTCATGGAAATCTCTTTCAATGTGTCAAAGTATTGTGTCATTAGAACCAAATTCATCACATCTTTCGCAGTTGAACCGTGAACTGAACTTTGAAATTCCTCAACAGAATCTTTCAATCCTTGAATTATAGCTCTTCTTTGATCAGCAATACCTTTACCTTGCAATGCTTTCGATTGTGCTTCAGCTTCAGCTCTTTTGACTAGCAATATTCTTTCTGCTTCACCTTTCTCTGCAGCCGCAATTCGAAGTCTTTGTGCTGAATTTATCTCGTTCATTGATTCTTTGACCTTTGCATCTGGTTCAATATCGGTAACTAGTGCATTCACTATTCCAAAACCAAATTGTGTCATAGTTTCTTCCAACTCTTTTTTTACTGCAAGTGCTATTTCATCTTTGTTATCAAAAAGCTGGTCTAGTGTCATTTTGGGGACTTTCGCTCTAATGACATCATAAACATAAGAATTTATCTGTCTTGCAGGATCATTCAATTTATAAAATGCATCTGCAGCTTTTTGAGGTATGACAAAAAACTGAACTGAAGTTGTCAAATGAACAAATACATTGTCCAGTGTCTTCGTTTCAGCCTTTACATTTAATTCTTGAACTCGAAAAGATAACTTTCCTGCCTTTTTTTCAACAAGAGGAATTTTCCAATTTAGACCAGCTGTTGCAATTCTGACAAATTTGCCAAATCTTTCAATCACTGCAGCAGTTTGCTGTTCAACCGTAAAAAGAATCGATGGGATAAAAATAAAAACTAATATCAATATGATGATGGGGATAATTATAAGTTCCATAGTAGTTAAGTTAGGATTTGTAAGTATTACATTATTTAAATTATTAAGAAACATTATACTGCTTTTGTACTGCATTTTTCAAGTAAAGTTACTAGTTGGAATTTCAAATGCGTTATCACAATTTATCTATAAAATCATTTATAATTGTATAATTATCTGATATCATACTCAGGCTATAATGCTGAACTAATAATAAGTAACAGAACTTAAATAAATTTATGTCAAATATCGGACAATCACTACAACAAGTAAGAGAATTTAGAGTTCAAAAATTAAACAAGCTGAAGGAATTGGGATTTGACCCATATCCTGCTCGAGTTCAAAAAGACAAAAACAATGCAGAACTTATAAATAACTTTGACGAATTGCAAGGGAAAGATTTTTTCATAACCGGAAGAATTGTCTCTATCCGAAGTTATGGTAAATTGTTGTTCCTTGATGTGCAAGATGAATCAGGCAAAATTCAATGCATTGGTATGCCACAAAATGTGATTGGACTAGAAACAAAATATTTAGAATTTGGACAGTTAGATCTTATTGACAATGGAGATTTTGTAGAAGTCTTTGGGACTCTAGGCAAATCAAAAACTGGTGAAATCTCTATATTAGTCAAAAGCATCCGAATTATCACAAAGTCCCTTAGACCAATTCCAGATGAACTCAATGATGTAGAAGAAAGACAAAGAAAAAGATATCTGGATATAAATGTGAATGGATCAAAAGACAAACTTGACTTACAAGCAAGATTTGAGAGAAGATCCAAGTTCTGGCAAGCAAACAGGGACTTCTTAAACTCCAAAGGTTTCATTGAGATGAATATGCCTGTTTTGGAACTCACTACAGGAGGAGCTGATGCAAATCCATTTGTAACTCATATGGATGCTATAGACCAAGACTTTTACTTGCGTATTTCTCACGAATTACCACTCAAAAGGCTAATTGGAGCTGGCTACGAGAAAGTTTATGACATTGGTCCAAGATTCAGAAATGAAGGTTTTTCTGATGAACATTTGCCTGAGCATATTGCTATGGAATGGTACTGGGCATATGCTGATTTTCAAAAGGGAATGGAATTTATGGAAGAAATGTTTAAGTTTATCTCATATGAAGTTTGGGGCACGACAAAATTTGAAAACATGAAAGGCTTTGAAGAAATAGATCTTGAAAAAAAATGGGAAGTTATAACTTATGAGCAAATTTTGCAAGATAGATTTGGAATTGATATTTGGAATGTTGATTTGGACAAAGTGAATGTAGAACTTGCCAAGTTTGATGATAAAGCAGAAAATATTAATCGAGGTATTGACAAGCTTTGGAAGAAAATTCGAGCAACTATCGGAGGTCCAGTTTGGATGATTTATGAGCCTGCATTTCTTTCCCCACTTGCAAAGCCAAGTGATACTGACAAAAGAATAACAGAACGATTTCATCCCATAATTGCTGGATCAGAACTTGGAAATGGATTTAGTGAATTGAATGACCCTCAACTTCAACTCCAGAATTTTTTGGAACAAGAAAAACTTAGAGAAGAAGGAGATGCTGAGGCGCAAATGTTGGATGATGACTTTGTAGAAATGCTTGAGTACGGTATGCCTCCAACTTGTGGATGGGGACATGCAGAAAGAAATTTTTGGTTCTTTGAAAATGTTTCAGCAAGAGAAGGAGTGATTTTTCCACCTATGAGAAGAAAGTAATGTATTTTACCTCATTTTCTCAAAACACAAACTTCAAAAAATACAAATTAGAAATATTAAATAAAGCTTGGTTTCAAGACATTGTTACAAACTTTGAAGATATCACAGCTTTGTCAAAAGAAGAAAGAGAGTTTTGCAAAACTCAATTTGACAATGAACTTCAAGAATTGAAAAATATCAAGTCAAATAGCCCAACAAAAACCGGCTCTGGAAGAATTATTTCAAAAAAGGCACAATCATTGGTCCAAACAGAGGAAAATTCCACATTGAAGTTTTCTCAGATTTTCAATGCCGAAGCTAGAGAAGAGTTCAAAAGTTCCAAATTAGAATTTGCAAAAATAATAGATTTATCAGCTACTTTACATTTTGAACTAATTAAACTTCTATTTGACAAAGAATCAAATACTTGGAAATCTCTTTTCAAGCTTTATGATGGCAAGAAAATTGAATCAGTTTTGATGAGATTTGAAGATGGTCGCAACTCAGTTTGCGTTAGTTCTCAAGTTGGTTGCCCTGTTGGTTGTATTTTTTGTGCTTCTGGTCAAATGGGATTTATGAGGAATCTAACCTCACAAGAGATTGTCGATCAAGTTTTATTTTGGGCTAGACTTATGAAGCTTATGCCCAAAAACTTGGAAAATGATTTGCCTAACCAACAACCTACTTCCACTTCCAATCACTTTTTGAAGGAAAAAGATAATTTTGAAAAAGTTACAAACATAGTTTATATGGGAATGGGCGAACCTATGTTGAATTATGAAAATGTAGTTGAAAGTTTGAAAATACTTACAAATCCAAATGAATTTGGTTTAGGAGACAGGCATATAACTTTGTCTAGTTCAGGTTATATACCACAACTTGAAAAGTATATGACCGAGGGAATGAAAACAAAGCTTGCAATTTCGCTTCACGCACCTAGTCAGGAACTTAGAGAAAAATTAATGCCAGTTGCAAAAATTTATTCGCTTGATAAGTTGATGGAATTCATAAAGAAGTATGAGAAATATACCGGGAAAAGAATTAGTTATGAATATACCTTGATAGATCAGGTAAACGACACTCAAGAATGTGCAAGAAATTTGGCTAAGTTACTCAAAAATCGAGAGGCACATGTAAATTTGATACCTATGAATCCAATTGCTGAAGCAAAAGATTTGAGAAAATCAGATCTACGAAATGTTTATGCGTTTTATGAAACTTTGAAACATTTCAAAATTCCTACAACAATTAGAATCACCATGGGTGACAAAATACAAGCAGCTTGTGGTCAACTTGCAAACAAAAATGGTTAGTATGGAGGGGTGACCGAGTGGTTGAAGGTACCGCTCTCGAAAAGCGGCATGGGGCAACTCATCGCGAGTTCGAATCTCGCCTCCTCCGTCGAGTTTTACTTTTTTCACAATTGGCTCTTGATATTATGGAAGATAACTGATTTATTGATTTGACATATTAAACTAAATACAGTACAATTAATGGTAAATTTGTAGTTTATTAATCTATAAAGCAAAAACATTCTTAAAGAAATATGGGGAAGAGACGTTATCCAAAAGATCAGAAAAGTTTTGATAATGTATATTATGAGACATATGGTGATTATCGTGATAATGTCCTTTATCCAAAAGGGGCTTGGTCTTATCAAAAAATCTTCCAGACAGCTTGTGTGGTCAAGAGTCAACAAGAACAATATAAAAAAGCTGGACAGCCTGTCAATCTAATGCTTAGAGAATGTTTGTTATTTCAAATAATTCAAAAAGGTGGTATTAACGCAATAGACGCATGGTTAAAAAAGAATGATCCAGGACACTATCGACTTCGGGATATTGCAAACATGGATTGGAGTTGGTTGGATGAGTCAAGGTAATATAAGGTATAATAATATTACAGTTCTTCACGCAAATAATAAAATTAAGCGAACAGGGAAAACTTCTCATACAAGCAAAGGTTTAACTTCCAGTACTTTCAAAAACTTCGTAATTAGTTCTTTATGCATAACTTATATCACTGTTATACTACCCAATAATAGTGTATAATATTAGTATAGATAATATACGCAATCTAGTCGGACTTCGTATATCCGAGAGTTAGATGAAATCAAAAACAATTATATTTTTAAAAGCAAAAAGTTATGAAAATCGCATTAACAAATCTGTGTAAATTAGAAGATTTTGCAAAACACAAGACTTATCAAGATGCAATAGGTTTTTTACATGAAGAAAATATTGAGTATCTTGATTTTTGTTCTGGTGAAAGTGATTTGGATAATTTAGTGGCAAAGTTTAATAAGTCATTGGATTCTGAGGCGGATATAATATGGATTGTTTGTGGAGGATGGTCATGTATTAAAACGTTAGAAAAAATTGATTGGGGAAAGGTGGTTGCAAGTAATAAAAAGTTTTATGGATTATCAGATTTTACTCACTTTTCCTCTAAGGCAGTTTCCTTGGGAATTACTTGTTACTATGGGCAAGGACTTGTGTACATTAAACAGTTTTTCCCAACAAATAATAGCCGTGAATTTATCGTAAATTTCTTAAAAACAGGGGATGCTGGTTCTAGTATGGCAAAATCATTGTCTTCAAATACGGAAGATTTAGATATAAATAAGGTAAAAATAACAGGTGGACATATGCTCATATTCGCATTTATGCAAAATCAGATCAATATAAACTTACAAGAAAGATATCTATTTTTGGAATATCATCATGGGGCTAATGGTATAGAGTTAAAAGAGCTTGAATATTATCTAGATCAAGTACTTTATGTAATAAAAAACAATTTACCGAAAGGATTTATTTTAGGAAGAAGTTTACTAAAAAATTTTGATGGAACAGAAATAAAAATAGAAGAAATAAATGAGTTTCTTGTTTCTAAATTAGAAAAGCTTAACTTACCAATCTATTATGTTGATCATTTTAATAACATTATAACTTTTTGCTAAATATGGAAAATGTTTTTGACTCTCGCTCCTAAGGTCGCTCGCCCTAACGGGTCATCTAACAGTTGATATCTGTTCGCTTCGCACATCCAGACCGATGAGTTAAATTTTAATTGAATGGTCGGGACGTCAGATATCAGCGAACGTTATGCGAATAAGGCTCGGGTCAAAGTGAATAGAAAGATTTATATTAGTCAAGAATCAAGATAATAAGATGAAGTGGAAGAAATTTTTTAAATTCACAAAAACTCAGATTATTTCTATAATAATTTTAATGATATTGTCATTTCCTTTTTGGTTTCATTTATCCTGTATTAATATGTATATTGAACCCAAATTATTTTATAGTCCTTCCAGTTGTGGATTACAATTCTCAGAATTCGTTATTTTGCTTTTAGGTTCATATTTTATTTCAATTATTATAGATTTTATAATCAGAAAATTCAAAGAATAAAAATGCTTTTCTTAATTCATTTCTTTGAAGTCGCGCTTACTCAAGGGGACGCTTCGCTTTCGTCGCTATCGCTCCTTACCCTCGTATAACAAGGAAATTGCTCGGCTCGCAACTTTCCCAAGTTTTTCTTCCACTTCGTTTCAGAAAAACTTCTCATATAAGCAAAGGTTTAACTTCCAGTACTTTCAAAAACTTCACAACTAGTGCTTCATACATAGTTTAGATACATTTGTATACTAACTAATGATAGTGTATACTATTTGCATGGGATATTTTACAAAATTTAATTGAACTTCGTACATCCTTAAATGCTAGACGAAATTTTCTTAACTTAATTACTACTACAATCAAAGTTATGTCAAGGAACAATGGATTCATTATTATCTATATTACCCATCCTGATTTAGAAACTGCAAAGAAAATCGTGTCGTCTTTAATGAAGAGTCGTTTGATTGCTTGTGGCAACTTCTTTCCAATTCAAAATACATATTGGTGGAAAGGAAAAATTGAGCATTCTACAGAAGTTGTTTCTATTGTAAAGACTAACATGAAGAATTGGGAACAAGTTAAGGCGGCGGTAATCAAACTTCATCCCTATGAAACGCCTTGTATTATTAAAATATCTGCATCTGCTAACAGTGATTATGTATCGTGGATAAATCAAGAAGTGCTATAAAAGTCGGAGTCAATATTGTCTAACATAGCATATCTGACTTTGCTAATGCTTCTTCATACTCAAGATGATGCCGAAACGTGTGACTTCCAGTACTTTCAAAAACTTCACAACTAGTGCTTCATACATAATTTAGATACATTTGTATACTAACTAATAATAGTGTATAATGTTTGCATAGATAATATACGAAATCTAGTCGAACTTAGTATCAACTAGTGTTTTTTATTTATGCACATTAACCTTACTTGGTTCCACTTAAAGAAAGTTTGGAAATTAACAATTCCGTTACAAACACTCCTAATTATATTTCTGTTTGTATTCAGATCGGTACAAGCATTCAACATTCAAACAGGATTAGTAAGTGAGCTTCCAAAATTTGTAACAATTTTCGCACCAATTTATGAAGAAGTTATTTTTCGTGGTCTATGCCTTGCAATGTTTCTTAAATATTTCAATCGTAACAAAGCAATTATTCTGTCATCACTAATTTTCGGTTTGTGGCATTTGAAAAATTCCACCCATCTTAGTAACTTCGCGTTGTTATATCAAGTCAGTTATGCGATGTTTTTAATAGGTCCAATATTGGCTTATATCACCATAAAAACAAAAACTATTTGGCCTGGGATCATTCTTCACTATGTAAATAACATTATCTCCTCACTTATCCCTATTATCTAAGAAACAAGTTTACTATTCCAGGACGTTTCGTTGCTGCTTCGCTTTCACTCCGTTCGGGTCGGACAATACAATAAATACTGGAACGTTATATGATAAAATAACAAGGAAATGAGCGAAACTTCTCATATAAGCAAAGGTTTAACTTTCAGTACTTTCAAAAACTTCGTAATTAATTCTTTATACATAACTTACATACACTGTTATACTACCCAATAATAGTGTATAATATTTGCATGGATAATATACGAAGTTTAGTCGAACTTCGCATATCTGATAGTTGGCTGGAATAGTATGAACCTGCCCCTGAAATAATAGAAACATTTAAAAATAACACCATGACATTAATAATACCAATTTTAGGACTAATAACACTTCTTTTTCTTTCGGGTTTGAGAATAGCACAAGAATATCAACGAGCTATTGTATTCAGACTTGGACGCTTTAAATCAGTAAAAGGACCAGGACTTTATTGGATAATTCCATTTATTGAAAGACAGCAAAAAATTGACATAAGAACAAAGACTGTTGATTTAGAACAACAAGAAACCATTACCAAAGACAGTGTAACCATAAAAGTTAATGCTGTACTTTGGTTTAAAATTATCAACCCTGAAAGCTCAATTATTAAAGTTGCTGATTACAATAAAGCTGTTTATCAATTTTCAGTTTCAGCATTAAGAAATATAATTGGGCAACATAGCTTGGACGAAGTTTTGAGGGACCGAGAACAGATAAATTCTAACTTACAAAAAATTGTTGACCAAACGACAGAACCCTGGGGCGTTAAAATTGAAATGGTAGAAATGAAAGATGTTGAAATTCCAGAAGGAATGCAAAGAGCAATGGCACGGGAAGCAGAAGCAATTAGAGAAAAAAGGGCAAGAATTGTAAAAGCAGAAGCAGAATTAGATGCTTCCATAAAATTGACACAAGGTGCTAAAGAAATGGAAGGAAGCCCAATTGCATTAGAGTTAAGAAGGATGCAAATGCTTTCTGAAATTGGAATTGACAATAACACAACGACTATTGTTTTAGTGCCATCAGACTTTACAAATGCAGCCAAAAGTTTTACAGAATTAGTTACAAACAAGAAATCAAGTCAATAAAGCCACTACAGCCAACATCAGTTTGGCAAAAGCAGGGCAGACGGAAGTAATTGAGCATTTGTACTTCTATCAATATTTGCATTATATTTAGGCTGACGGCTTTCAAAGATCTGCCTTGGCCAAAATGTAACAGTATATGAAATTGAAAATTGGCTAGAATAAGATAAAAACAGTCAAATTTATAATGTTTTACCTACTCTCTTAAATATTATGATCGAAATAGAAAAAACTTACTTAGCAAAAAAGCTTCCTAAAGATTTGACAAGTTGCAAATTCAATGAGATTATTGATCTGTATATTCCCAAATCTAGCGAGCAACCAAAATTGAGGCTTAGAAAACATGGTGATAAGTTTGATTTGACCAAAAAAGAGCATGTAAATAGTGGAGACGCTTCACATCAAGAAGAGCAAACAATAATTCTTACCGAAACTGAATTTAATATCTTAAATCAACAACTCGAAGGAAAGAGAGTTCACAAAATAAGATATTTTTATGATTATAAAGATAGAACTGCTGAATTTGATATTTTTCAAGATAGTTTAGCAGGTCTTGTAGTTGTTGATTTTGAATTTGCAACTTTAGAAGAAAAAGACAATTTTCAAATGCCTGATTTTTGTCTTGCAGATATAACTCAAGAGGTTTTTATTGCAGGTAGAATGATTTGCGGGAAATCATATGAAGATATTGAAAGTAATCTAAGCAAGTTTCAATATAGTAAGTTATTTCTCGAATAAATTTTTCTTTTGAATCAATAGTGACGCTAGTTTTCAACTCAAGGGGCGACTACGCTTTTCACTCTACTTTGCTACATTCACTCTCGTACAACAGGCATTAAGAGAAAATTAGTTAGTATCATATACTTGATTTATGATAAAATTATTTATCCTATCAATTCATCAGTAACTATCAGTACAATACTTTCAAAATTTGACTAAACATACTAACTAAATTCTGGCTAGATTCCAAAACCACTTGTTTGCAAAAAATGGAAACAAATTATAAGTTTTTATGACAAATAAAGGTGAAGCATGCACAACAAGCATAGTTCCTGAAATAAGAGAAATAGATCTTAAAGTAAAAGAAACAAGAGCTCCAAAAGATCTAAAAGAGCTATATTTGCTTGAAAAGACCATTCAGCGTGGCTGTAAGCATTTAGTAATAGAAGGACCTTCAGGTGAATACACTGAAATTAGATTGTTAAATGTGCCAGTAAGTGGAGAGTATTTTTTTGGACGCGAAAGTGAAATTGCAGAAATATTTGAGGCTTTAGAGCAGTATCAATTTGTATTCTTATGTGGGGATAAAAGAGTTGGCAAAAGTTCGATAATGAATGAATTGCATTTTAGGTCCGCTAACAACCCTCAAAGTGAATTTTATTTCGCACCAGTAATAGAGGGGATACACTTCCGAGATTTGAATATTGAGAACATGCTAAAAGAATTATCGAAGGAAGTAAATAATGCTTCTTCTTCTAGAGTATATGTATGTCAACTAGATGAAATAGTTAGCATCTTGGAGAAGTTTGGTGATAAATATGAGTTATCTCTATTGCAGTTCATTGAGATTGCAAAACAAAACCTTCCAAATGCCCAATTTATACTATCAATGCCAGGAATACACATAAAAAGCTCTCCTAATCTCATGGCTATAGAAATAAAACCAATTGTAAATCCACAAATATTTAGCAATGTAATAGATGAAACAAAGATAGGTTTGTTTACTTATATAGTGCACGATGATGGTATAGAAGAAACCGTATATTTACCGAATATATAAAAATCTTTTGCTATAATCTTCTAATGAATTCTGCATTATCAAAAATTATTGAGGCTATTTGGTCTCCAGCGGCTTTATTACTTACGCTTAGAGTAATTACACTTATAGGATTATCTGAAATTTTGAATGTGAATTACACCATTTTTCATGATACAGAACAGTTCAAGATATTCTCAGCTGGATTTTCTTTTCCTACATTACCTGACCTTGTACAAGTAAATACCTTTTCTTTGTTGATTATTTTGATTGTATTCTCAGGAATAATTGGAATTAGATTCTTTCAAGCACTCAAATTCAATTCCGAACAAATTTCTCCTAAATCAGCAACAAAACTTATGAACTCAAAGTTTGTTGGACTTATCAAAACACCATTTGAGAACTTTTGGAAAATTTTCACTTGGATGATATTTTTTTATTTTATAGTTGTATATTCTTTGATAAATATAAGAATGAATTTGACTTCTACATATCTGATAGGAGCATTGATACTTTTGGGAACCATTATAACTATTTTCTTTTTCAAAGTAATAAATGAATAGTCCTAGTCAATCAAATATTTTGAATGAAATTAAATACTTAAAGGTAAATATTGGATATTTCCCTAGGTTGAATAATTTTGTTAAACATGGATTTTCATGGGGAAATCAAGCAAATATGTCTTCAAAAAATAAGAATAGCAATGCAAAGAAGAATATCCAATATTTCTTTGATTCAATTGAACTTACAGAACTTGAAGATTCTTTAGTGTTATTGCCTGATGGACATAAGGATAATATTGTATTTGTCAATGAGGGAAATCTTGATTTATTTCCAAAAGGTAAAATCGGTATTCCAATTTCTTGTGACGCACTTTTTACAAATATACAAGCTTTACCAATTTCAATTCGTGTTGCTGATTGTACTACTGCTATTTTATATGCAAAAACTTTTGATAATATAGAAATTACTGGAATTGTTCATACTGGTCGTAGAAGTGCTGAACTTTTACTTGCAAAGAAGTCAATTGATTGTTTGGTAAAGCAACAAAATGTAAATCTTGAAACTATAAAAATTGGAATTGTTCCAAGTATAAGTAAAGTTAATTATAAATCTCAAAATTTAGAAAATATTCAAGCTGAAGTTTGGGGCAGTTTTATTTCAAAAGAGGGGGATTACTTTGAAGTCGATATATTGAATTTTGTTATTAATCAATATTTAGATGCTGGTATAAGTCCAGATAATATTGAAGTATATGAGGTTGATACTTACGAATCTGCAAAAAACAAACTTACATTTTCACATAGATACTATTCAGAAAATAAAGATATTGATAAAAATTTAGTCGATGGAAGATTTATAGTAGCAACAAGTTTATATTAATTTTAAATTTATGAAAATTCACTTTATCGGTATTTGTGGAAAACTCAACGCAGGACTTGCAATAGAATTGAAGAATTTAGGTCATGAAGTTACAGGTTCTGACAAAGCATTTTATCCACCAATGTCAACTTTGCTTGAAAAGAATAATTTGCCAATCTTGGTTGGCTATAAAGAAGAACATTTAGATGAAAATAATTTGCCAGATTTAGTTACTTATGGTGCTGCAATCGGTGAAGATAATATTGAAGTTATAAAAGCAAAAAAGTTGAATATTGAGACTTGTTCTCCAACTGAATTACTTGAAAAGTTTGTGATCAAAAAAAATTCGATTGTTATAACCGGAAATTATGGAAAAACTACTATAACGGGTTTATTGGTTAAAATATTTACTGACCTAGGTTTAAATCCAAGTTATATGATTGGTGGTGAAGTTCCAGAACTTGAGTCAGTGAAAATTACAAGCTCAGATTGGAGTATCATTGAAGGTGATGAATATCCAGCTGAAAAAAATGGTAAATCAAAGTTTTTTTATTATCATCCGAAGTATCTGATTGTAACTTCAGTGAAATGGGATCATACAGATATTTTCAAAACTGAAGAAGATTATAAAGTCAATTTTTTGAATTTGATGCAATCAGTTCCAGAAGGTGGAATTATTATAGTCAACGCCGAGGATGAATTGTTTTTAAAAAATTCTAAATTTTCTAAGTTGCAAGAAGATCAAAGTATAAAATCAGAAATTATTTATTCAAATTTAAGTAATTACTTAGAAACACACACTAATAGTTTAATATTTCTAGATAAACCTATAAACCCTAAAATATTTGGTAAACATAATCTCGAAAATATAAGTTTAGCTTTAGAACTTTTGAAACAATGTTTTGATAATGATTTTTTGAAAGCTAATATCGACTCAATTATAAATTCAATAAATACTTACCCTGGACCTACTCGCAGACTTCAAATAAAATTTGATAATGTAATCAAATCTCAAACTAGTTTAGACAATCATTTAGTTATAATTGATGATTTTGCACATAATCCTGAAAAATTCAAAGCAAGTATTTCAGCAGTTGCTGATAAATTCAAAGATCATAAAATTACTTGCATAATATTGCCAAATCTAGGAAATATTACAAAAGTTAGTTTAAGTCAATATCAAGGAGTATTTGATAATGTAGTTATTGACGAAGTTATAATTCCTCGTTGGAGTACAAAAATTGCAGAAGATAGTGAAACTTATGCAAGTGAAAATTATTTTGCACAGTTTCTCAATCTAAACAAGGTGAAAGTCGAAAAGGAAGATGACAAATTCATTGAATGTTTATTGAGTAAAATAGAAACTATAAGTGAAAATCACGTAGTTTTATTTATGGGTTCGGAACCATTTCGAGGAATGATTGATATTTTGATTAAAAAGTTAAATAATGCTAATTAATAAATTTGCTAAAATAATTTTGAAAGCACTTGGAGTATTATTTGTACTAGTTTTGATCATTATATTTTACTCAGTTTATATTGAAAGGTTCAATACCCAAATTCAATATACAAAAATAAACTTAGGTTTTGAGAAGAGGTTTATTTTGATTTCTGACTTACATTTAGGTAAATTCAAAGATGCAAGTTACTTGGCTTTGGTAGTAAAGAAAATAAATAGCGTAGAAAATGTTGATGCTGTGCTTATAGCTGGTGACTTTGTTTATAAACAAGACAATACTAAGCTGTCAGAATACTTCAAGCCGTTATCCGAGATAAGATATCCAACTTTTGCGGTTGTGGGAAATCATGATGTACTTGGAAGTGCAGCAGACATGAAAAATCAGATTGTCGAGGTTTTGGAAAGTAATAAAGTGAATGTTTTGACTAATGAAACTCTTGACTTTGAAAACATCCAAATTGTTGGACTTGGGGATAGATATGTAGGAAATAATCATTCTACTATTTTGAATACTTTGACTATTGAAGATAAAGTTTTAGTTTTAGCTCATAACCCAGATTCAGTGAGAGATTATCTAAGTTTGGATAATGTTGATCTTACACTTGCAGGCCACACACATTGCGGACAAATCAGGTTACCAATTTTATATAAGATGATTTTGCACGTAGAAAATAATGATGGGATTCAGTTTGATAAAGGTTATTATAAATCTCACAAGTTATTTATAACTTGTGGTTTAGGTGAATTTGGAATTCCTGCAAGACTTTTCAACCCTCCAACTATTGATGTACTTGATTTATGACGATACTCTAATTCAAAACTTTATTCCTTCTACTATGATTAATTTTTTTATGAAAGTAGCACTTGTCTTTACAACATATACATCATCACTGCCAAACTTGGTATTATCCCCATCGAATTTATTTTGCCCTTCATCGGAATTTTGACTATACGATCCGCACCATCAATCAGAACTCGACTCAATCCTTGATATTCAGAACCAACCATTACAGCAAGTGGCCTTGGATATTGAATGTCATTATAATACTCTGAAGCATTTGGTGAAGTTGCGACTGTCAAGACATTTTGTTTTCTAGCCCAGTCAATAAAATTCACGCTTGAATCAATGTAGAAATTTACTGTGAAAAATGCACCCAGGCTACTTCGGATAACAACTGGAGAAAAAATATCTGTTCTTATATCAGTTACTATCACACCATCTGCACCAACATTATCAGCGAGCCTCAAAATACCTCCTAGATTTGAACTTTCTTCAATTGATTCTGCAACAATGAAAATTGAGTTGTCTGTAACTTGAATATCATCAATATCACTCACTTCTTTGCTAGCAAGTGCCATAAGTCCTTCCATACTGCTTTGGATTGTACTTAGCTTTTGGAACACTTGCGTACTTATTTCCTGAACTTCGACATTTTGATTGATGACAAGTTTTATCAAACTTTCATTATCAAACTTTTTATGAAATAACTCTTTGCAGATATAAAGTTTAGAAATTGGAAAATTTGATTCTATAGCCAATTTAACTAGCCAATACCCTTCTATCAAAAACTGCTTCTTACTATCTCTATATTCTTTTTGTTTAAGTTTTGCTAAATCCTTTATCTCTGAGTTTTGTGTACTCGTAATTACTTGCATAACTTTTACATTCTGACTAATGCTTCCACAAACAAATCCAATTCTCCATCAAGCACAGATTCTGCATCACTAGTTTCTACATCAGTTCTCAAATCTTTGACCAATTTATAAGGATGTAGAACATAATTTCTTATTTGATTGCCCCAACCAGCTATCTTATGCTCACCCTTGATTCCTGATAGTTCCTCCTGCCTTTTTTGCTCTTCCAGTAGGAATAACTTTGCTTTCAACATTGCCATTGCTGATTTTTTGTTTGCTAGTTGTGATCTACCTGTTGAACATGTGACAACTATACCACTTGGCTTGTGAATCAATCTCACTGTAGTAGCAACCTTGTTTACATTCTGACCACCTGCTCCACCGGAACGAACAGCACTAAATTCTATGTCTGACTCTGGAATATCTATATCATTTTCTGTAGAGTTATCCTCGTCGAACAATGGGGCGACTTCCACTCCAGCAAAACTCGTTTGTCTAAGTCCCTGTGCATTGAATGGTGATACGCGAACTAACCTATGAGTACCAAGCTCATTTTTGAGTAATCCATAAGCAAACTTTCCATAAACTTCAAAATATACTGAACTAATTCCTGCTTCAGTTCCATAGACCTTATCAACAATTTCATATTTAAAACCTTTTTTTTCAAAATACTTTATATACATTCGCTCAAGCATTGCAGACCAATCGCATGCTTCGGTTCCTCCCTGACCTGCATGGATAGAAAATAATGCTGGAAGATTGTCAAATTTACCTGATAAGTAAGTCTCAATTTCAAGATTACTTACTAAACTTACATAATGTTGATAATCTTCAAGAATTTGTTCCCGGAGCAAAGAGTCATCTACATCTTTATTCAGATCTTCCAACTCTTGCAAACTATTTAGCTCATTCAAAATCCCCTGTGTCTTAAGTTCAGAGTTGATCTCCGCAATTCGTTGATTTACTTTTCTAGCTTTAGATTGGTCTGACCAAAAGTTTGACTCCAAGGTTTGCTTTTCAAGACTTAGCAGCTCAATATTTAACTTATCAAAATCTTTTTTTTTGATAATTTCTTCAATTTTGGAGATCAGTTCTTTAAACATTAAATACACAAAACAATTATAATGAAAAACGAAGAATTAAGTTGAAAATCAGATACAAGCAGAATCAAACCACCTCAAATGCCATGGTTCATACTGGTATCCTTTATTATTATTTTCCGGATAACTTATGTAAAAGCCAAACTTATTGGCATTTTTTTCAAGGTACCTAAATAACTCTTTATTTTCTGCATCAACTAAATCAAAAGGATTTGTAGAATAAGTATTAGCAAGATCAACTACTGTTCCTAATTGATGTTCGCTATGTCCAGCCTTTGCAGAGTAAATGTTGGCTACATTGATAGCTTCTTTATAACTTAAACCTTTAGATTGTTCTTGTTGAACATAACTTGAAAATAGCTCTAATTGTGTTTCATAGGACCTATAGCCTGATATTACTTGAAGTTCAAGACCTTGCTTTTTTGCATCTGCAAACAAAGCAATTAGATCAGAAATTAGCTCTTTTTTGATAAGTATAGCTTTGTTTGTTTTCACTTCGACTAATTCTACTAAATTTGAAGGTACAAACTTTGGATCTAATCCAATTTCTTTGTCAACATTGAGATTTATCAATGCACAATCTATATCAAGCCCTAGTACCTCATTTGTGGAACTGGCAGATGTGTCATAAGCTGAGATAGAATTGACATTGTTTTGATAAGTAGTTGAAGATAGTGATGTACTTATTGAGTAAAACAAGCTTTCATCGGCATTTGTGTTAGAAAGATGAAAAAATGAAGTTAAAAAGAAGCTCAGAATCACAAACGATAGTAATATGGGGATAAAGATAAATATATATCTAATTTTAATTTTTCTAAATTGCTGTGTACTATTAACTTTCATAAGTAAAAGTAATCTTATCTAATATAGAAAGTAATTTCAATACCCAGCAACATTCGTCCATACATTCTGAACATCATCTTGTTCGTCCAGATTTCCCAAAAGATTTTCTAGTTTATTAATTCTCTCCCCACCAATCTCTATTTGATTTTTTGGCAGTTGAACAAGCTCAGAGCTTTCGATTTTATAACCCAAAGACTCAACTGATTTTGTAGCTTGAGAAAGTGCCGCAGGATCCGTATATATCTCAAGACCCTTGTACTCTGAGCTACCATCATTTTTCAAATCATCTTGACCATCAAACTCAAACTCTGTCTCTTTTACATCATGCACTCCTTGAATATCTAGAATCTGCAGAATGATATCGTCTAAATTTTCATTGTCTCTTTTCAAAGTATCAATACCACCATACTTTTCAGATTTCTCAGTTTTGGCTAAAAAAATATTGACTCTACCATATTGATCAAATTGCCATAGAACAGAACCTACTGCACCCAATGTACCTCCAGATGATTCAATGATTTTCTTCAATTCAGCTACTGTTCTATTCTTGCTATCAGTCAAAGTATCTATAACAAACATAACATCTCCGCCCATCATCCCTTCATAACTAGCATTTTCAAAGACTATATTTTCACCTCCTTTCCCAGTACCTCTATCAATTGCCTTTTGAATATTGTCCTTTGGCATATTTTCAACTTTTGCCTTGTCAATTGCCAGCCTCAATATGAAATTCATCGACGGATCTCCACCACCTTGCTTTGCCGCTATAGTTATTTGATTGCCTATCTTTGTGAAAGTTGCACCACGTTTAGCATCTGCTAGTCCCTTTGATCGTTTAATTTTTGCCCATTTACTGTGTCCTGACATTTTTTTGAAATATCATTCTGAATTATCCAAAATTTGGATAAATTGCCAGAATCAATTTATCATCAATAAAAATATTTTAAAGTTATGAAACTTGCGATTTCAAGTTTTTTGAAGTTTTAGATTTCATTCTATTAGCAGTGTTTTTATGCAAGAAACCTTTTTTCACAGCCTTGTCTAATTCCTTTTGAAGTTTTGAATTCAAGACTAAGCTCTCAGTTTTTGTACCTTCAAAATTTCTGACATCTTTTATAGCTGCCTTGACTTTTTTTGCTCTTGCTAGATTTATGTTTCTTTTTCTAGCAGAAACTCTTATTGCTTTTTTCGCTGATTTTGTATTTGCCATAGTGTTGATCTTTGTAAATTTACTTTAAGTAGATTGAATACTTTTGATTTAACCGAGTTATTATAGCAAAGATAGATATATAATAACAAGCTCAAATATTGTATATTTTGTAAATTTAATCTGTCATTTTTAAAGCGTTTATATCAGATTCCCAAGCATCATGGTTTGGGTTCCACCATTCCAAACCCTTAAATTGCAATTTATAATTATCTTTTTTCGAGCTATAACTCCCCAAATAAAAGTACTTTCTTTTTGTTTGATGTGCCAACTTTATGGAACTTGTCATCATAAACATTCCAAAAGATGTATTTACTAACCCTTGCTCATAGAAAGGGTATGCATAGTGTAATATTTCCGTGTTTTCAAAACATAGACACATTCCAGCAATTTTATTGGCATTTGTAAACAGAATAAGTGAATTCATATTTAATTGCCCTTGAAATAACTTTTTTATAACCTGAACTGAGAATAAATTCTCTCCAAACTTTGTCAAATAGAAATCTTTCATCCATTTTCCGAGACTATAATCATAGCTTTGGTAAGGTAATTTTATTAGATTCATTTCCGTATCAGGAAACTTTGCCAAAATTCTTCGATTTTCAGAAGTGAAAGTAAACTTAGATAAATCAATTCGTAAAAGTTTCGTAGATTGCATCAGACCATGAGCTTTTCTAGTATATTTGAAGCCTTTGTCATACATATCTGTTGCATCATGCTGATAAGTAACAACTATCTCTTTGTAAAATTTATAATCAAACATACAAAAATTATAATACTTTTGTAATAACTTTTTCAAAATAACAGTAATTTGTAATAAAAAAAGCAATTTATCCAACACTTCCTTCCATACTAAGTTCAATTAACCTATTTAGTTCAACAGCGTATTCCATAGGGAGAGTTTTTGTAATTGGTTCAAGAAATCCTGCAACTATCAGATTTTGCGCATCTTTTTCAGATAATCCTCGTGACATCAGGTAATAAATCTGACTTTCGTTTACCTTTCCAGTTGTTGCTTCATGAGCAATAGTTGCAGTATCATTATCGATTTTCATACTTGGATAAGTATCAGTTTCTGAAATATTGTCAAGTATAAGTGCGTCACAATTTACTTTAACTTTAGCATTTTCTGCATTTTTATTTATTCTAACAAGTCCTCGGTAGCTTGTTTTACCTCCAAGCAAACAAACTGATTTTGAATTTATGATTGAGCTAGTATTTCGAGCAGCATGAATCATCTTTGCACCATTATCTAAAATCTGTCTATTTATTATATTATTATTTTTTATTTCACCTCTTGCAATTGCCAAACTCAAAACCTCACCATGAGCCTTTTCTCCAAGGAGTACACAACTTGGATATTTCATCGTAACTTTACTACCTAGATTTCCATCTATCCATTCCATCTTCGCATTCTCGTAAACAAAAGCCCTTTTTGTTACTAGATTATATACATTTTTACTTCAATTTTGGATTGTAGTATATCGAACTTTACTATTTGGTAGACAAATTATTTCTACTACAGCTGCGTGCAAAGAATCTGAACTATAAACTGGTGCACTGCATCCCTCTATATAATGCAATTCCGAACCTTCATCAGCAATTATCAAAGTTCTTTCAAATTGTCCCATATTCTTTGCATTAATTCTGAAATATGCTTGAAGTGGCAATTCAACTTTAACGCCTTTTGGTATATAGATGAAACTTCCTCCTGACCAAACTGCACTATTCAAACTTGCGAATTTATTATCTGAGTAAGGAATTACAGTTCCAAAATACTTTTTGAACAATTCTTCATGTTCTCTCAACCCTGAATCAGTGTCTAAAAAAACAACACCAATATCTTTCAGTTTTTTCATTAAACTTCCATAAATAACCTCAGATTCATACTGAGCTTTGACTCCGGCTAGCATTTCTCTTTCAACTTGAGGAATTTTCAACTTTTCGTAAGTTTCTTTTATTTCATCTGGAAGTAAATCCCAATTGCCAACCTGTGCATCAGTTGGCTTGATATAGTAATAAATATCTTCAAAATCAATTGCAGATAGATCAGCACCCCAGCTTGGAATTTGGCGAGCTGTGAAATGTTCAAAAGCTTTCAATCTATATTCAAGCATCCAAGATGGTTCTTGTTTCATTCCAGAAATCTTTCTAACTATATCTTCAGACAAACCTTTTTCAGGTTTATAGACATAATTTTCAGGCATAGAAAAGCCTTCTTTATATTCTGTTTGGAAATTTAAGTCTTGCAAAGTTTTTATAATAAAACACTAAACTATACAGCATGTTTTAATACCTAAAGCTTATAGCTGCGCAGACAACATCACCCAAGCTGCGAAATTATCATCTTTCGTATCAAACTTTTTGACTTTCTTATTCTTACCTCTTTTCTGCACTATAAATTGACTCCCAATCCTACTTGTCATAATTTCATCAACAAAATCTACTTGTAATGTAATTGCATATTGTTGCTTGATAAAGTTTGCAAAATCTTTTGCAAACTTACGAACCTCGTGAGTGAATGCAGTTTCACTTCCATTATTATAAGGAAGTCCAACTAACAATTTATCAATTCTTTTTTCAATTACAATTTCCTTCAAGTTTGCAAATAAATTATTATCATTCACTATATGCAAATCTTTGTCAACAAAAGCAATGCTTTCACCCTCGTCTGAAAATGCAACTCCAATTTTTCTTTTTCCATAATCAATCGATAATATAGCCATTCTTGTGATCTGTGTTTGAAATATTTTGAGAATTTAGCACTCCAACTATCTATAATCTTCCTTTTTTATCAAAACTGTTGCCAATTCATTCCC
Source organism: bacterium (assembly GCA_016699595.1). Lineage (NCBI taxonomy): Bacteria > bacterium. The sequence continues at coordinate 415,213 of CP064982.1, forward strand.
ATTCTCATCTTCATACCTATATTCAACATTCATATCTTTGTCGCGTATTGAAACTAGATTTGTATCTAATTTCACTGTTTTTGCAAGTAGCTCTTTATTTGATTCCAAAGTTTCCCTTTTTATATCTACACCATTTGATTGGATCACTGTCACTATTTGCAATGTATCTTGTTTAATCAGCTTTGCTTCTTTTACAGTAACAGTAACCCCGTTATTATCAGTCGATTTCGGCAAATCAGCATTCATAGAAGATATAGCATTATTTACCAAAATCATAGAGTCAGATTTTTTATTACCAAAAAAAAACATCAAAAACATCATCACCACTATGATAGCAAAAAGAACTATCCAACCTCTATCGTTACGAAAGATAGATTCATCAAAGTTTGTTTTTTCTTGCTGTTTAGTTTCCATTTCTTAGAATTGTCAAATTAGATGATTATATTCATCTACTAATGTATTGACTAATTATATCAAATCAACAAAAGCTAATTTTTGACAATTACATTTCTTTCAAGACATCTCTAAGTATGGCTGCTTTTTCAAAATACATTTGATCAGCAAAAAGCTCCATCTGCAACTTCAATTCGGTTTTCAAAAGCCTCTTTTCCTTGTTATTCATAACCTTGTACTTAGCTATAATTTCATTCGGATCGATGTTCATCACTTTTGCTTCAATGTCTACAGGATTTTCCGATCGAGTCAAAATCGCAGTGGAATTTATTTCCTTCATAACTGACTTTGGAACAATATGATGCTGAATATTGTAATTCTCTTGAATTTCTCTTCTTCTATAAGTTTCATTAATCGCAAAGATCATCGAATCTGTCAAATGATCTGCATACATCAAAACTTTGCCCGACTCATGTCTTGCAGCACGACCTATAGTTTGAATCAGACTTGTTTTTGACCTAAGGAACCCTTCCTTGTCTGCATCCAAAATTGCAACTAATGAAACTTCAGGTACATCCAGCCCTTCTCTGAGCAAATTTATCCCAACAACCACATCATATACTCCCAACCTAAGATCTCGTAAAATTTCAACTCTCTCTATTGCATCTAGATCAGAATGGAGATACTGAACCTTGATATTCTTCTCCTTCAAATATTCTGTCAATTCTTCTGACATTCTTTTGGTCAAAGTAGTTACAAACACCCTTTGTTTCTTTTCTACAACTAAAGTAATTTCAGATATTAAGTCAATGATTTGTGAAAACAAGTCTCTTTGAGGTTTAATAATTCTATGTTTTACATTTTCTATCAAAGTAGAATTTTCTATTTCAAATCTCAAAGTGGAAAAGTTTTGAGAATCAATTGGCCTAATCTCAATCTCGGGATCAAGAAGACCGGTAGGTCGAATTATCTGTTCAACTATTCCTTCATAATTTTTATCTAAATGATTTTTTTTATCCATTCTTCAATTATTTTCTCCTTGAAGTGAATTGCAATTTCTTCTAAAATTTTCATCTAATAAAACATTAACATCATTAATTTTATACTAGTTAAGTATAAAATACCCAAATATATTACCATGAGAACGATAAAAAAATCATCAGATATTATTATGACATTGATACTTTTGTTTGTTTTTTTTAATGTTAATGCCTCTGCTGCAATAAATTACTTTATTTCAGGAGAAGTTGGAGGAAATAGCACTACATCTAGATTGGAAACTCAAAACCTGATGAATTCATGGAGCAGTGAAGCAGATAGGCTAGGATGCGATATTGGGCCAGCTAGTATTTCAAGTCCATTTATAGGAAATACTATGAATATAAGTTCAAATGGTATTCCCATGACTATTACGACAAGAAATCAAAATGATAATTTTTATGGCACTTTAGGAAATAATGTAGATATTTTCACTAGCGCTACTTTACAGTCAAATTCACCACGACCCGCCAATTTTTATAATACATCATCTCAACCACCTTACTGGGCAGATACAGCAGGTAATGCAACTACTAGAAATGCAGTATTATTTGAATTCACTTCACCTATCAGAGGATTTGGTGCTTGGTTTGGCGATCTTGAGACTAGTAACTTAGGTACTGAGGCTATTATCAGAGTATTTGACAATGCGGGAAATCAAATTGGACCTGACCATGCTATTCCAGCAGATACATCTATATCTGGTGTACCTGGTAGCTGTGGAGGATCATTTGTAGGTTGTGGTAATTCTACAACTAGATTTGTAGGATTTTGGAGCTTACCTTCTGATAATGTTTACAAAGTATTAGTTGTAGTTGGTGACGATGATGTAGGTGGAAATGGCTACTCAGAGAGGCTTTCTTTTATAGGTCCAATGATTCCGAATAATTGTGGATATAGTGTAGGTAATCAGGTATGGAATGATACAAACAATAATGGCATTTATGAATCAGGTGAACTAGGAATACCTGGAGTTACTTTAAATTTATATAATGATTTGGACAATTCAAACTCCATAAGCTCAGCAGACATGATCGCAAGTGATTTAAATGGAAACTTAGTGAGTTCAATACAAACTGATTCAAACGGGAAGTATTTGTTTGAAAATTTATTGAGTGGAAACTACATAGTAAGCATAGATAAATCGACCGTACCTATGCAATATGGCATTAGCTCAATTTTCACTGATTCAGATAATGATATAAACAATGATAACAACGGACTATTTGGAACCACATTTATGCCAAATTATTCATCAAATGCAATTAATCTTTCTCTTAGAAATGAGCCTGTAAACGATCAAGATACTTTGCTTAATGGAGTCCCTATATTGTTAGGTCATGATAATGATAGTACATCAAACCTTACTGTTGATTTTGGTTTTTTCAATCAGCCAAAAATCACGATAAATAAAATTGTTGAAAATGGTAGCCTTGGAACTTTGGATGTAACTAATTTTCCATTGAAACTAGTGAACAATATAACTTCTGAAGAAGTCAATATAATCAGCGGACAACTCTATTACTTGCCAGTTGGTGAATGGAAATTAGTAGAAACCACAAATTCAAATTATACTGGTTCTATTTATTGTTCGAACTCAAGTGAGTATGAAGCTTGGTCAAGTGAAGAAGATATATTTGGCGTAAATACTTTTGAGTCAACTTACGATCTGCCTATCTTAGAGGCCAATAGCACAACTAGCTGTGATCTAACAAATACATTTAACCCAGCACACATAATTTTTACTAAACAAGTTGTTGGGGGATCAAATTTACCAAATGACTTTAGTTTCAATCTAACAAATTCTATAGATACTCAAACAATTGTTAATCCGAAAAACATACATATTGATGAGCAAATCGAAATCGTTGGTGGAAATTATACGATTGATGAAAATAATGCAGTAAACTACAATCCAACTTATGTATGTACAATTGGCAATTATATTGATCAAGATGAAGAGTTAGTCTTCACAACTAGAATAACTACTTATGGAAATGAATTTGAAATTTTGCCAGGTGAAATTGCAAAATGTAATGTCACCAATACTTACATATCAAATAATTTGAAGATCGAAAAGACTAGTAACCAATCTTACTTCACAAAATCAGGTGATAAACTGGACTATCTATACAAGGTTACAAATTTAGGAAATTATGATATTTCTGATTTGAAAGTCTTTGATAACAAAATCTTAGATATAAAATGTCCAAAAGTTGCGTTGATTGTAAACGAATCCGTAGTGTGCAATGGTGAATATTTTGTGACACAAGATGATGTAAAAAACAAAAGCATTACTAATGTTGCCTATGCAACAGCTAAGTCTATAAATGGCATTTCCATTAGTTCAGTCGAAGTAAATTTAAAATTGAATCTAAAAAACGGAAATATCTTGGCAGTTACAGGAAATAACATTAGTAATACATATATTGGTATAAACTTATTTGTAATTGCGATATTATTGCTATTACTAAATCGTCTATTCAAAACAAGAGTGTTAGTGGTTGAGTAAGTTGAGTAATAATTGAAATAACTGAGTAATAAAAGGATATCTTCATAATTTAAATTGTAGGCTCTAGTAGTTAATTAGGTCAGATAATCCATCAAAGCAGCCTCTATTTCAGGTGATTTCAACCTTCTGATAGCTTTGGCTTCAATCTGCCTAATTCTTTCTCTAGTCACCTTGAATTCAGCACCAACTTCTTCCAGCGTTCTTGCAACGCCATCTTTAAGCCCAAATCTAAGTTCAACCACTTTTCTTTCGCGATCTGTAAGTCCAGACAAAATTTCATCTAACTGCTTTTTTAAGTAGTTTAAGTTTGCCATTTCAGCTGGGTTTTCTGCATATTCATCAGCAACAAGTTCACCTAGTGTAGTATCACTGTTTCCATCCTTTCCACCTCCAATTTTCATATCCAAGCTTTGTGGTCTTTGAGCTATCTGAACGATTTCATTTACTTTATCAATGCTTAGTTTCATAGCTCTTGCGATTTCTTTTGTTGTAGGTCTTCTACCATGCTTTATTGCAAGTTCGCTAGTTACTTTTGATAACTTATTTATAGTCTCAATCATATGAACAGGAACTCTCACCGTTCTTGCTTGATCCGCTATAGCCCTTGTAACTGCTTGTCTTATCCACCAAGTTGCATAAGTGGAAAATTTGAACCCTTTGTCATATTCAAACTTTTCAACAGCCTTCATCAATCCGATATTCCCTTCTTGAATCAAATCCAGAAAATCTAGACCTCTATGAGCATACTTTCTAGCAATAGCAACAACCAATCTTAGATTGGCTATGGCAAGTAGATCATATGCCTTTTTATCATCTTTCTTTATCCTCTTGGCTAGAATTACCTCTTCTTCATTGTTTAGCAGAGGGATTTTGCCAATTTCGTGCAAATATGAACGCAATGGATCAGTAGAAGAGTGAGACCGTATTTGTTCAAGAATTTTAAATTTTTCTCTAGTAGTCAAGTCTTTGTCTTTGTAATCTGTAAAATCTCGTTCTGGATCGTCGATTATTTCAAACGCAGATTTATTTAATTGACTAATCAAACTGTCCAACTCTTCTAAATTTTCTTCTGGATATGGGATTACATCTAGAAATTGGCTAAAAGTTATATATCCCTGATTTTTTGCAATTTGAGAAATTTTTTGATACATTATATTCATAGTTTTCGAAAAGCAATTCTATTGAAGAAACAGCTTTGCATATACCATATCTTTTTGAGAAATTCAATCATTTTATGACTACACCAAAATAAATGTCCAAGTTACTTATTCCAATACTTACTACACCTATTGTCGTTTTAACTATACTTTTACCATACTTTCATAATTATTTAGCACTTTACTCTCTATTCCTCATAGTATTGACTATATTGATCTATCACTTTGTGTCAGTTATTGGAAAAAAGAATGTAGATATGAGGTCTTTGCTTTTGTTTGATAAAAAGGGATATATAATTCAAATGACAAAGCATTATTTGTATCCAATTATCATTGTTCTCGTTCAAATTTCCTTTGTTGCGATTGATTATGATCGACCTTTTGAATTGATCATTCTTACTATTACCTCTGCTTTACATTATCTTTTACTAACAAATATTTTTGCTTATTATGACAACAAATTTCAACTAGAAGCGAAGACTCATGTTGTCTATGATTTAGTAAAGTCAATAATTTACTTTTTGCTGATATACAATCTTTTGCATTTTTATACTTTGGGTTTTGTAAATATAATCGTGTTTATTGCTAGTGTATTCACAGTTTCAACACTAGCTCTATTATCATCAATCCAAAGAAGTTCAAAAGAGTCAAATAAGTATACGGATCTGAAACTAGTTTCAATACTTGCAGGATTGTTAATTGGAATTATTTCATTACTACTTATAAGCTTTAACTTAAATATGCTTGCGATTAGTATATTGATATTTAGTACTTTCTACCTCATGATATCAATATTACGGCACAAATTGGACGAAAGTCTGACTAAAAGAGTAATCGTTGAATATATTAGCTTTGAATTATTACTTTGGGGAATGATTTTCCTTGCTAGATAAAAATACTTTTACAGTTTGGATTGTTTTTCATCCAAAAGTTGGAAGCAAAGCTATACTCGCCTCCAACTAGAAATACTTTAGTCAACCTTGGAAATAGCGAACCAAAGCTCTTCACTTCCAAAAGTTTTCCTTTGCAATAACTCTCTCGAGGAGCTTCTCTTCATACTTTGTGCTTTAATCTTAGATGAAAGTTGCTCCAAATTTGCTTCAATTGAGTCTAAAACAAGATTGGAACCATTGTAAAGTATATTGACCTCATCTTCCAAGTTAAGTCCAATTTGTTTCCTTTCAAGCTGAAAGAAAGATGTAATCTCCCTAACCAAACCCAATAATCTGAGTTCATTTGTGATATTTAAATCAAGTTTAATTTTCAAATCATCATTTAATTTGTCATTCACTAATTCAAACACATTTAATTCTTGCTTAATTAGCTCAATTTGTTCTTTAGTTAGTTTTTTGCTTACTTCAACACTTGACAATACCTGTTTAACAGGGATTTTGTTTTCATCTCGAATCTTCAAACCAGCTGAAATTATATCTCTAACCTCTTCCATTTTAGAAAAAACATCTGGGAATTGCTCCACTGTTGAAGTTGCCTGCAAGGTTGTAGTCGTTTCAATATTCTCCCATTCAACCATATGAACTGATTCAAAGTTAAATTTATCTTGGTAATCTTTCAAAACTTGCCAACTATACTCAGTTACAAAAGGAATCAATGGCGACATACTGAAAGTCAGATTCAACAGCACTCTGTAGAGCGTTTGCAAAGCTGAATTATCTTTCGATACAAATCTATCCCTGTTTGTTTTGATGTACCAACTGGACAGTTCATTTATAAATGTCTGCAAATCTTTTGCTACATTTGGTATGTTGTAATTTGACAAGTTTGTATCAGTACCTACAATTAACTGTGATAGTTTTGTCAAAATCCACGTGTCCGAAAAGTTATCTGAAACAAAGTTCCCATCATATTTGAAATCTTCCGCGTATAAAACAAAGTATTTTAAACTATTCAAAAGTGGCAAGAGAATGATCTTGACTTGATCTTTAATTGTTTCCTCTTTACATTCTGCATCTCCACCAAGAAGTAAAGGTGAATTCATGAGAAATAGTCTAACAGCTTCGCCACCTACTTCATTTAAAACTTTTGTACTATCTGGATAATTCCCGTAGCTTTTACTCATCTTCCTTCCATCATTTCCAGCAACTACACCTGTACAAATCACATTATCAAAAGCAATATCATCAAAAACTCCAACTGACATCCTATATAAAACATTGAACCACGCTCGAACTTGACCAACATACTCAACTATAAAGTCAGCTGATGGCTTCGATTTGAAAACCTCTGTGTTTTCAAACGGATAATGGTACTCAGCGAATGGAACTGACCCGGCATCCATCCAATTATCTAGTACTTGAGAGATTCTTTTGTAATGTTTTCCATCTCTATGTAGAATGATATCGTCACATATGTCCCGGTGCATAGTTACCTCGTTGTCATTTACTTGAAGGTAATATTTATCATCCTTTTTGTATATTTGATCATTTGAATTGTCCATCATTTCTTGAATTGAACCTATTACCCACATATCATTTTCATCTTCTAGGTTCACCCAAATTGGCATAATCGTATTCCAGTATCTTTCACGAGAAATACACCAATCCGGGGAAGATTCTATGGTATTTTTCCATCTACCATCCCTTATGGATTCTGGAATCCAATTCGTTTGATCTATAAGTTCAAGCATTCTTGGTTTGATTTTTTGTACATCTATAAACCAAGCATCTTGAGTTTTGTAAATAAGTGGATTTACACCTCTATAATAAGGAAGTCTATGTTTGTAACTTTTGATTTTCAAGACTTTTTCATCTCGAAGTAATTCTTTTGCTATTTCCAAATTTGCATCCCGAAGGTATTTACCTTTATAACTTCCCACTAGTAAATGTCCTGTATTATCTATAGATCCATAGTCACTTAGTTCAAACTTTTTGCCCATTTCGAAGTCTTCTGCACCATATGCTGGTGCTATATGAACTATACCGGTCCCATCCTCCATTGACACATGATCTCCATGATAGATTTTGAAATCATTAGAATTCTGAGTTGGAATATCAGGCAAGTATTGCTCATAATTTAAATTCAGCAGTTCTTTTCCTTTGAATTTATCTATAACTTGAGGATTTACGAATTCTTTTGATAAACTTTGTTTTAATTGATCAAATAATTTGTCTGCAAGTACCAAGTGTTCTTCCTTATTCTCATCATATTTGACTAAAAGATAATCTTCAGCTTCATTCACAGCCAAAGCAAAGTTGGCATAAAGTGTCCAAGGAGTTGTAGTCCAAGCCAAAACAAAAACATTACTTCTTTCGAAAACTTTACTAGATAACTCAAATGGATTGATCAATCTAAATTTCATATAAACTGACACATCTTCAGTTTCTTGATAATTATCAGGGTCCATATTTACTTCAAATTCTGAAACTGGGGTACCTGAATCCGTAGAATATAATGAAGTTCGTTTGCCTTTATAAATTAATCCTTTATCCCAAAGTTGTTTGAATGCCCAAACTACAGATTCTCCAAACTTTTGATCCATAGTTTTGTATGCATGATCCATATCAGACCATCGACCTAGTTTGTCCATATACCACCTCCATGCATCAATGTTCGTACCTACAAAGTCACGACACATTTGTATGTAGTTTTTGATACCTATTTCATTTTCGATTTTGTCTTTTGACTCTTCTCCCTTGATGCCAAGTTTAGAATTTAGCTTTTCTTCAACAGCAAGTCCATGACAATCCCAACCAAAAACACGTCGAACTGATTTACCTTTCATAGTTTGGTAGCGAGGTATCACATCTTTTGCAACCGAACAAAGCATATGACCATAATGTGGAACATCGTTAGGAAAAGGCGGCCCATCTACAAACCTGTATTTCGGAGCATTTTCTCGCAGTTTTGTAACTTTCTCAAAAATTTGATTTTCTTTCCAGAATTTAGTAACTTCAGCTTCTATTTCCGGTAATGTTTTGTTTGGTAATTGTATTTGTTTTGACATTTTAAAATTTGTGTGATATTTTATCTAAGTAAAGCAAAAACTCTATTTGCTTTAAGAAATCATCTTTTGCAGTTGATTTGTGCTTAAATTCTTTTGCACTATCAAACAAGAACCGTAAAAACTCGAATATTTCATCTCTATCAATATCAATAAATAATTTTGCAGTATCAAAATAGCTTTTTGCAATGTTCTCCAATACTTTAGGTCCATATACATAATTTACATCATAATTTTGTTGTTGCGGCATTTTTACATATTTGTTTAACTGTTCCAAAGATAAATTATAGCTAAGTTTAATTTTATTGGCGGTTGAGTCGAAAACTTTCGACAAGCATTCATCAATAAAGGACGTATAATTATAATCCTTACTTTTTTGAAAATCTTCAACTCCTCCATTTATATATATTTTTAATTCCCAAGATAGTAGATCATCTATAGCATCATGCAATCCTTCATGATTTACTTTTGAATTCATTAAAGTATTTACTGAATTAAAATGACCAGAACTTACTAAGCACTTTGCATAAGAAAAATAGTCATGTCCTCTTCTAACTCCGTCAATTATTGGATCCCAATATTCTTTTCCGTCTTTGTCTGTTTCAATATACTTTAAACTTCTAAATTTATCTGAAGCCAAAATCCTACCTTCACTTGAAATTTTTACATACTTCATTTGTTCTATATACTCAGTAAAATCAATTGGAAAACTTTGCCATAGCCCATCATTATCAAAGTGAGTAGGCAAAGCTACCAAAGTATGTAGCAACTCTAGACTGTTTGTCTTGATATTTAGAAATGTTTCACTGTCTATATCCAACCTTTCACATATATCAAATGCCTTAAGCCGTACTTTCAACAAATCTGTTTGATATTGAATTAGTATATCTCTAACTTTATCTCTCACTTGACCATGAGGACACTCAAATATTTCAGAGTGATTTTCTTGAATATGGTAGAAATCTTCATGGATGCAAATTCTACTTTTTTGCTCTCCAATATTGACTTTCACAATTTCGAAACCTAAGCTCTGATAGAATTCATCTGTTTGCGTTTTGAAAAAATTTGCCCAAGATATCATTTCTCAAAATAACCTTGATAATTATCTCTTGTAACCCCATACTTTTCTTCAAGTTCCCTAACTACATTATCTGAAATCCAATCTGGATCAAAAAACTGATCATTACTTTTTAGCTTTTGTAATATCACCTCTCCTGCAACTTTTGCATTTTCCGCATTTTCACCATATAAACTATGAATCCAATCCAATCTTTCTTTTTCTTCTGCAGTAAGTTCATAATTCAAGTATTTAAATATAACTTCTAAAGTACTTTTAACTGAAATATCACTATTGTTTATCGGTATATCTACATACCTACTCCAATCTCGAAACTCATACGGTTCAAAATTATAATTTGTCAAGTAATGAGAATTATCTGATACCATTCGCTCCTTTTGCTTAAGTAAATCTTTAGTTCTCCCATTTATCTCAGCCCTTTTTTGTATAACTTTCCAATTTGCGAAAAGAAATATTGCAGTTGAACTTTCTCCAAAATCTAAATTAAGATTTTGTTCATTATTTAGATCTGACTTATATTTTCTAAATCTTGCTCCGGGTTTTGATTCAATAACTGCATTTTTATACTTTTCTTGACTTAATTTCGCAGCTTCAATCAAGTACTTATCATTTATTGGGTCAATTAGTTCAGCTAACTTCGAACCCATTAATTTGTCGAATTCTTCACCATGATCTTCTAATTCAAGCTTTCTTGCAACTGGTCGAAGTGATCCACTGACAATTCCAGCTTGTTTGATGTAAGCTAAACTTAACATAATAGTTGTATTTCCAGTCATTGGACATCCACAAAGTATGAAAATACTTTTCATAACATTTATTTGTTTCATATCTGAATCTTGTTTTAATTCTTAATTTTAACCAAATTATTAAAAAACTCCCCACACTAGAAATTATCTAATGCAGGGAGTCAAAATTTTAACTCGTACCGTCCTGATTCTCTGAATGTTTCAGACTTTTTCATTTTTACAACTTGTTTGTTGTCAGGTTCTAATAAGTGTTTAAACTTTTCTTCCCAAATTCTTGCCTTTGATAGAGACTTAAAACGAATTTTGTGAATTATATACTATATGATCCATTAATTCAAATTGAATATCTTGTTTTAACTTAAAAATATATTTATAATCCAGTCAATATACTTCCTCCAAACCCAGAAAAGGTTATTACAATAAGCACCAAGAATAACTTGGTGAAATGTACCCCTGATTTGCTTCGACCAGTCTTCAAACCTCCAGAATAAACTATCGTCCCGTCAAGAAGAAAAATTACTACCAAAAACATTCCTACTAAAAGATTTACTCTGTTTTGAAAAGTGATATCTTGAACTCGCATTATTAAGTCCCTAAGATCCAATCCTATGCTTGACAAAATACCGGTAATATTTGTTTCATCTTCTAATTCAATCGAATTAATCATATTTAGCATTTTCTTTTCATACTCAAGGATTTTTGATTTCAAAACACTGTTTTCAAGTACGACTGTATTTTGATTGCCAGCTGCATCAGAAAGTTTGATTTCCACATCGAATCCATTTTCCAGATCGTATGAGAACTGAAAATTATTGTCTAGCAATTCACCCAAAGGGTCATTATTTAGGGTAGCTGCAATCTTTTCAAGCTTCATATTATCACCAACTGGTACACGAATTGAATATATTGAGCAACTTTCACATCCATCTTTTGCGAAAACTTCAAGTTTAGCTAATTCTACAAATGGAATTGTTTTATCAAGTGAAAATGAAACTATATCTGATTTCTCTGATAGATTTCCTGCCTTATCAATTGCATCTGCAGAAATATTTACAACGCCTTCAACAAACTCCTCATGGAGATCATATATCCAAGTGCCATTTTCCGCTATAGATTCACCTAATTTTCTTTCATCTTGATAAACTTGAACTTTTGATAATGCCTCAGCTGTGCCAATAATTGGGATATTTTCATTGTTTGTATATGTTCCTGGTATCGGAGAATTGATTCTCGGTTTATCAGGGGGAGTTGTATCTTTCACAATAACTGGTGCAATACTTGCAGTAGATTTCGTAGTTACATTTGTTTTGGATGTATTTTGAGATAATGGTTGAGGTTGTGTTACTACCACAGCATTTGCACTTGTGACTTGCGAACTTACAGTAGCAGATGTCACCGTTGTCTGAGAACCTGGTAATGCTCCAAACATTTGGACAACCAAAGTAGTCTCTTCCCCAAGCAAAATGCCATCTTTTGCACAAATGCCTATATCTCTAAATTCGGGTTTCATTATATTTGCTTTATGTGAACTACTTCCCATCCAAGCATTAAATAATGCAGAATCCGAAGAAAAACCTTTGCCGAGATTTTCACCTGCATACAAATAATTATATCCAGCACCTCTTATAAACTGCCATGGGGTTTCTCCGTTTGGTCCGAAATGCGCCCAGTAATCTTTTGCAAACATATCATCAGCCTTTGCACAAGCTGCATTTGTCAAAGCTGAATTGTATGACAGTGTAGCAAGTCCAGCATTACTTCTTGCTTGATTAGTCAATGAAATCAAGCCGTTTGGAGAAATATTTCCAGCATTTACACTAGGCAAACCTACCAAAGGAAATAGTAAGTTAAACAATACCAAAGATACTGTAATAGTATTTATAAACTTGTGTGAACTTATGAAAGATAATTTATGAGAAATCTTATTTAGCATAATATATCAGTCTGATACTATATTTGACATTGATAATGTTGATTTATCTATATTAACAAATAATCTAGTTCATATCAATCTCTTGCAAATCCAGCTATAGAACCTATCTAGTTAGAAGCCTTTGCACTATCGAAGTTCCTCCATTTCTCGATTTCTTTATGATTTCCAGATAGTAGAATTTTTGGTACACTGAGGGTCTTCTTGTCCTTTGTTATGAATTTTTGTGGCCTTGTATATTGCGAATATTCATGGATACCCTTCTGTTGATCAGTTTCGTGCATTAGACTATTCGGATTTCCAAGTGATCCTGGTAACAATCTTGTTATACTATCAACTATCACAATGGTCGCAGCTTCTCCACCTGAAAGAATAAAATCACCTATAGAAACCTCCTCATCAACAAAATTTTCTGATACTCTACTATCAACACCTTCATAATGACCACAAATTATGGTCAAAGTATCTAGTTTTGAATAGTCCATAGCTATAGTTTGGTGATATTTCCGACCTTTAGGTGAAGTTAAAACGATCTTGTTTCTATCTCTATTTCGAAACTTCTTGACATCATTAACTGCATCAGGGTAAATACTGAGCAGAGCTTTATAGATTGGCTCTACCATGAGTATCATTCCTGGCCCGCCACCAAAAGGTCTCATGTCTATTGTTTGATGATTATCGTAAGTGAAGTCCCTTAGGTTCAATATATTTATACTTAGTAATTCTTTTTTTTGAGCTCTACTAATAATTGATTCAGAAAAAAAAGAATCAAAGATCTTTGGAAATGCTGTGATTATATTAATCCTCATGTTTTCGTTTATCATTCAACCACTTCCTATAATCACTTGGAGTTGAAAGTAATCCACTTAAGTATATCTTGATCGAGCGAGCGAATCTGCTTCTGAAAAATAAATATATAAACAAAATTATGGTCATAACTATTATTAAGTAAATTATCCTACTTTCTGTGAAAACATGGCCAAAAACTTTGAAAGAGTAAACAAGCAGCAAACCAAGCAAGGTAAAAAGGATAATGAATAAAGCAAGATTTGACATAAATTTCGTAGTAATTGCTTTCACTTCTTCTTGAGTAAGGCTTTTCACTTTTTGAGCTACTTCCCTTTTTTGTTTTCTTTCCTGAGCAACATTTTGTTGATTGAATTGTGGTACCTGTTGAGAGGCATTTGAACTATTTGCTTGGATGTTTTGCAAAAACTGGGCTTGTTGTTTCAAGGCACCCCTATACTGTACAGGATTTTTTATATCAAAAATTGCAACATTCTCACCTTGTATTTCAAGATAATATTCATAAGTTCCATCAGTTGCGGTATACCCTACGCCCAAACATTCGTTACAAATTCCAGATCCAACTTTCCCAGTAGCATTACATGTTTGGCATTGTAAAATTTGTGGTTGTTGGCTTTGTGATGGCATGCTATATATATAACTTTTGCAACATTCCTAATAAAGTCATCAAGACAAGAATAATTATAATGTTAGCTAAATATGAAATTATGGTTTCCAAACTATATCTTCAAGACCTCCCAATAAATTTAGATATCTTGCGAGCGAGAAAAAGTAATCACTTAATCTATTTAAGAAAATATTAAACTCTTCAATCTCAAAAGTATCTCCGTGTGCTATGAAGAAAATTTCAATTTCTCTTACTATAGTTCTTGTCAAATGTGCAAAACTTGCTATTTTGGTTCCACCTGGAAGGATAAAGTTTTTCAATTCAGAAGTTGATAAACTCATGTCATCTATCTGAATTTCCATATCAGTTGTAGTATATGAAATATTATCTACTATGTTAGAATTAATAGCTTCTGAATTAGATCTAGCAATCTCTGTCCCAACTTCAAAAAGTAAGTTTTGAATCTGTCTTAACAATTTCACTTGCTTCAACAAATTTTCTTTTGCAATATCAATCTCATCAAAGTTTGCGATATTCATACCAACATAAGCGTTTAGTTTATCAATTTGTCCAAGTAACCTTATCCTGACATCTAACTTGTCTACCCTTACTCCATTCAAAAGTGATGTTTGCCCTTTATCTCCAGTTTTTGTATATATTTTCATGTAAGCATTAGATGATTTTAATATTCATATTTATTCAAAATCTAGCAAGTTTAACAAATATTGCTCTAGACTAAAAAATAATATAATTACTTATCGCTTTATTACATTTCAAGTAACAACAAAAATAGTAACAAAGTGAAATGTATGTTTCAAGAGGTTTATTGGATTTAAATTCGTATCTAATCAACAATTTTAGATTTAATGGATCTTCTGTCTACTGTCTAACAATATTTTTATTAGTCAATCCTTCGTGATCAGCTCTAATTCTTTTCATTTCAAAAACTCCATCTTTTTTTTCATACAAACCTGCTCTCGTAGTAACTGCATACTTATAACCAGTTATGGGTAACAGTCTCAGAGTTGTCTCATTATACTTACCAGATGGATAACAAAATGATACAACTTCTATCCCTAGATTAGTTTCTATTTCAGATTTACTTTTCAATAATTGTTCTTTTTGCAAACTCTCTGAAGTTTTTGATAAATCAGGATGAGAGATACTATGAGATCCTATTTCGACTAATCCTGATTCTGAAAGTTCACTTAAGTCTTCCCAAGTCATATAGCCATTTTGTCCAACCTTGTCAGTAATAATAAATATAGTGCTTTTGAACTTATACTTTTTCAATATAGGAAAAGCGTTTGTATAAAAGTCTTTGTATCCATCATCAAACGTCAAGACTACAGGATTATCTTCATTTGAAAAGGAATTCAACTCTTTCAAAAAGTATGATTTATAGTTACTGTTCACCAAATTTGATATATCGTTTTCAAAAGCAGATGTAGGAGTTGTCAGGTTATAACCAACTGGATCTGTTTTATAGTCATTTTTCTCATCATTTATGTAATGGTACATCACTATCGGAAACTTCAATTGTTCATCGGATCTTGAAGTGAATGTAATAGAACTACTTGTAACTTGAGTCAGACTGCTAGTTGAATTGTTTGACTGTACCTCAGGAGTATTGCTCACTTTCGTTGCGGCAGTTTTCGTTAGCGATAATGATAATGTAGAGACAAAATCCGATTGATGCGCATAGAAATCTTGATCCCAATTTAGTAACTGGATATTTTGAATCATAAAAAAGAGAAGCAAGAGAAATATCACTAAGTCAACAAACAGCAAGTAATAAATCATGTTCTTTGTGCTGAAATATCTTTTGAAATATTCAATAGCTTTGTTCATAGTATTAGACCTAGCAAAAAACCACCTATCAAACCACCTATATGAGCAGAATTATCAATATTTGATATTGAAAAACCTATCACTAGATTCACAAGAATTATTACGATCAAATTATTATAGTCAATGTTTACATATCTTTTGAGCTTTCCTTTCATAATATTTCTTTTCTCAATGAATTTTTGAGAAAGAAGTAAACCCAGTAATCCAAATATGGCACCACTTGCACCAACAGAGAGACTATTTGCATTCATAATTGTATTGACAAGATAACTTGCCGCCGAACCTGTGATACCTGAAAACAAGTAGACAATCATAAAGTTCCGTCTTCCAAATATTTTCTCTACAGTGCTACCAAGTATCTTCAATGAATACATATTTACCAAAAGATGTATGATATTTGCATGCAAAAACATTGAAGTAAAAAATCTCCAATACTCATGCCCATACTTCATATATGAAGTAGCATTCCCACCAAAATCAACAAGAGCTTGAGTATTTGGCTGCAATCCTCGCGAGTACAAAAGCGTTAGTGCAAACATCAAAATATTTATTGCGACAAGAACATCCGTCGCATCTAGAAGTTTGAGTTTATACTTGATATTATTCATGATAAGTTCTGTTAAATATTTTGAAATGTAACTTCACTTTCGTAATTTTATACTTGCACTGAATATAGTTGTATTATACTAAATCTTAGAATGTATTTGTTGACAAAAATCTACAATACTTACAAACTACTAGCATTTGACTTCTTTGACTTCTTATTTCCTCCCGTTTGTGTCATTTGCAATAAAGTCGGATCCAAGATTTGTCCAGAGTGTAAGCAAAGTTTATTGAACAAACAACAAAAGCACGAATGCCATGTATGCAAAAAGCTTTGTTTTGACATAATGCACAAAGATTGTAAGCATTTCTCACATCTTGACGGTTTGTTTGTAGGATATAAATACTCAAAAGCAATAGAACTTATTGTGCAGGATTTGAAGTATCACGGACATACACAAACTGCAAACACTATAGCTACTTTGATAAAAGAATCCGAACAAGGAAAGATTTTCGTTGATATTGTCAAAAACAACATCCCCAACGCCTTGTTTATACCGGTACCTTTGCATAAAAGAAAATTAAATTCCCGCGGATTCAATCAAGCAAAACTTATTGTAGATGAATTGAGGAATCAAATTTTATCTCCATTTGACACACAAAAAGATTTGCAAAACATAGATCTAATTATCCGTACCAAGAATACCAAAACCCAAGTTGGTATGAATAAATTAGAAAGGATAAAAAATCTTCAAGATGTTTTTGACCTTACATCAAATCAGAAAATTTGGAATTTTGTAATACTAATTGAAAACCCTACTTTTATCCTAGTTGATGATATATATACAACTGGAACAACTATGGAAGAATGTAGCAAAGTTATTAAGAAACATTTCAAGAATTCAAAAGTTTATGGACTTGTACTGGCTAGAGGATAATAACTATTCCTTGTTGAAAATCGAATTTAGTGGATTTGAATTATTTATTGCATCCAAAATATCATTTGTATAATTCTGTAAAAAGATTGCACCGACATAAAATATTACAGACCAAGCCACAAGTGTTCCAATAATAGTAAGTACAGCTTTGATAAATGCATCTAACATTGACCTCTTGATAGAAGTTAGCTTGGATAATTTTTTATCTATACTTTGCAGAAGTTGAAATTGTTCGTCTGACATAATGAATTATAAACTATTTTCAATGAAAGTGTAATTTGTTATGCCAGTTTTTTAAGGATAAACAGTAAAAGAATGTTATTTTGCTTCTCTTCTTGTTAATGAATTAAGTCCAACAAGATTGACATATACTGATTCGCCTATTAACTTTGCGTTATTTGTTACTGAGTTTACTTCGTTTGGATTTGAAGAAATTACTTTCACTTTCTGACCAATTTGAATATCAAATTCCTTATAAACTTTTGTAATATCTACAGTCATTATATTCATTGAAATGTTACCAACAATAGGACATGCTTCACCTTGAACAAAAACAAACCCTTTATTTGACAATCTTCTATCAATACCGTCATTATACCCAATTGGCAATGTTGCAATTACTGTATTCTTATCAGCTTTGTATTGAGAGTTGTAACCTATTGGTTCGTCTTGCCAAACAAATTTGATTTGGGTTATACACGAATACAAGTCAAGAATAGGTGAAGTTATCTTTGAAACTAAGTTTATTGGTGAATAGCCATATAACAATAAGCCGACTCTATACGAATTCGAGATATCATAAGCTAGCTTCTTCTCAATTGCTGCACTTGCACCTATATGAAAGTACTTTATATCAAGACACTCTTTCACAAATAAATCTTTTGCAAATGCGTAGTTTTTTATTTGCAAGTCAGTTGATTTGTCATTATTTTCATCTGCAGAGGAAAAGTGAGACATCAAGCCTACAATTTTTTGTTTT
This sequence comes from bacterium, assembly GCA_016699595.1. Taxonomy (NCBI): domain Bacteria; species bacterium. Next base: position 433,750 of record CP064982.1, read on the forward strand.
TCTGATTTTGTCAATGAATCCAAAAAGCTTTGCACCTCAAACATCTTGAGACCTTCTCTGTTCATACCAGTATCTACGAAAGCATGAAACTTGGCAGTTGGTTGAAATTTTGAAATTAGCTTTACTTGCGATTTACTCCAAACAGCATAATCAAATGGTAACTTTTTTATGTTGAGATTATTTGGATCTACATAACCCATTATCAAGACTTTTTGCTGATTATTTATTTTGTATATTTCAAAAGCCTCCGCCAAACTATCTACACAAACATAGGTGTTTATGACATAGGCTTGTAATTTTTTATAAGTATGAGTAATCCCATGACCATAGGCATTTGATTTCAAAACCGGGAAAACGATCTTTCCATCTAAATGATTTTGAATGTTTTTAAAGTTAGTTATTAGTTGCTCTGAGTTCAATTCTATTATATTTAATGACTTATAGTTATTTAAGTTAGGCAAAAAATCCAAGAGCTCATCAACAGACTTTCCAAATACTCTAGCAATTTTTGAAATAGTATCGTGAGGATTTGCAACTTGATTGTTTTCAAGTTTTATATTTATTTCTCGTAGAAGCTTCGTTATTTTTTGATCTTGAGGCATAAAGTTGGTTATAAACTATTCTCGATTAAAAAGGATATCAATTCCTTATAGGGCAATCCTATCACATCAGCTTCCTTAGGCAATAATGAGGTCACAGTAAGTCCTGGTAAAGTATTCGTTTCTAAATAATATAATTTGTTATTTTTGAGTATAAAATCTGATCTTGAGTACAACTTACAATTTAGCTTCTTGTGTATTTGAGCTGATATGTTTGCGATTTCGTCTGACATCTCTTTTAAGATAGATACTGGAGGACAAAGTTCATCTGATCCGTCTGCTTTGTACTTTGAATTATAGTTAAAGAATTTTCCTAACTTCGGTCTAATTTCAACTGGTGGTAACTTAATAAATCTAGACTCTCTAGTCTCTAAAACTCCACAAGTAAGTTCAATACCATTTATAAATTCTTCAATCAAAATTTTCTTTTCTAATCCATTTTGGAAATAATTTTCAACATCACGAATATTGTTGCATATTTTTACTCCAACCGAAGAGCCAGAATCATTTGGTTTTATAACAACAGGAAAACTTAAATTAGCTAACTGCAAAAAATCTTCAATTTCGTATATGTTTTCGCACAATGCGGATTTGGGTATTTTCAAATTTGAAATAGAATTTTGGATGTCAGAATTTAAAATTACCCTTGATGATTGAAACTTGTTCATACAACGCTGTGAAGAAATTGAGTTTGAACCATTATATGCAATATTGTGCATTTCAAATAGTTTCTGAATCTGACCATCTTCGCCAAAACTTCCATGCAAGCATCCAATGAAAGCTAAATTGTAAGTTTTTATGACCTTAAGTAATTGCTCAAAACCGGTTCTTATCTCAGTACCAAATATCTCATCTGAAAAAATATTAAATAGCTTTGCTTTTAAGTCTCTTGTAATATATAAATAAGCTACATCAAACTTATCAGAATCTATTTCTTTGGAAATTGCTTTAGCAGACGAGATAGAAACATCGTGTTCATCTGATGGACCTCCAAATAAAATCAGAATTTTAGGTTTAGTTTGGTAATTTACATTATTCATAAATTATATTTTGTAATCTATACTTTTAATACTTTTAGCAGGAACCTTTCACGTTTGAATTAATAATTCCTTGCTTTACAATTTTCAAACTAAGTTTTAAGTTTCCATTCCAAGTATCAATATCTAAATTAAATTTCAGGTCTATTTTATCACCTTGTTTAAATTTTGAATAATTACTATTTGCAAGATTGAATCCAATTGCAGAAAACTTATCAAAATATAGTTTCAAATGTTTACCAGAAATTGTTTCAATACTGTTAATCTTCAAATTTTTACAACTGAACTTCGGCTTTGAATTTCCCATTCCAAATGGTTCAAACAATTCCAATTCTTTTGCAAATTCAAGAGTAATTTCATCTGCTTCAAGTTCTAGATCTATATTTTCTGGTTTAATTATAAGTTCATCACTTAGTTTTTCATTTACAAGTTTCAAAATTGCATTTTGAAACTCATCTAGTTTATCATTTTCAATAGAAAGTCCCGCAGCTTGAGCATGACCTCCATAGCGAGTTAAAAAGGAACTAACTTCATTCAAAGTCTCAGTAATATTTAGGTGCTTCGTTGATCTACAACTTCCAACTGAGTCCAACTCTGACTTCGATAAAACTATAGTTGGTCTGAAATATTCCTCACAAAGTTTTCCCGCAACCAAACCTATAATTCCTTCTTCCCAATCTTCCCCAATTATAATCAAAATCTTATTATTATTTTTAACTTGAGGAGTTACTTGAGCTTTTGCTTCTTGAAGTCTAGTTTCAGTTATTTGCTGACGAGTTGAATTCAATGAGTTTAGATCAATTGCGATTTGTTTAGCAACTTTTAGGTCTAGCGTGGTGAAAAGTCTAACTGCATCAATTGCTGCAGTCAATCTTCCAGCAGCATTTATCCTTGGACCTAACTTGAAACCTAAATCATATGAACTAATGCTCTTCGTTTCAACTCCAGAAACTTTGCAAAGCTCAAACAAACCTAAAAGCCCGCCTTGATAAGGAGGGATGCCGTAGGCAGGGAGGTTTAAAACATTCATATTTCTAATCTCCTCTAATCCAAATTTAACAATTTTTCTATTTTCATCAATCAATGGCATTATGTCGCAATTTGTCGCAAGCGCAACAAGTGGAAGATACTTTTGCCCGCCTTGGTAAGGAGGGACGCCGTAGGCAGGGAGGTTTAATCTTTCACCCATCGCTCTCACTAAGTACCAAACTACAGTAGTTCCAGAAATTTCTTGAAACTCTAGTTTTGAATCTTTCAATTTTGGATGAACTACAATTGCCTGTTTTGGTAATATTTCAGGAATTGTATGATGATCTGTAATTATAAACTCAAAGTAATCGTGCCATTTCTCATCAATCAATTTTGCATCTTTGATTCCACAATCCACGCTAATCAAAAGTGGTTTTTGGTTATTATTTAAATCTACATTTTGAACTTTAATTTTGTAAATATCATAAATATTTGTTAAGGAATTTTCAGAAAGACCATAACCTTCATCAAACCTTGAAGGAATATATGGATAAATCTGTTTGTAATTCAAGTCATAATATATGAAATTGAATAGTGTTGAAGTTGCACAAACTCCATCTACATCAAAATCTCCATGTATGAAAATCCAACCTCCGGTTTGTATTTGAGATTGAATTTTCTCAACTGCTTTTTCCATATTTGGAATTTTGAAAGGATTTTGGAATTCAAACTTTGGATTTACAAATTCTTCAACTTGAGATTCTGAAATATTTCGAACTTGAAGTAATTTTTTGAAAGTTGAGGTAAATTGCATAACAAATTTTACTATATATCAAAACACAATTCTTTGTTTTTTAACTAAAAAATACTTGACATGATAGATAGATAGATAGATAATTGTATTATTATTTAAATTAGACGCAAAATATTGCGTTTTGCGTGAGAAAAATATCATGCCAGATTCGCCTGATCGATATAAACCTAATGTAGCCTTGCCTAATTCAGATCATTACACTGATGCTACTGAAGTGTCTACAAATGGCAGACACTTGTTATTCGGAGCAAATCGCAGTTATACAGATCTACTTAGAGAAATTAGAATAGATCAAGTGTTGATTGCTGTATACGACGGAGGATATGGCAAACAAGCAGTGCATCTTGACTCGGAAAAAGAGTTTCAAGTATTTTACTCACAACATGCACAGGGTTTCTTCGTAAGTTTTGAATTATATGTTTGTCCGAAAAGTATACTCGTAAGAGAATGACCTTTTAGATACCGTGTATTACAAGTATATTAGACCTTTTCTTAAACTCATCTGAATATTCTATCCCACTTGCCGCTGTCAAGATTGCTTGCGAAGTTAAGTTATTTAGAAGGAAATCTTCTACATTTCTCAAATGCTTTTCATCAAGTTCTGAAGGCAAATCGTCCAGTAATAATATTGAGCTATACCCAGCTTCTTGAAATAACTCATAAAATGCAACCTTGATTATAAAACTTGCAAGTCGCATTTGTCCTCTTGACCCAAAACTTCGCAGATCTTGAGAATTAAGTAAAACTTGCACATCATCTTTTTGCGGACCATACATAGTTTGTCCAAGTACTTTCTCTTTTTCTGTTGAAGTATTTAATAATTTTTTAAGTTCAAGTTTGTCGGCTTTGTATCTTGAAATATAATTTAATTCAAAAATGTTATTTTCAAAATGATAAATTTGTTTTGCAATTTCACCAACTTTTGGTTTAATGAGGTCCAAAACTTGCAACCTAGTTTTGATAACTTCTTCACTAATCTCAAGAAATTGTTCTGTCCAAAATTTTATATCGTTACTGAAATTTTCTGGCACATCTGACTTTGAAGCAAGTTTCAAAACTTTATTTCTATTTCTCAGAGTTAGATTAAACTTTATCAACTTTTCTTCGTAATCTGGATAATACAATTTTGCAAAATCATCAATTTCCGATCTTCGAACTTCAGCTGAATCTGATATGAGATCAATTGATTCTGGAGAAAATATAGTCGCTACAATTTTTGATCTAAATTCGGATTTAGTTTTATGCTTTTCATTTATTCTGGTTAGTTTCTTGATTCTTTCTCCCTTTTCAAAATAAACTTGTTTCTGAATTACTTCATTGTGTGAAGAATATTCTCCAGTTACATTGAAAAACTTATGTGTATAAATTGAACTGTCAAAGTCCAAGTTTATACTTACTTCATCTGAAACTTTTCGAAATGCAAACCCATTTGTGAGGTAGTAAATCGCTTCAAGTAAATTTGTTTTGCCATAACCATTTTCAGCAACAAAAAGATTCAATCTATCTCCTAATTCAAGATTAGATATTTGAAGATTTTTGTAATTTTGGATTGAAACACTTTTGAGCAAATTTTACTTTGGTACTTAGTTTGTGGCCTCCAACTTTTTCAATGATTCAGCACTAAGCATTGCACATTTCATTCTACTCGGATTTGGTTCAAACTGAAGTAGATTCTTTATATATACTTCATCAATTTTCTCAATTTCTGAAATATTTTTACCAACTAATTCTTCACAAAGCAGTGAAGTTGCAGCTATTGAAACTGAACAACCACTACCTTGGAAACCAATATTTGTAATAATACCATTTTCAACATTCAGCCAAAGCTCAATTTCATCACCACATGAGTAGTTTGTAAGTTTTGAATGATGTGTGTATTTATGTAATTTATTGAAGTACCTTGGGTTTTTATAATGGTCAATTATGTTTTGTTGGATGAAAGTATTATTCATGAAAGTTTAGTCCCGCTGAAGCGGGACTATTTCAATTACTTTTATCGCCTAGTGCAAATTTATATGGTTTTTGACCATATAAATTTTTAATAATCCATATCATCCATGCCTCCCATACCACCACCTCGTACTGGAGTATCTTCTTTCTTTTCGGGAAGATCGACGACTATTGCCTCTGTTGTGACAGCGACTTCTACAACTGAAATCGCATTTTGCAAAGCTAGTCTAGTTACTTTGACTGGATCTATGATACCCTCTTCCATCATATTTACATATTTATCAGCTTTTGCATCATAGCCGATTCCATTACCTTTTGACATTTTCTCCATAACAACAACTGCGCCATCTTTCCCTGCATTTTCTGCGATTTGTCTTGTTGGCTCTTCCAAAGCTCTATAGAGAATTTCAGATGCAACTTTCTCATCACCAATCAGTTCTAAAGTCTTCAAAACTTCCCTTGCTTCAAGCAGTGCGACCCCACCTCCAGCAACGATACCTTCAGCAATTGCAGCAACAACTGCAGATTTTGCATCATCCACAGCATCTTTCATAGCCTTTTGTTCGACTTCAGTAGCTGCTCCAACTTGAAGAACTGCAACTCCACCTGATAATTTTGCAAGTCTTTCAAACAATTTTTCTTTATCATAATCTGATTTAGTATTTTCAATTTCCTGCTTGATAAGTTGTATTCTCTCTTCCAAAGCTGATTTCTCACCTTGTCCATCAACTATAACTGTTTCATCTTTTTTAGCTATAACTTTCTTAGCTCGACCTAAATCATTTAGTTCAGCATTTTCGAGCTTTTTGCCAATATCCGGAGTTATCACTTGCCCTCCAGTAAGTGTCGCGATATCTTGCAACATAGCTTTTCTTCTATCTCCAAACGCAGGAGCCTTCACAGCAACTACATTCAAAATTCCTTTCAATTTGTTTACAATCAATGTAGCCAATGCTTCGCCATCTATATCTTCAGCGATTATTACTATATTTTTACTACCAGCTTGAACTATTTTCTCCATTACCGGTAATAATTCTTTGATATTACTAATTTTTTGATCAGTAATAATGATATATGCATCTTCTGCAACAGCTTCCATTTTGTCAGTATTTGTCATGAAGTATGGTGAGATATAGCCTTTGTCAAACACCATACCATCTACATATTTAGTAGTAATTCCAAATGTATTGCCATCTTCTACTGTCAAAACTCCATCTTTGCCAATCTTGTCAAATATCTCGGCCAATGCATCAGCAATTGCTGTATCTCCGTTTGAAGAAATCAAAGCGACTCTTCTGATATCTTCCTTTCCTTCAATTTTTGTACTCATATTGTTCAATTCATCCACCAATACATTTACAGCTTTATGCAATCCATTTCGAATTGCGATTGGATTTGCACCAGCTTCTACAACTCTAAGACCTTCAGTTAAAATTGATTGAGCCAAAACTGTTGCAGTAGTTGTACCATCTCCAACATTATCTACAGTCTTGGTAGCAACTTCTTTGATAAGCTGCGCTCCAGCATTCATTGCTTTGTCTTCAAGTTCGATTTCTTTTGCAATGGTAACACCATCGTTTGTAATATGAGGAGCCCCATAAGATTTGACTAAAACAACTCCTCGACCTTTTGGTCCGAGAGTCTTTTTGACAGCATTCGCAGCAGCATCAACTCCTGCTTTCAATGCTTTTCTTGCTTGTGTTGAGTATATAATTTGTTTTGCCATAAGAATTTTAGAATTAAAAATATTAAATATTAGTTTGAATGCCTAACCGAATATGCATTCTGCCATTTAAATAGTGCGTTGCTAATTTTATAAGACCATCAAAACATCAGTTTCCTCTATAAGTACATATTTTTCTTTTTCGATTTCAATTTCTTCACTTCCATATTCACTATGTTTGTACATTACTTTATCACCTACTTTCACTTCAAGTTCCAACCTTTTCCCTTCATCATTCATTCTTCCAGGACCAACTGCAACAACTTCAGCAACTCGTTTTCTATCTTTACTTGCAGTATCTGGAAGATAAAAAGAACCAGCCTTGCTTTCTTGTTCCACTGGTTTGACCAAGATATGATTATTCAAAAGTTTTATATTCATAGATTAAAGATCCTTCATTAAGTTATAAACTTAATGAAGCAAAAAGAATTTTAGTAAGATTCAGCCCAAACTTTAGCAGTTAAGTTTGAGTTTTGCTAATTATATTTATTGCAGAAATTTTTGTCAAGTATTTTTTGAAGTGGTATAATTTTTCGTGTTAGCTATTATGGCTACAAATATATTTAAATATTTGATTTTTCAAACTTCACCTCAAGAAGGTTGGAAAATGATTTTATACCATGGATCAACCACAACAAACTCCAATTGCTGAAATCAATGAAAATCAAATTATCACAACTGGACACAAATTCACTTGCACTGAGTGCAAAAATGAAGTTGATTTATCAGAAAAAGTATATGTCACAGGTGATGTAGTAGAATGTCCATTTTGTGGAATTGAATATAAAATTGTCAGAGTAACGGATGATGGTGAATATGTACTAGACACAATTGAAGCAGAAAAGTAAATTCTGTACTTGTAGATGAAAACTATAATAATATTTGGTCCGACAAGTTCAGGAAAAACGAAACTAGCTTTTGAAGTTGCAAAGCATTTGAATAATAATGTTGAAGCGATTTCAGCAGATTCTAGGCAAGTTTACAAAAGTTGTCAAATAGGAACTGGAAGTATTGATAATAAAATATTTGAAGAATTTGGCATAAAATTGCATTTGACTGAGTTTTTAGAACCAAATGAGGATTATTCAGTTTCAATGTGGCAAAAGTCAGCTTATGAATTAGTCGAACGAATCAAATGCCAAGGTAAAGTTTGTATAATAATTGGTGGAACTGGACTTTATATAGATTCTTTGCTTTATAATAGAGAATATGGAAATGACTTACAACCGTTTTGTAAAGATAATATTTTGTTTTTGACTCCAGATATTGAAAGAAATCAAGTTTATGAAAATATAAACAATAGAGTTGAAGAAATGTTTGAAATGGGTTTTGTAGATGAAGTAAGGCATTTAATAAATTTGTTTGACTCTTCTACTTTAGAAGGTGTCAAGCAAAACTTATTTGACAATAAACGAGACCGAAGAGGTTTACCAGCAATTTTGCAAGGTGCTGGATATAAACAAATTCTTGAATATCTAGACACTCAAGAAATATTAAATTCAGGAAGAAAAGTTGAAATAGTTCCAAGATTTAGGCAAAAATATATTTTGGATCTTGAAACTTGCAAAGAAAAAGTGAAAGTTAGCTATAGAAATTATGCTAAAAGGCAATATACTTGGTTTAGAAAATATTTTGAAGAGTTCGAAGTTGAGAAAATTAAAATATAAATTTTATGAAAACTTATACAAGAAATTGGTTTCAAAGTTCCCAGGTTAATAATGAACATAGAAACCTAAAAACTCATCAAGTATGGTCGTGGATTATTTCAAATGATTCAAAAGTTTTAATTGTAGATGATAAAACTAAATTTAATTTTCCTGGTGGTACAGTAGACAACACTGAAACAAATTTGCAAACATTAGAACGAGAACTGTATGAAGAAATTGGAATGGAAAAAGAAATGTTTAATCTTACAGAAAAGTATCAATTCGGATATTATGTAATTGAACAATTTGACGAAAATAAACTAGTTGATGAATATTTGCAAGTTAGATTTTTACTGAGATTAGATAAATCATCATTAGATTATGACTTTAAGCCTACAGAAACTGGTGCATTAGCAATTTTGTCTTGTAAATTTGTAGGTTTTGAAGAACTTACTAACTATTTTTCCTGGCTTCAAGATTCAGGGGAATATAAATTTATCAAAAATCACTTTTTTAATTAAACAGCATGCAAAAACTTATTATCAAAGGAGGAATTCCTCTAACTGGCAAAATTAAACCAGTTGCAAACAAAAACTCAATTTTGAAATTGATTCCTGCTTCTGTATTGATTCAAGGTCAAGTTACATTGAAAAATGTACCCCATTCAAGCAGCGTCAAAGTTATGCTTGATATATTCAAAGATTTAGGAGGACAAGTCCAATATTTAGAAAACAATGTAGTTAAACTTGATTCAACAAACCTCAATAAGTTCTCAATCGATGATGAACTTGCCAGTAAAGAAAGAGCTGGTCTAATGTTTCTTGGACCACTAGTTTCTAGGTTTCATAAAGCTGAAATTCGAGATTCTGGAGGTTGCAAACTTGGAGTACGACCACTTGATGCTATGTTCAAAGGGCTTCAAGGTTTAGGAGTTAAAATTGAAGGAACAAAGAAGTACTCACTTTCAACTGAAAAGTTAGTTGGACAAAAAGTATGGATGATAGAAGCAAGTGTTACAGGAACTGAAAATTTGATTTTAGCAGCAGTTAAAGCAGTCGGAGAAACTGAGATTTACAATGCAGCTTGTGAACCTCATACTCAAGACTTGTGCAATTTTTTAGTTGCTTGTGGTGCAAAGATTGCTGGTATTGGTTCAAATAAGCTTATGATACATGGTGTAGAAGAACTTATAGCGCCAGAAAACTTTGAATGGAGTATCATTTCAGATCATATGGATATTGGAGGACTTATAATTGCAGCTGCAATTACAGGTGGAGAAATTGAAATAACTGACGCAATCCCTGAACATATGATCGGAATTTTGCAATATTTTGAAAAAATAAATTTAAAATATGAAATTATAGGTAATTCTATAAAGATTCCGAAAAATCAAGAGCTTATTTGCAAGCCAAATTTCAAAGGAGATATGGACAAGATTCCAGATCAGGTTTGGCCGGGTTTTCCGGTTGATCTCATCCCTCCAGCTATTGTACTAGCTTGCTCAGCAGCAGGTAATATCAGGATTCACTCAATCATGTATGAAACACAGTTGTTTTTTATCGAGGAGTTGATGAAAATGAATGGGAAGGTACATCTTTCCAATCCTCATACCGTGGTAACTTTAGGACCGAGTCAATTTCGTGGAGCTAACATAAATTGTCCGGAAATAATTCAAGCAGCTCACGCACTAGTACTTGCGGCACTTGCTGCAACTGGGGAAACAACTTTGAATAGAATTGAATCTTTGATGAGAAGATATCCAGACCTAGTTAGTAGTCTGAAAAGTCTAGGAGCAGATATCCAAATAGTAGATCAATAATATTTTATTTTGATGATGAATTATTGCTTTTATTGTTTGGCACTCCAGCACGATGCAATTTCCAGTATTCTTCCTTAGTTAGTATTTGAGCTAGACCTGTGGTCATAAAACCAACAATAAACTCATACCGTCTATCTGTCGATTTCAATAATTGATAACCTCCAGCTTTCTGAACTTTCCCACAGAATTTCTCAAGCCTTGTAATTTCTGTAACAACAAGTGGATTGACTGAACAGTATTCACAATTATCTGGAGAATTACCTCCCTGTCGGGATTGCCGCATTAACAAGACGATATATTCATCAGATAATTCTTGATACACATTTACATGTAAAACATCTGTTTCTGGCATAAAAATATATCGGCAGTAAGGGCAGGTTCATTAATAAAAAATTACCAAGCTAAATGTGCAAAAGCTTTATTTGCATCAGCCATTCTATGCATCTCATCTCTCTTCTTCATAGCACTACCTTCACCTTTGTATGCGTCATGAAGTTCTTGAGCCAAGGTTTCCCATGTTTCGTGTCTAGTATTATTCCTCTTGTCTCTAGCAGAATTTATGATCCATCTATAAGCTAGCGATTTACTTCTGTTTTCTCTCACAGGAGTCGGAACTTGATATGTAGCACCACCAACCCTCCTAGACCTTACTTCTATATTCGGTCTTACACTGTTTATAGCTTTTTCAAAAGAAATTACTTGTCCTTCACCCGTGAATTCTGCAAGTTTATCTAGTGCCTTATATACCAAAATTCTTGCCACACTTTTTTCACCGTCATACATCACATAATTAATGAATTTTGATATGTCTACTGAATTGTATTTGTAATCCGGTTCTATTTTTCTAACCGGAGCTTTTTTTCCTCTCATAATTTTTATTTATCAATTTTAATAAAGTATATTTAATCTTTTTTGACTTTAGGTCGTTTTGCACCATACTTTGATCTCTCTTGCTTTCTATTCGCAACTCCAGTTGCATCAAATTTTCCACGAACTATATGATATTTTACACCAGGAAGATCTTTGACTCTACCACCTCTGACCAAAACCACAGCATGTTCTTGCAAACTATGTCCTATACCTGGGATATAAGCAATAACTTCCTGCTTATTGGAAAGTCTAACTTTGGCAATCTTACGAACAGCAGAGTTTGGTTTTTTGGGAGTTCTTGTTGTTACTGATATACAAACACCTCTTTTGAAAGGATTATTTGCTTTCGTAAATTTTTGACTCTTCGAGTTATAGTTGAATTGCAATTGTTTGTACTTTGTTGTTTGAGAAAATTCTATCCCTTTGTACTTTGCACTTCCTCTCTTAAGTTTTCGTGGTTTTCTGAGTATTTGATTTATTCGTGACATATATTATTTATAATTATTACCATACATTGCTACCTAGAGGTACAACCCTACCGATTATAACATTCTCCTTAAGACCTTTCAAGTGATCTACAGAACCAACCAAAGCTGAATCCGAAAGAACACGCACTTGCTCTTGGAAAGATGCTGCTGACAAGAATGATTCGGACTTCACTGCAACTTGTGATATACCTAAAAGCTGCCTTGTATACTTGATAGGATCTTTACCTTCTGATTTTAATTTCTCATTTTCGTCCCTTATAGTATTGTATGATTCAAATTCACCAGGTATGAAAAATGAATCACCAGCATCAACTATTTTTACTAAGCCTCCCATTTTTCTTACCACTATTTCTACATGCTTATCATCAATTGCGATACCTTGAACTCCATATACCTCTTGAATATTGTCTATCAAGTATTGCTCAGCCTTTTGCAAATCACCAAAGTTTAGTAAGTCAGGTGGATAGATTGAGCCCTCTGATAATTGTTGACCCTGGACTACACTGTCACCATCCTTCACTCTCAAAATAACTTTCTTATCCAATTTGTATTCTACCTCATTATTTTTAGTACCAGTGAAATACATTACTCCATCTTTTTTACTGACTTCCCCATTTGTTGGCGCAGCCATTTTCGTTCCATCTTTCTTGATAATCAATACTTCTGCCTTTTTCACTTTCTTAGACCTAGAAAATTGAACTTCATCATCGTCTTGAATTTTGTATTCTTTATTAATTTCCTCGGTATTTTCAATTCTCAATTTATATATACCAGAAACATCATCTTCCAAAATTTTTACAGTCCCAGATATCTCGGCTATAAGTGCTTTCATTTTTGGCACTCTACATTCAAATAATTCTTGTAAACGAGGAATACCTTGAGTGATATCCTTCGTTCCAGCCTTCGCTCCTGTATGTTTTGAGTCGATAGTCAATTGAGTGGTTGATTCTCCCATAGCTTGTCCAGCTATGATACCAACTGCAACACCCTTTTCAACTAATTTTCTAGTTCCAAGATTTGCTCCATAACATTTTGTGCATAGACCGTCTTTGGCTTCACATGTCAAAACTGATCTAACTTTTACCTTGTCAAATTTTTCTGCAATTAACTTTGATAATTCTTCATTGATAATTTCACCAGAATTCAATATCACCTTATCATCTAAAATGATGTCCTCAGCTACTACCCGACCAGATATCCTTCTTTCAAAACTCAATCGACGATTTACATCTTTGTATATATATATACCTTTCTTAGTTCCACAATCGTCAATTCTAGTTATCATATCTTGTGATACATCGCACAATTTTCTAGTAATATATCCAGATATTGGAGTTTTCAACTTTTTGTCAGCTTCTCCTTTTCTAGTACCTCTAGAAGATGCAAAATATTCAAAGGTTGTAAAGCCTTTTACATAGTTTGACCTTAGTGGCAATGGCACAATACTTCCATGAAGGTCTAGGATCAAACCTTTCATAGATGCAGACGATTTGAGCGGTTCGGTTATGGCAATAGCACCAGATTTATTTATCAGAGTAATCGGATTGGTTTGATCATACAACTTTAGTGTCATTTCTGCTAAATTATCGTTCACTTCTGTCCACAGTTGAGCTGATAATCTAAGTTTTTCACTAGCAGATACTAGACCATTGTCCAAAAGTTTGTTCAAAGCATCTTCTCTTTTGTTTGCTTCTGCAATTATCTCTTCTCTATTCGGAGCTTGCTTATAGTCGGAAATAGATATAGATACGCCAGAATTTGTCAACCATTTGAATCCAAGTTTTTGGATCTTATCGATTGTTTCGAGAGCTACATTTGCACCATATTTTGAATAAATGTCAGAAACAACATCAGAAATCAACCCTTTGTTAGCTTGTTTATTTATGAATTCATATTCTTGAGGCAAAGATTCATTGAATAGTATCCGACCCGCAGTTGTTTCTACCAAGTCTCCTTTATAATTGAGCTTTACCTTCGCGTTTGATGTTATTTGATTTAAATCCAACATCTTCATAAGTTCAAGATAATCTGAAACTACCACAACATTATCTGTATCAGCATCTCGAGTCAGGTAATAATTGCCTGCAATCATATCTTTGTCAGCAAAAATAATTGGAGATCCATCTCTCATCAAAAGAACATTTGAATCAGGCATCATTTTTGCAATAGCTTCATCAACTGCAGCTTTTGATAAAGGCACATGAACAGACATTTGATCACCGTCAAAGTCAGCATTAAATCCTTTGCAAACTACTGGAGGTATTTGTATAGCATTACCAGAAATAAGAACTGGGTAAAATGCTTGAATTCCTTGTTTGTGCAATGTAGGAGCTCTATTTAACAATACAGGCCTACCTTGAATGACTTCCTCCAGTATTTCATATACTTCTGCATTTTTTTCGTCAATATAAGTTTTTCCTGATTTGGCATTAGCCACAATACCTCGAGCTATAAGCTCTCTAATTATAAATGGTTTGAATAACTCTAAAGCCATATCTTGAGGTAATCCACATTGGTTCACATAGAGTTCTGGACCTCCAACAATAACAGCTCTAGCAGAGTAATCAACCCTTTTTCCAAGTAGATTTTGTCGAAATCTACCAGTTTTTCCTCTCAACATATCCGAGAGAGATTTGTATGGCTGTTGTCTAGTATTTAGAACGGGATTTCCGACTCTATGGTTGTTGTCAAGAAGAGCATCTACTGATTCTTGAAGCATTCTTTTCTCATTACGGATAATGATTTCAGGAGCTCCAAGGTCAATCAACTTTTTCAATCTATTATTTCTATTTATCACTCTTCTATATAGATCATTCAGATCTGATGTAGCAAATCTTCCTCCCTGTAATTGAACTATTGGTCTAAGTTCTGGTGGAATCACGGGAAGGTGCTCCATCACAAGCCACTCAGGATTTAAGTTCGAATCTTTCATTCCTTTCAAAATCCTATATCTATCTACCAATTTTTTCAAAGTTATGACAGACTTTGCCTTTTCTTTTTGTTTTTCCAAGTTTTTCAATATTGCATCCATATCTTCATGCACTTTTTTCAACATAGTAATGACAGCTTCAGCACCTATTTCTGTCTTGAAAAATTTTGCATTTGCTGACTCTATTTGATCAAGTTCATCTTCTGCCAAAACATCACCTACAGAAATATTTTCCAAAATTTCCTTGATAGCTGAATTTGCATCTCTCAGATCTTTTTCTTGCATATCATATTCAGCTTTCAAATTTGCAATCTCTTTATTTAATTCTGCATTCTTTTGGACCAACTTCAATTCGTTCTTTTCCTTTTTTATTTGTTTCAACTCTATTTCATACTCTTCTCGCAAATTCTCTATATCCTGTTCTCTACTACTTTTCATATCAGCAAGTCTTTCTTGTAGTTTTTCTTCTAGTTTTTCAATTTTTTCAACTCTTTTGTCTTCGTCAACTGCAACTACCAAATGTCTTGAGAAATAAATCACTCCCTCAAGTTTTTTTGGAGGAATATCAAGAATAATAGCGAGTTTGTTTGGAGTGCCATGAGCATACCATACGTGAACAACTGGAGATGCAAGTTTGATGTGACCCATCCTTTCTCTTCGAACTCTTTTGTGAGTAACTTCTACTCCACATTTATCGCAGATGATACCTTTGTATCTGATTTTTTTATATTTTCCGCAATAGCATTCAAAATTTTTTGTAGGACCAAAAATTTTCTCACACATCAGACCATCTGGTTCTGCTCTTTGAGTGCGGTAATTTATCGTTTCTGCCCTAGTAACTTCACCGTGTGAATTTGCAAGAATATCTTGTGGCGATGAAATTGAAATTTTTAAGGATGAAAAATCTTTTAGCATAAAAGTATTCTTTATAATTAACTACAAAAATTTTATGATTGATACAACACAACTTTATTTACTGACAAATTACTATGTATTTAATAAGCACTATCTTACAAGTAAGTAATATGTATGCTTATAATAAAATTTAGAATTTACCCGTTACAATGCCTCCATCTCCTCAATACCTTCCTTCACTTCCATACCTTCTGTTTCACCTAGATTTTCTTCTGTTGCCTTCGCTACATTTTCTTCCTGTTGCAAAAGTCCACCTGTCTCAACAAGTTCATTTACATCTATCTTGTCTTGAACGACACCCTGTGGAGTTAGATTCAATGCCAAAGCAGCAAGTTCTTTTTGCAACACACCAAAAGAGGCAGTAGTTTGAGATTCTGGAATAGGTGCTCCTGTAATTATTGCCCTATAAGCCATCACCCTACTAACTACATCATCAGATCTTGTAGTCAACGTTTCGTGAAGAAGATAAGGAACTGCATGAGCTTCAAGCGCCCAAACTTCCATTTCTCCAAATCTTTGTCCTCCAAACTGGGCTTTACCACCCAATGGTTGTTGAGTCACGATTGTATATGCTCCAACAGACCTTGCGTGGATCTTGTCTTCTGCCAAATGATCCAACTTCATCATATATCTTATACCAACAACTATATCATTATCAAATGGCTCTCCTGTCCTTCCATCATAAAGTTTCACCTTTTGTAAAGCATCATAACCCTTCTTTTTTGCTTCTTCGTATATTTGATCTGTGTCAATTGGACTAAATATTGGAGCTGAGACCTTGACACCAAGTTTTGAAGCAGCATAACCCAAATGTGCTTCGTGTAATTGTCCCAAATTCATACGCCTCACTATAGATAATGTATTCAAAACTATATCTACTGGAGTTCCATCTTCCAAAAATGGCATATCCTCTTGTGGAAGCACTTTTGTGATTATACCCTTATCTCCATGTCTACCTGTCAATTTATCGCCTACACCAATTTTGTGTGTCTTTGCAACGAACACCTTCACTTGCTTCAAAACACCCGGTGCCAATTTATCTCCCTTGTTTCTATCCAAAACCTGTACATCCATTACTATTCCTTTGTCACCATGAGGTAACCTTAATGAATTATCACGAACATCTTTTGCAGATTCTCCAAATATCACCCTAAGCAATTTCTCTTCAGCACTCATTTCTACTTCACCTTTTGGTGCAACTATCCCAACCAAGATATCACTTGAATTTACATAAGACCCAACTCTTACTAAGCCATCTTCATCCAAATTTCTCAGTGAAAAATCAGATAAGTTTGGAATATCTCTAGTCATTTCTTCATTTCCCAATTTTGTCTCTCTGATATCTTGCGAATATTCTCTTATATGTATTGATGTTAAAAGGTCTTCTTTGACCAATCTTTCTGATACGACTATTCCATCTTCAAATGAATATCCATACCAAGGTATATAAGCAGCCACTAAGTTTGTACCTAAAGCAATCTCATCGTTTTGCATTGAAGGTCCCTGAATCAAAATATCGCCCTTTTTGAATTTTTGTCCAACTTTAACTAATGGTTGTTGGTCAAAACAAGTATTTTGATTCGTACCCAAAAACTTTGTCAATTCATAAACTACATCTGTATCCGATTCTTCCAATATATCACGTTTTTTTGTTGTAATGTTTGATTTATATTCTCTTACAGGCTTATCATATGAAACAAAAACCTTCTTTGCATCAACATACTTCACCTCACCATTTTCTTCAGCAAATACTGCCCTACCAGAAGCTTCAGCTAACAATCTTTCGGTTCCTGTACCAACAATTGCTGATTCTGCTTTCAAAAGTGGGACTGCTTGTCGTTGCATATTTGCTGCCATCAAAGCTCTGTTTGAATCATCATTCATAATAAAAGGAACTATAGATATCGACGCACCTCCAATTTGCATAGGAACGACATCAATAAAATTGATCGATGTGACAGCCATATTCGCATAGTTTCCCTTTGTTCGACAAAATACATAAGTATCTTGCAAAGACATATCTTCTGAAATAGAAATATCAGCTGGAGCAATAACTTTGTCAAATTCCTCCTCTGGATCTAAATATACTATTTCCTCAGTAACATACATCTTGTTTTTGTCTACTTTAGTATCTACTTTATTATTTGACTTTTTCAACACTTCTTCATAAGTTTTGCCATCTACAACTCGTCTATATGGAGCTTCCAAAAAACCGAAGTCATTAACCTTTGCATACAATGCCATATGAGAAACTATACCGACCTGAGGTCCTTCAGGAGTTTCGACTGGATCAATTCTTGAGTAATGAGAGTAATGAATGTCTCTAACAGATATCGTAGCACTCTCAGTAGTCAATCCACCAGGACCACCAGCTGTAATTCTTCTTTTTGCTTCAATTTCTGAAAGTATATTCTGCTGATCCATGTACCTTGAAATTTCTGAACTTCCAAAAAACTGAGTTATTGCAGCTGATATTGGCCTTGCATTAACAATCATAGAAGGTGTCACCAATTCGTCAGTAGAAAATGTACCCATCTTATCTTTCAAATTTTTCTCCATTCTCAAAACACCTTTTCTTAGTTCTTCAGCTATCAATTCACCTACACCCCTGATTCTTCTATTTGACAAATGGTCGATATCATCAACATTCCTATATCCATTATTCATCTCTATCAAAGCTCTGACAATTGCAACTATATCTCCTTTGTTCATCAGCAAATCTTCGTCTTTGATTTCATCAAAAGAAAGCTTTTTCCCAAATAATTTTTTGGCAATCTGGTATCTACCAACTTTACCTAAATAAAATCTTCTTTTGCCAAAAAACAAAGAGTTAAAAAAAGCCCTTGCTGACTCTATGGAGATAGAATCTTCAGGGCGCAAAGCTTGAAAAATCTTGATAATAGCATCTTCCGATGATTTAGATTTATCTTTAGCAAGAGTAGCTTCAATAAATGAAATTTCACCATTATCAACTTCTTTGAACATCTTTTGCATATCATCCGTTGAATATCCTAAGGCCCTTAAAATCGTAGTTAGATGTATTCTAGGTCTTCCTTCAAGCAATTTGACTGTCATTACGCCTTGTTTATTTGTTTCAAAAGTATACCATTTACCATGTTGAGGTATGACTTTTACTCCATACAAACTTTTTTGACCATCGTTTTTAGTTTCAATGAAAAGAACGCCTTCAGAGCGAACTATTTGTTGAACTATAGATCTCTCATTACCAGAAACTGCGAATGTTCCACGCTCACTCATCACAGGAAGATCCATCAGATATATTTCTTGTTCTTTGATTTCCTTCGTTTTTTTGTTTAGCAAGGATACCTTTATATAAACAGGTATATCCAAAGTGCCTCCTCTATTTAATGCTGATTTGAAAGTATTTGTAGGCTCACCAAAACGAATTTCACCAAAACTTATCTCCCATGATTTGCCTGTATAATCTTCGACAGGAGAAATTTCTTCGAACAATGCCTTTAAGCCGAATTCCTTAAGCCACCTATAGGACTTAAATTGAGATTCCAAAAGATTCTTTTGAATACCTTTAAGGGGAGAAGTTGATAGTGATACTCTACCTTTGTTCATAAAAGTTATAATTTAGCTAAAATTTAAACTATTTTTATTCAATGACAAGACTACTGTTGCCAGTAGACAAGCTAACACTCCATTCATTTAGAATGTAAAACTTGACCATTTTATCAAAATAAAAAGCAAATGTCAACAGATATAGAAACATGCGAACTAGACCTATTCCGACAGTCCATCATTTGATCCTGCAACGCTTCCATCCGATTGCTCAACTACATTTTCTGAAATAGTAGTTTTTGTGGCTGTTTCTTTTTGTGGTGGAACTATTGTTGCAATTGCAATATATATATCGGTTCCTGGCTGGAATTCAACACCCTCAGGAAGATTGATATCTTTCATAAGTATAGATTCCCCAACATTATCCAACTCAGAGATATCTATAGTTAAGGTTTCAGGCAAATTCTTTGGCAAACCTTCAAGCGGAATACTATCTATAGGGGTAACCAAAAACCCTAAATTATTTTTAACAGCCAATGAAACCCCAGTGATCTCAAAAGGAACATTGACCTTAATCTTCCTATCTTGATCAAGCTTCATAATCTCAAACGAAGTCAACCCCATTGAGACTGGATGTATTTGAACTTCGCGAATAATGCCATCAAAAAAAATATCCCCAACTTGAAATTTGATAACTCCAGAATATCCATGTTCTTTAAACGCACTTGCAAACTCTTTCAGATTCATTTCAACAGATATTGACTTTTCTTTTGCACTATAAACAGATCCTGGTAAATTCCCTTCTTTTCTCAAGGCTCGGTTTGATCTAGTATAAATGTCTCTATTTGTAAGATTTAATGATGTATTTGATTTCATATATTTAAGTTATTGTGACTGATTTCAAATACAGCAATACTTGAGCTATCGTCACCTAAATATTTTTTAAA
Organism: bacterium; assembly: GCA_016699595.1. Lineage (NCBI taxonomy): Bacteria > bacterium. Next base: position 453,984 of record CP064982.1, read on the forward strand.
CTGAATGTAAACAAACTTGCTATTTCTTCCTATTTTGGAATAATTTTTCGATTATACTACCAATATTCTGAATTGTCCAGAATATACTAAGGCCAGATGGGAAAAACTGTGCACCACCTAGAAACCCAAGTGAAGTTACTGTTGTCAGAACTGAAAACATTATATTCATCTGTCCACCAAATATATTTGCCATATTCTCTGGAGATACCGCTTCTGGTTTCGTTGAGTCCAATTCCACCGCAGACAAATTTTTCTTTCCATCTTTGTTTTTTTCCTTCTTTGCAATACTAACTATTTCGGCATCTTCAATACCGAGCTTCTGATCTTTGGCTAAATCGGCAGAATTTTGAACAGAGAGTTTCATTAGCCAAAATTGAGTTGCACCTACCAGCAAAGCCAAAAGCAAGTATGGTAAAATTTGAATAGTGAATAAACTTTCGATACCACCACCCATGAAGTCTCTGGCAGTTTTACCTATATCCAAACCAAGAAACATAGGATTTACAGTATCATAGTCTCCATGCTGTAATTTATCAGTATAAGCTACCTTATTGAAATTTTTCCAACCAATATTTCTCTCGACAGTTTGATTATTTTCATTTATGACTTCTGTAGCTGAAAAATCAACAATCACATGCCTTAGCTGAACGAACATCAATATCAGAATTATAGTAAATGCACAGCCCTTACCTACAGATTTCATAACAGCAGGTTGATACTTCATCATCTCAGAAGCAAGTTTATCTGGATCATCTTTATATTTCTTTTGAATTTCATTAATTTTATCCATTTGCTCTTTGTTTCCTGTTGCCATCTTGTTTTGAAAACTAGTGATTGGGGAAGTTACAAGTTTGAAAACTATTGAAAGCGCGATTATTGCCAATCCTAAGTTACTACCCAGTGTATTGTAAAGTATCACTAAAACATTGAAAAGTGGTTGATATATAAGTGTGTGTAATATGTCCATATCTATATTCGTTTCAATTTAAATGAATAACTATATATAACTACTTAGCACTTCACTACATTATAAATGAAGTTTGATAAGGTAATAATTTGTACATTACATGAATTAATATAATTAGTAACAGTAAAAATAGTTTACCACGAGTTATAAACAGAAAATGATTTTAACATTATTTGTCATAAATTCTATCAAAATATAAAGAGAATTCAAAAATTGTGTTATAATTCTTCTCGAGCTTATATTGGGGTACCTAAGGTTGTACTATATAAAACAGCAACAAACAAGGCAATAGTGTAGTACTTTTCAAATTGTTTAACTAACCAAAAATAGGCAGAAGAAGATTTATTGGGCGCGAAAGGATTTCGACAGAAGTACTGATCCAAAAATCTCATGCAGTGTTTTACCATTATTGACACTTCAAAATAAATTTGGTAGTGATTTTCACTAGCATACATAAATGCAAACATCAAAACACAATTTGCTCAATTTGCAAAAAATGTAAAAAGTGCCCTATATTATAGTGGCTTACTAAATTTTGCATAATAATTGAGCGAAGAAATGCCATGCATTTCCATAGAATTAATTCCTTGATGGTGGAGAATTGATCTATGTTTCAAAAACACCATATGTAATATCTCTGTTTTTTATATGCTCAGAGGTACAAAACTATGAAGCATATACTATTTGAAATACTTTTATAGATTGACATTCAAATAGAAACTAAATCTATAAAAGCATGTTATAAAGATTTAGGAAACGACTTTTGGAAGCGAGTTCGAATCTCGCCGCGTCCACCAATGTCGAACTCAAAAGTACTTAATAATTTTTAAAGAACAAATTTTATGTCAACAGATCAAATTCTAAACTACTTAATCATTGCGATTTCGGTAATCTTGTCCATTTCTATTCTTCTACAAGCAAGAGGTTCAGGACTTGGTAGTATGTTTGGGGGAGGAAGTGGTGGAGGTGAAATGTACAGGTCTAGAAGAGGACTTGAAAAGTTCTTGTATTATTTGACAGTGATTTCTGCAATCATTCTTGTTGCTTTGTGCGTAGCATCTCTAGTTATATAGTCTAAGTAGATGTAAAAACTAGCTTACTTCTACTTCATAGTTAGGAAATCCTAAATCATCCACAAACATTAAGATGATTTAGTTTGATAACTAAATTTGATAATTTAGAATATCACGGTTTTTTGAATAATAAATGAATTTGAAATTCAGCAAAAACAAATTTTTGAAAAATGGAAGTCTCGCTTTCGTTTTCTTAGCTTTAGTATTGATAATTTTCATACTTTATTCTGTGATAAGTTCAGGAAACATTGGGAAGGATTTATTCTCCCTAAAAAAGGAGATTACCGAAGGTGTTTTGGTTGACAAAAGCTTTATCGGTATACAAAGAGTATTTCCAACAAATTATAATACTTCAGATCTTGACAGATCTATATCTAGCTTGATTTATGAACCACTTTTCAGAGTTGATCAAGACGAAAATATAATTCCAGTACTTGCAGAAAATTTTAGTCAAGAAAATTACAAGTACACAATCAATCTCAAACAAAATATAAAGTTTTCAAACGGTCAATCAATGACTGCTAACGATGTTATTTCTACTATCAATGCAATTAGAACAAAATTTAATGACAGTGCTACAAAAACAATATTTGATGAGTTGAAGTACGATGCTCCCGATGATTTCACTATAACTTTGGATGTAGGCAAATATATACCTACTCTTTTTGAAGATTTATCTTTTGGCATAATGCCTGCAAGTGAACTTGACAAAGTCGCAGATAAATTTATTGGACTTGAAATATCTAGAAATCCCATTGGAACTGGACCGATGAAAAAAAATTCTTCGAGCGAAAAAGAATATGTGTTGGTAAAAAATGAATTTTTTAGAAGTGCAGAAAACATAAAAATTGATAAATATATATTTAAGTTTTTCAAATCTCAAACACAACTTGAGAGAAGTTTACTTGGCAAAAGTGTTACTTTCACAAAGAATATTAGGTTAAATAAATTGAAAGTAATAGATGGGGATGTTTTGAAAAATGATAATTACTATTTAACAAATTACGAATCAAATGTTTTTGCAAACAGATATTGGAGTCTTTATTTTAACCTAAAAGATGAGGCACTTATGAATGATACTGAAAAAGATACTTTGAAAGTATTTCAAGATAATAATGTTCGAAGAGCGATAAATCTCGGGATAAACAAATCAATAATAGCATCATCGATATCAACCAAATCTCAGCCTATGCAAAGAGCTCTCTCAGAGTTGAGTTGGGTAAATTTGGGGAATAGTAACCCATATTTGTTTGATAATTCCAAATCCGATACACTATTAAATGAATCTGGATGGCTAATGGTAGAAGGAAAAAGGCAAAAAAACCAGCAAGTACTTGAGTTCAAAATTACTTACTTCCAAAACGAAACCTCGAACGAGGTAATAAACTTAATTATAGAACAGTTAAAAAGTATAGGTATTCAAGCAGTAGCAGATCCAATATCGGATGCATCTCATTTGAATGATCAAATTCTCAAAACAAAACAATTTGAAGTGGTATTGCTCGGAACAGAAACATATATAGATCCAGATAGATCTCGACTTTGGCTGGAAAGTCAAATATCCCAAGATGGGTTGAATATATCTAGTTACAGAAGTAGTGAAAAAGTTCAAGATATAATAACTGGTAGTGAAATTTCTAGGGTTGATGATGCCTTGAATCGTGCAAGAAGCATAGAGGACAAAGAAACAAGGATAAAGTTGTATAAAGATTTTGAGAAGATCATAGACAAGGATTCACCGGTAATTTTTCTTTATCAGCCAAATATCAACATAATATCTAATAAAGCACTCACTATGCCACTTGATAATCTCGTTTCTCCTCAGAGTATTTACTACAACCTTGAACTTTGGAACTTGAATTGATTTTGATTATTTGGTAAGCTTAATTTATTATGACTTATCCAAATGAAATCAATGGCAATAAAAACGAAATAAAGGAAAAGATAAGAAAGTTTCATGAATTAGAACCTCAAGCCAAAGATTCTATATTTACTTACAAGAATGTCTTAACCTCAGAAGGAAATAAGTCACGAAACAAGGAAATCAACAATGATTCCTATAAACAAGATCCCATTCGAATTGACTTAGTCAATCATAAATTTTCATTATCAGGGTGTCTAACATCAATAATTCTTGTTATATTCATTATTTTTGCATTTATATACTTCTTAACAACACAATTTCCATCTGTCAAAGAAAAGGTAGATAGTTTTATTTCTAGTAACATTTCTCCTACTTTAGAACAGAAATTTCAGGGCATAAACTTGGACCTACCATTTCTCAAAAAAGACTCTAGCAATATAAGCAACGAGTATTTGTCATCTTTCATCTCAAAAGTTGCTAATGCTACAAATAACAATGATCAAGTGATCGTTCTAACATTGACAGAAGATGAGATAAATTCATTTATTTCATCAAAGGATATTAAGGTAAGAAATTATAAAACCGAAACTATACTTAAGATCTTTCCAGAGAAAATCGATGTTGAAATAAAAGTCAAAGATATCATCGCCGGACATGCATATATAGGAACGAATTCACTGGGTAAGTTTCGAATAGATGGTGGTAAGATAGCAACAATTGACTTATCAATAAAAGACTTTCGTGACAAAGTTGGGAAATTACCACTAGGTATAGGTAATTATGATTTTGAAAAAATTCATGAAGATATTGAAACTCTGCTTTTTGATGGTAAATGGAATATAGATAGAGTTGTTTTGAAAAATAAGGAGATGGATGTTTCGATCACAAGAAGAAGCAGCATATAAATTTTGGTGAAGTAATAAGTTTTTGATGTGATATATAAAATAATTAGTACCTATGCTAATAATTATCCACGGAGAAGATAACTTCAATTCTATAGTAAAACTGAATAGTCTGAAAAAGGCAGCAAAGAGCAAAGGGTATACTCTGAAATCTATCGACTTAGACATTCTAGACGAATCTATCATAAATACTATCTACCAAAGTTCAGAAGAGTTTTTTTCGAACAAGCATCTTTATATATTCAAAAGGATTTCAGATCTTGATAAAAAATTTTTTAGCATCTTTTATGACTTGCTAAAGCATAAATTTGCAAACAACAACAGTAAAGAAGATGTAGATAATATTGCAATAATTTGGGAGGAGGTAACTATAAAAAATGAGCATCCTCTATGGGAAAATAAAGTAACTACATATTTTTTTCCACTATCAACAAATTCTGCTAAAGAAGCTAAGCAACTTGTTTCAAAACTGAACCTAAAGTTTGAATTGGACTTTGACTTGTCTATGGTTCAAAAGGTTACTGATTATATTGGATATGACAAATTTACTATATTGAACGAAATGAAAAAGCTGTTTGTGCTTAAAAATGATAAAAGGGAACTTAATGAATCTAATGTACAATCATACTTATCATCTAGCTTTGAAATGTCACCGCAAAATTTGTTAGAATATCGAGAAGCAGATCTTGCTAATTTTGCTAGGAAAGTTAGAGTCTCGCTTTCACAAAAAGATTTTTACAATTATATCTTAGCTATTTGGGCGAACAGTTTAATGAACTATGGAAATCGTAGATTAGCAAAAAATCTAATGTTATATGATTTTCAGTTTAAAAGTGGAATAATCAAAGAGGAAGATGTTTTTATCTTATCATACAAAGATTGTTATGAAAAAAAATTATAATATGACTTATAAAACACGAGTAGTAAAACTTTTTTTTATTGTAACTACATCACTGTCATTTCTTATTTTCAATAGCCTAGTATTTAAATTGCATATAGAGAATGTAAGTGCCGTTACTATCGAAGAATTGGAAGAACAGATAAGTAAGTACAAAAAGGAATTAGAAATTATTGAAGCACAAAAAAAATCTCTTACTACTCAAATTGCAAACAATAAAAAGCAGATATCTAGTAATGAACAACAGATTGATGTTATTTCACAAGAGATTGAACTTCAAGAACTGGAGATTGAATCTTTGCAAACTCAAATTGCAAGCTCAGAAGACAATTTGAAAACCTTGGGAATGGCATTGGGAATTGCAGAGATGGAACTCAAGTTGACAAATGAGCAAATTGACAAAATTTCACAAATAGCTGAATATCAAACAAGACAAATTTACAAAAAATTAAAAGTCACCAGTTCAACTAGCATACTGAACATGGTTGATTCAAATAATTTTCTGAATTCAAAAAGCTTTGACGAGATTTTGACAAAGAAAGATAGATTGATTATTGAAGAACTATCAAGGCTTAAGACATTGCAAGACCAAAAGACTTTTCAAATTCAAGAAAACAAGTCAGAACAAGAGAAAGTAAATTTTTCTCTAAATGATCAAAAGCAACAACTAGAAACTGCAAAGGCGTCTTTAGAACAAAGAAAAAGTTTTCTTGCAAATCAGATTGAAGTTTTGGGTGTACAAATTAGCACTGCGTCAAATCAACAAGGTGTACTAAGTGAGAAAGAAAAACAGGCCGAATCTCTACTGAATCAATATGAAAGTGAACTTATAGCTTATATAAATTCTCAAGTCATAGTCTCAGGTGCAGAAGTGAAAAAAGGCGATATAGTCGGTTATCAAGGGAATACTGGGAACTCTACTGGAGAACACTTGCATTTCACTGTCATCTTAAATGGTACAAAAGTGAATCCTTGCAAATATTTACCTGCTAGTGGAATAGTATCAAATGCCGGAATGACTTGTAATTATGGAAATGGTACTTTGGGACTACCTGAACTTAGAAATCCTATAATGACACAAGAATATTCCAACTCATCTTTAGGTTACTATCATGATGGTATAGATATTGTTGGACCAAGAGGAAATGCCATTCTTGCAGCTCACGATGGATACATCCAAAGAGGTAAGTATAATTGCATACCAGGATTTCCAATTGCCTGTAACAATGGTGGTGCTAATTATGTAAGAATTTGTGAGGACAAAAGCTGTACAAAAGGATTTACGACGATTTACATTCACTTAAGAGACTAAATTTTCCAGTAATTTGTATCTATTATCTATACTAGATATTGGAGAATTATTCTGGCCAGATCCTTTGCATATTCTCATCAAACACTTCTATAGCAAAAACTGGGCAGCTCTGAGCTCCAGCCAATACATCTTCCAAACTATCATATTGAGTACCGTCTTCTTTGAGGTAAACCAAGTTTTCCTCGTCAAGTCCAAAAGTCGCAGGAGCTAGCGCAGCACAACTTCCAGCGCCTATACATGTAGGTCGATCAATTTTCAGATAACAAATCTTTCCATCATTTGTAATAATCTTTTTTAAGTCCTTGTGTTGATTATCCATCTTTAATTTATTTTTTTGTTAAACTTTTGATACGAATGAAAATCGCTACCGGAAATAGCACGCCAAAAAATATTGATAAAAAGAATTCGAAATTAAATTGCGAATTATTTATCAAATTAAATACATTTCCCCATGCGCCGATAGTAAGCGATGAGTATATTATTATGACTAATAAAGAAATTGGGTTTTGCGTAATATTTTTGATCATTGAATTATTTAAAAAATTATTTTCCTATAAACTCCCTTCCCATAAACTCTCTCAAAACTTCAGGAACCTTTATACTTCCATCACTTTGTTGATAATTGTCTGCAATCGCTATCAAAATCCTATCCGGTCCTCCAGTACAATTCACAGTATGACAATACTTTTTATTTCCATCTTTATCTATATATTTCATATTCATTCTTCTAGCTTGAAAATCAGTTGCATTTGTATCAGTTCCAACTTCGATAAATTCTTGTTGAGCTGTAAGCCAAACTTCAGGATCTGCTTGACGAGCTGATGCATTATATCCAGAATCTCCGCTAACTTTTTCAACTACATGAAAAGGTAGTTCAAGTTTGGTCAGCAACCACTTGTTTATATCCAAAAGTTCATCATAAATCTGACTTGATTGATCAGCAGTACAAACAACATCAAGTTCCATTTTTGTAAATTGATGAATTCTTTTGATTCCTTTCACATCTTTTCCCCAACTTCCAACTTCAGATCTAAAACATGGAGTTACAGCCATCATTTTGGCAGGTAATTCTGATTCTTTGACAGTTCTATCCATATATAAAGCAAAGTTTGGTGGTTCTGAACTTCCAACTAGGAACAATCTATCTTTTTCTTCAAGATATTCAGAACTAACTTCATAAACTTGATCTTTGCCTTCTGGCAAATGTGAAGTTCCAAACAATACTTTCTCTTTTACAAGCAATGGAGGATCAACCCAAAAATAACCTTTCTTTTCAAGTTCGAGTTCCATCATTCTATGAACTGCTCTTCGCATTTTGACTAAATCTCCAAGTAAGTAAATAAACCTTGTCCCAGATGATTTTGCTCCTTGTTCTAAATTTACTAATCCTAAATCCAAAAATAAATCTAAATGATGTTTTGGTTTCATTTCGCCAGATTGTAATCTTTCATCCCAATGCGGAGAAACATCAGGACACCAAGGTTGTCTTTTTGAACCATATCCTAACTCTATTCTTTCATCTTTAAATGATCTTGCATAAACTTCAGGATTTTCTTCATCACTACTTCCTACAATCATTCCTTCATATGGAATATTTGGAAACCATGATTGGATTTCAAGCCATGTTTTCTCAATTTCGGCAAGTTTCATTTCAAGTTCTGGAAGTTTGTCTTTTAGAGCTTTTGCTTCTGACACCATTTCAGAAGTTCGTTTGGACTCATCTTGCAATAGTTCGGCAATTTCATTTCGTTTTGCATTTATTTCTTCAATTTCTTTAATTACACTCGATCTTTCTAAATCTAATTTTAAGAATTTATCTACATTGGCATTTTTCACTAAAACTTTGGAACTATCACCACCAGCTTTATTCAAAATGATTTGCTTGAGTTTTTCAGGATTTTCTCTAACCCATTTGAGATCTAGCATAGTTTGTGAACTGTAAAAATAATAGTGAATTTTACCACTTGAACTAAATAATTAAATCAAAATCTTGACTTTTTCAATATTTTCTACACAAATCCAACTTGCCATCGCACCAAAACCAGCTTTTGAAATATTAAATGGTTCAACTTTCTCAACTTCAGTTAGCCAAATCAAAATTGCATATTTTTTACCCGTCAAATGTGCCTCCATTATGATTTCCATTTCTTTGGAAGTAATGCCAATATTTGCTTTACCAGCTGTAGCAATAAGTTTCAAACTTGAAGCTAAATCCAAATTTTCATATTGCTCCACCTTTAAGACCTTTGCTTTCAAATATATCGATTTTCCAGATTCTTTGAAAAAAATACTTTCTCCAACCTTAACTAAGTTCCAAGGTTTTGCTTTCAGTTTATAGAATCTTGTTTCAATAGTCTTAACTTTAGTTTCAATCTTCTCAACCAACTTCCATTTTGGTTGCATTATAGCTATATGAGTCATAGTTCAAAACTGATATTATTTGACAAAGAAATTCGTTCCATCGATTGCATTTTCGTGATCCAAAACTCCACCTCCAAATACTCTAAAATTATATTTCTTTATTAACTTATCAACTGTCTGTACTAACCTTGCCTTGTGATCAATAGTTTGTGAATTTTGAAATTTATCAATCATTTTTTCATCAACCCTATTTGCTAGTTTCTTTATCAAAAGACTCATTCTTTTAGGTGGTAAGTTTATATGCTCAATAAAAAGATAATCAGTTCCCGCCTCTTTGATTTCATTAAATAATTTATCTAGAGAATCAGTATCATCTGCAAAATGTGGGAAAAGTGGTGAAATACAAACATAAGTCGAAATATCTGCTTTGTTCAACTTTCTTAGTGCGTTCAACCTGTCAGTTGAAAGTGGAGCATTTGTTTCAAATATTCTGCTAATTTCATCACCCAGTGAAGTAATTGTCATCCCAACTTGAATATTCAACTTTCGAAATAAATCAATATCTCGAGTAACTAGGGTTCCCTTTGTCAAAATTGATAGCTTACCTAGATAATTTTCATCTATAAAGATTTCAAGAATCCTCCTTGTGACTTTGTATTTTGCTTCAATTCCTTGGTAAGGATCAGATACAGAACTCATCAAAATATCAGGGAGAATAGAATTATTCTTCCAAATTACTTTGTTGCCAATTTTTTTATTTAAAGTTTTTATTTCCTTTCTTAAAATATCTTCAAATTCTGTTTTTACATCTACATAACTTCCCCATTCATCTTTCAAATGATTTGTAAATTTGCGGGTAAACTCTGCATAGCAATATACACAACCGTATGAGCATCCAGAATATTGATTAATTACAAAGTCAGCTCCAGGAAGTTTGGAGCTGACTATCATCGTTTTAGGTTGAATTGTATTGATCTTCATATTAACTCTAATTAGATATTAGTATGGCAATTCATCATCACTATTATCATTATACATATCTTCTTGAGGATCTACTTGGTCTGCACAATTTGAATATGCTGATTTCATTTCTATAGCTATTTCATCCATAACAGTCTTCATAACCTCAGTTGGATCTTTACTATTCTCAGCTTTGATCTTCGCTTCCAAATTTGTTTTCAAAGTTGTTTCAACATCACGCATTTCAGTCTCGACACATGATGAAAACTTTGGATCATTTGTATATTGCGCATACTCCTTATCTAGGCTTTCAACCTGTGCAGTAAACTCTTTTATGGCAGGCCCCATAACTCTTGTAATAGCTATTGCAGAAGTACCAAAAAGTGCAACGCCTATACCACAGCAACAAAGAAGAGATATAACTATTCCCATCAAAACATAAAGCCAAGTCTTAGATTTTTTTTCGACATAAACTACATTTGGTTGTTGTACAGGTGCTTGCATTGTTGGCGATGCAGACATAACTTGAGGTACTGAGTTTGTTGGTTGTTGTGTATTTTCCATATTGTTTTTATAAATTACATTACTTGACTTAATATTTAAGTAATGCAAAAGTTAATAATAGTTTTCCAAAAAATCATTGGGAATTTGTTTTCAATCTATTTAAAAAATAAACTATGATTCCTCCCAGACCAAGTAGAAATAAGGTGATAAATAATATTGCCACTTGTTCCTTGACCAAATTTCCAAATAAATTGTAATAAATATCTCCAGATGTACTAGTTATAATAATTGAATCTAATGAAGATGCAGAAACACTATTGTCAAAATTTTGATTTCTGATCATGAAAGCTGATTGATAAGAAATTAGTAATCCAAACAAGGTTAACCAAAGTAAAGAAAGATACTTCACTGGCTTGCCAGAAAAAAACGGTTTAAGTAAATCAATCCCATTATGCTTATATGTCTTGTTTTTAGCCGATTTGACATCATCCTGTTTCTTGATTGTTTTCTTAGACTCCCTTACAATATTTACAGAGTCTGACATATTGTAATAATTAGATTTCGTTTTCCTAAGTTCTAGTAAGACATCCTCTGCATCTAAAGTTTGTAAATTTGTAAATTGTTGTTTTGCCATAATTTGAGAATTATTTCTTTAAGTCGATGATTTTCTCTTCTATCTGTGTCAAAGAGTCAACACTTCCTTTTGAACCTAGTTCGGATTTAAATATTTTTTGAGCATCTTCGTAGCTATACATTGGCCATGATCTTGCAGTAGGTGCCATTTGTATATATGTTCCTACATATTCAACATTCTGTTGAAGGTTCGCCATATCAATTCTTGGATAGGCCTGACCTACAAATCTTGTTTGAGTAGCTTTTTGATACATGGAAGCTAATTGTTCTTTTTCTGTAATAAATCTCAAAAACTCCCATGCAACTGCTTTATTTGCTGAACCATTATAAACTGCATAACCCCAACTATTTGAGTAATTCACTACATTTGAATCACTAATCTGAGGCATTGGAGAAATACCAATATTAAGATCTGGATAATATTTTTTGATTTCATTTATTCTCCACAAAGGACCAAACATCATTGCCAACTTACCTTCAGCAAAAGCCTTCACATCTAAATCTTGATTTGCGTCCCAAGATTTTATACCACCTGATTCAGAGTAATATTTCATATAGAAATTTACAGCATCTACAAGTTCAACACTAGTTGTCAGCTCGAGCTCACCTTTATCATTTTGCAATTTACCACTTTGCATCATAAGTAATGATATTGGGTCAAAGAAGAAACCTACATTATTGTACGGACCAGCTGAAAGACCTGATGTTAGCAGGTTTCCATTAGAATCTTTTTTTGTCAATTTCTTAACTTGTTCTGTAAATCCATCCCAATCCTTCGCAGGTTCACTATAACCTTGTGATTGTAATAATTCTTTATTGTAATAAACTCCAAGTCCATCAAAACCTATAGGTACTGCATAAACATTCTCTCCTCGAACAAAAGCTTCAGCAAATGCTGGGTAGAATGTATTTCTATAATCAGTAGCCGTATATCCAGCCGTAGTTGAAGGATACAGATACTTCTGCATTTGATCCGTCCAACTTTGTTGTATGATAAATATATCAGGCAATGAGTCTTTCGCATCTACAAATTTGCTAAGAAGTGATTCCTTATACAGTTCTTGAGTGTTATTTATACCTTCTCTATTTGCATACTCTATTGTAATATTTGGATACTTCTGATTAAAAGCTTCAATTGCAGGTTTTATTACTTCAGCATTTTCCCACATTCCCCAAACCCTTAATGTACTTTTGGTAACTTGCTGAGAAGTCGTTGATACGCTCTGTTGACTTATCATAGTGGTCGAAGAAGAAGTGCTGTTCGTATTTGAACCGTTGCTGTTTGCCCTTCTAGAAATAACTGTATATATCAAAAAGATTGCTATACAAACTAACGCTAGAATGAAAAGTATAAGCCCTATTTTCACTATCCTTCTTTTCTTCTCATTTGAATTATCGTTTCCCTCAAATTCATATTCATCTACCTCGTATGTAGGATCAAGCTCAACTGTAGAACTAGGAGTACCCAGTTTGTCTGTAGGTAGATTAGCAATATCATTCACTTCCTCAGATACATTTGCATAACCAATATCCTGCGAAACTTTCGCTACATTATTTACCAGTGGAGAACCTGGCAATGTTGAAGTTACTGGTGTTGACAAAAGATTATTTGACTCTGTAGTACTATCGACATTCATATTTGTATTGATTGGGGAAGTGTCCATATATTTATCTAGTTAAAAAATTCTATTTGAAATGAATCTTACATTCCTTGGATTCAACACTTTGTCTTGATCAAATTTTGACTAGTGATTTACCAAATTATGAAATAATATTATTTTGCACAAAATACTTCAAGTATTTTTTATAATTTTGTAGAATACTAAATAATGAAAACCTTTTTTAGTCAAACTGAAATAAATATACAAGATGCTAATTTAGCTACTAGTAATGATTTGTCTGTTCAAAGTTTAGGCAAAATACAAATTAAGAAGAACAAGCGCTTGAAGACTAAAAGAAATATAATTGCATTTTTTAGTTTGTTTATTTTTATATTGCTATTAGCTTTTACTTTTTACAAATTTGTTTATAAAGCCGGAAACACTATCCAAGAAATAAATGAGAATAACCTTGTAGCCAAGCAAGCAGCAACTAAATCTGTTGAAAGTTTAAAGTTAAATTCACACTTAAAACTTCAAGAAAATCAAAATCCAATCACAGGCGAATTTTTGACAAAAGAATTATATGAGAAATTAAAAGATCAAAGAATCGTTTCGGCAGTTATTGACAATGCAACAATGGCAAGACCTCAGGCAGGATTGAGTGAAGCTGATGTAGTTTACGAAGTACCCGTTGAAGATAAAATCACTAGGTACTTAGGTATATTTTGGCAACACCAACCTAAAGAGATCGGTCCCATAAGATCTACCAGAGTTTATATTCTTGACATGTCTCAAGAATATGACCCAGTACATTTTCACATAGGACAAGCTACAAGCAATGATTTGAAAAGCAAAAACAAAGTTGATGCTTTCGATTATATGAATTTGCAAGCTATCAAACATACAGAATGCAGTTCTTATATGGACCAAGGAAGAATCACACAAGGGATTCCAAAAGAACATAGCATGTTTTTTACCTTGTCTACAATGCGTCAATGCATCCCGGCTAGTTGGAACACTTCATCACAATTAGAGAGTTGGAGTTTCAAAGAAAATTTAAAGCTAGAAGATCGAAATATTACAAGTGAAGCAAATATTAACTTGACTGGCGATAGCAAGTATTCTTCAAGATGGATATACAACCGAGAAAAAAATATATACCTAAGATATATAAATGGAAGTCCGGACATTGACAAAAGTAATCAACAACAAGTTACGGCCAAAAACATTATTTTGCAATATGTAAATTATAAAAACATTAATGATGAATTAAAACATTTGTCATTTGATATAATCGGCAAAGGCAAGGCCACGTATTTACTTGATGGCAAAATATTTGATGGAACATGGCAGAAAGACAATGCTAGCGGAAGAACAAAGTTTTTGAATACAGATCAGAAATTTATAAATTTCAATAGAGGTAACTTTTGGATAATCATAGTTCCAGTCGAAGAAAGTGGAAAGACAGAGGCTAGAATTTCACTTATTTAATAAATTTAATAATTGTTTTAGAAAAAGTAAATTTGAAATTAATTGCAATAAAGTTTTGCAAAACAAACAGAACATAAACACTTGACAACATTATCACAATCAACAAAAAATGTAAGAAAATTTTTGGTAGGATGTTTTGTTTTTATAATTATATCAATGACCTGTACTATCATTGGTAAATTAGCATCAGACCAATTGAAAAAGAACGATCTGGCATTCTCGGAGACAGAGAACAGAATCTATGGAGAATTACCTTTACTTGATCTATCAAATTTAGCTTATAAAGCAAGTATCAAGAATGTGACATATTCTTTAGAGACACCATCAGGAAGACTCTTTTTGTCAAGACCAGATTCATTTAACGAATTCGAAACTCCTATAAACATTGTTAGAGTTTATAAGTATATTGAGCCTAAACAGACATTATTTTCATTACAAAAAAGTTTAGAGTTAGCAAAAAAGATGGGATTTGGTCAAGAATACAAAAAAAGTGGGACACTTGTGACATTGCAAAGTGGCACAAGAACTCTAGAATTGGATATTGTTCAAGGTAGTGTAATCATCAAAAACGATAATGTGAAAGATTTGAGTTTTGACAAGCTGAAGGATTTTTCTGGTAACCCAAATAACTATAGTTCGGAATTTCTTCCTAATTTGATATCAGAAAGTTTTTTGAATGCGAATTATGAAAATGCATGGGTGAATAGTGAATACATAAGCTTTGACAAAGAAAAAAATGTTTTTTACAAAGAATCATCTCCTTTAAGAGCAGAATTTTTGAGAATGTCATTTCAAAAAAAATTTTTATTAAATACAATCGAAGCAAAAAGCACAGATAGTGAAGCAAAGAAGAATTTAGCAAGTACAAAACAATATCTATCAAAAGTGTACAATGAATCTCCAAGATTTCCAAACTCTATGCTGATTTCTGGTACTAGTATTAGATTAAGTGATATATATTCATTTACTTCACCAAATTGGTATGCAAGTACCCTAGTTCCTTCAAATATTGGCAAGTACAAAATTTTTTCTATTCAGGAGGCATGGCAGAAAATACAGAATAACGAGGGAATTTTGGTAGATTTGAAAAGAGCATCAAGAACAGATGATTATGATTTGAAGAATGCAAATGAGAAAATTACAAAAATGTATATCAAAAAGATAGAACTTGGTTACTATGAAAGCGAGAAATTCCAAGAATACTTGCAACCTATCTATGTTTTTGTCGGCGCAGCTGTTTTGGAGAACGAAGATGGTAATAGTGAACAAGCCGAGTTTACTATTTATTTGCCAGCCATCAAAAGGTAATGAATACAATAAATGAGATATACAAAAAATTAGAGGAGATTCAGCACTTACCAACCTTCAGAAACCTTATTGAAACAGACTTATCTAAGTTTTATCATTTCCCATCAAGACTTCTCATAAATTTATCTTCTACATATTTTGCTAATAGACAATATAATCCCGAAAGTAAAGGACAACTAAAACTTAGATCGTCGATATCAAAATTATACACAAAAGCTTCGCATTTAGCTGAAAATATTTTTGTTACAGCATCAACGTCTGAAAGTTATCAAGTTATTTTCAATGTATTGAAGTTTGACAATGCTAGAGTTCTTCTACCTAGACCTACATACCCTCTTTTTGATTACTTGGCAAAGTTTTCTAACATAGAAATTGATTATTACGATTTGATTTATGATGATGAGAATGGGTGGACCGTTGACATAGATAGCCTAGTCAAACAGATTAAAGATGGTTCAAGATTTTTGGTTATCATAAGTCCAAATAATCCAACCGGAAGTAATTTAGAAAAGAAGACTTTTGATGATGTATGTAAAATCGCGGTAGAAAACAATTTAATTGTCATTGTAGATGAGGTATTCTCTATATTTCAAGAGAAATTTTTGTCAACGGGACGAAATCCTACTTTGTATGATGATGTGCTTAGTAGCAATTATCCAAATTTGAAAGTCTTTTTTCTAAATGGCATTTCAAAAATGTTTGCTTTGCCCGACTTAAAAATAGCTTGGTTTGTGGGAGTAAATTTATCCCAAATAGACAAAGAAGCATTTGAAATATACTTAGATACTTTTCTCAATGCGAATTACCTAGCACAGGATATAATAACGAATTTGATAAATTCTTCGGAATCATTGACTTTCCAGCGTGATATGGTCGAAAGTATTTTATCAAAGTCTCAATCTTTGCATAATCATGGGTATATAAAAAAGGCTAATACAAGCCTGCAAATACAAGATCTGAAGTTGGATAGTAACGAAAGTATAAAGATTTTGGATGCAAATTCAGGCATACACAGAGTATTGAATATAAGTAACACTCGGGTCAAAGAAGAAGATTATGTATTGAAACTTCTCGATGAGAAGAAAATCTTTGTTCACCCAGGCTATTTTTATGAAATACCAAGGGAACCAAATGAAGTAAATATAGTAATGAGCATACTTTAACTGATGTAAGCTAGAAAGTGCAAATAGAATAAAGAATTAAATCAGGATTTGGTATCTATTGTATTTACAATTTATAAAGGCTTATAATAATAGAAGATATTTTAACAAAATTAAACTATTTCCAAAATGTACAAACTTGACCAGATAATAGATAAAGTCATATTCCTAGATATCGAAACAGTATCAGGTGCACATACACTTGAGGAACTTGATGAAAGAATGCAAAAACTTTGGGGCAAAAAATCTTTCAAGTTTAGAAAGGATTATGCGAAAAAAGTTAGCGAAGCCAAAATTTTCGAAGAGAAAGCTGCAATACAAGCAGAGTTTGGCAAAATAGTTTGCATATCTACTGGATATATAACTAGAAATTCGGAAAATGATGAACTAGAGTTCAAAACTAAATCGTTTTATGGCGAAGATGAAAAAAAACTTCTTGAAGAATTTAGTGACATGCTAAATAAGTTTTTTGAAAGTGACCAACTTGGAAGTATCAGAAAAATATGTACTCATAATGGCAAAGAATTTGACATTCCATATATCGCAAGACGAATGCTAATACTTGGATTACCACTTTCTCCAATACTTGATATTGCTGGGAAAAAACCTTGGGATATCAAGTTCATTCTTGATACCCAGGAGATGTGGCAGTTTGGCGATGTCAAAGCTTTCACAAGCCTTGATCTGCTTGCTGCAGTTTTTGATATACCGACTCCAAAGGATGATATAAATGGTGCTCAAGTTAGTAAAGTATTTTGGGAAGATAGAGATCTTGAGAGAATAAAAGTTTATTGCGAGAAAGATATATTTACGACTACACAAGTATTTTTGAAATTGAATCAACAAGCTATACTGAAAGTATAGAATTGAGTTGGTTCAGAATAAATAAGGAATATTTTGCGAAGTATTTGTATTTATTAAATAGTGTTAGTATTTTTTGGAATTAGATATACTTTTTGTTCTTAATTAATATTCTGATTTTACATCCTTTCAACAACCTCAATCCCAAGTAACCACATTCCTTTTTCAAGAAGTTGATTTGTCAATGAAACAATTTGCAATCTGACATTTTTTATATCCATATCATCTACCAAGACCTGATTCTCGGAATAAAATTTGTTGAAAAGCGTGGCAAGATCATATAGGTAGTGGCAAACTAAATGTGGTTGTAATTTTTCCCCAGCAACTCTAGCTACATTTTCAAATTCTGACAGTTTGACAACAAGTTCACTTTCTGAAGCACTAAATGAGTACTGTGAAGTATTAGGGCTTTGAGTAACCAGCTTTGTATCTGTAATTGAATTCAATATCGATAAACTTCTTACATATGCATACATTACATAAACTCCAGAAAATCCAGTAAGTGAAGTGAATTCCTCAGGATCATAGTTTATATCAGTATGAATTTCATGTGATAAAATCAGAAACTTCAAACTCGCAAGAGCAATTTTCGTTGCAATATCATTATCTTCAAACTTCATCTTGGACTTCACATTCTCGATAACTTCAGCCAAAACATCAAGTCCTTTTATACTATCTCCCATTCTTGAACTTTGTTTCTTATTGTTTCTAAGTAACCAACCAAATGGGATATGTTGCAATAACTTCTGATCAGTATTCAGACCAAGTAATTCAAGTGATTTAAATAGGTTTTTGAAATAATCAGCTTGCTCAATTGAAGTTGTAATAATTATTTTTTCTAAATCTGGATATTCTTGTAGTTTCAATTTGACCAAACCTACATCCTTCGCCGAATATGTTGGTAAACCATCTCTCGTTATATAAACAAAAGTCTTTACTTGTTTTTTCTCTGACTTTGATAATAGTTCCTTATTCAATATTACTGACCCTCCATTTTCCTCATCAATGACAAATACTTTGCCTACACTATCTTTCACAGCTGTTTCACCTATTTTCCATACTTCAGATTCAGGATATTGTCTATCGTAATGAATGCCAAGGCTTTCAAAAGCATCCATCTGATGTTCAACAGACCATTTCCTTGTAGTTTCATATAAAAAGTTGACTTGGTCAGAAGTTTTATCATAAACCAATTTATTGATATTTTTAATAAATGAAACCAAGCTTGGGTTTTCTTTGTATGCTTTTGCACCAAATGTATAAAATTTATCAACCAACTTTGACTTTGCTTTCAAATCCATTTGTTCGATTAGTAAAACAGCTTCCTGATAACTTGATATATCCTTTAGACTAATATCTTCTTCACTTAATGTAGAAACTTCTGGTATCTTGACTTCATAATAATCAAAGTTTTCAGTTTCAATCTCTTCATCGAGTTTTCCTTCATCAAGCAACTTAATTGAGCTTATTTGACCTGTTGAATCTATAGCTTTCAGATAGTCAATATTTGCAAGAAAAATACTTGCTCCAAAGATGCATTTTGCAACTTGCAAACCTACATCCCCAAAATAATTCGTTCGTATGACCTTGTATCCCAGACTTTCTATCAAATTTGACAAACTTAACCCAGTAATAGCTGATTTTAAATGCCCAATGTGAAAGGCCTTGTGTGTATTTGGTTGACCAAATTCAACCATAATCTCGCCATTTTGATTTGTGGAACTATTGACTTTTTTAATGGCGTCAATTTGCCCATTCAATATTTGAGTTAGTCCCAAATCATTTAGTTTGAAATTTATATAACCGTTTGTAGCTACAACTTGAGCAAATTGAATTTTATCTTGCAAAATCAGAGATAATTCAGACGCAATATCTTGTGAAGATTTCTTCAAAAGCGGAGCAATAATAAATGAGATATTTGTACTTAAGTCTACATTTCCAAACTTGGAATACTCGACCTTAACTTTTGATGTATCAAATTCAGAAGCAATATCGCTCTTGTAGAGTTCATGGATAGTTTCTATAATTTTGGTCAATATGTTACTCAGCATTTAATAATTATATCAAATCTCATCTAGTATTATGCTATAATCAAAATGTTGAATAATTTTTTCTGCAATTATCATTAAATATTTATTGGAAATATCTAGCTCTTGATTTGATGACTCTTTGTTGACAGTATATATTGAGAAACATTGAGGCTTGCTTTGGATAAATTGGAAATTTGGTAAATTTGCAAATCGACTAGTGTTGATTTGATACTAAAAGTTTGGAAATTCAATTATAGTCGGACATTAGATTTCCTGATTCTGATTGAAAGTGTCTTCTAAGATTGCAGAAAGATTATTGATAATTTCATTATGGATATTATAAATATTATTAGTGCATTGTTTTCTATAGCTTCTATTTCAATCGCACTATTTTTCTTTTGGAAAAGCACTTCTCAAAATAGGCTCCTAAAGGATGCAGAGGAAAAGTTTCTCGAGCTTTCTAAGTTGAAGTCTGAGCAAGGAGAACAAACAAGTACTTTGCTTCAAAATTTACAAGAAGTAGAAACTTCTAAAGCAAATCTTATACTCATCAACCAGGATTTACAAAGGGAACTTTCAGACATCAAAAGGAAATTAACTAATGAAGAAGAAGCCATTCAACTTGCTAGTTCAAAAGCCAAAGAAATTATACAAAAGGCAAAACTAGAATCTCAAGACATTGAAAAAAGAACAAATGAAATTTTGTCTCACGAGAAATCCCGTATAGATAAGGAGAAGAACGAACTTATAGAACAAGAAAAAAGACTTGATCAAAGAGAACAAGCATTATTACAGAGAAACAAAAACCTTGATGACAGATTTTCTAAACTTGATGAGCAAGAAAAAACTCTTGATGAAAAAGGAGAAGAACTAAAGTCACAATTTAGAAAAGTTGAAGATGAGTTATTGCAAATAGCATCTTTAACTAGAGATGAAGCAACGAAGTTAGTCCAAACAAAAATTGAGGATGAATTAACTAACTGGACTGCAAAGAGAATCAAGCAACAATCTAAATTGGTTGAGCTTGAATCCGAAGAGAGGGCCAAATCTATACTTATGGATGCTATGGTTCAAGGTGCAACTGATTATATAGCAGATGTAGCTATATCTAGATTTCGATTGGAGACTGAAGAACAGAAGGGTAAGATCATTGGTAAAGAAGGAAGAAACATCAAAACTCTAGAAAAATTAACTGGAACTGAGATAATGATTGATGAAGATTCCCCAACTATAACTATCTCATGTTTTGATCCTATTCGAAGAGAAGTTGCTGCTATCTCTATAGCTAGACTTTTGAAAGACGGAAGAATGCATCCTGGTACGATAGAAGAAACTGTAGACAAAGTGAAATCCGACTTACTTAAGATAATCAAAAAGGAAGGCGAAGAATTAGCTTTCAAATCTGGCTTCACAGATCTTCCTGATGAACTTGTGAAATTGATAGGCAAGTTCAAATACAGATTTAGCTACGGACAAAATCTTGCCAAACATGTACTGGAGATGGTTCAAATAGGAGAATCAATTGCAACTGAACTAAAAGCAGATGTACAAGCAGTAAAACTTGCATGCTTACTTCATGATTTAGGCAAAGTCGTGATTACTGATTCTTTAGGGCAGGATAATAGGCAACATCATCATATATCAGGGGAATATGCAAGAAAGTATAATCTCGGAGAAAAAGTAATAAATGCAATTGAGGCACATCATGATGATATAGCAAGTGAATATATAGAAGCTGAAATCGTCAAACTAGCCGACAAGATTTCAGGCAGTAGATCTGGAGCTAGAAGAGAAACATATGAAGAATATATAGCTAGAATAAAAGTAATCGAGGATGTAGCAAACTCATATGATGGGGTGAAAGATGCTTATGCAATTTACGCCGGTAGAGAAGTTAGAGTACTTGTTCAATCCGATAAGCTTGATGACAACCAGTGTATAATTTTGGCAAAAGACATTTCTGACGAAATATCAGACAGTGGTAAGTATCCAGGAGGAGTGAAAGTTACGATTATTCGAGAGTTTAGAATAAGTTCTTCAACTGGTAGGGAATAAAATACTAATAATACCATTAAACTATATGGCGAAATTTAGATTCAACAAATTAGTAAGAGATAAAATTGCAGTAATATTGAATCTAAGAAGGGAAAAGTTGAATTAAGAAAACTATCAAAGAAAGAGTTTCTCGAAGAATTAGTAAAAAAATTATCCGAAGAAACTAAAGAGTTAGTTGAATGTAAATTAGAAAAAGCAGATTTAATGACAGAGCTTGCAGATATAGTTGAAGTAATTAAAGCTATTCAAAGAGAAATTGATATCTCCGATGATGAATTAGAAAATGAACGAAAAATTAAAAATCAAAAAGCTGGTGCATTTGAAAATGGAGATTATATAAATTTAGTTGAAACTGAAGATTCTGAATGGATTGAATACTATAGACGAAATAATCATAAATATATAGAAATTGAATAGGTTTATTGTGTTATTCAAATTTAACATATGTCCACATCGCTAATTATCCTTGTAACAGTTGCCATAACTGGCTTTTTAAGTTTGTACTTTATGTTCAGAAAATCCGAACATAATAAATATAGTTATGGTTTCATGGGCAAAAAGATAGCTACATTCTTGCTTGTACTAATAATTGGTAGTTTTTCTTTAACTGATGGTTATGTGCTAAAGAAAAGTATTTTTGACAACAGGACTTTGGCAGATAATTCTTGGGTATTTGACATAGATGTGATGACTATAGAAGAAAAGAAAAACATTTTTGTTGCAGTATTTCAAAATGATAAGCCAATCAGTGACAAGTTAAATATCAAAATCAAAGTTTTTTATGATGAAGAGTTATTATTTGAAAATTTAGAAAAAGTTCAGAAAGTAAACAAGCTATCAATTCCCAACACAACGAACTTTAATAAAATAATTATTGAAATTTACGATGCAGATAAATTGGTTGAAACTTTTGAACAAATTGGTAATTACTAAAATATATTGATGATGCAATCAAAGTAATAAAGTTTCCATATGGAAGTTAAAATCTCAAAGCTTAAAAAACAATTTGGCAAGTTAGTACTTTTCGACAATTTCAATACATTCATAAGTAACGGAGAGACTATCGGTATTTATGGTGAGAATGGTAGTGGGAAAACTACTTTTCTTGATATTTTTGCCGGCATTCAAACTCCAACACTTGGAAAGATTGAGTATCTCCAATCATCAAATATAGCCTACTTCGAACAGAATGATTTGAAAAACTTCCAAGAAATATTGAATGAGGTCGTTGCCAATATTACAAATTATAAGCATACAGAGTTGGTAGATGGGATAAATCTAAACTCAAATAATTTCTCTTCAGGCGAAAGAGCGAAAATTTATCTGACAAAAATTATTAATTTAGGGGCAAATGTATATTTATTTGATGAGCCTACAAATCATCTTGATGAGAAATCAATAAGGATTTTGGCACATATAATCAAGAATTTATATGGAGTGAAAATTTTAGCTTCACACGATGAAACTTTCTTGAAGCTTGCAGCTTCGAAAATTTGGTACTTGAAAAACAATCAAATAGAAATATATAAAGGAAACTTTGAGAAGTTCTGGTATTCAAAAAGGGAAAAAGAGGAAGAAACTGAAGAAAGATTTCGACTTGTAATGAAAAAAATCGAAAAGTATAGGGAAAATGATAGAAGGCGACAAGATAAATTTACTGAAAACAAAAAGATTGGGAAAGCTGATCCCGTCAAAGTATTTCGAAAAAAGTACAAATTTATACACCAAAACAAGGTCTACAAAAATCGTGTTCGTAGACTTCTCAATAAAGAACTACCTAAACTCCCTAAAGACAAACAAGATCTTCTCTTGGAATTTGCTTATGCACCTTTTGAAAATAACGAACCACTTATGGTCATTGACAACTTATCCAAGTCATATACCAAAAGAAAAGTGTTGAACAATCTTGACTTTCAAATAGAACCCAAAGAAAAGATTTTGGTAATCGGTCCCAATGGATCAGGAAAAACTACTTTGCTCAAAATACTTGCAGGGATTGAGCGTGATTTTGAAGGAAAAATTACAAGAGGTGAAAAATTGAATCTAGCATATTTCAAACAAGATAATTTTGACGATTTAAACTATAAAAACACTGTTTTTGAAGAATTTGTCAAATTTGTTCTTCACCAAAATCATGATACATTCAAAGAACTTGAAACTGTTCACAATATAACTGCTGAACAAGTATTAGAACAAATCAAACTTTTGGAGTTTGATAGTTCCTACACAAAAAGAGGAATTGCAGATTTATCTGAAGGTGAAAAGATCAAGTTAAGGTTTGCGAAGTTGCTTCTTCTTGAACCAAATTTGCTCTTGCTCGATGAACCTACAAATCATCTAGATTCTAGAAATAAAACTGGAGTTTTGAATGCTATAAAAAATTTCGAAGGAGCAATAATCGTAGTAACTCATGACCCCGAAGTTATAAATTTGATAAATTGGGATTATAAGATAAATTTATAAAATGAAAATTTTAGTTTATACTTTCTTTGCATATCAAAAATTATCTTCGAAATTACTTCATAATCTTGAAAGTGAATCTTTTGACAAATGTTTCATTTCCTCAAATAGATCTCTTGAATTGCTTTTAGAGAAGATTTCTAAATATGATATAGTTTTAGGAATTGCTGATCATAATAAAAAAGCATTGAAAAGTAGGTTAGATTTAACTTATATCAACAAATATGGAAAAAGAAAAATCTTAAATAATTCTGCAGATTTTTACAAAAGTAATTTAGATATAAACCAAATTAAACTTAATGATTTTTATGTTTTTAAAAGTTATTCTAATGGTCGGTGTAACAGAAGTGCATACTTGATAATGAACAAAATCACAAATTCAAATTTGCAAACTCATTTCTGTTTTTCACATTTATCAAGAAAAAATATATCAGAAGATCTTAAAAATTTAATTTCAGCTCTTACAAATTATACAAAAGCTACATAAAGTGATACATTAAAGGTCTTCAACTTGACAAATGCCTTATTTTACTTGACTTTATGTCAAAAAAGTCATATAACTAGTTTAATTCTAAAGTTAAAAGTACACCACTTATTACCTCTAGAATAATTTTCAAATAGGAGAAAAATACTATGAACAAAGGACAATTCGTAAAAGCTTTGTCAGCAGAATTGGGAGTTTCTCAAAAAATGGCTGATGATGCTCTAAATGCAGTTTTGGATCTCGTCCAAAAAACCCTCAAAAAAGGTGACTCTGTTGTCTTTACTGGTTTCGGTAGTTTTGTAGTCCGAAAACGAGAGGCAAGAGAGGGAAGAAATCCACAAACAGGTGCTTCTTTGAAGATCCCTGCAAGAAAGGTTCCTGCCTTTAAGGCTGGACGAACATTGAAAGATGCAGTAAGATAAGATAGTTTTTGAACTTCAAAAATTATATCGATGCATCGAAATTTTAATTTTCCGCAAGTAATAAATTTATAAAAATTTATGAAAGCGGAATTATTTTTTAGTAACTAAATAGTTTGCAGCAACCACTATAATATATGCATTTAAAACTAATGAGGCTGTATTTATAATTAATACTAAACTATCAAATTAGTCTTTGCAAGATAGTCTTTCAGTTCTTTAAGATGTAGAATTGGATTGACATTTCGAAATTCCTGCATGACTTTCCCTTCATTATCAATCACAAAGGTTGATCTTTCATTGGTCAGAAACTTTTTACCAAACATTGACTTCTCTTTCATAACTCCAAATTCTTTTGCAAGTTCTAAGTGAATATCTGCAACTAAAGTAAAGTTTAAGTTATGTTTAAATATAAACTTTTTGTGTGAGTTTATGTCATCTCTACTAACTCCAATAATTGCTATTTTTGTTTTATCAATTGATTCATTTAGATCTCGAAAACCACAACCTTCAATCGTGCAACCAGGCGTATCATCTTTTGGATAAAAGTATAAGATAGTAAGTTGTCCCTGTAGATCATTTTTCGTAAATTCTCCAATGTGAAAATCCCCATTTTCAAGTTGAACTTTTTGAATTGGTAAAGATAGCATAGAATTTGTATGACAAATAGATAAGTAGAATTTCCTAATATTAGGAATAATCTTCAAAAAATCATATCAAAGAAGGTAAAGCTATGCAACTTTATACTTTTCGGACAGATATATTGCATAATTGAAGTGGGGTGATAGGTTGTATTTCTACTAGATAGCCTGACAAAGAACTTTAATTCAAGCTTTGTATGGACCAAACGACTTACTGATTCTAAAAGGGAAAGTATATACAAAACCACCAAAAGACCCTTCTTTTCTAGGCTGTATATATTTAGGGTACTTCGAATTTCAGGGTTCGAATTTACCTCCAGACCCGGGTCTAGCTGAACAAGCATATCAATCAATATGTTGGAATAAGAAATCAACAGGATTTCATCCATTAGAAAATTTTCTACTATTAAATGGATCTCAAACTGAAATTATATGGAAACAAATGGGCAGGTAGGATATCTCTACCCGGGGAGGGGCTCGAACCCTCACGGCTTTCGCCAAAGGATTTTAAGTCCTTCGTGTCTACCATTCCACCACCCGGGCACGATTCATCAGGAAACGGCGGGATTCGCACCCGCGCATGGCGGTTTTGCAGACCGCTGCCTTACTACTTGGCTACGTTTCCAAACCAAAATAAATGCAAAAATAATTTTCGTTTTTAACCTTATTTATCGCAGACACTAGATCTAAACGGTACATCCTTCTGACTGCAGTACTCTTCTAATGTAAGCCCCTTTTCTTTCAAACCTTCTTCGAATCCTTCTTTAAAATTTACCTTGAAAGACGGTGTAGATGCTACGGCGAACATCCCAATTACACAGGCACAGCAACACAAGCATGTAGTTACCAATGCAACTATACCAACTACCTTCTTGGTACTATTCTTTTTTGGTTGTACAGACTCTACTACTTGCGGCTGAGTTGGCAACGGAACACTTTGTACTTGTGCAGGTTGATTGACTTGGGGAATTGTATTTTCTGGCATATTTTTTAGATACTCTAGATATTGTCTATACTAGATAAAATTATATAAATAAAAAAACAAAATAAGCTATTTTAGAATGTGAGAAATAGAAATCACTATGTCATATAGAAAAACAGCCCAGTTACTCGCTAATTTGAGTATTCATATATAAGCTTTGACATTACCTCAACACATTCTACAGGAAAATTTCCAAATGCTGTTTCTCCTGAGAGCATTATAGCATCTGCACCCTGCTTAATTGCAAGAACAATATCTGCAACATCAGCATTACTTGGCAAATGGTCTTCAAGCATAGATTCCAACATCTCGGTTGCAACTATAGAATACCTACTCTTTGACTGAATTTGATCTAGCATATCTATTTGAACTGCTGGAATTCTTTCATAACCAATTTCTGCTGACATATCGCCTCTAGCAATCATTACCCCGTCAACATTGTCCAATATCTCCTCCAAATTTGAAATTCCAAATTGATCTTCAATTTTGGCTATAAATTGATAATTATAACTTCCTTTATTTTGTTGATTTTTGAGTTCTTCAATACTGTTTTTTATTACTTGAACATCTGTAGAATTTCTTATAAAACTTCCTGCAATTATCTCCCAATCGTTATCTATAGCATATGATATTTGCTCTAAATCGATGTCAGTTATAGGTAAATTTTCCAAATATGTACTTGGTACATTCATTCCCTTTCCACCTTTGATTATTCCACGACTTATAACCTCGGTAATTATTATTCCTTCTATATAATCTATAGATTGAACCTGTAATGCCACTGCACCTTTATTAATTTTTATAACCCTTCCCGGTTTTATAACTTTGTATAAATCAGGATAAGTAACAGGAAACACTTTGTGATCAGATTTTGATCCAATCAAAAAGGTATCTCCCTTGTTCACTGCATATTCTTCATGAAATTTATTCAATCTCAACTCATGTCCTTTGATATCTAGCAATAATCTAACTTTAAAGTTATTTTCTTTTGCTATCCTCCTGATAAGGTTGCCGACCCTATCCATCTCTGGAAGATCAATAAAAGCGCCATTAAAACGAGCTACGGTCATGCCGTTTTTCATCATAGCTTCAAGAATATTAGGATCCCAAGAAGAAGGGCCTATTGTACATACAATGTCAATTTGTTTCATAAATTTTATCTTTACTAAAGTTTTTAACCTCGTATTGTAATCAATAAATGAGAATATTGGAAGCGAAAACTATAATTTGTAATCTAGCAAATGAGCAAAACCTCAAATATCGTATAAATTTGAAAAATCTCTGATATAATCTTTCGACTGTAGATAGATTTTCATTATCTATATAGCTCTAATTATTCTAATCATCAAAATAATCTTTTAACAATGGTAAACTACAATCATCCCCAACATTTATTACAAACTTTCTCTGATATTGATAATCATATCATAAACTGTATCGTAGAAATTCAAAAAGGAAGTCTCAATAAATATGAAATTCAAAAAGATAGCGGAATATTGAAACTTGATAGAGTTATGTATAGCAATATGCCTTATCCAAGTGACTATGGCCTTATACCTCAAACATATGATGAGGATGATGATTTGCTTGATGTAATGATTTTGAATGATGGTGAGCCATTTCACTCAGGCTCCCTAGTAGAAGGAAGAGTCATAGGAATACTTCATTTTGAAGATACTGGAGAAGTAGATGACAAAGTCTTGGTAGTGCCAAATGATGATTATAGATACAAAGGCATTTCAAATATCGGAGACTTAAATTTTGCACAAAAAGAAGTTATTGATTTTTACTGGAACAATTACAAAACCATACAACTAAAAGTAAAAGGCAAAGAAGGCAAAACCGAAATCAAATCATGGGGCAATGTCGAAGATGCAGTCAAGACAATTGAAAAAGCTATGCAGCTTTACAAGTCCAAATTTTCGGACAATCCGAGCCTTGGTTAAAAATTTAACAAATAATATAAAGCGATATACATGAACGAAACCAACCCACAAGAACAAAATAATTTTCCCTTTGATAATGCAGCAAATATAAACAATCAAAATCAAAGCAGTGCCGATAAATCACAGGTTAATAAACCCAGAATTTTTCGTAAATTATCAGGCATGAATTTGATAATAATAGGCATATTGGCGTTTTTATTATTAAGTAGTTTGATATCTTCAATAAGTTCAAAAATCGAAGAATCCAAGCAAATTGATTTTCAAAAGATAAGTACTGAGATCAAAAATGGCAATGTAAAAAGTATAGAGTACTGCAACAAAAATCTTACCGTAAGACTTAACGATGACAAGGAACTAAAAACCAACATATCTGTAAATCCAGTTAGTCTATTTTTTGATCAACAATCAGAGCTAAAGATAGATTCAACAAAAATTAGCTATAAAGAATGCACTCAAGGGATACCAGCAGAAGACATAATTGGTTATGGCATTCAAGGGTTACTCTTACTTGGTATGGGTGTATTGATATGGAAGTTATTGAAAAGCATGAATGATCAAGGTTCAAAGATTTTTGGATTTGGTGAGAGCAAAGCAAAGATATCTATAGGCAAAAAGCAAGACATTACACTTGCAGATGTTGCTGGCATTGAAGAAGCAAAGGAAGAATTGAATGAAATTGTACTATTTCTGAAAGATCCGAAAAGATTCCAAGATATGGGAGCAAGAATTCCAAAAGGTATCTTGATGGTAGGAGCGCCCGGAACTGGTAAAACACTTTTAGCTAGAGCAATTGCAGGTGAAGCTGGAGTTCCATTTTTTGCAACTTCAGGTTCAGAGTTTGAGGAAATGCTTGTTGGAGCAGGAGCATCTAGAGTTAGAGATTTGTTTGACAAAGCAAAGAAACTGCAACCAAGTCTAATTTTTATAGATGAAATAGATGCAGTGGGAAAAAGAAGAGGAACAAATATAAATTCAAATGCAACCGAGCAAACATTAAATCAAATTTTAGTTGAAATGGATGGCTTTGAGAAGAATCAAAATGTAATCGTCATCGCAGCAACAAATAGACCTGATGTACTTGATCCTGCACTACTTCGACCTGGAAGATTTGATAGAAAACTAACTTTAGATTTGCCAGATCAAGAAGGAAGAACAAAAATTCTCGAAATACATGCAAAAAACAAACCACTTGCAGCTGATGTTGATCTAAGCAAAATTGCAAAAAGAACGATAGGTTTTACTGGTGCTGATCTTGAAAATACTTTGAATGAATCTGCAATTGCTGCTGCCAAGGCAGGTAAAAAAGTTATTGACACTCACGACATTGAAGAAGCTACATTGAAAGTTGTTATGGGTTCAGCAAGAAAACGAAGGAGAACTCAAAAAGAATTAAACATTGTTGCTTATCATGAAGCAGGACATGCTGTAGTTACGAAATTTGTTCCTGAGGCCGATCCAATTCACAAGATAACTATAGTAAGTCGTGGAATGAGTGGAGGTATGACCATGCACATGCCTGAAGATGATGAAACAATGACAAGCAGGACGAAAATTTTGTCTGAAATCAAAGTTCTGCTTTCTGGACAAATTGCTGAAAAACATTTTATGGGTGATATCACAACCGGAGCAAGCAACGATATTGAGAGAGCTACAAAGTTGGCTCGTGGAATGGTGAAGAAGTTTGGTATGACGAAACTAGGCATGATAAATTATGGACTTGATGAGGAAGATTCTGGAACTTACTTCCCAACGAAAGATTATTCAGAAGCAACTGCTAGCGAGATTGATGTTGAGGTAAATAGGATAATTGAGGACTGTTATAAAGAAGCAGAAAAGATCATATTGGAAAATAAAGATAGACTTGAAAACTTGAAAAATGCTTTGTTGGAAAGAGAGATCATAAATGCAGAAGAATTTGAGGAAATTATGAAGTAATTATTTTAATTTAATAATTCATTTTTAGAATCTTAGGTTCGAAACGCTGAAAGATCAAGTAAATTCTAAGAGAAGAGGTAAGTTGGTAAGTAGAAAGCACATAATCAGCGAAAGACGGGGCTCGAACCCGCAACCTCTTCCTTGGCAAGGAAGCGCTCTACCAATTGAACTACTTTCGCAAAGTGAAAAGATTTTAGCAAGTTTGGGGAATTTTGTAAAATAGAAAATAGTTTAGTCTAATTTTTTTATTATCACATTTCCCTCATCTGGATCTGAAATTAGTTTAGTTATATACCCCCTTATCTGGATCTAGAACTAATCCATTTTTATTATTCATCTTTTAATTCCGTCACATTGATATAGATCAGGTCTCCTAAAAGCCTATAATATATTCGTAATCCTAACATGTCCAGCAATTTGTCTCCTTGAGGAGGTACATAATCTGCCACTTCTTTATTAGGCATATAATCTAACTTCAATTTTTTATTAGGCGTATTATCTAACTCACCTTCTTTATCAGATGGAATATTTGCACCTGCATTTCCCGTTAGTATCATGTCTCCCTGTGTTCCTCTTTTAGGAAAAATGACTCCGTCAAAATTTATTTTATCATTATCGTCACGCTGAGGTTTCCAATTAAACCTCATTTCATCTCCATCAGAATCACTAAGTTTAAACAACTTTGTTATTTTGAATTGTTTTAAGTTAATCATATTCCAATTATAACTAATGTAATGTAATATGTCAAATAGTTTGCAACACAATTGAAACAAGCATTAATCTTACTGATTTAGTTTCAGATATTTGATAAACTAAATAAAGTGAATATTGCCCAATTCCTAGATCCAAAAAGTATAGCTATTTATGGAGTTTCCGAAGATCCCAAAAAAGTAGGTTCACAAATATACTTCAATATAATTCACAATAACTTCAAAGGTCAAGTTTTCCCTATAAATCCGAACTATGATAGTGTTCATAATGTAAAATGTTATAAAAATATAATAGAACTAGCCTCCCTGACAAGGGAGGGTGTCACGGAAAGCGTGACGGGTGGGTTAAAAATTGATCTTGCAATTATTGTTACACCTTCTCAAACAATTCCACAAATACTTGAAGAAATTGGTCAAACTCAGACCAAAAATGTAGTTATCATCTCAGCCGGTTTCAAAGAAATTGGAAAAGCTGGAATAGAACTGGAAAATAAAGTTTTGGAACTAGCAAGTAAATATGGATTAAATATTTTAGGACCAAATTGTTTAGGTTTTATAAATAACATTTCAAACTTGAATGCAACTTTTTCTTCAATTCAACCAAGACTAGGTAATGTTGCCTTTGTTTCACAATCTGGTGCAGTTGGAACTAGTTTTATGGATGTTTGCGAAGAGCGAGGTTTAGGTTTGAGTTATTTTGTTTCACTTGGAAATAAAGTTGGGATAAATGAAAATAACTTACTAGAATTTCTTTTGCGGGATCAAAAAACTGAAGTTATTGCATTTTATCTAGAAGATTTTGAAAAAGGTTTAGACTTTATACAAATTATTGAAAATTATTCGCGTAATGGTAAACTTATCAAACCAATAGTGCTAATTCACCCCGGAAGTTCAGAACAGGCAAAATCTGCAGTTAGTTCGCATACTGGCTCTCTTGCTAAACCTTGGGACATTATAGAAACTGCACTTCAGAAATATGGAGTTATAACCATTTCAAATATTGAAAGTTTTATAAATGTCATAACTCTTTTGAGTTGGAATTTAAATAATTTCTTAAGTTTTGAAAATAAATCACAAAACATTGATAATGTTGCAAACAAGAAATCCCTAAACTTTACAGTTTTGACTAATGCTGGAGGTCCGGGAATTATTTTGACTGACCTACTTTCACATAATGGATTTAATTTAGATAAATTGAGTGATAAAACTTTGTCTAAATTGAATAATTCTGAAGTTCTGAAGAACAAAGGCTGTTCTTTTGCAAATCCAATTGATATAGTTGGTGATGCCAAAGTTGATAGATACAAAGAAAGTTTGGAAATAATTTTGAATGATCAAGGAATCAAGAATGTAATAATAATTCTAACTCCACAAAGTTCTACTGAAATAAAAGAAACTGCAGAATTAATTATAAATTTGAAAAGTAAATTTAAAAGTAAGTTAATAATCCCACTTTTTGCAGGTGGCATTCATATCAAGCAAGCTCGAGATGAATTTTATAAAAATAGAATTATGAATTTCAAATATGACGATGATTTGATAGATACTTTGATTGCATTGAAAAACTGGGGTAATAATAAGTATATTTTGAATGTTCCAAATTTAGCTTCAGAAGCAAATTTGAATACTGTAAAACTTACAGAAGGGATTTTATCAGAATCTGAAGTTTTGAAACTTTGTGAAGATTACAAAATCTCAATACCTAAGACCTTTTTGTTTGATAATGTTGATAAATTGAATGTGTCAATAGATCAAGTAGATTTCCCAGTTATTCTGAAAGCTACTTCAAAAGATGTACTTCATAAAACTGAAAATAAATTAGTTGAAATTGCTACAAATCGAATTGAGTTACAAAGTAAGTTTGTTGAAATGCAAAACAAAATTCAAAAAATTAAACTTTTAGACGAAAAAAATTCAGGTAATTTAGTTATAAATTTTGATAATTATTATCCTGATATTTTGATACAAAAAATGCTGCCAAAAAGTCTGGAGTTATTTGTTGGAGTGAAGCGAGATGGTGACAGTGAAGTATATCAAAGTAAATTTGGATTTGGACATATGTTGATTTTTGGGACTGGTGGAATATATACAGAAATTTACAATGATTTATCTAAAGTAATATTACCAATTGATCTGCTTGAAATTGAAACAATGATAAATAAAACTAAAGTTGGAAAAGTTTTGAATGGAGCTAGAGGAAAAGTCTTTGCAAAAGAAAAGTTGATAAATTTACTTTTGCATTTACAAAATTTGGTTTTCGATCATCCAGAAATTTCTGAAGTTGATATAAACCCAATCATGATCTCTGAAAATTATGCTCAAGTTGTCGATATGAAAGTCATTGTTAAAAATTAGAATAATATGTCACAAACTACTCTAAAAATTCACGGTCAATCTGGACAAGGAATTGAAACTCTTGGAATGATTTTGGCAAATTCTCTTCTGAAAAGTGGTTATTTTGTTTTTACACATAGAGAATACCCAAGTCTGATCAAGGGAGGCAATGCCAATTTTCAAATTGAGTTTGGAGATAAAGAAATCACTTCACCTCATGACAAGGTAAATATTTCCTTAGTTCTAAATAAACTTCAAACATTGTGGAAGCTTGATGAACTTGCAAAAAATGCTATTTTAATAACCGATGTTTCAACTCAAAAATTAACTGAAGCTGAAAATCAAATTATCAAAAATAAAAATGTAAATCAAATTTATATAAATACAGAACAAATTATAGCTGAAGCTCAAGCTGAAATTATTATGAAAAATATAGTTTTACTTGGGACTATAGCTCAAATAATTGGACTTGATCTAGAAGTAGTAAAAGATGTAATTTCAACTGAACTTGGTAATCACTCAGAAAAACTTGAGATGAATTTCAAATTACTTGAACTTGGGTTTAATTATAATTTGGAAAACAAATTCAATTTTCCAACCTTAAAATTAAATGATAAAGTCGAAAATAATTCTAATAAAGCTTTGATGACAGGACATGAAGCTTTATGTTTAGGTGCAATTTCAGCTGGTTTAAAGTTTTTCTTTGGTTACCCTATGACTCCAGCTTCAAATATTTTGAAATACTTGACTGAGAATGCGAAAAAGTTTGATATATATGCTCGTCAAGTCGAAGATGAAATATCAGCAATAACGATGAGTTTAGGTTCATCATTAGGAGGAGTTAGGTCAATGACTGCAACTTCTGGTGGTGGATATGATCTGATGACTGAGCAAATTTCATATGCTGGAATTTCTGAAACTCCAATTGTTGTAGTTTTAGGTCAAAGACCCGGACCATCAACAGGTATGCCAACTTGGACTGCGCAAGGTGATCTGAATTTAGCAATTTACGGAGGACATGGAGAATTTCCGAAACTTGTTATGTCGCTTTCAGATCCTTACACAGCTCACGAGCAAATTCAAAATGCTTTTAATTTTGCCGACAAGTATCAACTTCCTGTTATAGTTTTAACTGATAAATTTCTTGCTGAAAGTAATTTCACTGTAGATCCAACAAAATTCAAACAAATTGCAATTGATAGAAACTTAATAAGTTTGGATGATGTTACTTCCTTGGAGAAGCTACCGGAAGAGGAGAAAAGGTTTAGCGAAAAAAGATATGAATTTACTGCTTCTGGAATTTCTCCAAGATGGCTTCCTGGAACTTCAAGTTTTGACTATGATATCAATAGTGATGAACATGATGAGTTTGGGAATGTAACTGAAGATGCAGACATAGCAAGTAGGATGTATGAAAAAAGAATGCGAAAATTGGTGAGCTTGAAACAAGAATTACCTGAACCTGAGATTTTCACAAATCAAACTTTTGATGCACAAACAAATTTGGACAATTTGCAAAGTTATATATCATGGGGTTCAACGAAGTGCAATTTGCAAACTCATTTACAAAATTTAGATGACAAGAATATTCCAGCTCAATTTTTACACTTTGAGTATTTATGGCCACTCAAGACTGAAAAATTAATTAGGTTTCTAAATAAATATAAGGATGCAATAGTTGTTGAAAATAACTACGAAGGACAATTCGCAAATTTGATCCAAAAAGAAACTGGAATAATGATTGTTAATAGAATTAATAATTGGAATGGTAGAAATATAAACTTCAATCAAAATGTCAAAGATCAGTGATTATTATTCAAAAAACTTACCTACTTGGTGTGGAGGTTGTGGGAATTATGGCATAATGTCAGCTGTTAAACTTGCACTAGTTGATTTGCAAATTGAATCTAAAGACTTATGCTATTGTTTTGATATTGGCTGCAATGGAAACATGAGCGACAAGATCAAAGGTTATAGATTTCATGGACTTCATGGACGAGTTTTGCCACTTGCAACAGGTTTGAAACTGTCTCAACCAAATTTGACAGTTCTAGCTTCAGGTGGAGACGGAGGAACTTATTCTGAAGGCATAAATCATTTTATACATTCTATCCGACATAATTATCCAATCACATTTTTAGTTCACGATAATCATGATTATGGTCTGACAACCGGTCAATGTTCTGCAACTAGTCCAGATGGATTTAAGATGAATAGTAGTCCGGAAGGTCAACTTGGAGAAGTATTGAATCCTCTGAAACTTGCTATGTCAGTGAATGCAACATTTGTTGCTCAAACTAGTTCAAGTAATATCGAACAAATGAGAAAAGTTATCAAACTTGGAATTGAGCATCAGCATAAGAATAATGGTTTTGCATTTATAAACATCATTCAAGCATGTCCAACTTACAACAAGTATGGAATGGAAGAATTTATAAAAGGTAATTTATTTGATGTAGATGAAGGAAATTCTAATGGTATAATTCATAATCCTAATGATTATCAAAGTGCGATTGATATAGTTGAAAAATACAGATACCCACTTGGCCTAATTTATCAAAGAATGTAGTGTAATACACAAGAAACTTAATATTTATTATTCTAACTTGTCAAACTACTTAGCAATACAAAGTTCATTTCAACCTGAAGAATTAGTTATAGAAACTGAAGGTAATATTTTTTTGCATAAATTTAGCGAAACTGAAAAACCTGCCGAGAACCTAGCAAAAGTAACTAGTGCAATTTTCAGCAAAAATAATCTCAAAGTTGATAATCTCGACTTTGTCATAGTTACAACAGGTCCTGGAAGTTTCACTGGACTGCGAGTTGGTATCGCATATGCAAAATCTTTAGTTCAATTTAATAAAAATATCAAGTTAATTGGTTTAAATTTGCTTCAAGTTGCAAAATGGAAATTTGGAAAAGATTCCTATCTTGATGCAAGAAACAATAGATCATTTATTTTAGAAAATGAT
Source organism: bacterium (assembly GCA_016699595.1). NCBI lineage: Bacteria > bacterium. The sequence goes on from CP064982.1 coordinate 490,850, forward strand.
AAGTTAGTAGTTAAAAATAATTCTGAAATTGCAGAATTTGAAAATTTTGTAAATGCAAATACTTTGAATGCAAATGATTTAATTGATTATGTGAAGAATAATGCAGTTGCTGAAGTTACTAATTTTTATGAATTTTTGCCTGATTATGTGCTAGAGCCTAGGATCGGGTAAATCAGTTTTATAAACTTTTTAAGCTTATACAATTATCTATTTCCAAGTAATCGCCTTGACTAGATCTAACTAACAAATTATTTATCTACATCTAAGATAGACTGTAAATACTGTAATATTTCATCTACTTTTATCTGTTTTGTCGTAGATAAGTTCTACATTCTTCCTCTTCCCTGTATCTCTTGATCAACTGCATTTCTATCCCTTCCATACCTGAGTCTTGACAACTCTTTGATATTTCTAAATGTCCTTTCATTGACTGGGTACTCTGTTCCAGCTATTATTGTTGGCTTTACTGAATCATAGAATGTGCTCATTGAAAATGGCGGAGGATATTCACCGTTTACGAGAAGTTTGATATAAGCATTGAAGTTTTCTAAGTTTATCAAGTCGTTCTGTGAAAATATAGGTGCGAATTCATTTTGCAAATAACTTGCATCTTCAACTCCAACTTTGAATGACAGCATAGTACCAACATTACCAAATACAGCATGTTTGATTTTCTCATCAATTTGGGCTATATATTGATTCCCTATAATCAGATTTAATCTATATTTTCTTGCTTCAGACAATATTTGGGCAAATTCTTCAGAAGCAAAATTTTGAAACTCATCAACATAAAGATAAAAATCCTTTCTGTCACTTTCATTCATATCAGCTCTACTCATAGCAGCAGACAATATCTTTGGAATCAATAACAATCCCAAAAATTGTGCATTTTCTTCACCAACTAAACCTTTTGATAAATTTACAATTAAAATTTTCTGTTCATCCATTACTTTTCTAAAGTCAAACGAAGATACTGATTGACCGAGTATATTTCTCATCATCCTATTCGTGATAAATCTATCAAACTTAGAAATAATGTAACCTAAAACTTCAGATTTATGAAATTCATTTGTTTGAGCAATTTCTTTTTCCCAATACTCTCTAACTAGCGGATCTTGAATATATGGCAAGTACATTTTTTTCAAAAATTGATAGTCATATAAAATTCTTGCAACTTCAACCAATGTACCTCCAGGTCTTGACATAACTGTAAGTAATGCATTTCGAACTGATCTTTCAAGTCTAGGTCCAACTATACCTTGCTTGTTTGGGTCAAACATTTTGTAAAGCAAACCGATAAATGAATTTGCAACACGATGTTTATCATCTTCAGAGTAAGCTTCTACGATATTGAATGCTAATGGTCTCTCAACATCAGCTGGATTGAAATAAATGACATCTTCAGCCCTCTCAGATGGAATTCTTTCAAGTACCCATTCTGCAGCATCTCCATGAGGATCGAGATACGCAATGCCGTGCCCCTGTTTGATATCTTGAATAATCATTGATTGCATAGCATATGATTTCCCAGCTCCAGTTTTTCCAACCATGTACATATGCCTCCTTCTATCATCAGGTGCAATCCAAACTTGTTTTTTTGAACCTCGAAAAATTGAATTTCCAAGCCAAACACCTGGTGGTCCAGAAGGCACCTCTTCTGATGCAGGTGCTCTTTTACTTAACAGCCAATGTATATAAGGTGTTTGCACATTCTTGTTTGGAAAGTGAAATACTGTTGCTAGTTCTTCAGTATTTAGAGTAGTTGTTTGTCTTGGATTTCTATAAATAAAATCTTCTTCAAATTGTTTTTTTTGCTTTTCGTTTTTAAATTTAACCTTTTTGAATCTATTGGAACCTTGAAGTTCCATAGGATCAAACGAGGCAAGTACATTTTCTACATGCATTTTTGCGACTTCAATAGTTTTTGAAGCTGCTACAACCCTGATATCTACCAAGAAACCTACTTTTAGAGTTTTCTTCTCAACGCTACCTACTGATTCATCATCTCTAGGTTTTGACTTCTTTCCCTCTTCGGAACTGCCTGAATCTCGTACAGATTTGATAAATGATCTCCCTGCCTTTCGCCATTTTTTACTAGCTGGGGTTATCAAAATTTGCACTGCAACACCTTCACCTTCATTCATCCGACTCATAGCAGTTGTTACAGCTGACATAGTATCCACATGCAATTCAGAAAATACCTTTATAGGTTTATACGAAACTTCAGCAAGCTTCAAGCCTGCATATTCAACCACTGAATCTTCATGAAATATATTGTATTCATCTACTTCTTTCACATCTGCCTCCTGGTAGCTTGCATGTATTTGTTTTTCAACCAGTTGGGAAATTTTTTTGGGAACTATGACATAAAATCTTATAGACTCAGGAAGTCCCACTATCTCAAAAGAAACATAGTTTGGAGTTTTGAATAATTTTTCGTGCCACTTCGTAGGAACGGACGAAATAGATGTAAGTGCAGCAAACATCTGTTCTGCAGCGTGTACATCAACATCATTCGCTTTTGGTAACCTAACTTCATAACAAACACTATTCAAAGCTCTTTTCAATTGTTGTTCTTCTCTTCGTCTTCGTGCAAACATCATAAATAATCCTATCCCAATAGCTACAAGCAAAGTAAGTAATATCAATAAAACTAAGTATAATATGGCAGATGAATTTGAAGTTGATGATACTGTTGTCATTTATTTTGATCGTTAGCAGTTTACAAAAACATTTGTAAAGTCTTTATACACAAATTTCAGGTTTGTCTTTTGTTTGAGATATAAATATTTGCAAGAATCTTACTAAATGTAAATACACATACTTACATAAATATTATTATAATTATTGTAATTGTAACCCAGGTAATACCTTACGTCATTTCTAATTTGATCAGTTACAACTACTTCAAAAATATCATCACGGTTCTATTGAACTACAGTTACTTGTTACATAATTTCTTTAATTTATCAAACAGAGCCAAAAATCGTGTAGTTATCCCTAACAAATAATTAAAAATATTTGCCAGTTTTCAAAGCTTACTCTAAAATGAATTTTCTCGCAATTTATAAACTATTTTTAACAAAGACACTTTCTTTAAAAGAAATTATAAATTTATCTCTTTCACAATTATCTCTATATTAGCAAAATTTGTTGGAAGTTTCTGCAAAAACTTTGGAAGAAACTTTGGTTGGATGGTTGCTGAAACTATCTGCATTTTGTCATTTGACAAAGTCATAACTTCGCTCTGACTCTTACCCGATATAGATTTTTTTAGTTCAAGTGACGAAAACTCTGGTAAGGTTGAGGCGTTTATATGCAAAGAGAATATTATATTGTCAGCATTTACCCTGATATTATCGAATGAATAGTCAAACCTTTCAGTAATTTCCTGAGTATACTCTGAGACTCCATTACCCGTCAATTCTTTCTTTTTAACTTGGTATAGTTCTTTTGCTTTTGCCTCTATTGTCCCCTTATCCAGTCCCTTAACTATCCCTTTGATTGTCACAGTAGCTGAAACTTCCTCTGCTTGTGCCCCAATTTGTGTAGAATATTCTTCTTTAACTATAGTATATTCCGGTTCTTGAGAAAGAAGAATAAAGCTATCTTTTGTCTTTGTTGTCAATTCACTTTTGATTTCTTCTTTAAGTTTATTCGATAGCTTTGAATTTAATTCATCTTTTTCTTTTTGCGAAAAAATTAAGACCATATTTGTCTTCCCACCTGCTATATTGTTTGAAAAATTTGCAACAAGTTCGTCTGCGCTATAGTTAGCAACTTTGCCTGTAGTATAAGTTGTACCAGTTATATTGTAATCCTCTCCAGATACAGTAGCAGTTATTGGTATCTGTGCTAGTAAACCATACACTGTGCCAGTGATTTGCTGAGTAGCATTAGGAACTACTCCACCTTTTGAAGCCTCATATTCAAGTGTCTTACCTCCTGCAGTTATAATTACTTTATAATTTTGTGGTAAAGTTATAGGGTTCGGTGTTTTATTGTATATATTGATAAATCCAGTAGCTTTAGAACCATTATCAACTTTGTTTGTAATTGTAACATTGTCAGAAGATGTTTTCTCAATCTCAACAGGTACAATGGCTAGACCTCCATTTTGATCTGTAGTCTTAGCTTCAATATCTTGAATAATCTCAATTTTGATAGGTTTCGGTTCAATAGTAACTTGAGCTGTTCTAAGAGAATAAATCAACAAAACCAAAATAGGGAACAGAAGAATAATCGGCATCAAAATCATTATCTTTTTACCACGGAACAGCCCATCTGCTTTACCAAAAAAGTCAAGTATACTTTTCTGTAAATTCTGCAGAACAAACTTAAGTTTAGGAAATAATACGTCCATTAATCTCTTACCTAGATATTTATTTGATTGAATTGAACGACTAGTTTTCTCTCCCTTGATACCTTTCATGTACACTCTATCATTAAATATACTAGCTCGTTTTTTCTTTATAGAAACACCTTTTGCAATATTTACCTCTAGAGCTTTAGCTCTACCCTTTACCTCGTGGGGAAACTTTACCTTGCTTAAAAAATGTTTTAGAGAGTTTCTCTCAACTTTAGAATATATTGGACCTATCTCTTGATCTACTGAATCTAAATTAGGGTTAACCCAATTTATTTCGCTTTGATTATTTATGTCATTAATTATATCTTCTGAAGGATTTTTTTTTTGGAGAATTGAAGCTTCCTCTATGCCATCTTCAATAATTTTACCTGAGACTTCATCGAATTCAGCAACATCACCACCAGCAACTAAAATGAAATTCTCATCTATAATCAGTTTTCCTCTTCGTAATTTTGGTGCTGTGTTTGGGGTGGTCTCACTGTCTTTCTGAGCTTTATAAGTATTGTACAATTCCTCAAATGTAGGTTGCTTTTGTACTTCATCTTCTAATGATTCCTCAACAGTACTAATTAGAATACTTTCATCACTATTTACAGTTTTTATTGAGTTTCTAGCACTTTCAGATGAAGTATCTTCGAGAGTTTCAGGTTTGTCGTCATTTTGATTTTCAATTAGTAAGTTCAAAGTATTTTCTTCGTAATCAACTTTTGCATCAGCATCTTTAAGATTCTCTAGATAATCTTCATCTTTACTAGCGCTGATTAAACTTTCTTCGAGATTATCTTGAGAAATGTCTACACTCTCATTAGGATCAACGTCAAAAATTTCAGTTTTTTCTGATTCTACAATGGCAGCATTTTGACTTGCAATTTGCCTTAAAGATAATAACTTCCTTTTCGTGTTATCCATTCTTCGAGTAAAACTTTCTTTCAAATCATCTGCTATTTGCCACTTTTGACTATCAGCCTGCCCAGAATCTTGTATTACTACCAAACTCACCTGCTTTCCTAGTTTTTCAGCTTCTTTGTCTTTTGTTTGAATTATGACAATTTTGTTTAGCCTTAGAATTTCCTTTGCAAGGATTCTCAAACTTACAATATTTGTAAATACCTCTGAACCACTTGGAACAACTAGCAGAACTTTTTCACTACTAGTCTCCAGTATACTTTCAATGATAAAAGTCATCTCATCATCTACATCTAGAAAAATTTTTGTTATGTTTTGATTAGAAATCTTTGACACAATTCTATACTTATTACTTGCAAGTTTAATTTAGGAGACTTTCAAGTGCTATTGCAGAAACACTTACATCATCAATATCTGTAAGCAGATTCATTTCATCAACCAAATTTCTCAAATCTCTAGGATAAATAAGTTCTGGCTCCGGAAATTTCTCAAAAGGCAAATAGTTTAGCCAAGCAAAAGTTCTTATACTTTCTTGAATTTGAGATAACTTTGCACCTCCACCTGAAAGAAAAATTCTCGTAGGATACGTTTCTACTTCATCCATATCAGATAATGACACTTGAATCCCAGAAACTAAAACCCTAGCATCTTTTTCAAAAGCTCTTTGAATCATTTGCTTATCATTTAGTTTTATGACATCAGTTTTTGGATCTTCAGACATTCTAATTTTTATTTTTTCAGCCTTCAAATAATCAATATTTAATAATTTTTGCACCCTGTGTGTAAATGCTCTTCCTCCTAAAGCAAACATTTTTACTCCAACAAAGCTACCATTCGAAACCATAGCAACATCAGTAGTACCTGCACCTATATCAGCAAAAACTCCCGAGAATCGCTCTCTTTCCGAACCTGAATAGTTATTTGCAATTGCAAATGGCACAACAGTAATTTTGGCTATTGAAAGGCCAAGATACTCTGCAATCGTTCTGATACTTTGGATATGCTGATCTTGTGTGAACGAAAAGAAAATTTTAAATGAAACACTTTTTCCTTTGAAACCAACTAAATCACTAACTCTAAGTCCATTTATATAACAATCTTTCCTAGTAGATGAAACTTCAACTATTTCTGCATGTGAGATACCATGTTTTTTACCAATTTCGACTTTTATGCTATCACTTGTCTCCTCTCTTAGCTTGGACTCAATATCGTGAAGTTCCTCTTCAGTAATGATCTGCTCTGGCATTTCTCTTTCATAGTTTGCATAAACAACTTCACCATTAACTATTTCTCCTGCTATTCCTAAATACAAACTTTCTGGATACTCTTTGGATTCTAGATTTTTGCATGCTTCTGCGATCGCTAAGTCACAATTTTCCTTGACATTTTGTATATTTGTAATCATTCCACCCTTCATCGCACCAGCTTGTTGTCGAGATCTACCATAACCTACGGTATGTACTCTTCCATTTTCTTTGAAAAACACCAATGCTTTTACCCACTCGGTTCCAATATCAAGTGCCAAAACATTTCCCGATCTAGAATTTCTTCTTGGCTCAATATTTTGTTTTTTGAATTTATCGAAAATTGACATTAGAAAGACTTATTTATTTACAACTGAATTCAAAGCATTTTGTTTTGCTTGTTCATAAAGTTCATTACCAATTATTTTCAAAGACTGTCGTATCATTACTTTATCTTTATCACTTGCAATATTTTTATCTGTAGAATTTAAATAAGTGTTTGGAAAACTAAATTCTTTGATCTTCTGTGGATTTTTTTTGACATCAAATGTATTTGTTCCTAAGTATTCTGCATAAAATAAAGTATTTGAAAATGAACTTCCATTTACTTTTGGATTGTCTTTTTTATAACCATAACAACTAGCTATATAATAGTACTTTTCCAATCCTTTCATTGCTGCAGATTCATCAATACTGTAATCTATAACTCTCAAAGCACAACTATATTTGTCAGTTAACTCATTTGTTTTCAAATAATAATTTTCTAAAGTATATTTCAACATTTCTATAGTTTGTGAATCAACTTGAGATCCTGAAACGTTGGAATTATAAAGTTTATATAGGTTTTTTGAATTTACTAATGATGCATTAAATCCTAAACTTGTTACCAAAAAGAAAACATTACAACAACAAGATAATATTAGCAATACAGTTAAAATTATTATTAAAATACTTTTAGTGTTCATAATATTAAAAATTAAAACTATAAACTTATGAAAATTGAATAAGTTTTACGAATAAACTCCAATATCTTCAGGTATAAACTGTCTGAAGTTTTGTGGAGAAATTTGTATACGATCAACTTTCTGCTCAACTATAATTCTTGCAACTTTCCTAGCAACATTTGTTAAATTTCTTTCAAGCTGCCTTATACCTGCGTCGAATCCAAGCGGCCTTATCATAAGTGGCCAAACATCATTTGTAAAAGTCATTTGATTTTCACTTAGTCCAGTAGCTTTCCGAATCTTTGGAAGCAAGTAGTTTTCTGCAATATTTGCCTTTTCAGCATCATTATAACTAGAGAATCGAATTATTTCCAAACGATCAAGTAAAGCAGCAGAAATCGTACCTAGTGTATTTGCAGTTGCTATGAACATTACATTTGACAAGTCAATTGGGTAATCTATATAAGCGTCCATATAAGTTCCATTTTGCTCAGGGTCAAGAATTTCAATCAAAGCTGCATTATAATCAAACCTCTCAACTTCATTTCCAGCAGTTTTATCCATTTCATCAAGCAAAATAATTGGATTCATAGTTCCAGCTCGTTGGAGTGCTTTTATGATCTGTCCCGGTTCTGCTCCTGTTACATATCTTGGCATTCCCTTCAATCTTCCAATATTTCCAAGTGCATTGAGTGAAATTCTGACAAACTTTTTATTCAAGGCTTCAGCTAATGATTTTGCCATGGTAGTTTTTCCAATACCTTGAACTCCAACAAAACATAAAATAGGTGCGTGAGAAGAATTTCCTGCAAGATTACTCATATCTTCACTTGCTCGGCTAATCTTTCCACTTTGTAAATTCATAACAGCTACATATTCAGCAATTCTATTTTTGATTTCGTTTAATCCAAAATGATTATGGTTGAGAATATCTATTGAATGATTGATTTCTAAATTATCCTTTGTGTAATTGCCAAAAGGAATTTGTAATATATTTTGGATATAATGTTCAACAATATCAAATTCTGTTGAAAAATTACCAGCATCAGCCATGCGAGAAAGCCTATCAAGCATTTTGAGTGCCTTTTCCTTCAAACCAACTGGCATACTGGAATTCTCAACTTGTATTTTTAATGACTTTATTTCATCCAATCTAAATTTATTTTACTAAAATTTGGGAAAGAAAGTAATGAAATTAGTTCAAAATGAACCAATACATTGAAACTTTCAATTTATCAATCCTTTTTTATATTTAACCCTCAAAACTCTTTCAACTGCATTATCCAACCTTTCTTCTGAAACTTCTCCATTCTCAACTCCAAGTTTAATTTGCTCAAATGCAACTTCAATCTGAGTAGGATCTGTTAGAAATAACATATCATGTCCAGCAATTACTGTTTTTGTATATTTCTCTGCTTCATCTTTGAAAACTTCAGCACTCAAATTACTTGAAATTACTATCCCACTATAATTGATTTCATTTTTCAACATATCAGTTACAAACTTTTTTGAAAAGGTAACTTGGTTATCATCAACTTTTGAATACTTTGCAGCTGAAGTCATAACAAAATCAGAGTTGTTTGCAATTTGAAAGTAAGGCTTTAAGTCACCACTTTTGAGTTCATCTAAAGTCATTTCGCTTATTTGAAAAGATTTATTTGGATCAAGTTGGAATGTTCCAGTACCTGGAAAATACTTCATAGTCGAGCTTATATTTTCATTTTGTCCTAGTATTATTTGCTCAGCAAGCGGTATCCATTTATCAAAGTTACGATCCCAACCTTGCATTTTCAAGTAGCTTGTCGAACCTAGCAAACCTTCAGTTATTGGAGAAAAATTTACATTAAATCCACCTTCGTTCAAGCTTTGCCCCTTTGACAAACCGTAGCCATAAGAAATTTTTGGAGTATTGTTTCGTTCCAGAAAATAGTAACTTACACCTGTTGACCCTTCTCCATAAAGATGATTTGTCTGATCCCAAGGAACTTTTCGCACTGCACCTCCATCATCGTCTGTAGAGATAAAAAGTTTGATTTTTGAATTTTTTTGTAAATCTTCATTGAACCTTTTAGTTGTTGCAAGATCTGAAATGTTGCTATTGGATAAGTAAATACCTCCAACATTATAAGTATCTAAGATTGTTTGAGTCGAATTAGAAAAAGTTTGACCATTTATACCAACAAACAGCATCTGTCCTATTTTCTGTTCAAGATTCATTGTCAGTACTTCTCGTTTTGGAATGTTCCTTTGTTTGTAAATTTCATACCATGATTGAAATCCCGTGATAATGTCAACCTTTTGAATATCAATTTGAGTCAAAGCATTTAGCTTATCAAGTGTAACTTGGTACTTATATTCAGTTGAAAAATAAAGCGCACTAGCTAAAGCAAGAATTATAATTCCGCCAACAATAAATAATTTTGTGAAAAAAGAAGACATAAGAATAAAGTGATTATTTAGATCAACAAAAATATCAAAACCAATATCAACATTGCTAAACTTGCCAACACTAGAACGATAATTCTATTACGAAATATCTCACTTCTCTTCCTAAAATCAAGATACAAAGGTGCCTCAAATGACAATGTACTTTGATCTTTTTCTTTTATGACGAATTTATCTTCGGAAATTTGTTGAATCTTTTGATACAATAGGCTTCGCATATGTTATATTTTATATTAGTATATGAATTAGTTCAATAGCAAGTATTTCATAACTTATAAATCTCGAGTCTTGTCACAAAACCTTCTAAATAAATCCCTTCTAACTATACTCTTATTTTTGCTATCCATCAATGTTGGTATGAAATATGCAGAAGTCTTAACGCCAATTAGTAAAAATGCAAGCGAGATGATGTTCATGATTGAAGGTGAAGAAATAAAAAGTATTCATCCTATTGCTTCAAATATTCCGAACTATTTTTTTACGAAAAATACAAGCATCAAAACATTAGCTAAATTGCACTTTGAATCTATTGATTCAAAGTCATTGCTTACAGATAGGTTGAAACTAGAAAACTTCACTGCAGAATCCATACTTATTAGCAGTACAAATGGCGATATGATATTGGATAAATCTATAAATGAACAGTTACAAGTAGCCTCAATCACAAAGTTACTTAGTATACTTACTGCACTAAAATATGAAGACAATTTAGATCTTTACTTTACTATACCCGAGGAAACAGATGAGGTTACTGGCAATGTTCTAGGGTTTCAGAAAGGTGAAAAGTATAAATTTGCAGATTTAATTGCAGCAAGTCTGATTTTTAGTTCAAATGACGCAATTAGAGCAATTGAAACAAATATAGAAGGTCTATACAGAATTAGTTTTGTTGAAGAAATGAACAAGCTAGCATCTGATCTCAATATGACGAGTAGTTCATTTGGAGATTCCATAGGCTTTGATCTTCCAAATTCATACTCTACCGCTGAAGACATTATGAAACTATCCAAGTTCGCATATCAAAATGACATTATCAGAAGATACTCTACGGTAAAAGAATTCAGGATTTATAGTGAGGGTGGAAAAGTAATTTCATTTCGTAATACGAATGAAATGCTGAAGTATGAGAATGTATATGGATTGAAAACTGGAACTACTGAGCAAGCAAAAGAGTGCTTAGTTATGATACTCAGACATTATGATACAGACTATTATGTAGTGATACTTGGATCAGGTGATAGATATCAAGATGCGACTAAAATATACCAAATTATGGAATCTTTGAAATAGCTTCTCGCAAGTTTATATACTTATAGTTAATGTTCGCTCAGAAGTTCACAACTATCTGCTTATCTATACTCATTGATTCAATTGCATCCTTCATCCCTTGAACGCCTATTCCTGAATTCTTTGTGCCCGCAAAAGGGAAATTATCTGGACCTCTATCTGATTTTGCGTTGATTTGAATCGTTGAAGATTCAAGTTGATTTGCTATATAGAATGCTTCGTTTATATCTTGAGTGAAAACATCGCTTTGAAGTCCATACTCAGAAAGATTAGCTAACTTTATCGCTTGATCTATTGTTTCTACTTGAAAAACAGGTAATATAGGTGCAAATTGTTCTTCGTCAAAAATGCGAATTTCCTTTATCTTTTTTTCATCAAAGGTAGCAGATGAAAATAGAATATTCGGATAAATCAGATTCTTATCTCTTTTAAATGGGTTTATAAAATTCATTCCTTTTGATACTGCGTCATGAAACAGTTCCTCTGCATAATTTGCAGCAGAGGTTGAAATAAGTGGAGTTATAACTACATTCGTATCAAGTGGACTTCCAACCTTCAACTTATTCATCTCAATTTGTAGTAAACTTAGAAAGACATCAAATATGTCCCCTTGTATAAGTACTTTCTTTACTGCAGTACATCTCTGACCAGAGTAACTAAATGCTCCCTTTACTATTTGTTGCACTGATTTCTGAACATCTGCTTTTTTGGTCACAATCGCTACATCCTTACCACCAAGTTCCATTAGTGGCGTCTTGAAACCAACCTTGCGTTGAGAACTTTCTGCTAAAACAGAATAAATATGTTTTCCTACTTCTGTAGAACCAGTAAAGTTCACCATATCCACATTTTCATTTTGTACTAGTAAATCACCAATTTCAGCGCCCTTCCCAGTTATAAAATTCAGAGAACCTGTTGGGAGGTTTTTCGAGAATATCTCTGCAAGTATATAGGCAACCAGACTACCTTGTGTTGCTGGTTTGAAAACAACTGTATTTCCTGCAAGAAGTGCAGGAACAATTTTCGAAACTGATAAGTTTATAGGGTAATTGAATGGTGATATACAAAGAACTACACCTATAGGAACTTTTGTTACTATTGAAACTTTTTGACTATGTTTATATCCTCGCATCATTCCAGAATCCAATACTCTACCTTCCATACTTTTTGCTATCTCACAAGATGTATAAATAAATTCAGCAGATCTAACAACTTCATCAAGTGCAGAAGCGTATGGTTTTCCAACTTCATGACTAAGAAGTTTCGCAATTTCTTCTTTTCTTAAGATAAGTTCTTCAGCAACTCTTTTGATTAGCTCTGTCTTTTCATATGTAGAAACTTCACTCCAGATTTTGTACGCATCTCTAGCAGCAGTATACGCATCATTAACTTGTAAGCCATTTGCAAGAGCAAATTCTCCCAATTCTGAATTATCAGATACAGAAAATACTTTTTGATACTTTTCAGTTTTGACTTTAATTGCATTAATTATTAGATCGTTTTTCATGTTTAAATATGTTAATTTTTGTTTATACTTGTCGTTGAGGAAGATTCTCCAACTCCCATAAATATTGAATTATTACAATTTGCATCACAATATACTCTCTTATAATTTTTTGGTAATTCATAATTATTATCAAGTAGCCAACCGTCAAGTTTCAGTATAATGTCAGATTCAGAAAGATACAATGAATTGACAAATACAATCTTCTGACTATCATCAATTAAAATACTCATATCTTCATCATTATATATATTTTTTAGATCAGGCAAATCATCTATGCTAACTGTACTAGTAATTGAATTCGTCATATTAGAACCATTATTTGTTACCTTTTTATTTCTTGATACTAATAAGTTTATAGTAATTAACAAAGCACATAGGATAATTGCAAAAACAAATATCAAAATAGAATACTTCTTTGAGTTTTGAATTGAATTATTTGATAAATTTGTAGACATTAATTTATAAAGTACTGTTTAAATTTTGCAGAATTTTCAACAACCTTACGGCAATATGTGAAATACGTAGGATTATCAGGAGAACAACTCCCAAGGTAGCCTTCGGCAGCTTTCCAAATATCTCCATTTGTCCAGTTTGTACATTTATCTCCTTCTACTCCTCTGGCACTAGCTTTCTGTCTGATAATCAAGGTACTTCCACACATTCCATCTCCAAAATAGTACCTTTCAGATTGATTCGCTGACCTACTAGAATTGACTAATTGCAAGCAGTTTGAGAATAAAGTTGTACCTGCTACATCTGGCCAAGTATTAGAATTGATTTGAAAAGGACCCCTCACATCACAATCACCCCTTCGTATACATTCAGCATTGTTATCTTTCATTAATATATCATCAGTGAAATTCCCAGTGGCCGAAACAACTGGATGTGCACAATTTGATTCATTTTGCCAAATAGCCATAAGAAGCTCAGGTGGAATACATGCATTTCTTGAAGTATCTTTAACCAACTTTACAATTTCAGGTATTGCAAAAACGCCCTGACAATTTCTTGAGATATTACCATTCTCTATTTCAGGTACTTGAGATGCACTAGGTTTAATATTACATTTAAATGGATTATATTCCAAATTATCTACCTTTTTTTTGTCATCTGACACATTGACATTCAAAAAACCTTCATCCACCATTTCTTTATATGTCAACATACCATTTCTACATAAATACACACCCATTTGATCATACTTGTACATATTTTCATTTGAATTACTATCACACAAACACATGAAGTAATTATTCGTAGAAGAACATTTCTGTAGTAACATATTTTCATTTGAGTTCATATTGAATCCCACCATCGAAAGATGCTGATTTATCAAAGCTACAGTGCCAAGCCAAGGAAATTGTGCAGAGGTAATCTGATAGTCCATATTAGAACTTATAACTGGTCTTTTATATCCAGACAGCAAGCCATTGTTTGGATTTACGCATTGTGAATCTGAAGTTTTCCCAGTATTTATAGATTCACTTTGACTAACTGAATATTTCCGTATATACAAACTTGCCTCAGTATGAACATTTTGATTTATACATATTCTATTTTGTCGCAGTAAAGAATCAGCAGAATTAACTTGATAAGATAATCCATTTGCATTTGATTTGTTTGAATATTCCAACCTTTTTGCCCATTCCCATGCAGTTCTCAGTACCCTAAGAAGTCCATCTGCCGAATCAATTGTAGGTGCACTACTCCAACTCCTAAGTAGAAAATGTCCGTGAGGAGGTTCGTTTTGATTTATAGATGCACTTTCTGTATAGCCCCAAAATGGAGCAGGATAATCGCCAGAAATCGTATAAAAATCATTATAGACATTGCTACTAGTCAAAACATTCCTTTCGATTTGTTTAAGTTTTGTGCTGGGATCTGCAATTCTAGGCTCATCTTTTCTGCAATAATTCACCAAACAAACCGGATTTAAAACTGATATTCTTTGTGTTGAATTTGTTGTTTCAATTACAGCTCCAGTTAATCTATTTTTTCTGACTGTTCTCACAACTGTCGATGGAAAGTTATCACATGCTACATTATAACTATATGTACTTGCATTATTAGGTTTGCTTTCATCGGTATTTTGCAATGTTACTTTAGCTGTTGGATCTCCCAAGTATTTATATCCGCCTTGATATGGTTTAAATAGATACGAGCAACTTACTTCATATCCATAAGGTGTTGTGGTATTTTTACCTACCAGTTCAGTACTAATAGCATATTCATCACTCATTACTTCAGATGGTGTCAATTGAAACTTTGCGATCTCTTCCAATGTATAATCTTTGAGTTTGGAAACTACATTCTTTTTTATATCTTGATTTACTTTTACAACATAGTTTATACTGTCCTTACTTATATCATTGGCACTTGGTATTGATGAAAATGGAAATAAAAATTTACCATAATAACCCCTTAAAGATTTTAAAGCTTGGTTTGTAGCTCTAAATTCAGTGCCATTTTGTCCAATGTAATAATTTCTCAATGAACCACTGTAATAATTAGTTATTTTGAAAGAATCGGAGATTACATTTGGTTCAAAAACTACCCCAGATTCTTCAAGATAATCCAAGTAATCATAACCATATAGTTCCACTGCAGTACCAATTTGATATGGAATACTAGAACCGGTAGATAATTGAATGTTGGAATTAACCTTCCTTGTCATGTCAAAAGCTTCATCAGTATTCATTCGATTCACATAATTTCCATATTGTATGAAATCCAAATCTTCCGTACCCGCAGCACTTGTATTGACCAAGGATTGAGTCATCGGCATATTCAACCTTGCTGTAGTAACTATATTTCCTGAATACAAAACATCTATCGGGGTATTTACCAAAGTTGTAACAACACATTCATTACCACTGCAGTAATTGCCGATTTCTATGTCTCCGTACTTCAATTCTTTATCAGGCAAGTCGTAATAGCCTAAATAAATATCTTCAGATGAGTTTTCAACATTCACAACATCTTGTGATAAATCTTTGAATTTCAGGCGTTCTACTTCTACGAAAGAACTTTGCCCTGAACTAGTTTTTAACAATTCGCCAGTTTCTATATTTGTTTTAGCTAGATTTTCATTTGAACATGAATACGTGTATTTATTGGCACAACCTGCAACTTCCATAAAATCATACATTTGTGATTCATACCAGTATGTCCAATCATTATTGATACCTGTAGTTGGTTCAGCTATATCTCCATAAATGCATCCATAGTAGTTACTTGAAAGAGGGCTGACACGCAGAGAGTAGTACTTATTGGCATCTTTTACCTCACCTGTTTTGCTCAAAATTTCATTCTCTCCTATCTTCGTATCAAGAGGTAAGTTCATCGCTATGTAATATCTACATGCTCGCCAATGATCTTTATCCGACAAATCAGCAAGACCTAAATCTGTTATTTTACCCTTGATTCTTGGATATTCATTTGTATAAACATTCTCTAACCTAGTATTTGCATAGTATTGATCTCTATCATAAACCGACCTCTCGAGATCAGTAAGTTGAGCAAAGATTTTCCCAGAAGGTTCTTGGCCCCTAATTCTAGATTCACCCAAAGGAGCACCATTGAAGAGTAGCACTGCCTCTATATATGGATTTGTCATAAGTTGGAGCAACATATCATATTCATACTTCTTTGCCCATTCATCTGTTGCAGCAGAATAAATTGGCTTGTTATCGACAGGATCTAGCCCTGTTTCAAGGAAAAATAGCTTTCTATCATTAGCTTTTGCATACTCAAGAGCATCCCTCAATTGAGGTATCATAGTATTACCTTCAGCATCAAAGACATACATATTTATTGCAATTCCGACCAATCCACCAAAATCTGCATTAGCATCTTTCATTTGATTGAGGTATTCAATATCAGCAAGCGACATCACGGGGCTTAGCAAATTTATATGTTTTCTATATTTGTAGTAATCTTCTATTCTCAATGATCCGCCACAGTTGTAATTGCCCTTATTTATATCATCGTCTGAAGTATTCAATGCACACTGAAAGGCTCGCAGTGTTGACAGATGATATATAACTGAATTCATATATCTGGTAACTTTGCCAGCATCAATTTCAGGTATATCTGTTGGTATATTTGGTTCGTTTGGACCAGCTATAGCCCAAACTGATATATCATATCCGTTTGATTTAGTTTTATTTTCCAGTTCAATTGCTAATTTTGCAAGTTTAATTGAATACTTCTCAGCTGCATTGGATATTTGTGATTCATTTCTAGCTAGTGGGGCCAAAATATCACATGTTCTAATGTCAGTAGTAGGACAAACTCTAAGTACAAACCTAGTTCCTGATTTTGACAAATCTTCTATAGTACCAGCTAGTTGTGCAGAATTCATATGTGCGAAATCGTTTACAATTCCTAATCCCCAACCAATATTGTAGTTTTTTCTCAAAAACTTGTTACCTGCTCCATTAAAAATGGTATAGTCAACAGCAGAATTTACCCCAAACCTACAATTATAGACAACACTACCAGGATTTAATGGTTTCAATACTTCCGAAGATGCTATGACATCATTTTTAGGAGAAAGCAAAATACCTACATAAATGAAAACAACAGCAAACATTGCTGATACTATACTTAAATATATTTTACTAATTCTTCTAGTTGACATATCAATTATTAGTTAAATGAAATCTTTAGGCTGATAATTGTCAATAAATTATACAAAATTGTAGATATATTTACATGAAAAAAGTACAATTAATGAGGTGAAATTTTTTAACAGATCAAAACCTATAGTTTTGTGTGTTTTAGATGGATTGGGAGCAGCACCCCCTGACCCTGGAAATGCCGTTGATTTTGCAAATACTCCAAACCTTGACTTTTTGTGGCCAAGATATCCTCACGGTTACCTATATGCCTCAGGGACAGAGGTTGGATTACCTTTTGGAGTACCTGGAAATTCTGAAGTCTGCCACTTAAACATTGGAGCTGGGAAAATTGTAATGAATGACCTATCTAGAATTGATAATGCAATTGTAAAAGGAGAGTTTGACAAAAATCCCGTTTTTGAAAATTTGATAAAAAATTGCATTGACAATGGATCAAATTTGCATATCCTGAGTCTTGCTGGACTTGGGTACACACACAGCAGTATAAATCACCTAAAGTCGTTTATCAAACTGGTACTTGCTAGGTCTGAATTGAAAAATGATTTAAATAACAGAGTCTTTATACATGCATTTACTGATGGTAGAGATTCAGGCCCAAAAACATCAAAGCAGGCACTTGAAGAAATACAAGATGCTTGTGACAGGTTTAAAATTGGGAAAATAGCGAGCCTCGTTGGCAGATACTATGCTATGGATAGAGATGACCGTTGGGAAAGAACCAAAGTAGCCTATGATTTGATCATCGAGGGGCAAGGAGAACACTATGATAATTTTTATGAGGCTATAGATGCAAGTTATGCCTCAAACATTACCGATGAATTTATCACTCCAAAGATATTTCCTGAATTTGAAAATATAAAATGTAATGATTCAGTTATTTTTTTAAATTTTCGATCAGACAGAGCTATACAATTAACTGAGAGTCTAGTTCTTCCAAACTTTGACAAATTTGAAAGAAAACATATATGTGGGCAATTACACCTTGCTACTATGACCAACTTTTACAATGGTTTGGTATCCAATGATAGAGTTGCCTTTCACTCAATCGAAGAAAATATACCGAATCCTCTTGCAAAAGTTATTTCAGACGCTGGTTTGAAGCAACTACATATTGCAGAATCAGAAAAATTTCCTCATGTTACATACTTTTTTAACGGTGCAAATCACGAACCAAATCCTCAAGAAGACTGGGTTGAAGTTCCATCTCCTCGAGATGTGCCTACATATGATTACAAGCCACAAATGTCAGCACACGAACTAACTGACGAGGTACTGGAAAGAATAAATAATAACACTTATGATTTCATTTTGATCAACTTTGCAAATCCAGACATGGTTGGACATACTGGAGTTTTGAAAGCTGGCATCAAAGCTATAGAGACAGTTGATGAGTGTATAGGCAGGATATATCCTGAAGTTTTGAAGCTTGGTGGAACAATGATAATTACTTCAGATCATGGTAATGTTGAAGAAATGATAAATAAAGTCACTGGGGATATAGATACTCAACATTCAATAAATCCAGTCCCATTCATCTTTATAAAAAACGGTGAAAATCCTAGAGAAATTAGATTTGGTAGACTTGCAGATATTTCTCCGACTATTTTGAATCTTCTTCAAATACCTGTCCCACATGATATGACTGGAAGAGATTTGCTTAGCTAGAGAAAATTATATACATTCTTCAGAATACATATTTTGTAATATTTAAGCCTAGAAAATAGCTAAAAATTATTGAACTATTAGACACATTTTGTCATAATTTCTCAATGCCTATTGATATCTCAAATAAGTACTCTACTGATTTTTTACAAACTTTAGAAAAAGCATTTGAGCTTACTTACTTTCAAAATAGATTTGAAGTAACTATATGGGATTTTTGGAAAGTGATAATTGACCAGGAAAGCTATTTTACACTCTTTACTGAGATAAATTTGCCAACAGATACTATAGACAAGATAAAAACGCTACCCACTTCGATTGACCAGAATATTGCAAAGAAAAAGCCTGATACAAAGTCTATAAATACCTACAGAGTTCAAATTTCACATTCTTTGCACAAGTTGATACTACTAAGTTACATGATTTCTGTTCGTTTTGGCAGAGAATTTGTGAATATTGAGGACAGCATACTCGCTTTTCTGGAATATCCTGACTCAGAACATATATTTTATAAATTGAAAATTGATCAACGAGCATTGGAAAATGCTATCAATGCGAGAATTGGAGGAGGCATGAATCTTACTGAAGATACTACAACTCCAGTACTGAACAAATTTTCCACTGATTTAACAGCAAAAGCAAGGATAACTCCATTACACAAAGCCATTGGAAGAGATAGAGAAATTGCACAGTTGATTCGTGTTTTATCTAGAGAAAGCAAGTCAAATGCTATTCTAGTAGGAGAAGCAGGAGTCGGGAAGACAGCTATAGTTGAAACATTCGCTGAAATGGTAGTCAAAAATGAAATTCCAACAGCATTTCTTGATGCAAGGGTACTAAGTTTGAACCTATCATTATTGATGAGTGCAGCAATGAATCGGCAAGTTATCGACGATGTACTTACTACAATTTTGGATGAAGTCAAACTTGATCCAAACATTATTCTCTTTATTGATGAGATTCATCTTATCACGCAAGACTCGAATCAAAGTGAAACTAGTATTATTGCAAATATCTTGAAACCTGCTCTTGCAAGAGGTGAGATAAAAACCATTGGAGCAACAACTATGAGTGAATATAGGAAGTTTATTGAACCTGATGGAGCACTTGCTAGAAGATTTGAAGTAATCAAAGTTGAGGAACCAAATGTAGAAAACTCTATACTTATTTGCAAAGAGGTAAGGAAGAGATTGGAAAACTTTCATAAGTTGAAAATAAATGATGAAGCAATACAAAATGCTGTTGAATTATCAAAAAGATACATTACTGATAAATTTCTGCCAGATAAGGCTATTGACCTTCTAGATGAAGCATGTGCAGCTGAAGAATCAGGTTCGAGTGCTAAATCAGATGACAAAATAATCACTGCTGACGATGTAAGAAAAATACTATCAGAAAAAACGGGGATACCTATTCAAAAACTGAGTGCTGACGAAGCAAGTAAACTAATGGATTTGGAAGGACAACTGAGAGAACATGTAAAAGGACAAGATTTAGCAGTCTATAAAGTAGCAGAAGTTATACGCAGAAGTAGAGCTGGATTGAAAGATCCCAAAAAACCAATTGGTAGCTTTCTTTTTCTGGGTCCGTCTGGAGTTGGTAAGACCGAGCTGGCCAAAGCTATCACCAAAATTGTTTATGACACAGAGAAAGCGATGATTAGGGTAGATATGAGCGAATTTAGCGAAAGTCATACTGTACAAAGGTTAGTTGGAGCACCCCCTGGTTATGTCGGTTATGAAGAGGGTGGCCAGCTTACCAATCCTGTTTTTGAAAGACCATATAGTTTGGTATTGTTAGATGAAATTGAAAAGGCAAATGCAAAAGTCTTTGATGTATTTCTACAAGTCCTTGATGATGGACGACTTACAGATGGTCAAGGAAGAACTGTCGACTTTAAAAACACAATTATAATCGCAACAAGTAACCTAGCTTCAGATATTATTACTCAATATTTTTCACAATCTATGAATCAATATCAAACTGCTTCTATAGAAGAAAGTGAACAAATGATCAATAATTTGTACGAGTCCTATGTATTACCTGTTTTAAAACAAAGCTTTAGACCAGAATTCATCAATAGATTTGATAATGTCGTTATATTCAATGGACTTACTATTGATGCACTGAAACATATAGGACAGCTTAAGGTCAAAGAAATTGAAGATAGACTGAAGGATAGAAATATCACTATAAATCTGAAACCACAAACTTTGGATGCCTTAGTTGCAAAATCATATTCTCCACAATTTGGTGCAAGACCTTTAGTTCGGGCCTTGCAGGAAAAAGTTGAGAACTTTATAGCAAAAGGTATAATTGATGCAAGCATCAAAGATGGAGACAGAGTCGAAATCTAATATAGATGAAATAATTAACGGTTATTTATTATGCAGAGAAGAAAAAATACAAATCGATCTATTTATCGACTTGAATTAATCATGGAATATCTTGCGAGATATTTAAGGTGTTAAGAAATACAATATAATATAACATCAGGGATAAAAGGAAAATTGCTCGGCTCGCAATTTTCCTTTTATCCCTTGTTAAATGAGGGTGAACGAAACGAAGTGGAGTGAAAGCGCAGCGTCCCCTTGAGTTCAAGCCCGAGCCGTCTCTACACTTAGATTAATCATATCCACCATCAACTTTTAGAATACTTCCAGTAATATAATTAGCATCATCAGATGCAAAAAATAAAATCGCTTTTGCAATTTCTTCTGGTCTGGCAAATCTTTTCATATAGATTTTCTCTGTTTCTTCTTCAACAAAATTCTTTGGCAAATCTTTATTCATCTCGGTATCCACCCAACCTGGAGCAATGGAATTTACTTGAATTTTTGGAGCAAGTTCTTTTGCCAAATTCTTAGTCAAATTAATAATTCCTGCTTTTGAAGCGTCATAATCCGCAGCTTCAGGACTAAGAGTATTAATTCCATTTGTTGAAGAAATGTTAATTATTTTTCCTTTGCCATTTTTCAGCATTTGTTCAGAAGCATATTTACTGCAAAGAAATGTTCCAATTAAATTGACATTTAAGGTTTGTTTCCATTGCTCAACAGTTTTTTCAAACAATGGAACATCAAAAACAATTCCCGCATTATTTACTAAGATGTCAATTTTTCCAAAAGTATCGATTGTTTTTTGAATCATTTCTTTGACTTCGTTTTCTTTGGAAACATCGCATTTGATTGCTATTGCTTCGGAACCAATTTTCTTGATTTGATCAACAACAGAAAATGCTTCTTTTTCAGAGGAAAAATAATTGACTACTACTTTTGCTCCTTCTTTTGCGAAAAGTAATGCAGTAGATTTGCCAATACCTTTACTAGAACCAGTAATAATTGCGATTTTATTTTTTAGCTTCATATGGATATGATTAATTGATTGGTATATATAACTTTTTCTACACATCTAGGCTCGGGCTTGAATTTCATTTAACATCAATATGAACGAAATAGAGGAAATATAGGTTTATTTCCATATCTCAAACATTCTTTTTGCAACCTCATATGGGTTTTTGCTAGCCCAAATATTTCTACCTACAGCCATTCCTGCAGAACCTGAAGATTTCAACAATTGAACTCTATTTAGAAAGTCTTCTTCTTTGGTTTCTATACCGCCAGCAAAAATAACTTTCGTAGGGCCTGCAATCTGTACAATTTCTGAAAGTATTGACAACTTGTCATCTTGATTCATATCTTCACTAAAATGTGGATATTTTATCTTTACTGCATCAGCTCCAATCTCTAGACCCAATCGTGCATGGTATGCAATGTTTTTTGGACTTGTACTCAGCTCATCATGCTCTTTTTTGGATGGATATGACCATAAGACAAAATCAAGACCAGCAACTTTTGTGCTTTCTTGCAATATTCCTGCTTCCCTAACCATGTCAGATTCATATTCAGAACCCCAATATACAGTATAACCTATCGCTGTGGCTCCTATGCTAACTGCATATTCTATCGTGGAATATGCCAAACTGACATCATTTGTAGCAGACATTCTTGTCTTCCCATTTATCTTAAGCACTAACGAAGTTGGAGAAAAGTTTAGCATTGAACCAAGTTTATATTTTTGAGAATAATGTGATGCCGGACCTTTTTGAAGAGCAATTCCGGTGAATCCTTGTTCTTGTGCAAGTTTGAAAATATTATAAATATCTGAACTCCAGCTATTCAAGCATGATGGCCCAATTTCCATGCCTTGATCATAAGCTAAGATAAATACTTGTCCTTTGTTGTTTGTAATTTTCATAGGCAGTAAATGTTGATTAAGTAGCTTTCCCTAGTACTGAAGGCACTCCAAATCCACCTTTTCGAATATTCTTAGCATTTGACAATGCTTCTTCTTGGGTTAGGGATGGTTCAGAAATATCTTCTCTTAGATTGTTAATTTCTACAAAGCTCAAAAACTCTATTCCTTTGGTATCTACATCTTTGAGAGATTCAAACAATTCAAAAATGTTTGACAATTGTACAGAATACTTGGCTAATTCATCTTCAGTTAGCTTCAATTTTGCTAATTTTGCTGTTTTTTTAACTATACTAGTATCCATTTGTCTATACCAATCAATTATAATTTTCCTGATATTATCGTATGTACCAACGAAGATGGAAAAACCACATGTACATTTCTCTTTATACTTTCAATCATTATATTACCAAATTTGCCAGAAATCAAATTGTCATCCAGATCTTTATCTACAAACCTGAGCATTAACAGAATCCCTAGATCCTTTTTTGACATATTTTTTATTTGTGTATTTATAGGATCAGTTAAAAAGTTAAAAAGTTTTTCTATGCCATATTTATAACCAAGCTCAAAAAAAACTGATTTCATCAAACTTTCAAATAATTCTGATTCAGAAAACCTTCTATACAACGCTTGTTTTCCAAATGTTGATAACTGACATTGATTATTTGAAACCTTAGCTAAACTGGCCAATCTTAATAACTCTAACATTTGCGAATTTTGTTTGGACGAAGGTTTACCAATGTCAAAGTTTACAACTGATTCTAAAGTATGTAATAACTTTGTAACAATCCCATTTTGAAATCTACCCTCTTCATTGTCCTCAAATTTAGTCACTATCAAAACTTTTGTCAAAATCATATCTGACATTTTATCCGCTCTAAGATGAGTAGCATTCTTAGAATTGTTTTTAATATTTACATTGCCAAGCAAAAACTTCCTGATATCTTCAAAATGCTTCTTTTCGAGCAATCTATATAGTCTATTTAGAGATTTTTTGTAGTATAGACTATTTCTATTTCTCTCCCTTAGATTTACATTTACAGATGTCAATTCATATATCGGCAATAATTTTTGAAAAGTGGCCAAATATTGTTCAAAGTTATCATAGCACCTGTACACACTTTGAAACTTTTCGTTTATTCTCTCAAACTCTTCAACTACTTCAAATGTAGAAACTTTATTTGGAACACTTGAATAGTTTAACAAATTACTCTCATCACCATCATTCATATATTCAGAGATTCTTAGAACCTTGTTTATGAAGTCCTTCGTAAAGCTCTCAGTATTCAGAAAAGATTGTTTTGCAGGATGAGATACAAACAAACTTTTGGCAAGAAATTTCAAAAAAACTATATCTTCAGCCGATAGTAATTCAAAGTTCAATTTTAATTCAAGATTCTCTATAAATTTCTCAATGGACTTCTCCTCCAATATTTCTAGTTCAAAATCAAAAAGATTGAGTCTTATCAATAATTCTCTGCACTTATGAAAAAAAACTACGAGAAGTTCATCGTATTCCAAACTCTGGATCACTTCTATTTTGTCTAATGTATTTTGAAATCTATAAAACAAATATAATGAATCAAGTTGGGGTGAATATTTTTTAAATGATTGACCTCGCAGAAGTTTTTGACCCGCCTCTAACTTCTCAAATCTAGCTGCAACAAAACCTTCGGTAAATTTCCAAATATACCCATCTTTATAAATTCTAGCTAGAAGGATCGCTCCCCTTTTCAAAAAGATTCTATCACTTTTGTCAACAGAAAAAACACTTTTCGTTTTGATATTTTCAAGGAAGACTATATTTGCAGAATCAAATCCAACTATTTTGAATTCGGAATAAATTGTATGTAGAAAATTCTGGAAAAGTATATATTCCTCAGGGTCAACTACTTTTGCAAAATCAAGATAATGTTCTAGTATTGTTTTTGTCTCTCCACCAATATCTACTTTTCCTTCAAAAACCAATCCTTCAAACAAAGCTACAATCTGATCCATATTTGCTACACCTTCAAAATATTGCATAATCTTCAATTCAAAGTACTTAGGCCAAAACTTCTGTGAAGCAAGCCAAACTCCAATTTTCTTCATCCATCCTGGACCTTGAAATTTTGAAGAAAGGGTAAAATTCGAAATATTTAATTCGTTTGATTTTGAATCTGGATAATTGTCAAATTTCTCCTTTGCTTTAACTTTTTTTTCAGAAAATGGATCTTGATTTGCCAGTATCTTGTATGACATTTACAAATTATATCAATTGAAGCGTTCAAAATGAATACTTTCCTCAGAATAGCCCTTTTGAAGTAAGTATTCCTGCAAATCATTTACAGCTTGTTTGCTACCACAAATGAAGAAATGAGGAGATTTCAAGTTGCTTAATGTAAGTTTATCTAATCCGTCTTGTATATGCCCAATATTATAGCTACCAAATATCTCTTCACCTTTGGATAACCATAATTCATAGTGAAAGTGATTATTCTCTTTCATGAGCTTATCAAAACAGTCCTTATAGTAAATGTCCTTTACAAATCTCAGTCCATGATAAAGAAACAAATGTCTTATTCTTTGTGAATGAAAATTTATTTCTGTCTCAGGGAGCAAACTTTCTATCATGATTTTTATAGGGGCAATACCAACTCCAGTTGCTAAGAAAATTAGATCCGAATCGATAGGGATCTTTTCAAGTGTAAATTTACCTATAGGACCTAGCATTTTGATGTTATCGCCAATTTGTAAATTTGATAATAAGCTTGTAAATCTACCTCCTTCAATGATTTCTATCGTCAAACTAAAGGAATCTTCTAGAATACCTGATATTGAATAAGCCCTAGCAACCTTGTCTAATACTAAGTTGACATATTGACCAGGCTGTGGATTAAAATTTTGTGGCCTTGCAAAAAAAAATTCGACAACACTTGTTGTCAAATTTATCTTTTTTAATAGCCTTGTGAACATATACTTTATAAAAAGAGAAAAATTTCTATTTTTCACTATCAACTTCCACTTCTTTACTGCCGAATCCGCTATATTTTTCCAAAAAATCACTAACCTTTTGTTTATCTTCTCCTACGGATTGTCCAATTTTGATAACTGGATCTGATGGTTCAGCGTCATGTTTCATTTGCGATCTGGCATCCAGCGTATTTAGCATCGCAATTTCTTGTTCGATTGCGCGAAGTTCTACAGGATTTGTAGAAATAAGCCTATGTTCTGCTTTACTTGACAAAATTTGCATGCCTACATGATTCGCTCCAGCAAAAAACAAGCCTTCTCCAACTCCTGATGATAATAGGTAATTTCGTTCTCCATCCGTTAAATAAAAAGACTTTTGTACTCTATCTACTGCAGCTGGTGATTGTCTAAGCAGAATTTGCATAGAAGAATTTGTAACTATAGCCTTACCATATTCTGAGTCCAAGAAATCTTCAACATCCTGGGTAATTGTAGTCAAGCCTAGATAATACTTCCTAGCTCTTTTTGCAATTGAATAAACAAATTTGGCAGCATCTGGATGCTGCATCATCCACCACGCTTCGTCTATTATCAAAATTCTCCTTCTTTGATCCTTTTTGATTCTAGTCCATATATAGTCAAGCATCATATACATAGCAATTGGCCTAAAGTCCTCTGCTAAATCTCTTATAGAAAAAACTGTGAATGTGTTTTTTAAATCAATATTGGATTTGCGATCAAATATACCAGAAGCAGAACCTTTTACATACTTCTCGAGTCGAATAGCCATAGAACTTGCTTCTTTATCTGCCATTGCAAGCAAAATTTTATAAAGATCTTCCATCAATGGAGCCTCTCTTGAATGAGTAGCCGGATCTGGTGTTATCCCTTTCTCTTTGTAGGTCAAAATAATTGCGCGATCTAGAACTGCACCTTCTTCTGGACTCAAATTACCTCCCATCATTATGCGTAACAAACCTGTCAAAGACAATATTTTCATCCTTAACTCATCTTCTCCATCAACAAAGTAACCTGATAATTCAAATGGGTTTAATTTCTTGTCACCATCTTGTGTGAATGAAATGTACTCACCACCAACTGCTTCACAAAGCTTTTGATACTCCTTTTCAGGATCTATGATAATAATATCTGTACCAAACATTAATGATCTTACTGCTTCCAGCTTCACAAAATATGATTTTCCTGCTCCTGAAGTTGCAAAGATGACAGAGTTTGCATTTTCTAATGCAAATCTATCAAATATTATTAATGATTTATTATGCTTGTTAACTCCATACAAGATACCCTGATCCATTGTAAGGTTTGTAGAGATAAATGGAAAGGTAGTTGCAATTGAAGTCGTATCCATATTTCTGTTTAAATACAACTTATCAAGACATAAAGGCAAACATGATTGTAAACCAGCTTCTTGTTGTAATGTCGCAGGTTTTACAACAACACCGATTGTTGCAAGCGTTGCTTCAACATTTTTTGAAATTCTTTCCAATTCTTTTATTGAATCAGCACGTATAGTCACATATAGTCCTAAATGAAAAAATTTTTCATTTCCTCTAGCCAATTCATCTTGTATTTTTTTGGCATCTTCTAGATTAACTTTAACGGTAGGATCTACTACCTTTCCCTCTTCGACAGAAATATTTATAGTTGCTTCCATCTCAGCAATTTTTCTCCTCATTTTCTGGATAATGAGAGATGTGTCAATTGGATAATAGAATGTAGAAATATCTAGAGGAGACTCAAAATTAATTAAAGGGGATAACCAATTTTGACTAACTCTTACTGGATAAGAAATTGCAAATAATGTTCTAAAATACTTAGTGCCAATAAGAACATGATTGAAGTCAACTTCTATAGCTGCTGGTGCTATGATATCTTTCACATCAATTAAACCATCTTGGAATTTTTTTACTATATCTAAAGTTTCTCTATCTTCATTAGTTTGTCCAACATCTTCTTGAGTTAGAGGGTCTCCCTTATCAATCTTCTTTTTTGAAAAAAACAAGAATCCTTTTTTCGAAGCTTTTTTTTCTATTTTTTTTGATTCTGTGCCTTCAGGTAAAGTTACTGTCTTACTTGTATTTAGAATTTCTAAATCAACATCATCCGTCTTGTTTGCTGGTGTATTCAAATCCAACTTGTTGATTGTTATCTCACCTGATGATTTCATCTTTTGGACATAGTCAGGCTCGCCAAGGATCAAATCCACCATCTTATCTAAGATAGATCTTTTCATTGGGTCACCTTTTCTTATTTTTCCCGAAACTGACTTAGCACTTATTGCAGTTTCTGTTTGATCTTTTTTCTTCATGTTTTATTATTTTGCAGTTATTATTGGAGTAGCAATTTCATCTGCTTTAATTTGTAATTTTTGTAAACCTGGTGTATCCGGATTGTAGATTGAATAAAAGAGTTTAATTAATTCATCAGTATTTAATTGTCTCCCAAATATATTCATTTTTTGCATTTGTTTAACTAGATGATCTCTCCTTGGGTACAATATTCCTCTTGCCTTATCAATTACTTGATCAGCATTAGTTATTTTTTCTTCCTTCCCAAGCGCTGTCTTAATAGGACTTGTTTTCTTGACATTCGATACCAAGCTTGAAACCACAATAAAAAATCTTTTATCCAACACTTCAGTATTGTAAGCTAGATTTTTTATAAAATTAGTATAAATTTCAATTTGCTTCCGTAAACCATCCGTTATTTGCTTTTCTCTTTCTCTTTCAAGTCTATCTATATATCTAGTGACATCAAGCTTTTCTGTTCTTATAAGTATCTGTATATAGAAATTTAAGGAATTTATCAAAGCAGCAAACGCCAAAATTTTTGCCTCTTGTTCTTTTTCAGACAGCAAATCAAAATTTACTGCAGTAGTTTCGATAACTAGAGATACTTGACCATTTTTGCATAAAATCAAATCTTGTTTGATATCCTCAATATCCAAATGTTCCTGAGTTGTAGATTGCCATGTAAAGAGTTTCATTTTTTACTTTTGTTCTAATTTCTTTGCCCTTATGAATCGCAACGCCGATTCTTTCAAAAATTCCTTTGTAGGCAAAACAATATCTTCATCACTAGGTACTGAAGAACTAGTTAAAAAACTTTTTTGATTTGATCGAACCTTCGAAATGTCGAGCTTGTCTACTAAATTTTGAGATGTATATTGATCTGTGGGTGAATTTGATTCTACTAGAATTGCATTTTCATCCGTTTTCTGCAAATCTTGGTTTCCATCTCTTGCTAGGTGAACTACTTTTTGTGTGTAACCATTTGCATATGATAGAGTTTGCGAATTATTAGTTGCATTAGTTGTGAAAAATATACTTGCAATTAGATTATCCATCTTGGCTAGTTCCTTTGTCTCATAGACATCTACATTTGTAATAATTTGAGAATTATCTTGTGGAAAAATATTCTTATTATCATCACTAAGATTGTTTGTACTGCTCTTTGTCAAAGGGTTGAAATCGCTAAGATTATCAAATATTGAACGTTTTTTTTCTGATTTCTTATATACAGATCTTTGAGTAGAGAACAAAGCTATCAGATAATTGATCAGCCAGGATTCAAATGACATTCCATTTATCTTCCATACAGCCACCATCCACGAAAGCAATACAAAAAATCCGACCAAAATCCACTTCAATATTGGTATAGGTTTGAAGAAAAAATAGGACAAAAAAGCTAGTACAAACCCGACAAAGACTATCCCAAATTGCCTAAAAGTCAATTTACCAAACAACTTGAATTCTACATCCATGATGTTTTGTGGAACAGCGTGTGAATTTATGGACATAAGCTAGATCGTTAGTGCATAAACTAGATCGATAATATCTTGTATACTATTTTTCCAACAGGTGCATTTACTATAACTTCATCCCCAGCTTTCTTTTGAAACACTGCACTACCCAATGGAGATGTAACTGAAATTTTGTTTTCCAATGGATTTGACTCTTCTTCCCCAACTAATTGATATTCTTGCGCAACTTTAGACTGCGTATTTTCAACTGTGAAGTTATCTCCTAAGTCAATCATTCTGTTTTTTATTTTTTCCTCTGCCACAGTCGCATTTTTGACCATATCAGTTAATTCTCCAATTCTTGCTTCGTTCATTGCTTGATCTTCAAGAGCCACTGAATAGGCAGCGTTTTCACTCAAGTCACCTTCAGATGCTGCAACTTCTATCCTATCTGCAATTTCTTTACGGACGTTGTTTATCCTATCATGAAGTTCATCTTTTACGGTTTGTAAACCTTGTTTTGTAAATAAATATTTGTTGTCCATAATGTTGGCTTAATAAGTTATATATTGAATAATTATTTTAGCATCTTGTATGATTCTTAGCAAAGATTATTATTCGTACATGAAAAACTTACTTTTCTTTATTCAAAGATAATATTGTTGATATTTTCTTTTGATGAATACAACTCGACCAAATCGTTACTATCCTTCATGAAATACGAGTCCTTTAGTTTGATATAGTCGGAGTATGTTGATTCGAGGAATTCAGTTGTCCCATTCTTAGATTTAAATACTATGTTTTGATCTACTGTATCAAAGATGACTTCTTCAGTATTTGTATTTATTTGTGGATAGCCAGACAAAACTTTGATATATTTGTATAAGGAACTATATTTGGACATACTTGAATTGGAAATCATTTCTAGAAGTTGATTTGATATAGTATATTGGGCATTAGATAATTTGGAAATTTCCTCTAATTGCTCAGCAAGTCTCGAATTATCAATATCTGAACTGTTTAAATTTGAAACAATCTCCCTACTCAGCTTTGTAAACCTGATAGCAGGAGAAATAAAGTAATATGAAAGACCGACTACGCTGGCAAATATCAATGCCCATAAAATACTTGTCAACAAATTTCTTCCCAAACTGGTATTTTTTTTAGTTCTTTTTAATTCCACACTCTTTTGTGATATTCCATTTGCCTCTTCTACAGGAATACTATTGATCGTTCTTTCTAAGTTTGATTGTTTAATCTCTTTAGCAATTGTGATAGATTCATTATTATTAGTACTGTCATTTCCCACTTTCAATATATGCTCCCCATTCAAATCATTCTTTATTTGATGCGTCCTATTTTGTCTACCAGTATAATCTATCTTGCCGAGGTCATAATTTTGAGATGGTTTATTTATAGAGTTAGAAATGTCATAATCTTCTTGTTCAAAATTTCCTTTCTTGTTAGGTTTTTCAGCAATGGAATCATCTACATATCCAAAGTATTTGTATACTTCATCTAGGCTTTGGGCAATGGATCTTTCTACTGTGTATTTTGGAGTCCAATTTATAATCGACCAGTTCTTTGCAATATCTACAATTTCAATTAAATCAAATTGATCTTGATCATCGGTAAAATCAACGCCTATAGATTTATTTTCGATTTCTGTAATTTTGTATGAAACTGACAAGGTTGTTATCGCATCTTCATTCGTAATATAAAAAATCAACCCGTTTGTCCTCTTGCTGAACATTGATTTAATGACTCCACTGACAGCATCTTTGAGATTAATTAAATAATTTGGCGTCAAGCCATCTCCCTTGACAACTATTTTTTGACCCAAGACTGCTTTTTTTGCAAAATCACTAACTAAAGACCCTGTTGATAAATCCATATTATTACCTACAATCTCACCAACTCTTACTATCCTTGCATCAAGCCCAGATTTCTTTTGGTATTCTAATGTCAAACTTTCTAAATATCTTTGAATTTCATAAAATGTATAATTCATAGCATTATCGCCATTATAAGCGACATTTTGCAAACGATATGAAAGTAAATATTGATGAGATTTGATACTGTCTATCAGTTCAAATCTAGCCTTATAAGCAATTGCTATCTTTACTACCTTGCTGAGTGTATTTGAAGAATGTAGGAAGTAATCTGATGATATAGATTTCGAAGGATCATTCTCTGAATTCAGTATATAGAAAACATAATCCAATCTCTCCAACTCCTCTGATATATCGTTCAAACTTGATACATCAAGAAATAAAAAGAGCTCAGACTTTGATAATTCGGAGACACTGCGTAATATGTCGTCAGAAAATTCATCGATCATGATTACAAATCCACCATTATTTATTATGCTATAAGAAAGTTCTATTCCCAATTTATTTGCACCTCCATAAATCAATGTTGTTGGTGTTGATTTATAATTGTTTATTTTCTCAAGCGATGTCATATTATTTTAAATTAATTGGAATTTCAAAAAGCTTGGTCCTTAAGATAATATCATTTTTACCTAACTTGTTACTTAATTTTGTTGAAATATTTATTTCTTGCTTAATATAGCCATCCTTCTGTATAACAATGATATATTCAGAATCGAGTTCCAAAGGATAAGTATATACTGATTCTTTTGAGTTTTCATAATTTATGACTTGATCGTTTCGCTTCACTTCAACTTGAGCATCCTTGTCAAAATAAATTTTTAATTTAGATGCAGTCTCGACACTGGGTGCATAATCCAAAACCCAACCTTGAGAGGATTCTATTGTTGGACCCAACTCGTAATTTATTGAAGCTGATAATGAATTTACCAAATTTATATCTGTTTCATAGCTAAAATACTCTACTCCAACATTTAGTCTATTCAACTTTACATTATGTAATCCTGGCTTAAGATTGTATATATCTATTTTTGACTGAGTATCTTTTATTACACCACTTGGTTTCCCGTCTATATATACCTCCATATTGCCTCCCAAAGAAGATATTTGCAAAGAAGCATTGTCCCTTACTCTTGCATCAAAATCAAAAAGCCAAAATCCAAATATAGAAATAATTAATCCAAATATTAGTATCACAAAGAATGTCAAAAGGGTTTTCATATGATAAACTTCAAGTTATTGATAGTATTTACAAAAGTAATATTACAAATTAGTGAGATTTATTTCAATAAATATCTTGATTTTCCAAAACTTTATCTGAGTATTCAATTGCCTTTGAAGTAGCCACTCTACCTTTTGGAGTTTTTTGTAAGAAACCAAGTTGTATCAAATATGGTTCATATACATCTTCAAGTGTTTCTATTTCTTCGCTTAATGACGCTGAAATTGTAGAGATTCCAACTGGTCCAGAATTATAGTCTGAAATGATGCAATTTAAAATTTTTCGGTCCATATCATCAAGCCCAAAAGAATCAATTCCTAGCATCTGGGTACATTCTTGAACTAAATTGAGAGAAGATTTAGAATTATCTAATTTTACATTTCTTGCATCTGCCAAATCTCTGACACGCTTTAATATTCTAACTGCAATTCTAGCTGTTCCCCGACTTCTTTTTGCAATTTCAAATGCAGCATCTTTTGTAATTTCAAAATTTAGAATTTTCGCTTTTTGTAAAACTATTTCTTGCAATTCTTCTGTTGAATAAAAGTCTAGTCTAATAGCAGTCCCAAATCGATCGCGTAGCGGTGCTGAAACGGAACCAATTCTAGTTGTTGCGCCAAGTATTGTAAACTTTGGCAGGTCAATTCTAACTGACTTTGCACCTGCACCTTTTCCAAGCATAATATCAAGTACAAAATCTTCCATCGCAGGATACAGAATTTCTTCAACAACCTTATGAAGTCGATGAATTTCATCTATAAATAATATTTCTCCCTCCTGAATTCCAGTTAAAATCGAAGCCAAATCACCAGCTCGTTCAATTGCAGGACCTGAAGTTACATGCAAATGCGCTCCCATTTCAGCCGCTATTACATGAGCAAAACTGGTTTTTCCAAGTCCTGGAGGCCCATGGAATATGACATGATCAATTGGCTCGCCTCTTGTTCGAGCTCCATCAATCATTATTTGAAGAATTTGCTTTTCTCGGATACGACCAATCATTTCAGAGAAGTTTTGTGGCCTAAGTGATCTTTCTATAACTTGTTCTTCTTGATCTTGTGTTGTAGGATTAAGGATTCTTGACATATATTAAATTTATCTTTTCAAAATAACTTTGACGTCTTTTTCAATTTTCCCCGTCAAAAGTGATTGTTTCTTTTTTATCATATTTACAATTTCTAACTTTTTATAGCCTAAGGATAATAATGCTTCAATCAATTCTTCATTTTGAGCATTAATTAGGTTTGCCATTATATTTGAATTTGAATCTCCAACTCCAACTTTTCCATGAAGTTCAATGTGAACTTTTTCTAAAGTCTTTTTTCCAACTCCAGAAATTTTTATATCTGATAACTTTTTAGCATTTATAGCATTGATAATATCATTTTTATCAACCTCTAATATTGCCAACGCCACTTTCGGACCAACACCAGAAACTGAAAGCAGTTTTTCGAACAAATCCAATTCTTCTTGAGAAAGAAAACCTATAAGCCTAAAAGCATCTTCTCGAACAAAAGTGTAGATCCAAATCTCAACTATATCAGATAATTTCAGTTTATTAATATTTCTAGCTGTCATTTCAACTTTATAACCAACCTCTGCCACATTTGAAATAATGTAGTTTTCTGATTTTTTGATAATAGTTCCGTTTAAATATGCAATCATAACTTTAATTCTCATTTTTAATATTCACTCTGGTATAAAATCCATGAGTTAGCGCTATTGCTACAGCGTCAGCTTCATCATCTTGTTTGATTTGTGTTGGGTCTAGTGACAATAATCTTCTCGTCATTTCTTGAACTTGTTTTTTTTCTGCTCTTCCAGCTCCAGTCAAAGTTTGTTTTACTTGAAGTGGAGTATATTCAAATAGTTTGTAATCTTTGCAAGTCAATAAAATAACACCCCGAGCTTCAGAAACTTGGATAACAGTTTTATGATTTTTGAAAAAAAACAATTCTTCAATTGCAACTTCATCTGGCTGAAACTTGCTTAATACTTTTTTTAGTTCTTCAGCAAGGAAGATAAGCCTTGATAAATAACTTTGTGAATTTGTAGTTTCGATCAAACCTGAATCTATGTAATGATACTCTTTATATCTAGGCTTAGAATTACCTTTTTCAACTGAATCAAATTTATTTTTTTTACAAACCTCACAATTACGGGGTTTAGTGCATTTATGCACTAAACCCCAACCAGTTCTTGCAAATCCAACATCAATTCCTAAAATTAACATAAAATAAACAATTAATACTTTATAAATGAAAATTAGTTAAAATAGTATTCGTAATATTTTAAACCGAATTTGAAGATTATAATTTATAGTGCAAGATTTATCAATTACTTAGTGGAGGAGGGGATCGAACCCTCGACCTCGGCGTTATGAATGCCGTGCTCTAACCGACTGAGCTACCCCACCTAAAAGTGCAATTACAATAATAATAGTGCATTGACAGGATAAACTGGAAAATTTCGGAATATGCACTAAAAATTATGCATTATTTTGGTTGCGGGAGTTGGATTCGAACCAACGACCTTGTGGTTATGAGCCACACGAGCTGCCACTGCTCTATCCCGCGATAATTAGAAAGATTATACTAGGGCTTGAAACTTTATTCAAGCCCATTAACGATATTTTACAAAGCAGCATCTGCTGCTGATTTCATTTCAGTCCAACTATATGCTCCAGCAAAGTTTTGATAATTCACAAAAAAGCCCGGTGTCCCAAAATTAGGGCCTACTGCAAAAGTATATGACAGAGTTTGTTCTGATGCCAATCTTGCTTTATACTTACCAGAAGATACACACTCCTTTAACGAGTCATTAACTACATTTGTGGGTAACAAAGCATATAGTTTATCAACTAGTGCAATATCATTTTTGACTTCATTGTTGATCACGCTATAAGCAATATTTGTGAATAAGGCATTATGAGCTTCAAAAAACTTGCCTTGATCGTATGCACAATACATAACTTGTGTAGCAACTTCACCAGCTCCATGTCCTGGGAAATATAACCAGACAAATTGTGCCTTTCCTTCATTTACAAGCTTCTCAATCTCTCTAACAGGTGGAACATAAGTTCCTCCATCGGTATCATATTTAAACCTAGCATCTTGACTAGCTAGTTCTGGGTTGTATCCTCCTGCAATATGACAATAAGGACAACTTGGATCTGATATTTCTACTATTTTCAATTTAGCATCCTTACTTCCCATGAAAATGAGATCATTTCTTTCAAAGAGTGCATCAATTTGTTCATTGGAAATCGTTTTGGTTTCTGCAGTAGTAGTAGTGTTTTGTGAGTTTGCAGTCAAATTCAAATTTCCACCTGATAGCTTATCTACTTTTGTAGATATAACTATCAAACCAACAAAAATTATGATTGCTGATATAAATATAGTTATAGGAGTCAAAAAAGGCAATAAATTCACCTCATCCATTTTTGAAGAATTTCTATCCATAATACTTGTCTCATCTGGATTACCAGATCAAATTGATAAGTCAGATATTCTATAACAAAAATAATTAAAGTGCAACAATAAAATCTCCGGAAATCCACCCAGTCAGATTTCCTTTTGAAATTTTATACCATCCATTTTCTTCTGAAATAACTTTATAGACTTCGCCATTATAAACCCTGTCTATCTCAACAGAGTAAATGTTCGAACTCTCCCTTACACGAAGAAAATCATTCGGGGCGCCGCTTACAACAATACTTTTTTCAGTTTGCACTCCTTGTATAGCTTGTATCAGTTTTACTTGCTCACGATCAGTATTTACTGAGAATCTGGTATTACTTATTTTGATCCCGTTTAATGTGCCCAAAATGAAATCCTGTGAAGCATTGGGAACAAACTTAATAAACAAGCTAATCACTTTTTCATCATTCACCTTCAAAACATCCTTGGGTTTGAAAAGTGCAACTCTAGAAAAAGATGACCAGTATTCCTCTCCTGCGTAAAACTTACTCGTTTTGTCAAATGGATTTTCAGTTATCAAAAATATTGGGGAAATATTCTCTCCATATATGCCAACATCACCAATGTTTTTTAAGGACATTTTAACTTCAACTATGTCACCTTGCTTATAGCTTTGTTCCATTTCTTCAAAGTTTACAGATAACTTATACTCTGGAGACTTAGTACTTGATAGATCTTTTAGTGAATTTATGGAATTAGATAAACTTGAATTTTCCGAATCAAGCAACGATAATTTGTAGGATTTTTCTTCTTCATTGATATTTATTTGCAATTTGCTTAGGATAATATCTTCAATAGCATAGCTTTCAAGCATTTTTTGAATATCCTTATTCACTACACTTTCGCTAGGTGAAGTCCATACAATTATTTCATTTGATGTTTCGCCTAAGTTTATTTCTGATTCAGGTCCATCTTTTGCAAGTTGGTACAGTTCCTGATTGCATAAAAAATAATGAGCAGGCAAGTCAGACATAAAAAATCTTGTAGTCAGATAATACTGTAAATTTCTAACTTGCCTATCGCAACTTCTGGTCTCACTTAGTTCAACTTCAACGAATCTTAGTGATTTTGGCATTCTGAAGACTGCTTCTTTTGAGTATAGGGCTTCGTCAGCTAGCCAAACCTCCCTTTTCGTTAGTGCAAAATTATCTATAGTCGAATAGCTAAAGAAAAATATTGTAAAGATAAGTATTAAAAAAAGTTTTTTGATCATAATTTATAAAATGCCGTTACATTTAGCGGATATATCTTCTTATCACAAAAGCATTTATGAATCCTCCAAAAAGTACTCCAACTGCGACATTAATTAACAGACAAAATATCAAATTTACCAAACTAATAGAATCCCTCAATCCTATTTGATTAAAAAGATTATATATTTGACCTTCCCTAAGAATGTTTGGGTTAATGAAATAAATAACAAGAAAAATAGCTAAGAAAAATAACATCGAAAATATAATGGAGATAAAACCATATACAGCCCCTTCCATGACGAATGGAGTTCGAATTTGACTATTCGTAGCACCAACCAGCTGCATAATACCAATTTCTTCTGACCTGATCCTTATTGAGAGTTCAATTGATAGTATGGTACTTGCCAAAGCTACCAAAAACATCAACCCCAAAAATATTCCTACCAAAACTCTAGCTACATTTAGTAACTTATCTAGTTTTTCAATATTGTCAATCTGCGATTCAATATCTTCGATTTGGCCCTCCGACAATTCCTTTTCTTTTGTTACGAAACTAACCAATTCCTTAAGTTCGTCAATTGTATTCGCTCTAATGTCAAGAGATGCAGGTAATTGTCCAGGTTCATCTGGCTTTATTGATTCGTAAATCAAAGGATAATCCTTTACTGATTCTAGGAAGTATGGAATAGCTTCTATATCAGAGGTATATATTATTTGATTTGCCTTTTTTGTATCTTCTATTTTAGTTTTAATGTCATTTATATAGTTTTCTGGAGTATTTATCTTAAAGAAAATGATTACATTAGGTTGCGTCTCAGCATAATTTGCAATTTTTTGAAAAACAAATAAACTTATCAGCAGTATATTTGTGAGCAAAAATATCAAGGATAATACTGACAAAGTAGAAAAAGTTATAAACTTATACCTTGCAATATTTTTTGTAGCTGTAGATAAATTTTTAAACATGATGAAATTTTAATCATTATCGATTTTGATTGCAAGAAGAAGATTGCAGAATTTACTCAAACAATACCAGTCATTTGAAAAAGAAAATGCTTATCATATGCGTTTCATCTCTTTTGCTAACTCAACCTCATATTCATCTGGAGTTGCTGAGACATAAATTGTTTGATGAAGTTTTGAGTTAAATTCTTCAAACTTGAGAGGTCTATTGTCAAGTGCAGAAGGAAGTCTGAAGCCATACTCAACTAAGTTCGTTTTCCTTGCTCGATCTCCATTGTACATTCCACGAACTTGCGGAATAGTCATATGAGATTCATCAACTACAAGCAACCAATCTTTTGGAAAATAGTCAAGAAGTGTGCTAGGAGAACTTCCAACTTCTCTACCTTCAATGATTCTGGAGTAGTTTTCGATTCCAGAAACATAACCGACTTCTTGAAGCATTTCAATATCAAAATTAACTCGCTGCTCAATTCTTTTTGATTCAACTATTAGGCTCCTATTTTTGAAGTAATCAATTCTTTTGACTAACTCTTCTTGAATTTTTGGAATAGATGAAACAAGTTTTTCTTCTGGAGTTACATATTGTTTTGCAGGAAAGATTTTTATTTCAGTAATGCTGCTTCCCTGGATACTTTCCGGTTTATTTCCAATTTTCTCTCCAGTTAGTGGATGAAATAAGTTAATTTGTTCCAAAGTATCTCCAAAAAATTCAAGTCGAATTGCATTTTCACCTCCAACTTGATAAATATCTATGATATCGCCTCGAATTCTGAAACTTCCTGGGATGAAATCAAGCTCAGATCTTTCATACTGAAGATCAATCAACTGATGAATGAGTTTGTCTCTTGGGTAATCTTCTCGAACTTTCAAATTTCTAGTTAAAGCCATATAATCTTCAGGGTTTCCAAGTCCATAAATTGCAGAAACAGAAGCAACTATGATCACATCTGATCGAGTTAGTAATGACTGAGTAGTTGCAGCTCTATAGCGCTCAATATCTTTATTTATATCAACTTCCTTTTCAATGTAAAGATCTTTACTTGGAACATAGCTTTCCGGTTGATAATAGTCATAATAAGAAATGAAGTATTCAACTGCATTATTGGGAAAAAACTCTTTAAATTCTGAAAATAACTGTGCTGCTAGAGTTTTGTTGTGAGCAAGAACTAGTGTTGGTTTTTGGATATTTTCGATAACATTTGCAATTGTGAAAGTTTTCCCAGTTCCAGTTGCACCAAGTAAGACTTGATTTTTCAAACCATAATTTATTCCTTGCGTTAGATAATCTATAGCTTTTGGCTGATCTCCAGATGGTTTGTACTTAGAATGAAGTTGAAACATAAATTTAACTAATCTTTAAATAACTCTAATATCATTTTTCTATAAATATTTTTAACAATATCATAATGTTCTTCCGAGAATTCAGAAAATATCTTTAGTGAAGCTGAACCATTTACTTCCAATATTATAGGTTGTCCAAATTCATCAATAAGAAAATCTACTCCAGCATACCTTAATTCCATAATTTTGCAAGCTTTCTTTGATGCATCAGCAATCTTGTCCTTTAAATCACTAGAAACATTCAATTCTGGAATTGCACCTTCAGACAAATTATGTTTCCAACTTGTAGTTCTTTTCTTAGCATAAACAAGTTCTATTTCACCATTCAAAATTATACATCTATATTCAAATTCAGAATCAATAAATGGATTTACTACGAAATTAAAATAAGTCTTTACTTGGTTTAAATAATATTGCAAAAAGATCTCTTTAAAATCATTTAAGTTTTCTATCTTATAAACATCTTTTCCACCAGATGAATTAAGAGGTTTAATAACTATTGGAAATTTTTCATTTTTTACAAATTCATAAGCTAAATTGAAGAATTTCTCAAACTTATTTTCTGTTTCTATTTCATTATCCAATGTCCAAAATAATTTGTATTCTACAACATTTATATTTTCATGCGAAAGAATTTCATAAGTAATTTGTTTATCTTTTGCAAGCTCCAAAGCATTTCCAGAATTTGGATTTGGTTGTTTATTTAAAATATATTTAGTTACTTCACCATTCGTAAGCTTCGCAAGATATTTATCATTTTGCAAATATTTTATTTTTACCCTTGCTTCCTTGCATACTTCTTCTAAAACTTTGAATAAACTATCGTTTTGCATATGTTAGAATTATATTATTAATTTAATGCTGAATATTATATCAGTTCTAAAACCCTATAACCCAGAAACTAAATCCGGTCTAATCGTTTTTGATAAACCTACGGGAATTACTACGAATGACTTGGTTTATCAAGTTCGAAAAGAATACGGAACTCGCAAAGTTGGTGCAGCTGGAGTTCTAGATCCATTCGCAACTGGTGCTGTGATAATAGGTATAGGAAATTGTACAAAAGACCTGACTCAATTTGAAAATTGTGAAAAGACTTACGAATTTGAGATGATTTTCGGACTTCAAACCTTGTCTGGAGACAATCAAGATATGATCGTAGATATCGTTCCTTTTAGGAAGGTGCCAAATGTCAATGAGGCGAAAGGTTTAAGTATAGATACTCTTGCAACTAATCGTCAAAATATTATTTCTACTTTTCCTAACTCCTACTTTCAAGAAGTTCCACTTTTGAGTTCAGTTAAGGTTCAAGGTCATAAACTTCGAGAATTAACTAGGAAGAATGTAAATAATATTGAATTCCTAAGCGAATATAAGTTCAATATAAAAACAGAAAGAGAAGTAAACTTCAAAAAAAGTGAAATAATACTCAAAATTCCAAGAAGAAAAGTTGAGATAAAGAGTTTAGAATTACTTGAGACCGGAACAAAGAGTTATAATCAAATTATACAAAATGCAAGTCAAGAATTTATAAATTCTTTTAATTGCTTCCTTGGGGAAGCTGTCCCGCAAAGCGGGGCTGAAGGGGTTCATTTCTCTTATTTCAAGTTCAAAACAACAGTTTCCAAAGGAACATATATCCGAAAACTTGCAGAAGATATAGCTTTCTTGAATAATGAATTGGGGTGTGTGATGCTTTTAAGCAGGACGTCTTATATAGCTTAAGGGCCCACCATTAGAATTCGAACTACTTAACTCCTGTTCCCTAGCCTGAGCAAACACAATTTTTTCTATACAGTCAGTAAGCTTCTGCAATGCCTCCTTTAAGGAGACTTCCGAATAACATCTTATCGCCCCATTTACATCATCAGTAGCTTGATCTACTAATTCAGTAAAGGGTCCATCAGATCTATAGTATGTAGTACCAAAAAGTCTTCTAATCTCTACTGATGCTCCTTTTATTCCAGCTTCTATTTTTTGCTTATTTTCGGGAGTATAGACATTAGAACCTTCGAAAGCATGAAAAATTTTTTGCCATAAAGTTTAAAGTTTAGTTAGTAAAATTCAATCTGTAGAATTATATATATATATGGAAAATCAAGCAAAAAAATTATCAAATGTAATAGAGTCAAATTCAGTAGTTCACAATACGAAGAGAATGCATTTACATTGTAAATAAATGCATTCCTTTATTTATTATAAGAAATTTATATGCTTACCCTTAAATATACTTCAAGAAGAAAATCTTCTTCCCTGTTGATGCGAGAGAACCCAAAATCTCTCCAAAATTGATATTTTCAATATCAGAATCAATTATATTTACAGACTCTTCGTTTGAAGGTCTTTCCGTAGATGAGTACTTCTCAGGTTGTGACTCTACGACTCGATATTGACCAGGCAATAAATCAGTGAATTCATAATAGCCGAATTCATCAGTCAGAACTATTTGCCCATTTGACAAAGTCATTTTGATACCTGCAAGTGATCTGTCGCCATAATTCTTTGATTTATCGGCATTTTTATCATGATATACATAACCAGATATTGTATACAGTTTTAATCTAGCATATGCCAAGTCAGTATCCATAACATTAGCAGGTTGCCCAGATGGTAGAAGTGGTGGAGTAGCTACTACTGTTGCTACATTCACATGCTGACTTGAATCAGTTGGTGCAAGATAAGTTGCAGTACATTGCATACTCTCTCCTTCAGTCAAAACATCTTTCGGACACTGAATATTATTTATAAGATTATCTGTAACTGATATATCATGTAGATTTGTATTTCCAGTGTTTGTCACATAGTATGTTATATTCATCATTTCTCCAGCAGATACTACAACACCCGGAGGTGTATTTGCATCATCTCCGTTTATTTTCTTAACAATACTAATTGATGAAGATGTACCAACTAAACCTGCATCTATTGTTAAATTATTTTCTCCGACCATAAGCTCAAATTGTTCCGTATCTCCAAGAGCATCAGAATTTGAATCTGTCAAAAAACTCCCACCATTCTTGTATGTAAATTCATAACCATTAGGTTTAGCAAACCTTACTTTATAACTTCCATGCAATATATTTTCAAAAAGATAGTGTCCATCTGCATCAGTGAAAACAGTTCCAACTACATTATTCAAGCTATCCAATAATTCAACTTTCATATTTCCAAACCCAGATTCATCATTATCTTGGATCCCGTTGCCATTCTTATCTAACCAAACAAAGTTACCTATACTTCCATTAACTACTATTATAGGTACATTATTTGACTGTACTGGTAAAGCTAGACCTGTAGCTCTAAGCATAAACTTGTTTGTATAAATATCTCCTGGTTTATTCGGATTTGATATAGAAGGTATCAATACCAGCAGATACTTTGATTCTTCATTAGGTAACATTGCACTTGTTTGTATTCTAAAACCAGTAACCTCAGTTATGTTTGACGGACATCCGGCATTACCGAACTGACCTTGAGCACACCAAACTATACTTGGATTGATGGTTTGTGGGTCAAAGTCTTGAGGAAGCGTCAACAAAGATTGTGATTGTTTCGAGTAAAGTATTGCACTTGGATCTACTCCAGATACTTTTGTCAAACTACTCAAGTAAGTAGTTCCTGTAAAATTCGTTGCAGGATTGCGCCCATCACCATTCCATGGTAGCCAATCGATGAGGTCAGTTCCAGCAACTGGATCACTTCCGGTGTTTTTCATCACAATTTCATACTCAAGTGGTTGCATACTCTCAATTAGGGGTGAAATTGCTTTTTTGTTTACCGAAAAAGCAGATGAATTTTCAAACTGTACTGTAGCAGTAGAAGTTCGTACACTTTCAAACGAATTATCATTATCTGCAGACATAATTGCTTGATTAATTTTGATATCTCCATTACCAATGGTTGCATCTGAAATTGTTTTATATGTAATTTTTGTCAGGGGTAAACCAGAGGTTACATTACCAAAATTCCAAACTAATGTTGCACTTCCATCATTGTTCACAGTGAATGTTGGTTCACAAGTTACAGGTTGAATCATATCAGTATCCATACATATAGAAGAGCCATATTGATATCCCAATCCAGCAGGAATTGTATCTACTATTTTTACATTTATTGCTTCACCGGCTGGAGTTACTCCCATAGCATCAGTACTTGGTTGCAAGTACCAGTTTATCTCACTCCCTGATAATTTCGAATCATTTTTTGTAGTTAAATCTTTCGTTGTTTTATTTATCCTAACTCTAGAACCTGTAACTATTACCCTATCTCCGTGAGTGCCAGTAGCAGTATTTGCATTATAAGAAGGAACTGTTTGCCATGAACTTGGGTCATTTGGATTTGCATTAAACCAATTCCCACCTGGTATGTACCACTTACCATAATTTGGAACTATATCGCCAGGTTGTGCTGTAGGCAACATCTTATGTTTAATTGCTAAAAATTGTACGCCATAACCTGTTTGGGCTATCATATCAGCCTGTTCAGATGCAGTAAAATTATCCCTAAATTTCAACCTAACTTTTGT
This sequence comes from bacterium, assembly GCA_016699595.1. Taxonomy (NCBI): domain Bacteria; species bacterium. Next base: position 535,447 of record CP064982.1, read on the forward strand.
AACCCGTTCAGGACCTCCAGGTATACTGTTTAGATCCAAATACCATATTCCCCCAGTAGAGTCATTATCAAAACATGTGCCAAGTCTTTCATCTTCAAAATTACTCCATGTAATTCCTTGACCATTTAGACCACCTACTCCATATTCAATAACTGCATCAGTATATGATTCCCATAAACTTGAATTTGATGGAATATGAGTAAATGCACCTTCACCAGTATTTCCAGGGATTCTATCTATTGAAGAATTTTTGTTATCTATAGTTGTACACATAATCGAACCATTTGGTATATCAGCTATCCCATAATAATACCAAAGATTCAATGACGTCCAATTTGAATTGGCACTTAAAAACCCATCTCCTGTACGATAGGATGATCCAACATATTCTGCACCCCACCACATTGCACATGAATCAGCATTTGCTTCAGTAATAAAGTTACAATTAATCAAATCATCGCTACGATAATCATAATCAGCTTTTTCAACCGAACCTTCAGATGGTCTAGCTATAATTTGTTGATACCAGTTTTCAGTTCCCACTAAATCTGACTGTCCTGTTGTTTGTATATTTGTCATTCCACTACCTGGCTCATTACCAACCCCGCCCCAGTTTTGCCTTCCTGATATTGCTCCAATTGGCTCAAAGTTATTTATTTTATTCAGAGCAGAGATCTGATACTGATTTGATCCAGAAAACTCTGAATATGGTATCCATACACCTATTGAATACGAACCAATCCAATTATCTCTTGAAGATAAAGACACACCCGTCCAATCAACAGTTGGGAAATAAGATGGATTTGTATGAAGATCAGTAATTGTTACATCAATTAACTGTGAATTACCCATACTAGGAATACAAGTTATTTGCCCTGAATCTTCCACAGATCTGTCAGGCGTTGAATAGCCAGGGTTATTCCCTCCATAAATACCTAATCTTCCAGCAGGTGCATTATAAGCATAGTGAAGGTTATTCGTAAATCCAGGGGTAGAAAAATAATTTAGTGACAATCCGCATTCAAACAATTTTGCATTGGGACTAATCATTGATATATCATCTTGAAAAGTTATTGGTAAGGCAGGAATTTCTGATCCTGCACGAAGTTTCAAGCCAACTCCATAAGTCCATACTCCTCCAACTACACCATCTACTGTTATGGTTCCTCTAAATGAGGCTGACAATTTCTGTAAATCCACCTTCATGGCAGATGTTCCAGTTATATCAACTGTTGTTGCATTATCAGTATTTGGTACACCAGAAACTGAAACTGAAGCAGATACATTGAAAGTACTCCCATCAACTAATGTAGGCAAAGCTTTTACATTTGCTGTGAAACCCAGCGTATCACCCGTAGATTTTGTACCTAAGTTACATGTCAATTGACTTTGATTGTTAACGCCATCACCAGTTATTTGTGAACCAGTTCCATTACAAACCAATGGAAGTGCTTCCCATTTATACCCTAGAGGTAAAGGAACTGTAGTCAATGTATAATTATCATAAGGGCTTGGAACAGTAGCATTTGGATCATTCAGAGAAACATCAAATCGATAGCTTGTTATCTGACCAGCCCGAACTATCTCATTACTATCACCAATGTCATTACCCGAACCTGCAACAGAATCAAAAGGTGCAGTACCATCGAATAGTTTCGTGATAGCGATTTCAGGATAAGTGGTCGTGGAATCAGCATTAACTTTCAATTTATAGTCACTGTAAATATTTATAGATAAAAAAACAAATACAAAAAGTGTTATTAGTTTAAAGAATTTTTTCATTGTAGAATTTAATTTACCAAATTTATATAATTATTTGAATTTATTTTATCAAAGAAAAGAATTAATTTCAAGTTTATTTCAAAATCATGGATAGAAATTCGGACTTCCACAATATCTACAAGCTACTAAAACTAAAGTATCCTAATGTAAAATCAAGTCTAAACTTTTCAAATGAAGTTGAATGTTGGGCTGCCGTTTTATTATCAGTTCAAAATACAGATAAACATATAAATACGCTTACGCCAAAATTATTCACAAGATTTAAAACTTTTGAAGATTATGCAAACTCAAGTACAAGTGAAATTTTTGAATATGTGAAAGCTGCTAATTACAATAAGACTAAAGCAAAATATCTCTTTAATGGAGCCAAAGTAATCTGCAATGAATTTAAAGGCGAATTGCCAAACAATTTGAATGATTTGATGAAGCTTCCAGGGGTTGGTAGAAAGGTTGGGAATGTGATATTTAGTGAAATGAGCAATGTTTCAGCTGGAATTGCTATAGATACTCATAACTTGAGAGTTTGGAATAGAATCTTGTATATAATTCCAGAACAAAACAAAGAATACAAAAAATTATCAGCAAAACAACTTGAGCAACTTCTCATGCAAAATTTAGATAAATCAACTTGGAGAGAAATTAGTTTGTTAGTTATAGAACATGGAAGAAATATATGCAAAGCTCAAAAACCAAAGTGTGAAGAATGCTTGCTTAAGACGTATTGTGCTTATTATATGAGTGAAGTATCCGGACAAAAAATTCACGATATACCAATTTCAACTAGGACTTAACGCTTTGAATACTGTGGAGCCTTTCTTGCTTTCTTTAAACCAGATTTCTTTCTTTCAACTTTCCTAGGATCTCTTGTCAAATATTTTGAATCCTTTAAAGTCTTTTTATAGTCTGGATTATACATTGACAAAGCTCTAGCAATACCGAGTCTCACAGCTCCAACTAGACCGGAAGTACCTCCACCATTTGCTTTTGCCGTGAAAAACATTTGACCTTGCAAATCCAAAACTGAAAATACTCTGAGTAATTCATCCAATTTCTGTGGATCCAAAAAATCTTCAATATTTCTATCATTTATCGTTGATATTCCTTGACCTTCATACAATCTAACTGACGCAATTGCAGTTTTTCTTCTCCCTAAAGCAAAAATATACTTTTGATTTTCTAGTTCAGTCTCATTACTAACTTTAGTTTTGTTTTTTATAGTTTTTGCCTTTGTTGCCATAATTTTATTTACTTACTTGTACTGATTCATAGTCAACTGGTAATTTCACACTATCATCTTTATACACCCTTACATTTTTGATTAATCTTCTGCCATACCTATTTTTTGGTAACATTCCCCAAATACCATCTTTTACAAACTTCTCTACATTTTTTTGCATCTTCTTTTCTAGTGTAATTTCCCTAAAGCCACCTGGATAGCCTGTATGCCAAAAAAATTTTTTATCCATCTTTGTTGGATGAATATCGACTTCATTTGCATTTATGATAATGACTTTATTTGAATCAGGGATATACTCGACAGATGCTACAATGTCATTTTTACCTAGTAAAAGCTCACTTGCTTGTGTCAACAACTTTCCTAGCCTTATGCCTTTGGCATCCAAAACATAAGTCTTCTTTTTAAATTCAACTTTTTTTATAGATCTAGTTTTCAACATAGCAAATAATTAAACTTAGTTATTTTGATTTAGCTTTTTTCGAAATTTTTGATTTATTTGTGACTTCTTTTTCAGACACATCTATCCATTCAACTTTTGTCAAAACAGCATTATCTCCAACTCTATTTTTGATACTTACATGAGTAGTAAATCCGGAATTTCTACTCCTCATTCTTTCTGACAAAATAAATACCTTCCTTACTAAACGATCACTTTGTAATTTTGCAAACATCAATCTAGATGCATGTTCCTTATCTTCCTTTCTTGATGTCGTTATAATCTTATCAGCATTAGCCTTAAGTACTTTTGCCTTATTTAGAGTAGTATATATGGATTCTTTTTCTATAAGAGATTTAAGTTGATTGTTCAACATACTATCCCTGTGATGTTTCACTCTGCCGAATTTTTTTACTGATGATAAATGGAGCATATTAGTCTACAATTTCTATCTGATATTTTTCAAGCATTTTTAATAATTCTTTCTTACTCTTTTCACCCAAACCTTTGATCTCACCAATTTCCTTCTTTGTCTTGCCTTCAAGATCATTTAGAGTTTGAATGTTGAGCTTGTCCAAACAATTGTAAAGTCTAGTTGAAATGTTTAGTTTCGATATAGATAGATCTACTTTCTTGCCTTGTGCAAATCCTTCTTTCTTGACCTCTACAACTTTACCGTGACAGACTTCAACAAAATGTGCAGTTATCGCATTCAAGACTTCAGATGATTCTTTCAAAGCTTCACTTGGCAATATTGAACCATTGGTGTAAATATCCAATTCAATTTGATCTAAATCCAGATCTTGACCTAACCTTGTTTGACTTACTTTGTATGCAACTCTTTTGACTGGTGAAAAGTCAGAATCTAATGGTATAAGACCTACCTCTGATCTTTTTTCGTTATCTTCTCTTTGGTATCCTTTTTCCTTTTTTAATGTGATTTCTAATTCAAAGACTGCTTTTGAAGAACTTAGTGTAGTAATTACAAAATCTGGATTCAATATTTCAACACTTGAAGAATCTTCAAAGTCATCAGCCAAAACATCACCTTCACCTTTTTTAGATAATTTCAATTTTACTTCATCTTCGGTATTTAAGACAAAAACTATTTCTTTCAATTTCAGCAATATTTTCAAAACATCATCTGTAATACCGTCCAAAGCAGAATATTCATGCATTACATTGTTTACTCTAACTGAAGTAATTGCAACACCCATTATTGAAGAATATAGTACCCTTCGAATCATATTTGCCAAAGTATATCCATAACCTCTAGGTAATGGTCCAATTACAAACGAACCTTCGTTTGACTTTTCAGAAATGGTTTTTAAATTAAATCTATTGAAATCAATCATAAATTTATATTGATATAAACGAAATAATTGTCTATCTTGAATAAAATTCGACTATAAGTCTCTCTCTAAATGTTTTGTCAATCATATCTCTCGATGGTAATAATTTTACTTTTCCACCATCAGAATATTCTTCCAACCAAACTGGCAATTCAATAACTTTCATGCCCTCTTTCATCGAAACAAAGTAATTATTGTTTTTGGTTTTTTCCTTTAATGTAACTTGGTCACCAGAGTCAACTATATAAGAAGGGATGTCTAATTTCTTACCATTCACCAATATATGCCCATGAGCGACTAACTGCCTAGCAGCTGGTCTAGAATTCGCCAACTTAAGTCTATAAACTACATTATCTAGTCTCCTTTCCAACAACTCCAAAAATTTAGCACCTGTATTTCCTATGTCAGACTGTGCCATCGCAAAAAACCTTCTAAATTGCTTTTCGCTCATACCATAAATCTTTTTTACCTTTTGCTTTTCTGCAAATTGTTCTGCATATGGTGAATTATTGGGTCTACCACCTTTATGTTGACCAGGTTTGCCCGGCCTTAATTTATAATCTTCCTTATCAAAAATAGGGAAGTTTGCTGCTCGTGCTATTCTTCTTTTTGGTCCAGTATATCTCGACATAGTTTTTAAACTTTTCTTTGTTTCTTAGGTTTTACACCACCGTGAGGTATAGGTGTTTTATCTGTTATAAAATTTATTTTCAATCCAGCTGCCCTTGCACCTTTTATTGCTGCAGTTCTACCCTGTCCAATACCCCTTATAAAAGCGTGAACTTCTTGCAATCCATATCTTTGAGCTTTCACGACAAGATCCTCAGCTGCTTTGGTAGCTGCAAAAGCAGTAGACTTTTTTGATCCTTTGAAACCAATGGTGCCACAATTCGACCAACACAATACATTTCCATCCAAATCAGTTATTGTAAGTTTTGTATTGTTGAAAGTCGATAAGACATACAACCTACCTACAGGAACCTGTATCTTAATCTTTTTTGCCTTTTTTTGAGTTGCTTTTGCTTTCTGTGCCATAAGTTTATTAAGTCTTAGTCAAAACTCTTTTCAAGCCACCAACTGCCATATTTTTACCCTTTCTAGTTCTACCATTTTTTCTTGTACCTTGTCCCTTTGTTGGTAGATTTTTTTTATGCCTATCACCCCTGTAAGATCTGATATCTTTCAATCTTTTTATGTTTCTAAATACTTCTTGTCGTAATTCTCCTTCAACTTTATAATTTTCTTCCAATAGTTTCGTCAGTTGAGCTATAGTAACATCATCGATATTCTCCGTTACCGTCGTAGGGTCAACCTTAAGTTCTTTAAGAAGTTTCTTTGCTACAAACGGTCCAACACCATAAATTTCTGATAAAGAATACATTATTTGCAACTTGGGTTTTAAGTCAATACCGTATATACGAGCCATTATTTTTGTCTTTGCTTGTGTTTGGGATTTCTTTTACAGTAAACAAAAAGTTTACCATCCCTTTTAACTGAATAGCAATTATTGCACATGGGTTTTACACTAGTTCTAACTTTCATACTTTTATAGTCTTTGAATAATCCTTCCTTTCGTCAAATCGTATTTACTTACCTCAATTTTCACTTTATCTCCACTAACAATCTTTATATAATGTAACCTCATTTTACCAGATTCATAACAAAACATATCAAGCTCAGTGTCTTCGATTTTCACCTTCACTTTAAACTTACCCTCAGGCAAAACATCAATTATAGTTCCTTCAAAAAGAAATTTATCTTCTTGATTTTTCATTTTCTTTATCTGGTTATTCATATTGAAATACTTTATTGCGACTTTTTCAGTATAGCAATTAAACTAAAATATTTCAAGCAAATAATTCGGATTAACAACTAATTTGTCAGTATTTCACATCCATCATCCAAAACAAGTACAGTATTTTCATAACTAACTGCTTTCATATCGTCTACTATTCTAGCATTAAGCCCAAGTAAACCTTCAGATTCAGTATATCCCGAGCCAGAAGATATCATCGGTTCAATTGCCAAGGTCATACCACTTTTCAAAATCATATCGTCATTTGAGGATATCCAAAAATTTGGGATATCTGGTTCTTCATGTAAATCATAGCCAACTCCATGTCCACAAAATTCAATAATAGGTTGAAATTCATATTCAATAATTTTACTCTCAATCTTCTTTATAACCTTGCTGAGCTTTTGCCCGTTTTTAATCTGTTCACAAGCAACATTCATACAGGAATATGCACAATCAATCAATAACTTTTCCGTCTGGTATGCCTCACACACTCTCTCTTGTTCTAAACCTTCAATTAATTTGCATCTTGTCGAATCAAGGTACATGCCTTCAAAAATTATCCCGCAATCAATAGACAATAAATCCCCCTCTACTATGACTCTATCAAAAGGCGTACCATGCTGCACTATAGAATTCAAGTTTAAACATGTCGCATATTGATAGCCATAGTAACCCAGGAATGCTGGTTGTACGCCATAGACATTCATCAATCTATTTGCTTCATCTTCAATTGCTAACAAGTTAACTCCTATTTTTGTAAATTGTAAAAGCTTATCTAAAATGTCTGATAATATTTTTCCTCCCTTCCTCATAGACTCTATCTCTGTTTTATTCTTCACCTGTTGCATCAAAATTTGAAAAATTATATATAGCCCATTATCTCGTCATGAATATCATAAATATCAGCATCTCCATCAATTTTCACCAATTTATTATTCATTCCAAAATATTGTTCAATAATTTCAAAATCTATAGCATATTCTTTCAATCTATTTTGGAATATTCTGAGGTCTGCATCATCTTGCCTAATCTGTTTCCCAAGTTTCAAAGCATCTTCATTTCTAGCAATTCTTCTTTCTAAAGCAACTTCATCACTAATATCAAGTAAAAAAACCCTTGTTTGTTCCAAACCTTGCTTCCACAAATAATAATCAAATCGAATTGTTTGAGAAATAGTTCTATTACTTCCATCAAAAATAAAACCATTTTTCAAAAAATTATCAGGTATATATTTCTCAGTTATAGTTTGTATAATATCACCCGGAATAAAAATTCCATTCTCAACCATTTCTCTCACTTTGCGAGATAAATCAGTTTTAGCTTCTATCTCCTTTCTCAATAAATCGGACATAACAATAATTGGCGATTTTATACTTTCGGATAGTAATTTCGCTTGTGTACCCTTTCCACAACCTGACTTTCCAATTATTGAATAAATCTTTCCCATATAACTAAATTAATAATTAATGCCATCATAGTTACTAGTTACCAAGTAAGAGTTAATCTGTCTTACAGTGTCTAGAACTCCAGTCACAATAATCAATAAACTAGTACTTCCTAAACCATACCTTAAAACATCTAAGTTAATATTTTGATTAACAATTGATGGTAAAACAGTAAGTAAAGCTAAAAATATCGTTCCTACAATTGTAAGCTTAGCAACCAGACTTGTCAAATACTTTGCAGTTGATGCACCTGGTCTAATGCCTGGTACAAATGCACCTGACCTTTGAAAGTTTTCTGCTATTTCATTCGGCTTAAACATTATAAAAAATGTTACAAAAAAGCCAAAAATCATCACAGCAAAAAACAAAAGAATATCATATGTCCAAAAGCTTTCGTTTGAATAAATATTATTTACAAGCCACATAGCGGATCTATAGATAAAATCGCCCTCCTTAATATTGAGAGGATTGTTTGCAGAGAGTAAAAATTGTGCCACAAGAGAAGGTGCACTAACTAGTGCCTGAGCAAAGATTACTGGCATTACACCAGCCATATTGAGCTTTACAGGAAAAGTTGATTGTGGAGAGACGATTGTTCCTACATTATTCCTTACTCTACTAGAATACTGTATTATCACATTGCGGACAGCTTCAGTAATAAATATGATTACTCCTGTCAATACTAGTAATCCAATTATCATGAAAATAATTGTATTTATTTGCCCATTATCAAGGAACTTAGTAATATCTTGCCAAATAAGCGATGGCAAAATGCTAGCAATTCCTGCAATTATTATTATAGTAGAACCATTTCCGATACCTTTCTCAGTGATAGCTTCTGATATCCACATCAATAATAAAGTACCCGCCGTCATTGAAGCTAAAATAGCTATAAGCGTTGATTTGTGTGAAAAATCAAATAGTCCTGCATAGTTTTGATTCAATAAAACTATAATTGCATATGATTGAATTATACTAATAGGCACTGTAAGAAATCGAGTAATTTGATTTAACATCATCCTACCTCTTGCACCTTCTTTTGACAAATCATCCAACTTTTTAATCACACTTTGCAATAGTTGCACAACAAAGGACGCACTAATGTACGATCCAAGTCCTACTGCAATAATTGAAGGCGAATCAAGTCGGCCACCAGTTACAAGAGTAAAAGCTAGACTAAATGGATTATTGAAAGAATTACTCAAAACAATAGAATTTGTTCCAGGTAATGGAACTGCAGAAAGAAATCGAAATACAACTATCATTCCAAAAGTAAACAAAATCCTGGATTTAACTTCAGGATTTTTTGATATCGATCTTACTTTTTCTGAAAATTTTTCTAACACAAATTTACTGTTCGCTTACTAATTTTAAATTTACAAAAGTGATTTTGAAACAAAAACATCAACAAAATTGAATTTTTTATTCAAAGGAACATCCTTCAAAACTTTAATTTCTAACACTTTTCCTTGCTTTACTTTGGTAGCATTCATCTCAAGCAACTTAGCAACAGTAATTTCATCATTTTCATTGAAATGATCGTTTATATATGATGATTTTATAAGCACTCTTTGAATATTTAACTTTCTTTGTGACTTAAAACCTCGCAATTTAGGAAGTCTCCTTGAAATTCTGTTTTGACCACCTTCAAAATCTAGCGAAGGTAATTTCGCTCCAGATCTGCTCATTTGTCCATTCATACCTCGGCCTGTAGTATGTGCACCTTTTCCACTGCCAGCACCTCTACCTACGATCTTTGCCCTTTTTTGATAATTTTTTTGTTTTGGTAGAGAATGTAAATTCATTTGAATAGTACTATTTTTTCAACATAGTTAAACCTTTCATAGTTGCATAAGCATTTGAAACTGGATTTGAACAACCAAGTTGCTTTGTTAAAATATCACTTACACCAGCCATTTCCAATACTTTTCTAACTGGTCCCCCAGCGATAATACCAGTTCCAGGAGCTGCTGGTTTCAACATCACTTTTGCAGCACCAAACTTCACAGTTATTTCATGAGGTATTGTCCTACCTTTCAAATTTACTTTAACTAATTTCCGCTTAGCTCTTTCAAGTGCTTTTTCCTGAGCTATTTTAGTGTCAATTCCCTTACCAGAACCAATTGCTAATCTACCTTTTTTGTCGCCAACGACCATAAATACTGACATCCTCATTCTTTTTCCTCCAGAATGCACCTTTGTTACTCTTTTCATTTTCAGCAAAACATGATCAAGTTCCTTTTCTTTCTTTTGAGATGATTGTTGAGTAGTATTTGGAGCAGAAACCCTACCTTGTATAAGGTTTGAAACCCCTTGTTTTCTCCTTTGTACAATTCGTTGTCTGTTACTATCAACTTCATTCGTTTTTGAAGCTAGTTGTGCTTGGTTTTCAGTTATCATTTTATCATCCATAATACTATATGATTATATTATTTTGCCTAACACTTTCTACTAATGCCTTCACTCTTCCATGATACTTGTAGCCACTTCTATCAAATGTAACTTTTTCAATTTCATTATCCTTCATCATTTTCGAAACCAAAAGTCCAACCTCATTCGCATCTTCAATCTTGTTCTTATTTTTTAGTTTAAGACTACTTGCAGAAAACAATACCTTACCTTTGTTATCATGTACATAACCATAGATATGCTTATTAGACCTAAAGACTGACAAAACATACCCAGTTACTTCTCTTTGAAGCCTAGATCTTATACTTAGTTTTCTTTTTTGATGCTTTATCCTTTTACTCATTATTTTATAAAAAATTCTACTTACTACCCGCGGTCTTTCCTTGCTTTCTTCTAACTACTTCACCTGCATATCTTATACCCTTTCCTTTATAAGGTTCCGGCTTCCTCACTTTACGAATTTTTGCGGCATATTCTGTAACCTTTTGTTTGTCGATCCCACTTATAGTAATGTTTACCGGATCTTTCAATTCAAAATTGATATCAGCTGGTGCTTCTATGATTATGGGATGTGAATAACCAACTTTCAAACTTAATTTATTGCCATTCAATTCTGCCTTGTAGCCAATTCCTTGAATCTCCAATTTCTTTTCATAACCTTGAGTGACTCCAATGACAGCATTATTTACTATAGATCTATACAATCCATGATAAGCTCTAAGTTGCTTTTCATCACTATCTCTATCAAAAACTATTTCTTCATTAACTACTTGAAATGTTATACCCGGCTGCATATCAATTCTCAAATCGCCTCGTGGACCGCTCACCAATACACTAATCCCACCATATATATTATTGTTTTCTGTTTTTATTTCCACTCCTGCTGGTACTTTTACAGGAGCCTTTCCAATCTTTGACATAGTATTGATTAATAAATTTCACACAAAATTTCTCCACCTAATCTCTGCCTGTATGCATCTTCACCAGTCATTACGCCTTTGGTAGTCGAAATAATACTTACACCTCTTCCACCCAAAACTTTTTTGATACTTTTGTAACCTGTATAAACTCTTACACCTGATTTTGAAATTCTTTTCACTTCTGAAATAGCTGGAGCACCTTCAATACTTGATATCTTTGCTTTGATAGTTTTGGCATTTTTGATTTTAGGATTGTCAGAAACTTCTACTGACTCCAGAAAACCTCTCTCCTTTAAAACTATTGCAACATTTTCTACAAGGTTTGAATGATTTACAGTTATTTCATACTTTCCTGCAGTTCCTATGTTTTTAAGTGAACTTAAAAAGTTCGATAAATTATCCATAAATTTACCAAGTCGCTTTTGTTACGCCGGGAATTTCACCATTAAAAGAAAGCTTTCTCAGGCATATTCTACAAACTCCAAATTGTCGAAAGTAAGCACCAGATCTACCACAAATATTACATCTATTATAATTTCTTGTAGAATACTTGCCCTTACCTGCCTTATTCATTTTTGCTTTGTATTCTTTAGCAACAGTACTCATGTTTATATATTAGTTTTAACAAATGGCATTCCTAACATTTCTAGTAATTTTAGTGATTTCTCTGGATCAGAATTTTTTATAACTATTGTCACTTCAAAACCTCTAAGTTTGTCTAGTTTAGTGCCATCAACTTCAGGAAATACAGTTTGTTCTTTGAATCCTAAAGTAAAATTTCCTGCTTTATCAAACTTCTTAGGTAGACCTCTAAAATCCTTTACTCTAGGTAGAGCAACATTCATAGTCCTATCTAGAAAGTCCCACATTTTATCCTTTCTCAAAGTAACCATACATCCTATTTTCGCACCCTTTCTTAAAGAAAAATTTGAAATATCAACTCTAGCCTTAGTCAATACTGGAGCCTGCCCAGTCATTTCTTTGATAGCATCAATTGTATTTTCCAAAGCATTAGCATTTTTCAAAGCCTCACCTAATCCGAAATTTACTACCACCTTTTCAATCCTTGGTAGTCCCAAAAGATTTTTTATTTCCAATTCACTTGCCAATTTCTTTGCTATTTCTTTTTTATATTTATCTTGCAAATTAGTCATTCTTTTTTTCACTTGAAGATGCTAATGTTTTTCGCTTTACATTTTCTTTTTTAATCTTCACTGACTTGCTCTTTTCATCTTCAATATAATCTGTCAAAACAACATTTGAATGATGGATTTTCCCTTCAACTTTAAACAATCCACCTGCAAAGCCTAGTGTTTTGTTTGGCTTAGCATGCCTTGTTTTCATATTGATTCCCTCAACCCATAAATATTGTTTGTCCTTGCTCATTTTCAATATCTTTCCGGACTTACCTTTATCATCACCACAAATTATTTTTACTTTTTGATCTTTTTTTAAATTCATATGTTTATTAATCTATTACAATACTTCTGGAGCGAGAGAGATAATTTTGTTGAAACCCTTCGCTTTCAACTCTCTTGCAATTGGTCCAAATACTCTAGTCCCTTTTGGATCTCTATTTTTCATATCAATTATTACAGCAGCATTATCGTCAAATCGAATATAAGTTCCATCCTTTCTTCTTTGTTCTTTCTTTGTTCTGACAATAACTATATGGCATTTATCACCATCCTTAAATTGACCATTAGGCTTAACCTTCGTTACAGCTGCCGAACAAATATCTCCAATCCTTGCATACCTATGCCATTTACCACCCTTTAACCCACCTCTTACCTGTATAATCATAGCTTCCTTAGCTCCTGAATTATCTGCAATTGTTACATGAGATTTAGATTGTAACATACTTTTTAATTTACTAATTTATGTGCGACCCTTTTAGACAAAGGTCTAATCGAAACCATATTTACAACATCACCAACTTTAGGATTCAAGTCTGATTTTGATACTAAATACTTTTTTGATTTTCTTAATATTTTTTTGTATTTTGAATGTGCAAAGCTTCGCGTTACTTTCACAGAAACTGTGCCTTCCATCTTGTCTGAAACTACTATCCCAACAATTTTCTTTTTTGCTTTTATATTCTTATCCATAAATAACATTAAACTTCAGATTCTGATTTGATCAAAAATCTTACATGAATAGGTAACTTTTTTGCTGCCTTTTCCAAAGCAGTTTTTGCAATCTCCTTACTAACACCACTAAGCTCAAATATAACTCTACCTGGCTTCACTATTGCAACATAATGATCAATATCACCTTTGCCTGAGCCCATTCTTGTTTCAGCTGGCTTTTTTGTAATTGGCTTATCTGGGAATATTCTTAACCATAATTTCCCCTTTCTTTGAGTTTCCCTAACTATAACTCTTCTAGCAGCTTCAATCTGGTTTGGAGTAATCCTACATCTTTCTAACGCTTGAATGCCATAATTCCCAACTGTCAAGGAATTACCAGAAAAAGCAAGCCCTCCCATTCTTCCTTTCATTTGCTTCCTGTATTTTGTTCTTGCTGGTTGTAACATAAATCTTAGTCAATTATTTCTCCAATTTATCTTCTTTGTATATCCAAACTTTTATACCATGCAATCCTGCATTAGGAACCCTGACATTATACAAATGATAGTCTACATTGGCTTTCAGAGTTTGCAAAGGAACAGATCCAAAAGATACCTTTTCCGTTCTAGCAATTTCAGTACCTCTTATGCGACCTGAAACTGATATTTTTGCACCCCTTACACTAGGTATTGCCTTCATTTTTAGAAGCTCTCTTTGCATAGCTTGTTTTGGAGAAACCCTCCTTTTGCATTGATCTGCAACCATATAAGCAACAATAGCTGCTTGAGATTCGGGATTCTTTGATTCAATAATTTTCACATCTACTTTTACTTTCAACAGTTTCGCCAAATCTTTCTTTAAATCTTCTATCGCTTTGCCACCTCTACCTATAACTACACCTGGTCTAGCCACAGTTACATCTATTTGTATATCATTTATATTCCTATAAATAAATATTGATTCAATTCCGGAAGAATCAAGTTTCTTTTCAATAAATCTTCTTACTTTGTTGTCCTCAGCCAAATTCTTCGCAAAATCAAGTTTTGTCTTTGAAAACCAACTACTTGAATGTGTTTTATTTACTCCCAATCGCAAAACAATTGGATTAGTTTTGTGTCCCATTAATTTCTTCTAAAACTACAGTTATATGAGAAGATCTTTTCAATATCTCACGAACACCGTGTCTTGATGCAATTCTAGCTCTTTTCAATGTTGGTGCTTCATCAACCATTATCTTGCTTACAACCAAACTATTCACTGATAAACCAGCTACTTTGGCATTCGCCACTGCACTACTTATTGTTTTATAAACAGATTTTGAACCTGATCTATTTACAAATTTTAAAGCATCCAATACATCCAAAGCATTTTGCATTCGAACCATATCTGCAACCAACCTAGTTTTTTGAACTGAAATACCTGTATACTTGTTTTTTGCTATTGCAAATTTTTTCGTCATTGCCAATAAATATGTCTATTTAGCTAAAGAACCTGAACTCCCGGTAGCTTTAGCGATTTTACCTTTCTTGCTATGACCATTAAACTTTCTAGTCAAAGAAAATTCACCCAATCTGTGTCCAATCATAGATTCAGTAATAAAAACAGGAATGAAATCTTTCCCGTTATGTACCTCCATAGTAAATCCAACCATTTCTGGAGAGATCTGAGAAGCTCTCGCCCATGTCTTAAAATATTTCTTCCCATTAGTTTCTAGTATCTTATCAACCTTTTTTTGAACTCTTGGATCTATATAAGGTCCCTTTTTCAATGATCTTGACATAATATTGTACTTTTAAACTAAAGCCTTTTTACTATTTCGCCCTCTTAAAATAAATTTTTGTGTTCTCTTGTTGTTTCTAGTCTTAGCAAATCTCTTATTCCCCCATGGATCAACAGCTGGACCACCCGTTCCGTGCCTACCAGCCTTTCCTTGACCTCCTCCATGTGGATGTGATCTTGGATGCTGAGCTACACCTCTAACAATCGGTCTGAAACCTTTGTGTCGGAGCGTACCAGCCTTACCAAACTTCTGATTCATGTTATCAAGGTTTGAAAGCTGACCTATTGTAGCATAATTTTTCGATAAAACAAGTCTAACTTCACCTGATGGTAACTTAATTTGTGTATAATTTTCTTTTTGCCCCATTACAACTGCACTAGTTCCAGCTGACCTAACTAATCCACCATCTCTATTTTCATCTATAATTATATTATGCACAGCAGTACCAGATGGAATATTTGCAAGCCTCATAGCATTACCAACAAGCACTGGTGTTGTTTCAGCAGATAATACTTGATCTCCAACCTTTACGCCATTTGGATTTAATATATAGGACTTTTTACCATTTGGATAAAAAACTAAACTAATATAACAAGATCTATATGGATCATATTCAACAGTTTTTACCGTACCTGGCAAATCTCTGTCTAGTCTCCTGAAATCAATAAGTCTATACATTCTATCTGCCCTCGTTCCTCGACCACGCACAGTTATTTTACCTCTCCCACTCCTAGCAAGCCTTGGATTTAATTTCTTTAATAAAGATTTTTCTGGAGTATCTGTCGTCAAATCTACATGCTTTACCCTTACTTGATGCCTTCTTGTTTGTGTTGTGGCTTTATGATGCGTTAACATTATATTGCAAAACCTTCAATACTATCACCCTTCGCTAGTTTCACTAAATATCGTTTTTTAGAATCTGTAATTCGGAAATTTCTAGTATTTCCAATTCGCTTTTTTTTACCTCTAATTGATACTGACCTTATATCTACGACTTTCACCTTGTATAAATTAGCTATCTCTTTTCCAACAATTATTTTATTCGATCTTGACTTCGACGATTCTTTTTTGGTCACAACAAAACTATAAATTCCGTCTTTTGCGAGCAATATTGATTTTTCATTTATTATAGGTTTCAAAAATTCTGAACCTTTATCAATATCTACTGCACCTGTTTTTTTTACTTGGTTTGCTTTTGCCATTAACTTTCGTATCTAGCCTCTAAGCTTTTGATTGACTCTTCAGTAAATATTACTTTACCATAATTTATAATGTCATAAACTGACAATTCTGATAAATTTGCTACTTTATATCCCTTGAGATTTACGAAAGCTTTGTAAATCATAGGTTCATCACCACTTTGAACAATCAGTAATTTTTTGAAGTTCAATAACTTGATAAATTCATTAGCTTCCTTCGTTTTCGTAAAATCAAACTTATCCTTCGATACATACAACCCATCCGAACTAGCAACCATATTCAAAGCCGACAACATAGCAAGCAATCTTAACTTTTTCGACAATTTTCTTTTGTAATTCCTATCATTTTTAGGTCCAAACACTGTTCCACCACCTCGTAGCAATGGCGATTTGACAGATCCTCTTCTAGCATTTCCAGTTCCTTTTTGCCTGTATAGTTTTCTAGTAGAGCCTGTAACATCTCCCCTATCTTTCGTATGTGCATTTGACTCTCTTTGGTTCCCTAGATAAATCTTGACCGATAGTGCAACCAAGTCAACATTTGGTTCAATATCAAGAAATTTATAATCTTTTTGTTCAACTACTTTTCCTGTTTTGTTTAATACATTAACTTTCATAACTAAATTGCATTAATTGCATAATACAAATCATTAATACTAAGATTAAAAGCCTCAATAAAACTTTCACTTCCATCTTCTGTAGAACCTTCACTGATTTTAACTAAATCCTCATTTACAGTATCAATTTTATTTTTGATCTCAACAAAAAACACTTCACATTCTTCGTCAACTTTCAAACTCAAAAACAATTTGTCTTCATAGTTTTGCGACAAAATTCTTTGATTTATGCCTAGCTTTACATCATTTACAGACCGACTCAAAATGTACCTACAATTTTCCTTATTCAGTACATTTTCAAACCTTTCAGTTTTTTCATAAAAAAAGAAAGATAAGACAAAACACAAAATAAGAAAAGCAAATGAAAAAATAGCCTTCAACATAATTTATTGCTTTCTTGCCTTTTTCAAAAAAATATAAGAACCTTTCATTCCAGGAACAGCACCCTTTACAAGGATAATTTTATTTTCCCTATCATACTTAACTATTTGCAAATTTTTTACAGTCACTTGATGGTTACCAAATTTCTTAGGCATTCTTCGGCCCTTGTGTACATGTCCAAAAGTTTGACCCTGAGCAATAGATCCTATCGACCTATGTTTTGTACTTTGTCCATGAGTTTTCGGTCCACCTTTAAAATGATATGCCCTAACTACACCTTGAAACCCTTTGCCTTTACTAGTACCTGTGACATCTACAATATCGCCTTCTGCAAGTTCTGAAGCATAATCATCACCAACATTCAAACCTTCAACAATTGTTCCAAATTCTTTAATATACTTATAGGATTTACCAATCCCAAATTGGTTTTTTTCTGGCTTATTTGAATTTTTCTTTACATCTTTACCAACAACAGTTGACTCGTAACCATCAGTTTCTTTCGACTTAGCACCCAAAAAAATATTATCCGCCACATCTATTACAGTACAAGGCACAACATTCCCACCGTCTTCAAATATCTGAATCATATTCTTTTTTGTTCCTAAAATAAAATTCATTATTTACTTAATTTCTATACCTACACCAGAAGGTGCTTGCATTTTTGTCAACGCATCTATAGTTTTAGCATTATAGTCATTCAAAACCAGAAGTCTTTTATGCCTTATCAGCTGTACATGTTCCTTTGACCTAGCATCAATGTGAGGTCCCCTAAGTAAACAAAAAACGCTCCTTTTGTTTGGCAAAGGAATTGGACCTGAAAGCCTAGCTCCTGTTCTGAGTACATCTTCAACCAATTGAGAAATTACTTTATCAACTAGTTTTGAATCGTATCCTGTTATAGTTATCTTTATGGGTGTCATACTTTAAAAATTGCTGCACTAGGGCAGCAATTTATTTAAGTTAATATTTATTTAAGAACTTTGGTAACAACTCCAGCACCAACTGTTCTACCACCTTCTCGAATTGCAAATTTCATTTTTTCTTCGACGACTACTGGAACTATCAACTTGATAGTCAAAGTTACATCATCACCTGGCATAACCATCTCTGTACCTTGTGGCAAAAAAACTTCGCCTGTTATATCAGCAGTTCCTATATACAGTTGAGGCTTGTACCCTGCAAAGAATGATGTGTGTCTACCACCTTCTTCTTTAGTCAATATATAAACTTGAGCTTCAAATTCCGTATGAACTTTCAAGGAACCTGGTTTACACAAAGTTTGACCTCTTTGAATCCTATCTTTATCAACACCTCTAAGCAAAAGTCCAACATTATCACCTGCTTGAGCCTCTTCCATTTGTTTATTAAACATTTCAACTCCAGTAACAACTGATTTTTGGGAAGCTTCTCCCATACCCAAAATTTCCACTTCTTCTCCAACCTTTATTTTACCTTTATCTATTCTACCAGTTGCTACTGTACCCCTACCTGAGATAGAAAATACATCCTCAACTGACATTTTGAAAGGTAAGTCAATTTCTCGAACTGGTTCGTCTATCCATTCATCTAGCTTAATCAAGAGTTCCTCAATTCCCTTTCTTGATTCTGCATCTTGGGGATTAGTCATAGCATTATAAGAATTTCCATAGACAACTGGAGTACCTTTCCCATCAAATTCATACTTCTCCAAAAGATCTCTGACCTCTTCTTCAATAAGAGCCAACATGTCTGGATCATCAGAACCTGGATATACATTGACATAAACAACAATCTTAGGAACACCAACCTGCTTAGCAAGTAAAAGATGCTCTCTTGTCTGAGGCATTGGGCCATCAGCAGAACTCACAACCAATATCGCTCCATCCATCTGAGCTGCACCAGTTATCATATTCTTTATATAGTCAGCATGACCAGGACAATCAACATGAGCATAATGCCTATTTGCAGACTCGTATTCAACATGAGAAGTTGCAACAGTAACTATTTTTTTACCATCGCCTCGAGTGATACCACCTTTAGCAATAGTAGCATAATCCTTTGCTTGAGCAGAGTAACCCAATGCTGCAGATACTTGCAAAAGAGCAGCAGTAGTTGTAGTTTTGCCATGGTCAACATGACCAATAGTACCAATGTTTAAATGAGGTTTGTTTCGAACAAATTGTGCCATAAAAATAAAGTTCATTCCGCTATTAACGGAATCAAAGAGCCTATCTTAAATTAATAACTTAGGCAGAATAAATATTTTCAAACAATTCTCAAATTCAGATCATCACCAGAAGAATTATTCAATATCAAAAGCTTATTCAATTGCAAAATCGATTATCACACAATGTTTTAAAATTTGCAAGCAAATTTTTACTAATTTTAAAACTAAATATGCTTTCCAACTTAAAAAACATTTCCAGTCTTTACAATACAATTGCAATAAATTCTTTTACTCTTCTTCGCTCGCATCCTTTTTCAACCTATCTCCCAAAAGCTCAGCAACCAATCCGTTTGGTACTATTGAATAGCTATCAAATTCCATAGTACTTGCACCCCTTCCTGATGTCATAGATCGAAGTTCCATCGTCCAACCAAACATATTTGATAATGGAACCTTTGCTTTGACACTTTGTATATCACCATCCAAAGCGTCCATACCTTCAATCATTCCCCTTTTTGATGAGAGTGCTCCTGTTACATCACCTGCATATTGAGTAGGAACAGTAACCACAACTGTCATCATAGGCTCCAAAAGTACAGGTTTCGCTGCTTTTAGAGCTGCCCTCATAGCCATTGAACCTGCTCTTTCGAATGCTTCTGAACTTGAGTCAACATCATGATATGAACCGTCATACAGTTCAACCTTGACATCACTTGTAGGAAATCCACCAATAACACCATTACCCAGAGCTTTCTCGCAGCCATCTTGAATTGGTTTGATATACTCCCTAGGTATTGAACCTCCCTTTATAGCATCAACAAACTCAAACCCTTTCCCAACATTAGGTTCAATTCGAATCCTACAATGCCCATACTGTCCACGACCTCCAGATTGTTTGATATATTTTCCTTCCTGATCTGCAGTTCCAGTAATCGTTTCCTTGTAAGCAACTTGAGGTTTTCCTACATTTACATTTATACCGTAATCTCTTTGCATTATATCAACTTTGATCTCCAAATGAAGCTCACCCATTCCTGAAATAATCGTTTGACCCGTTTCTTGATTTACAGTTACTTTGAATGTAGGATCTTCTTTCGTCAACTTGTTCAATGCCTCACCCATTTTTTCTTGATCAGACTTTGTCTTTGGCTCAATTGCTAGACTTACAACTGGATTTGCAAAACGAATTGTCTCAAGTATTATCGGACTACTTGGATCTGACAAAGTTTCTCCTGTGCCGGTATCTTTCAAACCAATAATAGCTGCTATATCACCAGCTCTCACTTCTTGTACATCCTCTCTAGAATTTGCATGCAACATAACAATCCTACCAATCCTTTCATCAGCCCTTTTAATTGGATTTAAGACTGTTGTACCTGCCTTCAAAGAACCTGAATACACCCTAAAAAACGACAATGTTCCAACATGAGGGTCAACGGCTATTTTGAAGACTAATGCAGCAAAGGGATCTTTTGTATCTGGCTTTCTTTCCAAACTTACAGATTCATCTACTGGATCATGACCTTGAACTGCCCCTCTGTCATTTGGAGATGGTAAATATCTACAAATCACATCAAGCAGTGGCTGAATCCCTTTGTTTTTTAATGATGCTCCAACTAGTACAGGAAAAATTTTGTTCTCAATTGTAGCCTTTCTCATGACAGGATAAATTTCTTCAGGAGTGATTTCCTCGCCAGCAAAAAACTTTTCAATCAATCCATCATCAAATTCAGCAATCTTTTCAATCATTTTTGTCCTCCATTCATTTGCAGTTTCAATCATATCTGCAGGAATTTCAGTAATCGTCATTTCCTTGACATCATCTTTGCCATATTCATAAACTTTCATAGTCACCAAGTCAATTATTCTGTACAAATCTGACTCTGCACCAATAGGAATTTGGATAGCTATAGCATCTTTTGACAGTCTAGCTTTTATAGAATCTAGTGACTTATAAAAACTTGAACCAATAGAGTCAAGTTTGTTTACATAGCAAACTCTAGGTACTTTGTATTCGTTTGCTTGTCGCCAAACAGTTTCCGACTGAGGCTCAACCCCCATCTTGCCATCAAAACAAACTACAGCTCCATCCAAAACTCTCAACGACCTTTGAACTTCAGCAGTAAAGTCTACATGACCGGGTGTATCTATAATATTTATCCTATGAGCTTTTCCATCGGTATTCCAAAAGCAAGTAGTTGCAGCTGACTGAATAGTGATACCTCTTTCTCTTTCCTGTTGCATGAAATCCATCTCAGCAGCACCCTCATGTACTTCGCCTAATTTATGTTTCCTCCCTGTGAAGTATAGTATTCTTTCTGTAGTTGTAGTTTTACCAGCATCAATATGAGCTATGATACCGATATTTCTATATAAGTTTAAGTCTTTGACTTGTGTATAATCTATTGCGTTCGCCATATATTTTGTTTAAGGAATTTTCAGAATTTCTAAAGAAAAATAAAAGTATATAAAAGTATAAAAGTAAAATTGATTATATCCTATTTTATCTGTGAATTCTATCAATACAAAATAGAAACACGTCATCTATTCTAGCATTAAATTTGAATAATTCAATAACAATCAATGAAAAAGAGAGTGTATTAAAGAAAGTAGTACATTCATCTTACCAGTACTAGCTAGAGATGCATTGATACTAATACTAACATCCGTACTCCCCAAAACTCCTGCTATACTCTCTTTCGATACGGTTAGCATGTAGCTACTACCTGTTAGGTTTGCATTTGATACACAACTTACACTACTTCCTGTTGCTGGTGTAGGTGTACATGTAAAGTTTGGTATAGTAACCTTATCTCCTACTTCCGTTACCACAACTACTGTAGGCTTGGTACTGTTCGTACTTGATAAGATTTCTACACGGGTACTTGTTTGTATAACTAAATTCAATACAGTCGATCTTGCTGATTCTTGTCCTGATCCATTTGTATCAGTATAACTGAGTACATAACTAGCATTTGTTACTGGGAATATCAAATTCAATGTGACTGGTCCAGTAGTTGTACATGTATAAGTTGTGAGTAGGTCATTACCACTATACACTTTTAGAGTATTTCCTACTTCACTACATATCAAGCTTACATCTGGTGTATTGTCTGATGTGACATTGTCAGTAGAAGATATACCTGTATCGCTACTAGTTAGCAGGTCAATCATTACAGGTTGAGTTGGTGGGGTACTTTCACTTACATACACATTGAAATTTTTGTCAAATACTCCCCCTAGGTTATCTGTTACTCTGATACATAGACTGTAGATACTTTTCGTTTCATAGTCTGGTTGTACATTTAGTCTTAGGTTGTTTGTTGATATATTGAAACTTCCATCATCTAATCCTGGTACTGCACATGATAGGGAGTATGTATATGGTGAGTCTCCTTCTGCATCTGTTGCTGTCAGTACTCCAACTAGGTATGGTGATACTATACTCTCTGTTACTACATTATTACTTAGGCTTATGTCAGTAGGATCTTCGTTAGTATAGGTTACAAATACATCTACTATTGAATTTGTATCCCCAGGAACGAGGTTGTTAGCATCGGAAGTGAATGTTACAAATCTTCCGTCTGCAGAAATTGAAGAGAATCCAGAAAAATTATTTCCTTCTACTCCACTACTACTTACCGATACTCTTTCTACAGTATCAGTATCTCGATCATATACAAAAATATCCTCAGTAACATTGGCATCACCAGGGACTAAATTGTTAGCATCAGAAGTGAATGTTACAAATCTTCCATCTGTAGAGATTGAAGGTACATATGAGTAGTCATTACCTTCTACCCCAGTACCACTTACTGATACTCTTTCTATATTGTCAGTATCTCGATCATATACAAATACATCTGCCATTGAATTCGTATCTCCAGGAACTAAATTGTTAGCAGCAGAAGTGAATGTTACAAATCTTCCATTTGTAGAAATTGAAGGTTCATATGAACCATCATTACCCTGTACTCCACTACTACTTACCGATACTCTTTCTACAGTATCAGTATCTCGATCATATACAAAAATATCCTCAGTAACATTGGCATCACCAGGGACTAAATTGTTAGCATCAGAAGTGAATGTTACAAATCTTCCATCTGCAGAAATTGAAGGTTCATATGAATCAATATTACCCTGTACCCCACTACTACTTACCGATACTCTTTCTACAGTGTCAGTATTTTGATCATACACAAAGATATCATCTCTAGCATTTGTATCTCCAGAAACTAAATTGTCAGCTCGTGAAGTAAATGTTACAAATCTTCCATCTGCAGAAATTGAAGGTTGATATGAAACATGATTACCCTCTACCCCAGTACCACTTACTGATACTCTTTCTATACTATCAGTATCTCGATCATACACAAAAATATCAGCTCTAGCATTTGTATCACCAGGGACGAGGTTATTAGCAGCAGAATAGAATGTTACAAATCTCCCATCTGCAGAAATTGAAGATTCATATGAGTAGTCATTACCTTCTACCCCAGTACCACTTACTGATACTCTTTCTATACTATCAGTATCTCGATCATACACAAAAATATCAGCTCTAGCATTTGTATCACCAGGGACGAGGTTATTAGCATCGGAAGTGAATGTTACAAATCTTCCATCCGTAGAGGTTGAAGATAAATATGAACCATCATTACCCTGTACTCCAGTACTATCAACTGATATTCTCTCTACATATCTTGTAGTAGCTGCATACGTAGGAAGGGTAAATATACCAAGTAGCAATAGTGTGTATGTTGTTAATTTGAGCAGTGTTTTCATGTGAAAATTATTTAAGTTGATGCTAAACAATGCAATTTTATGTTAAATGCAATTTCATTTCAACTTAAAATTCAAAGCATGATCCAAAATCGACAACTCTTTGGCAGTGAACCTCTCAAGCAGATAGTCAGCTCCACTCGTATATTCTTTTTGTTCTTTGGTTCTATTGTCAATCCCGACTCTAAGTCTCCAAAAGCTTTTGGTTTCGAGCCTTTGTTCGATGTCCAAAATGCCATTGTGTACCTTCGGACCTATCGCAAATTGAAGTTTGTATTCACTAAGCTGCAAATCAAGATCATCATGGATAACTAGTAATTCTTCAGGTTTTATTTTGTAATACTTTAGTTTTTTAGCTACAAAACTACCAGATTCATTCATGAAAGTGTCTGACTTGAAAAACTTCACATCTGGGCTAAATTTCACATGCTTGAGTTCGAATATTTCGCACTTTTCGTCTCTAAACTTTGATTCAAGTCTTTCCAAAACTAGATGCCCTGCATTATGACGGGTAAATTCATACTTTTTCCCGGGATTTCCGAGTGAGACAATGAGTTTTAATTGAAAAAAGTTACTCATTTTTGGATACTCCATCATTGAAATGATAGCATTCTAAGAACAACTATTCTTCATTCCTCTTTTCCCACTCCATCCCAAACTTACAAATTTTGTCCTCTTCAAATCTACTTCCTATTATCTGCATACCGATCGGAAGTTTCATGCAAACTTCACCCAAGTAATTTTTCCCAAATCCAGCTGGGTCAACAGTTGTTTTATAACCAACATTTATAGATAACCCTGGAATTCCTGCTGCATTGACTGGAATTGTGAATATATCAGCAAGATAATTGAAAACCGGATCATCACTTTTTGTCCCAATTCCCCAAGCAACAACTGGTGAAGTAGGTGCCATTATGACATCAACTTTCTCAAATGCTTTATCAAAATCTTGTTTAATAAGCGTTCTTACTTGCATAGCTTTACTGTAATACCTGTCAGCATAACCTTTCGCCGAAGTATAAGTTCCAATCATGATTCTTCTTTTCACTTCGGGTTCAAGCAAAGCTCTATTCTCAAGATAAAATGATTCTAAATCTTGTGCATTATTCAAGGCCTCTTTTGCATCAATTGGATTGTTTTGGTCAATTTCTTTCGAAAGCCCTCCATATCTGATTCCATCAAACCTTCCCATATTACTTGCAATTTCAGTAGGAACTACGACATAGTAAACGGGGACAGCATACTTGGTATACGGCATCTGGATATCTACTAGCTCACAACCCATAATCTCAAACTCCTTGATCGCATCTAGAACAACCTTTTTGATATCTTCATCTACTCCATCTGCAAAATATTCTTGGGGAATTCCAATCTTCATACCAGCAATTGAGCTTGATTTCAATTTATCTAATTCTGATTTTACTTTTTCTACAAATTCAGATGAACTAGTATCTATGCCTTGCCCTAAAAATGGTTCATGTGAACTTGTCCCGTCTTTTGGATCATGACCTTCTATGTACTTCTGCACTATCCAAGCATCTTCAGTATTTTTTGCGAGAACTCCAGGAGTGTCCCAACTACTTCCCATAGCAATCAAACCATACCTAGAATTTCTACCATAGCTTACTTTAAGTCCAGAAAGTCCAGTAAGTGCTGCAGGTTGCCGTATCGAACCACCTGTGTCAGTTCCTATTGAATATTCTCCGACTTCAAGTTTTACTGCAGCAGCAGATCCTGATGAGCTTCCACCAGTTATTCTGTTTATACAAACTGGATTTCTTGTTGGTCCAAACCCTGAATTTTCTCCACTTGCACCAAATGCAAACGGATCAGAATTGTTTTTTCCAATCATTATAGCTCCTGCTTTGTCAAGTCTGGCATGCGTAGTAGAGTCATATTGAGGGATGTAAGTATTGAGCATTTTTGAACTTGCAGTAGTTCGAATTCCCTTTGTAACTATAACATCTTTGATTGTCATCGGAATTCCAGCAAGTAATGATTCTGTACTAACTGCTTCCTTGGGGAAGCTCCCCGCATTTTGCGGGGTGAATGGGTTTTTCATTTTCTCATCTACTTGCAAAGCCTTTTCTAATGCTTCTTTATCTGTCAAAGTATTTAGGAAATTTATTTCAGAGTTATACTTTTTGACTTTGTCAATTGCTACTTGAGTAAGTTCAGTTGAACTAATTTCTTTATTTTGTAGTTTTTTGTGAATATCCAAAATCGACATCTCATGAGTTTAGCATGAAGGCATACAAAATGCTAGATGCTCGACAAAATTAAACTCTGTGGTATAACTTCGATTATGCTAACTCCAGAACTAGCCACAGACATACTTGAATTTATTGACACACTCACACCCAAGTTGCTACAAAGCATAACTTTAGTCAAAGTCGGTAGCGAATCGAAGGTTTATAAAAATATATAGAAGTGCTGCTGGATTAGGTGAAGTTTTTGTAGCTGGATTTGTCATTGAATCACTAAAAGCTGTTAATGAAAAAAGGGATCTTTACATACTAGCCTATTTTGTGATGTCAGGACAATCCTGGTTGCTTACTTAGGACAAGAAAGTCCGAAAGCATTCGAAGTATCTTAAATACCTATTTCCTCAGCTCCTTCAATTTCCACATGAAGATCTTTCCTCTGTTTCCTGATTTGAGATTGTAGTCAATCGCAAAGTCAAAAGCTTCTCTGATCAATTTTTCATCAGTAACCTTGCAAAGTTTTATATACAAAGATTTGTGTGACAAATCATCAAGTTTAGTTGCAATCTCGACTCCAAGTTTTTGAAAATCATATTTCAAATATTTCTTTTCTTGCAATATTTTTTGAGTTATAAATCCGGAGTTTGAACTTGAAATAATACTTGAAATCTTTTTCATAAGAAAAATTTTAACAAATAAAAACGATTAATTGTATAATTGTGAATTGTTTTAATGTTTAACCTAATAAATCATGAACATAAAAAGCGACCCACAACTTGAAAAGTTAATTAATCTTGAAGAAAAAAGACAATCTGAAACTTGGTCATTGATAGCTTCAGAAAATGAAATGTTTGATGAGGTTCGAGAAATTTTGGGAAGCAAGTTGAATAATAAATACTCAGAGGGTTACGCAGGCAAAAGATACTACAATGGAAATCAGTTTATAGATGAAATTGAGAATCTTGCAATTTCTAGAACTTGTGAAGGTTTCGGAGCAAATTTTGCAAATGTGCAAAGTTATTCAGGAAGTCCTGCAAACCAAGCAATTTATAAAGCACTACTAAATCCTGGTGATACAGTTTTAGGTTTTGACTTAAATTGTGGAGGACATTTGACTCATGGAGCAAGTGTGAATTTTTCAGGAAGTTACTATAACTCTATAACTTATAAAGTAGATCCTCAAACTGAACTAATTGACTTTGAAGAAGTCAGAAAGTTAGCTTATGAGTATAAGCCAAAGCTGATAATCTGTGGAACAACTGCATATAGTCGTGAAATAGACTTTCAAAAGTTCAAGGAAATTGCAACTGAAGTTGGTGCTTTTTTGCTTGCAGATATTTCTCATATTTCAGGTCTTATTATTTCAAATCTTCACCCTAGTCCAGTTGGAATTGCAGATGTTATGATGAGTACAACTCATAAACAACTTAGAGGTCCAAGAGGAGCTGTGATTTTGAGTAATAGTGAAGAAATTATGACAAAAATAAACAAGGCAGTTTTTCCAGGCCTTCAAGGTGGACCGCATAATAGTACAACTGCTGCAATTGCTCTTTGTATGAAGAAAGTTAACAGTCGAGAATACAAAGATTATTGCAAACGAATTGTAGAAAACAGGAAAGTTATGCAAGATGTATTTGTGGATAATGAAATTCAAGTTGTTAGCGGTGGATCTGATAATCATCTCTTGGTTTTGAAAGTAGGAACGGGCAGAGGAAGGCAAGTTGCTGATGAACTTGAAAAGCTTGGAATAATCATAAATGCAAATACAATTCCATTTGATCCAAGTAGTCCTTTTAAGCCAAGTGGCATAAGAATCGGAACCCCATGGATTACAAGTAGAAATATAGATAGTGAAAAGTTGACTGAATTGACAACCAAAATTGTAGAAATTGTGAAAAGTACAAATATCTAAACGATCGAAATACTTCAATGACTACAATTGACCTTCTAACAATCAAAACACTTGGCCAACAAATTGCAAATATTCTTGATTCAAATCATATTAATTACTTAGTCTATGGAAGTTTCGGAAAATATCTTCATGGATTTGATATTGACAAGTGTAATGATATAGACATTATCATAAAAGAGATTGATTTAAACAAAATTTATGAAGTTTTCAAAAGTGACTATAATTGTTTTTTATATAAATACGGTTTACATGCAAACTCTAAATATTTCGCAAATTACAAAAACGAAACATTTGACATATCTTTTGATAGTTACGAACATTATTTTTTGGACAATGGTATAAAGCTCAATTTTCACAAAGACTGTCAAATCATCGATGGCATCAAGTGCATAAGCTTTGCACAAGCTGATATTCAGTTCTAAAATACTCTCCAATCTTACCTTACAATTCTCTTTCAATTTTTGCTAAAATATTTTCTGAATGATCGAATTTCGAAACATATATAAAAAGTATGGAAGCAATGTGATATTTGATGGCTTTACAGAAGCTATTCAAACTGGAGAGTTTGTCTTTTTGGTAGGAGCGTCTGGATCAGGTAAATCTACATTGTTCAAAATGCTAATTAAGGCAGAAACTCCAGATAGTGGCAATATTTTGATTGATGGGTATGATCTAAATGATTTAAGAAATCCTCAATTACCCATGCTTAGAAGACAAATAGCAGTGATTTTCCAAGACTTCAAACTTGTCCCAAACAAAACTGTTTATGAGAATTTGGAATTTGCTATTAGAGTTCAAAATATAAAGATAAATATTCCAGCAAAAATAAACGAACTTTTGGATCTAGTTTCATTACAACACAGAAAAGACGCTCTGCCAAAGCAACTTTCGGGAGGAGAAAAGCAAAGAGTGGCAATAGCTAGAGCTATGAGTACGGATCCGAAAATTCTGCTAGCTGATGAACCAACTGGCAACCTAGATCCTCAATCGACTTGGCAGATTGTGAAATTGCTTGATGAGATAAATGAAACTGGAACAACTGTAATTATGGCGACTCATGATCCTGAGATAGTAGATACTGTAAACACTAGAATTATCCATCTTGGATCAGACAATAAAGCTGAAAATAAAACAAAACAATATAAAGAAGAGGTGATGAATGATTTTGCAAATGAAGGTAGAAGGTTTCTATATACCGAGCCTGACTCAAAAGCAAGTACAGATATAGATAATTTTGAATCTACTTACTTTGCTAATGATTTTACTTCATCTGATGTACAGCAACCACAAGACGAATCTTTTGAAGGTAAAATGCGAGAGGCTGAGACTAGGCAGGAAGCAAATTCTAGATTTGCTCAAACCGAAAACATAAGACCTGAAAATGTCAAAGGTAGCTTACTGAACGAAACACAAGAAAATAAGCATGAAGATAGAGCAAGTGAATTTGAGAAAAGTTTTGCAACAAAGCGAAGTATATTCGGAAGTAATTTGACAGAGAGAAAACCAGCTTCACCTAACACAAATCAGAAACAAAATTACAGCTCAACTTTGACTAGTAATAATCATGTCAAAAAGCCAAAGAATGACATGTCGTTGAATAAGGACCGTAAACATAATGAGAGGAAATCAGATGATAAACCAAAAATCGATAAGAATTCTATAGAAAATAAGTCATACTCTATAGCTGAAAATCAGAATGTACCACACAAGCAATTTCAAAATACTTCACTAGCTAGATTCAAAAGTATTTTTAGCAAAAACAAAGTAACTTCTGATACTGTGGACAAAAAGATCAGCATCGACATAGTAGAACCGACAACTCAAACAAAAGAGTCACATACAAGCAAACATTATCAAGGCTTCACTTATACTACAACGAAAGTTTCACAAATTTCAAATGACAATGTCGATGAACTTGAAGTTCTTGATTTGCCAGAAGATATAAAAAGAACACTAAGGATAAATAGAGTTCGGACCATTCGACAACTGAAACTAATGAGCGAATTTGAGCTAAATAAACTTGTTGGAAGTTTGAATACTTGGAAAGTGAAGAAGGCTATAGAGAAAGTCAGATTGTAAGAATTATAGAAAGTAACTTAAAGAACTCTATTGAATTTATGAGTTCAAGCAAATTAGTTGATCCAGTTGACAGATCATCTATTTACACTTGCAATACCTTCTAGTTCATCCATATCTCCATAAATTGAATCTTCAGCTTTGCTAGTAAATCCTACCGGTTCACTATCAGCAGTATACTCATTCACTTTATCCCAATTAATTGTATAGCCCTTTGTCCCACCTAAGTTTTCGCCAAGAAATCCTTCTTCTTGAAGCTCTGCTACCAACCTAGAAGATTTGTTGTAACCTATCTTCATATGTGTTTGCAAAAGCGAGGCTGAAGCTTTCCCAGCTCTTTTGATGATTTTCAATACCTCAATCTTTTCAACTGAAAGATCACTATCGCTTGGAATATTTTCACCTTGTGAATATTCTACAAAGGACTTTCGTTGCGAATCCCACTTCTGAGATGAATTCACACTTTCTAAGTAGTTAGGTTCATTTGAGTAAGATTCATATTGTTCCTTGATAAATGCGACAATTCTTTTGATCTCATCACCAGAAATGAACGCACCCTGCAATCTCCTGACTTTGTTTGATTCTATTTGTGCCAACATATCTCCATTTCCCAAAAGATCTTCTGCGCCAGGTTGATCAAGAACAACCCTAGAATCAGTATTGCTATTGACCCTAAGTGCTACATGCGCTGGAAGATTACCTTTCAAAATACCAGTTATGACATTGACACTAGGTCTTTGTGTAGCAAGTATTAGGTGAATTCCGACTGCTCTTGCCTTTTGGGCAATTCTAGTAACTTCTCCTTCAAATGCTTTTCCTGTAGTCATCATCAGATCAGCAACCTCGTCTATAATGATAACTATAAATGGCATAGCTGAAAATCCCATTACATCATTGTATTCAGATATATTTTTGACACGTGCTTCAGCAAGTATCGTATATCTTCTATCCATTTCTTCAACCGACCACTTGATAGCATTCATAACTTTATCAGTTTCACCAGTTATAAGTGGAGTTAGCAAGTGCGGTATACCATCATAGTCAGCAAAGTCAACTTTCTTAGGATCAACAATAATCAATCTAAGTTCGTCAGGACTTTTTGTCATAAGCAGACTCATCAGAAGCGTATTTGTCAAAATAGATTTCCCAGAACCAGTAGTACCAGCTATAAGTAAATGAGGCATTTTTTGTAAGTCATAGACAACCGTTGAACCATCTATAGCTTTACCTAGAGTGACACCTAATTTATGAGATTTATAACTTTTAGAAAGTGTTTCCATCATTTCTCTAAATCTAACTATATTCCTCACTTTGTTTGGCACCTCTATCCCTATATACGGAGTTCCATCAATTTGTTGCATTCTGATTTCACCTACTGCAGATAGGTGCGACTTCAAATCACTAGAACGCCTTTTGATCGAATCGACAGTAACTCCCTCTGCTATAGCTACTACATACTGTGATACAGATGGACCTATCTTACATAATTCTCTTTGTACTTTCACATTTATACCAAAAGATCTAAACGATCTTTCAATAATTTCAGAGTTTCTTTCAATTTCCTTTCTATCTTGTTTTGGAAGTTCGTACTTATCAAGTTCTGAAACAGGTGGATTTATCCAATCACTAAATTTCAAAACTAAGTTTTGCAGAGCTTCTTCACTTGTTGCATTTTCTGCTAATTCTTTAGTAAGGTCAGACGGATCTTCATCACCTTCGATGTAATTGATAGCTTTATCTACTTGCAAATTCTTCTTATCAACATCAAGGTTAACCGATTTTTGCCTTGCCAATTCTTTCCATGGCGGCTCTTTAGCTTCATTGTTGTATTGATTGTGATTAGGCTTAAGAGGTTCAATATCTTTTTCGTTATTTTGCCAATACTTTGAGTTTATGATCCTGTCTTCTTCATCTTCATCATCTATCTCATCTTCGCTTACTAGTTTTGTCTCACGCGCAGCTTTCTTTTGTTCGATATACAAATTAGTTGCTAGAAACAAGCCTTTGATCTGATCATAGATTGAAGAGAATATCTTGGCTATCATCTCAAAAATCTTCAAGATTTTGACCCAGATATTTGCAAGAGATAAATTGAAAGATAATGACGCTACTAAAATCATCGTAATGACGAGAATAAATTTAGCAAGAAAATTTCCCAAAGCATCTGCCAAAAATCCGCCAAGAAAATAGCCTACATGACAATTACCCAAAAAGGTAAGAATATCAAGTGAACCTGAAACAAATTTACAACTATAGGAAGCAAAGTTGCCTAAATATTCATAACTTCCAATAAGGAAAAAAAGTATAAACTGAAAGAAACTAGATAAATTTTGATTTGCAGCATAAGAAAAACCTAATTTCTTTAGGGAAATATTTATAAGCAGAAATGACAATGGGAATGTTGAAATACCAAGAAATTTACCAATAGTTACCAAAATCTTTCCTGAATCAACAGGTGCAAAATATGAAAGTAAAACAATAATTCCTAATATGAATATAAATATACCAAAAACTATATTTACTTCTGTAATGTCGTATTTGACAACTTGAGGTGCTTTTTTCCGTCCCATGTCTCTGATATTACTAAATAATACTAGAGATATCAACATTTAAGCTACTGACACAGTATATAAATATACTTCTGTAACATATTATAAAACTTCCAATAGTTTAACTTCAAAATATAATATTGAATTTGCAGGAATTAATCCATTTTGATTCGCACCATATCCAAGTTCAGCTGGAATCTTCAAATACCTGGTTCCACCAACCTTCATACCTTGTAATCCATTCCTCCAACCCTCTATCACACCTGACAATGGGAAACTGATTGGATCTTTTATCTCTGAACCATTTGCATTTATAGTCTTATCAAATTCTGTGCCATCTTCAAGCCAACCTCTATAATGAACCTTGACTGTAGATGTATCAACCACTTCAGTCCCTGTACCAACCTCTTTGTCAACAATATAAAGTTTTGCATTTGCTACAGTGCCATCAGGCAAAGTATATTCCACTAGTTTTGCATTATCTTCGTTGAACATAATTTTTGCATTATCGATAGTATTATTATTTTTCCATAATATAACTACCCCAAATATAAGTAATAAAGTAACGAATGTGATGTAGATAAATTTGTCTTTCATATCTTTAAATTTAAGTTAATTAATTAAATCATTTTGATACATAGAAATAACACTATTAGGTTCTCCTACTGCGGCAACCTTATGATCTTTGATATACAAAACTTTGTTGCAATATTTAGCAATAGATACTAAATCGTGACTCACAAAGATGATCGTACTTCTTTCGCTAATTTTCTCCTCCAATTTCGAAGTACACTTTTCTTGAAACTTTGCATCACCAACAGCAAGGACTTCATCCATGATGTAAATATCTCCTTTTGCTTCCATAGCTATTGCGAAAGCCAGCCTTACCATCATTCCAGAAGAATAGTGTTTGATTTGCATATCCTCAAATTCACGAAGTTCAGCAAAGTCCCAAATTTTATCATACCTAGAGCTAATTTCCGCTGCAGTTAAACCCAAAATAGTACCGTTCAAGTATACATTCTCTTGCCCCGTTAACTCTGGATTGAACCCAACACCAAGTTCCAAAAAAGGAATAATTTTTCCATCACTCAAAATTTTACCTATATTTGGAGTATATATTTGGGCAATCATTTTCAAAAGCGTTGATTTGCCTGAACCATTCCTACCAATGATACCAAAGAAGTCACCTTTTGTTACTTCAAAATTAATATCATCTAATGCAATAAATTTAGTCTTTTGACTCTCGTTTTTCTTAAAAAAATTCTGAAACCTTGATTTGAAAGTATTATGATTATCTTTATCTAGAAAAAACCATTTACTTACATTTTCAACTTTGATAGCCAAACTTGGAGCTAAGACTTGATTCACTTTTTTTATACTATCTTTGATAGACACAATGCCATTATAACATAACTAGTATTCTATATTTATGATAAGTTAGAAGTTTGATTTAAGCAAATCTGCATTCCCGTCATATATCTTCAAAATATCCGTTCTTAATTCAGGATCCATTTTCTTTATTTCTTTTGTCACAATTGTCTTTGAACTCATATCCAAAAACATCTGGACACCAGTTGATACTAAAATAACTATCAAAAGACTACCTATAAACAATGACCATGTTTTCGAAATTTTGACCTTTGTTTTCATACTAATTTCCTACGCTAACAAGCGAGTAAAAGTTTATATTTAAGCTATATGTTCCATTACCAGTCTGACTTATACCAGTAATCTCAACTCCCCTTGGATACCTTTCAATATCATGAATAAATTTTGCGAAGTTAGATTCATCATTTCTTGATTTGATGTCGATAGAAAAGGATTTATAGGAGAGCGTTTGATAAGCTTCACCTACACCTATTATACTAGTTTCAAAAGAAAGCATATCAAACCCAGAGACATTGGCAATATCTGCTAAATTTTGTATCAATTCTTCTTCTACGTGATCCTCAACCATTCTAACTTTAACCAATGAGAAACTAGCTTTATTTTCTTCAAACTTGTCACTTAAAACTCTAAGAGTCTCAATCTTTTGGTTCATATCACTAAGGTACTGTGTATTGACTACGATTTCATTTTTGATTCTTGTAATTTTCAATATTGTAGGTCTCACAGTCAGAAGAAAAAGAAGTAAAGTAATTAGAATGCTCAAAAATAGGAGCAAAAAAGTTTTTTTCTGAGTTGATTCAAGTATGTCAGTTAGTTTTGAAGAAAATGATATATTCATATTTGATTGTCAATAACTTCAATTTCACTAAATTCTTTGTCCAAGATTAGCTCTCCAGAAAGCGAAGCTACTATTGCCCCTTCCTTGTCTGGTGTATAACTAGCCAAAACTACATTTTTTGTATACTTTGATTCTTTAAGCATTCGTTCTATTTCTTGAATATTTGAAGGTGTCGAAACGATACTAATCTCAAAAGATTTTCCTTTTGCAATCGTAATATTCATTTTCTTGAAATCAGGTAATTTCGAGAATAAATCAACCCAAACATTTTCATATATAAAAATATTTGAACTTAGTTTAACTAAGTCATTTAGTTTGGCCTGAGCATCGCGTAATTCAGCTTCAGAATCTTGATAAACCATAAGTATTCGCTCTTTTTGCTCGATTTCTTCTTTCAAATCATTTGACTGTCGGTCTAATATTACCCTATATCCAAAACTAATTATAATAACTATTTGTACAAAGAGAATTAAAATCCTCACAGTTCCAGTGAGCCAAAAATAAATTTTGTCCCAAAAGGGAATTACAGGTCTAGCTGACTTCAATAGGTTGAATATCTGTTTTGAGGAGGTTGGCAGTTTTTTGATAGCTTTACATTTGCAAATTCTTCAGACAAACAGGATTTACTAACTTGATATGATTTTATCAAATTCTTTTGGGTTATTGCAAACAGATAAATACAATCCTTTATTTTCGAACTTAAACTCTTCTGCTAATTCCTTCTGCTTGATTTCATTTAGAACTTCATTATTTTTGTAATGGCAATTTGGTACAGCTTCAGTGCGACCGTTCTTTCTTATAATATAGTGACTCATTCCTCTAGCATCTGGTATAGATTTGTAGTTCAATTTATAGTCATTTTTATAAACTTTCGAAACGATACACGGAGTTGACCTTATATTGATTATTGTAAAGTCGTATCCACAGGGAACAGTAAACTTCTCACCTTTTCTCAGTTTGACCAAAGCCGAAAATTCAACTTCAGGATTTGCAGGTACAAGCCAATCTTCTTTGGACTTGCGTACTTGCATCATAACCAAGCATTGTCCATATATCGGCTCAATAACGGAAGAAATACCGACTTTTATAAACTTATCCAAAAGATTATCCGTTTTTTTTATTTTTTTATTTGTTAGGAACTTTGAAGTATATATATGAGTTCTACTATACTCCACTCCTATCATCTGTGAAGGGAGATATATGATATTGTGCCTTAGTGAATACTTGGAAAAAACAGTTACATCTTCGTTTCTATAGACATCACGATATTCAGAGTAAATATACTCTGGGTTTTCAAGATCAGCATTCAAAAAACTATCTCCAACATCACTTAATCTATAAATTTTTTCTTCATATTTAGAAAATAAGTTTGAAGGAAGCGCCAATCTATTGACATCAAGTTGCAAAGTTATAGGTAATCCGAATTGAGCTAAGGTAACCATGTTTTAATTTTATAATCAATCTTCAAAATGTCAAACACTTTTATTTTCTCCATTTGAGATATACAAATAATTTGCAAGTAGCTATAGGTAATTGCGAGATTTTCAAAAAACAAGTATGTTATTTACCTGCTCCAATTCATGGGATATTTCTGAATTCGCTGTTTCGTTTATGTTTATATCCTTGACTAAATCATGCAACTTACTTCGTTTATAATTTAATTTTATATATGAACTTAGTTTTTCAAATTCCTTTTTTGCCAATTCAATATTATCCGGCAAGTGGAGAAACGCAACCTTTTCTGAAAGCTCTATATTTTCATCACTTCTTAAGAATTTAATTAGTTTATGGTAATCCGGAGGTACAGTCAAAAAATAGTTTTTCAATTGATCCACATCAAAACTATATTGATGTGCCACAAGCAATAGATAAACCTCTTTAATATCTATATTTTTAACAATATTAGAATTATCAAATTGAAGATTATTCAGATCATCATTACCAGCTTTAACTTGAGTTGTATCATGGGACTTTACTTTTTTGGACTTTATAAATTTTTGAAATTCAAATTCCAACAATTCCCTTTCTTGATCAAGAGATAAGGAGAGTTTAGTTATATATCCAGATATTAGTGTTTTGTCACTTAAGTATGATAAAAAGTAAAAATATTTATCTCTTAATCTTACTAGTTCATATGGGTCTTCGTAATTAATAGTTTTACTTTTCAGTATATACTCAAAAAAATCTGAGCTCTTTGTAGCAAAAGATTTCCACTCATCAGGTTGACTTCGTACGAATTCATCGATATCTTTGTATTCTTTTGGAAGGAGAGATATTTTTACCCTTAAGTTAGCTTCAGTAGCAAGAATGAACCCCTTTTCCAATGCCTTTGTTCCTGCTTCGTCATTATCCAAACAAAGCACAAGATTCTTTGTATACCTGCTAATAAGTTTCAATTGATCTACAGTAAGAGCCGTACCTAATGGAGCTACTATATTTCCGATTCCGACATTGGTTGAACTGATACAATCTATCTGACCTTCAGTAAGTATTGCAAAGTCATTTTCGACAATTTCATTCTTTCCTTGAAATAAATTGTATAGAGTGTTGGATTTCTTGAAGACTATAGTTTCAGGTGAATTGATATACTTAGGTCGAGAGTCTCCTGGTAAAATTGTCCTTCCAGAAAATCCAATGATTTGTCCAACATTATCAAAAACAGGAAACATCAGTCTATCATTAAATTTGTCAACTAAGTTTTGGCCTCTATATACAAACAGCCCTGATTCAGCAAGTGGTATCTCCAAATCACCAAGTTTTTTTGAAATATAATTATTCAATTTAAGATACTTAGGAGCATAACCAATGGAGTACTTCTCAATAACTTCCTTGGTTAATCCTCTCGCATCGCAATATGTTCTAGCTTGATAGCCAAGATCGTTACGAAGTAATATATATTTATAAAGTTCAGATGCAAATTTATTTAACCTAAGTAAGTCATTCTTTTTTTTTGAAAATGATTTATCTTGATTGTGATCTTGCAATTCAATTCCAGCCTTTTTTGCACAAAGCTGCAGTGCAGTAAGAAAGTCTACATGTTCAATTTCTTGAATAAAGTTAATGACATCTCCTGATTTATCACCTCCGAAATCTTTGAACCTACCGATGTCTTCGTTGACAATGAAACTTGCCGTACGCTCTTTTCGAAAAGGCGATAATGCAGACCAGTTTCTGCCGACTTTCTTCAAATCTGGCACATATTCTCGGACAACATCTACTATATTTAATTTTGATTTTATGAGTTCAATATCAGACAAATTAAGGTAAGCTTAGAATTCGCAAACTATATTTACGCAAACTTTAATCTAAGAAAGCAGAAAACTTAAATATATTTTAGCATAATTTGGTAAAATACTTTGCGTTTGAGACCATAGCTTTGTGTAAATAAACTTTATTTGCAAATTATATTTTTAAGATTGAAAGAAAAAGAAATTGTAAAAAACAAAAAAGCCAGTTTTGATTATATATTTTTGGAAAAAATTGAAGCTGGTATAATTTTGAATGGAGATGAAGTTAAATCAATTCTCAATCATAATGTAAACTTTGCAAACAGCTATGTCAAGATGTTGAATTCAGGTCCAGAATTGATAAATTGTCATATTGGCTACTATAAATTCGCTAAATTTAAAACCAGAGATGAAACAGAGAGGTATACATACAGAAGTCGTAAACTCTTGCTAAATAAAAAACAAATTGCTAAACTAAGTTTACGAATCAAAAGAGACAGAGTAACAATTATTCCTATTAAATTTCACATAAATGAAAGAGGAAAAATCAAACTTGAAATTGCTGTTGCAAGAGGTAAGAAACTTTTTGATAAAAGACAAAGTGTGAAGGAAAGAGACTTTTTAAGAGAAAATAGCCGAAATCTAAAGCATAATTAAACTTTCAACATGCCCCAGAACAATCAAATTAGTGCTTTGCAAAACAACACCCAAGCGGGTTCTACAAATCTACCCTTTGTAGGTAACTTAAACAATGATCTTCAAAACCAGAATTCCCTAAATTTGCCAGAAAATGATGATTTTTATACTGATTATCTACAGTTACAAATCCCTCAGGAAGAGTATCTTGATCACAACGGTAACGATTTGACAAAGTTTGAAAACAATAGGTTTCTCAGAGAAAGTCCTGAACTCCAGAAATATACTAATTTATTGATAGACCTTCAAGACGGTACATATTTTGGAAAAAAGCTTACCTCGGAAGATGAGATGAGCCAACTCTGGGAGCAAAGGTATTATGGAGAGCAAAACAATCAACAACAAGATCAAAAACTTTCTAAAGATAACAGTACTATATTTGGAATTCCTAGTTCACTAATTGATCAAAACAATACTTCAAATAATTCCACTATTAACAAATCAGATCTTGCTGGGATATTTCAAAATTATTTAAATTCAAATCCAACAAATGTAAGTACAGATAACCCTAGCGAAGAGATATTTGTAGAAGATATAGAAGATACAGATTTGACAGGTATTGATTATCCTTCCAATTTTGTTGAC
Source organism: bacterium (assembly GCA_016699595.1). Classification (NCBI taxonomy): domain Bacteria; species bacterium. The sequence continues at coordinate 575,282 of CP064982.1, forward strand.
CCAAATTTACTCAGCAATTCACTTAGTACAAAGTTCACTGCCAACAGCCACCCTAATAGTGGCTCCACTACGACTAACTCAAGAAGACCGGAATCTATAGGAGCTTCTGCACAAACAACTGCAAAAGAAAATTTACAAAAAGAAGTAGATACAAATATTGAATCACAAGTCGAAAAAATAAAAAGTGAAATCAAAGAAGAGATTACAAACGAAAGTAGTAGATCGAAGACTTCCAATACTATAAATAATAAAGACAGTGCCGAAAAAGAATCCAAAGATCTGACCAAAACAGTAGAGAGTTTGATAGGAAGTATAAAGCTCTACGGATATACATTGCCTAGCAGTGCGATAAATAAAGTAGCTAGATCAAAAGATCCTAAAAACCTCTACAAAAATCTAAACTCTCATTCTGCAAAATCTTGGTTGCTCGCACTTGCAGGCAAGCTTGCATTACAGCAAAACGAAAAAAGCAGACAACAGAAGAAGTAGATATACAGGAATATTCCATCGGAATTTCTGGCACAAAATTCATCAGAAAGCATTCTTTGATGATTTTCAATTTTTACTTGACTTCTCTTTTTTATCAGTTTTGGCAGCCTCTGGATTCTGTTCAAGCCATTGATCCTTCAACCATTTCAAACCTGCTTGTTGCATTGCAACATTTTGATAGTACAATCTCGTTCTTTCATCTATACCTTCTATCTGATCAAAGTTAGGAATGTCTAGGTTTTCTTCCCTTACTATCTGTGAGAGTAAAATCATTACCGGCAAATAATCTCTAACTTCCTTCTCCCATTGTGCCTCCAATTCTTCAAAGGTCAACTTTTGAGATTCTAAATACTGTTCTTTTGTCAAACCTAAATCATTTAGTTTCTCATCAAAATGTATTCTTTGGTGATTAACTTCAAGCGACACAGGGTAATCAAGGGCTTCATACTCAGAAGCTTGCAACACTTCCTGCAAAAGTTCAGAATTGAACCTTTCTTCTGATTCTCTCACCTTTGCTAAAGTAAGACGAGATTTGACTTCATCTGGACTTACATCAGTTAGTTTATTTTGTTGGATATATTGTTCTACCTCTGAGTCACTTACATCTTCAGCATTTTGTGAGGCACTTACTTGCACATTTTTCATGTCCGGTAACTTGATATACGGGGCATAGCCATATGCAATTAATATTTTTAGTTGTTTTTTGTCTTGAATACTTTTCTGAATGTCATCATCAAATTTGATTTCAGGCTCAGTTATTGGAAGTATTTTTTCCTCGGTAAGCACATATCTATAAGCTTCATCTATGATTATTTGTAGTGCCTCCATAACTATTTCCCTACCGTACTGAGATTCAATAATTGACAAAGGAACCTTGCCTTCTCTAAAACCGTCTAACTTCAAGTGTTTTGCCTTCTTCTCCAAAGCGCTAACTTTTGCATTTTCAAACAAATCATATTGTAAAGTTATATCGAAAGTTATTTTCGAGCCACCGTTATTTGTTTTGGTATATTGTATATTCATGATAAATAGTTAATTTGATAATTTGCAATAAGTTTAATGTTCTGGAGGCAAATTATCTATTCCTGACCAGTCTCCTATAATATTGTCAAGCAATTGCTCCTCATCATCACCAATTTTGCCTAAGATATCTTCCTTATCCTCGACATTATGTTCTTGAGTATCATCATGTATCAAAAAGAAATCATCATCTCGTACATCTTTTTGTTTCAAATTTTTTGACGTTAAATCTTCCAAATCTTCCGACTGATTTTCATTATCAAAGAGTGTATCATAGTCTTCTGACTTGCTTGAAGATTTCCTAGTTAGATTGATTTGTGAATTCTGAGTAGGTTTCTTGCCAATATTGTCTCTATTTCTTTTAATTCTTTTATTCTGATTTACCTTCGACGTCTCTGTAATGGGTTTTGTTTTTTTGAAAGTAACTTTTGTAAAAGATAAATCCTTTTTGGGAATTTCTTTTGATATAACAGAGCTTTTTCCCTTACTCTTTGTAGTATTGCTTTGAGATTTCTTCGTAATGATAGCTTCCTTATTTGATTTTGTTGAATTAGACACCAGAGAATTCTTTGCCTTTGATGAGATAATTTTTTTCTTTGCCATTTCAGTAATTGTTTGTTACAATCAGTTGCGTATTAAATCATAATTATATCCCTGTGTCAATATCAGTTGAATTTGTCGGTTACAGATAATTTTGATGTTGATCTTGCTTTATTTTGTGTGTCATTATCAAACATCACAAATGAGCCGAGGTGGCGAAATGGTAGACGCACTACCTTGAGGTGGTAGCGAGTAACATCATGCAGGTTCAAGTCCTGTCCTCGGTATTTGATGTTTTTTGTAGACGAATTACTTCTGTTATGGTATGATTTCATATGCCTCAAGATAATTCAACACTAGTTAATGATGATATAACACTGGAAGATTTGAATAAGTTGATTACTAAACTTGAAGAGGAATTACTAAAAAGTGCTTCAGATTCAAAGGCTTCTGAAAACTATGATAGTTAGGTTTGTACTTGGGATCATAGCTCAATTGGTTAGAGCACTCGCCTGTCACGCGAGAGGTTGCCGGTTCGATCCCGGTTGGTCCCGCATCTAATACCTCACAGTACATCTATCAAATCTGGAATAATATATAAAGATATTGATGCTCGGAATTATCTATCCTTCTCCTGCTCCCTATGGTTGGGTTGCTTGCAAAATTTCAGAATTTACCCAAATCACTTGATGATAAGTTATCTATGATGTATACTCTAAGAACTATTGGAGGGTTACCCAAGTGGCTGAAGGGGAGGGTTTGCTAAACCCTTAGTAGGAGCAATCCTAGCGAGAGTTCGAATCTCTCACCCTCCGAATTAATCTTATGAAAATCCTTATACTTCACGATTATCTCACAGTTTTTGGTGGAGCTGAGCAAGTTCTACTAAGTTTATTGGAGGTTTTTCCAAGTGCACAAATCTATACTTCAACTCTTTGGAAAGATGCTTTACCTCAAAACTTCGTAGACATTTTGAATAATCACTCATACAAAGAGAGCTTTCTAAAGTTTCTACCAAAACGAAAATCCTTGATTCCATTTTACCGAAAGATTGCTTTTCTCTCGTTTTTGTTTCTTGATCTAGATGATTTCGACATTATCATTGCAAATACTTCAGGACCTGCAACTTGGTGCATAAGGCATAAATCTAAAGCAAAGCTAATTGCTTATTATCATAAGATACCTTCTTTTTCGTTTTTCCCTACAAAAAATATTTTGAAATTACTCTTGCATAAATTGGATAGCTTTTTCATAAAAAGATTTGATGTAGTTATTACAAATTCAAAGTTCAATCAGTCAAACTTCAGAAAGGTATTTGATATAAACGCTCAGGTAGTTTATCCAGTTGTACAGTTGGAACAAAATGCTATCCCTACCAAAAAAGAGGATTTTTTTCTTTTTGTGGGTCGGCTTGAAAAATACAAAGGTATCACAGAAATAGTTCAGTCTTGCATTGATAAAGGTAAAAAGCTTATTGTGGTAGGCAAAGGTTCGTTGATGCCTAAAAATGATAGTACTACTAGTAGCAAGAAAACATTACCAATTCATGAGTTAATTGAATACAGGGGCTTTGTAAGCGAAAAGGAGAAGTTTGAATTGTTTCGCAAAGCTAAGGCATTTATCACTGCTGGAGGGGATAGAGAAGAATTTGGTATCACTGCACTTGAGTCTATTTTCTGTCTAACCCCAGTTATAGCTCATAAAAGAGGAGGTGTTGTTGAACTCGTGAGAGAGTTTGATGGCAAATCAGGAAATGCATTTCTTTTTGACCAAATGACTGTCCAAGACATCAGTAACACTATTGAAAAGTTTGAAAGTAATAGAGAAATTATTACAAATAATTTTCATCTCCTTGACCATAACCTATTCTCACACGCAACATTTCAAACTAATTTACTAAAAATCATAAAGCTCTAAATATCATTTTTATAGTTATCATGAATAACATTGCAATGATCAAAGTGTCGAAAATTTTGATAAAAAGGAATAAGTTTATTATAGATTTTGACAATTTCGAGAAAATTTTGACAACAGCAAATACTTTGGCGAGTTACAGAGTTCACATCGACAAAGAATTTGATGAGAACACTTTCCAAAGTTTCAAAAGAGATTCAGAACTAGGAATATTGCATCAAAAATGTCTGGATATCTTGTATCGTAAAAAGGTAAATAGATCACAACTCAAAAGAAAGATAGACATATGGAAAAGAAAAGTTTCATTAGAATTTGAAGATAATATATGGAGTGCAGAACTCCAGAGGCTAGAAGACTTGCAATTGTTAAATGAAGGTGAAATGATTATTACTGATATACAAAAGTATCTAAATAAAGGAAAAGGTAAAAATTATATAAAAAATAAGTTGCTTGAAAAAGGATACAATAGAAGTGATATTACACTTAGTTTATCTGAGATAGAAGAAGATCTAGAAATTATACAACAATTGTTAGAAAAAAAGTATGACTCCTTGAAAGAAAAGTATGACAAGAGAAAATCAAAAGAGCACCTTTTTAGATTTGGTTTGAGTAGAGGATATGACCCAAAAAAAGTAACAGATGCCATAAAGAGAATTTTTGATTGATAATTTCAACCTTTGTTGGTAAAATCACTTTTTAGTTACATTGTATAGAAATTTTAATTCAAGAAATTTTATGAATAAATATACTGATATAACAAATTCATTTTTGAGAAAATGGCCATCTTTTTCCACCGGGGATACTGTCTCTGTGACATACAAAATCGACGAGAATAGAACTCAGACTTTCACCGGCATTGTTCTTTATGTCAAAGGGTCGGGGATTTCTGCTACATTTTGCGTTAGGAAAATTGGAGCAAATTCTATAGGTGTGGAAAAAATACTTCCTTTGCATTCCCCTGTAATTACGGAGATAAAGGTTGAAAAGCGAGGTAAAGTTCGAAGAAACAAGATCTTTTATATGAGAGAGAGGGTTGGAAAATCTGCACTTAAGATCACAGAAGATAAGAACTATGTAGAGCCAGAAGCATTCGAAGTAATTGAAGAAACACCTAGAAGTGAAGAAGTATTTACAGTTGCTACAGAAGATTAGGTTTATTAACTTTATATAAAAAGATTCAAAATAATTAAACACCTTGGGAGCGTAGCTCAATGGTAGAGCAGTTGCCTTTTAAGCAATTGGTTCTGGGTTCGAGTCCCGGCGCTCTCAAATTCCGATTTTTCACGCAGTATCCAAATGACCTAAGTTTGGAAAGTGGAAGCGAGAAACAACTCGTTAAAATAAAGAGTATATTAAGGTGGTACCGTTCCAATTCGTGACTATAAGTATAATGCATAAATTTGCTTGATATTTATAATCAAAATTTGAACCCTTAAGCAATTTCTAAATCAAATTAGATTTCGCTTGAGGGTTTTTTTGTTAATTGAAATATTTAATGAGTATTATTACATACACAAAGAAAGAATTAGGGTCATATACTTGTAGGCTCGACTTAGATCAAGTTTTTAATAATAGCACTGAAAGAGTTAGGTTTGAATCTAAATGGTTGGATTTTATGAATTCAGATATTTGGAACTCAGAAGTCTTTTGTAAAGATAAAAATATAATTCAATATTACCATAAATCCTGGATTCCAGAAAAACCTTCAAGGAAGCCCAAACTACTTTTACTCGCTGGAAATCCAGCACCACACTCTACTTATAAAAGCGTTTGTTTTGCCCAGGAAAATAATAAAGGGGAACATAGGTTTTGGAAGGTTTTGAGAGAATCAAATATACTCGAAATAAATTCTCGATTAGATGGTATAAAAACTCGTTTTTTTGATGAAGAATATACCTCTGATTTTCAAGTCGGGATTGAAGTCTTATTCTCATTGCCTACCCCTGCAAGTCATAAACTTTGGTCGGGTGTTCAAGGGATCAAGAAACTGTTTGGACAAAAAGCTTTTGAAAAGATATATATAGAAGAACAAGCAAGGCTTAGATTTGTTATCCAAAACTATTTGAATAATGGTGGAACAATCGTCACTTTTCAGAGAGATGTATTCGAATCAATCAGTAATATCAAGTATAATTATCAAAATGTACTTAAAGGAGAAACAGTTGTAAAGTTAGGATCTGTCACTATATATGCTGCACCACCAACGAGACTAATGTATTCTCAGTCAATGAAAGATGTACTACAGAAAGTTAATTCAATAGCTCAACATGGATAAAAAGGTTCAACTACAAAATTTGATTCAAGAAATGTCACAAGATTCTGCTTGTGAATCTATGTTTGAAATTAATAATGATAAAAACCTGATAAACCAATTCAAGTACTCCACCTTTATTCCAAATAAGTGGTTTGACTGGCCGAAGTACTCAGAATCAAAAATTATGATAGTTGGTCAAGATTGGGGACCGTACGCAATTTTGAAAAGAAAATTTATAGACACATTTGAAATAGAATCTAAAGGCAAAGATTTTGACTATGACAAATTCTTGTATCAAACATTCTCTTCAAGAACAGAAAAGTTTATACAAAAATCTATTGAATATTGGTTTGAGATAGTGCATCATACTCAGATGAATTTTCGAGATTGGGATAATTATTTTTTTACAATTGCAGTGATGTTTTGTAGATCTGGCAATTTATTTAGAGGAAGCACTAATTTTGATGCAAAAAGATCTCTTGCAGTATCAAGGTACTATCTTAAAAAACAAATTGAAATAGTACAACCTCAAAAGATAATGACCTTAGGAGGTCTATCTTTGAGACAAGTCTTTTCAATTTTAGGAATTGAAGATAAAAGAAAATTAAGTGAAATTGTATTGCATAATGATAAATTTAATTGTCAAGAAATCGAAATTTTCCCAAACTTTCACCCTGCTTCACATGTTGACAAGAGAATAATTAGAGACAAGTTTCAAAACATCATTCCTTACTAATTAATTATATAAAAACTTAACTAAATTCTATGACATACACAAAAAACTTCATAAAAACAAAAAAAGAAATAAGTTCAGAAATCGAATCAAAAAATGCACAGCTCTTGATCAAAGGTGGATTCATCAGACCTCAAATGGCTGGAGTATATATTTATCTCCCACTTGGACTTAGAGTTTTGGAAAAAATTACAAATGTTGTTCGCAAACATATGGACGAAATAGCTAGTGAAATGCGAATGACAGCACTACAACCAAGAGATATTTGGGAGAAAACAAATCGACTTGATACTGTAGATGTACTTATGAAAACAATTGGAGCAAATGAAGTTTCAAAACAAAAGTCTACAAACGAATATATACTTGGATGCACACACGAAGATGTATTGACAAATATGCTTACCGAGTTTGTCCAAGGTGAATCTGAACTTCCAATATATGTTTACCAAATCCAAAATAAATTTCGAAATGAAGCAAGAGCAAAATCTGGACTTATGCGCGGAAGAGAATTTCTGATGAAAGATCTATACTCATTTCATACGACTTACGAGGATTTGATGAGATACTATGAGATCGTCAAACAAAAATACATAGATATATTTGAAGAGCTTGGAATTGGAAACGATACATTTGTAACATTAGCTTCGGGAGGAGATTTTACAGATAACTTTTCTCATGAATTTCAAATGATTCTTGAAAGTGGAGAAGATGAGATACTTATTGATAGAACGAATAAAATTGCCTATAATCTTGAAATTCTCGACGAGAACAAGGCAAAAAAAGTTGATCTGGAAAATGCAAACAAACTTGGAGTTGATTTTTCAAAGCTAGAAAAGGTCAAGGCCTCTGAAGTGGGAAACATATTTCCAAATGAAACTAAGTACTCAAAACTACTTAATCTATCATATACAAATTCAGATGGCGTGAAAAAATACGTTCACATGGGAAGTTATGGCATCGGAGTCTCAAGACTTATGGGTGTGATTGCAGAGAAATTCCATGATCCAAAAGGACTTACTTGGCCAGAGAATGTAGCCCCTTTCAAGTATCATATATGTACACTCGCAAAATCCGAATCTGAACTTTGTTTCCAGAATGCAAGAAAGTTTTATGTTGAGCATGAAACAGAGTCTCTTTGGGATGATAGATTTGATACTGCAGCTGGAGAAAAATTTGCAGATGCTGATCTAATTGGATGTCCAGTGCGAATTGTCTTCTCTGAAAGAAATCCTGACGGAGAATTTACAAAAAGATAATTTGCAATTATTAACCAGCCAATTTCGTTTTACTGAGTAGCTGTTTGTTCTTGTGGCAAATAAAATACATTTATGATTTTATTTTCAGATTCCCTGAAAATATATGCCTGTGTCTGGAAAGATATTACGGCGTCACCGTTTTTTATATCTTTGAGCACATCCTTCAAGTTTGTATTCTCTTCCCTAAATTTATCTACATCCTCAATGAAAAATACTGTGGGTTGTGAAGAATCGGTTACATTTATTACTTTCTTCAATGAAGCAACAACTCGATCGAATTTTCTAATTTCATATAGTTCTCCTTGCAAAGCGTTACCCCATGCAGTAGCATCATCCCACTTTTTGTACAGAAGTACATTTATTGATATTGAGCCGAGAAGCATTACTAATAATAAAAGTAGTGAGAATTTTCGAAAGTTTTTGCCTTGTACTTTTTCTTTTATTTTCATAACTAAATTATAGTATATCAAGGCAAAATATGCAAAAATATTTTATTTCACATCTGCTATTGTTTGGAAAGATTTCTCAAGTTGAACCAATCTTTCTTCAAGATCATGGATTTTTTGATCTTGTTTCTCAATTTTCTCTTCTGTATTGAGAACTTTGGATACAAGCACTTTGAAACTTGATTGCCCGTTAGCTAAAGTATCAATTTGAACTTGTTGTTCTTGGACTGCATTTATCAAAGCATATATAATCGCATTTGAATCATACCTGTAGTAACCATCTTCTCCAAGACTAATCGTCCATTGGCCTAGTGCTGTTTGATTGATGTCTTGAGCTATAAGTCCAACATAACTTTTGTCATTATCTGGTGCATATATACTTTTGCCATTATATTTAAATGTCTTTGGATCAATTTTCATAATAGCATCTAGACCTATATCAAAATCTTTGATATCCTTTTTCAACCTTTCGTCAGACAAAACAGTCCAAGCACCTCCTCCAATTTTTTCTGCTGTTCCTGCACTTCCTACAAATCTTGCTACTTGAGTTCCATCTACAAAGAAGTTTAGCTCAGCATCAGCTAATGATGTGATTCCAGAGTCTGTATCGCCTATACCATTGGCACCAAATACAATTCCAGATGTTTGTGAAGAACCTGAAACTATAGAACCTCCAGCTAATTGCAATGCTCCTTCTATCTTTGCAGATCCTGATACATGCAGCTTTTGTGTAGGTGAGGTAGTGCCTATACCAACATTGCCCATAATGTAAGAACTATTTGTGCCATTCACATGTAGTATGCCCTTTATATAGGAATCTCCAGCAGTACCATCTACTTCAAATTTGAGTACACCATCGTTTCCATAAAAAGCCCAACCTTGTGTTGCAGGAGAGACCCATACATCCGTATATCGACTAATGCCATCGAAATGTGTCATTATTGGCATAGAAGTTACATAATGATTTGCATCAACAATATATAATTTGGAATTTAGCGATAGCCTAACATCTCCCATGACATCCAATTTGTAACTAGGTGTTGTCCCAATTCCGACTCTACTATTGACATCATCATAGTAAAGACTAGAGTTAGACTTCCATACACTTGTATTTGCGTCATAATATAGTGTTTGTCCTTCAGTTGCTGTAGGTAGTGTTGGTATCGTTGTCCATGCTGTTCCAGTACCTGTTGTTTTAAGGTATTGTCCATTTGTACCTGCTACATTACTTGAATCATACAACGCTCCTTCTACCCTTGCAGATCCTGATACATGCAGCTTTTGTGTAGGTGAAGGAGTCCCTATACCGACAGAACCGGTGCTTATATTTGTATTGACACCATTTATACCTGTCCCAAAAATCAAGTTACCTATACTAAGCTGATTTGATCCATCCAATATTGGGGCATCTATATTATATCCAATTAATATATTCCTAGAACCAGTAGTTTCTAACCTACCTGTAAAGTATCCAAGAAATACATTGTCGGCACCGCTTGTCAAAGTTTTTCCATTCATATAACCTATTAATGTATTGTTTCCACCTGTAGTCAAAGATAACCCTGATTGATATCCGACTAAAGTAGTATTACTGAAAGTTGATAAACTATCTGTACCCCTGCCTGACTGAAGTCCAATTGCCACATTTACTTGACCAGTAGTAAATCTCAAAGCTTCACCACCTATTGCCGTATTATTTCCACCTGTAGTTTTAAGTAATGTATAATGACCTATAGCCACATTATTGTTTGTAGCACTGGAGTTATTGTACATTGCACCATTGCCGATTGCTATAGTATCAGTTATAGTGGTAGACGATCCGAACAATACATTTGCACCGATTGCCACATTTCCAGTACCAGTTTTAACTGAGCTCAAGGCATTATAGCCTATTGCAGTGTTGATATAACCAGTAGTGATCGATGTACCAGTATTATTTCCCATCAAAACGTTGAACTTGCCAAAACTACCTCCTGTCAGCGTCGTGCTATCCCCTGCATTATTCCCTGCAAAGAGATTCGATGCGTCATTAGATGTAATCTCAAGAAGTGCAATGCCTGCGCTATCTTGAAATTGCATCAAAGCCTTGTCTACGGTTTGAGTGGCACTTGCTTTTATAATTACTTGCTCAATATTTTCATTTCCTGCTACGAGTAACTTAGCCCCTGGTGTCGGTGTCCCAATTCCGACTCTACTATTTACATCATCATAGTAAAGACCAGAGTTAGACTTCCATACACTTGTATTTGCATCAAAATATAGTGTTTGTCCTTCATTTGCTGTAGGTAACAAAGATACTCCTGGAGCTAATACAGTCCAAGCTGTACCATTTCCAGTACTACTTAAGAACTGTCCATTTGTACCTGCTACATTACTTGAATCATACAATGCTCCTTCGATCCTTACAGATCCTGATACATGCAGCTTCTGTGTAGGTGACGGAGTCCCTATACCAACAAAACCGGTGCCCGAGAAGGTTAAGCTATTGGTATTCAGATTTATATCTGTATTCTTCGTAAGATTCCCTCCTAGTTGGAAGTTAGATAGCGTAGATTGCGTTAAACCATTGTCAGAAGTGTACTTTGTATCTATATCAGCAACACACTCAAAACTAGATCCATTCCAAGAAAGTTTTTGATCTGATAAACAAACAGGTGAATCTACAGAAATAGTTCCAGTAGATGATATAGGTCCACCAGTAAGCCCAACTCCTGTAGAGAGACTTGTCAATGTGCCATTAGTTGTATTACTACATATCCAAGAGCTCGTCGTTAAGTCATATCTAAGAATCTGAGTATCACTGCAAGAATTTAGTGAGTATCTTACAGTATTTACTGCTATTACTTCAGCTTTTAGTGGACCTACTGCCGAGAAAGTAACCATTGAGCCTGGATTTATATTTTGTGAATTTGAGCCGTCAGTTACGACAAAATAACTATCCTCACAATCAAAACTTACTCCGCTCCATGTAAGCCTTTGGTTTGTTGCGCATGTATGTGCATCAATTTGAAATGTAGTTCCAATCAAACTTACTCCATTTCCTGCATTATATGTAGTATCATTATCTGGTAATGTAATAGTATAAGTTGAACTATCTGACATAGTCAAATTCAAAGTTCTTAAAGTTCCACCAGATGTAACTGCACTTGTTGAAATCGTTGCAGAAGACAAAAACTTATCTGCCGGTAGCATTATAGAATTTACTATGGAGTGACCATTTGTTCCAGTTATGGCTAATGTTCTAGTTTGAGAGTCATAGCTCAAATTTTGTGAATCTGCATCAATTATACTTTTCGATAAACTAGGAGTGCCATTCTGTCCCGTTAAATTGATTGTATGAGTGATTGCCCCAGTACCAGAATCTTGAATAGTCAAATCATCACTATATTTATCAAAATCATTAAATGAAGTGCATGCCCATGAACTTGAATTGTATATTAAAAATTCTCCATTTGAACATGGGTTCAATGTAACTATAGGATTTTGCCCATTACTTACACCTATCACACCTGAACCTGTAACTGACAATGTACCTGCATTCGAAATCTCATTTGATGAATCTATCCCAATACCATTACCTGCACTATAAATATACTTTGATTCAGGAATGCATACCCAATTTGAACCGTTGTACACGAGAAGTTCACTTGTGCTACAAGCTTTGAGACTAAAAACATTCGAGTTTAATGTTATACCATCACCAGAAGCATAGGTTGTATCGGCATCAAGATCTAGGGAACAAATCCAATCACTTCCATCATACTTCAATATCTCTCCACTTGAGCAAGGCTTAATAGAAAATACATTTGAAGATAAAATTAAACCTGAACCAGAAGTGTAAATATCATTATCATCAGGAATATTTAGAGCAATATCAGGCAATCCTCCTGAACGAGTTAATGTCAAAATCCTATAACCTGATTGCAATTCAGACAAAGTAGCTCCTGTCAAATATAACTCTGCAGGCAATGCCGGCAGTATTATCGAACCACCATTTGTCAATGAGACAATGTTTCCATCAATTGTTAATTCCTGTGAATCTGTAGGAATAATAACTGAATTTCCACTCGATAATGTCAAAGTGCCATTATTATAGTTTAGGCTTTGCAAAACTTGATTTGGCAAAACTATAGAATTGCCATTTGATATAGTTATTGTATTGCCAATAATTTTCAAATCTTGACTATCTTTGCTAAATTTCAAAATCATATTTGCAAGGTCGAGTTGATTCCCTCTTTCAATGCTTAAATTTGAACCTTCTAAGCTGATCTTTTGATTGTCACTAGCAAAAGCGGCTTCTACCTCTGCGCCTTGCAGATAACTTCTAATAACGCTTTCTAGAAACTCCGTTCTTTGTTGAATCAAGTCGCTTTTCTCGTCATTACTCAAGAATTTACCTACAGACAAATCTTGAATCAAATTGAGATTTGATTTTGTACCGATAAATTCACTGTACACTATATCTTTGCATCCAAGCGATGTTGGGTAAAATGAAATATCATTTTGAGTACCAAAAAATCCTTTCAAATTTGCAATAAATCCTTGTTGAATAAGCCTACGACTGCAAGCAACATTGTCAAATGTGCCTTTTGCATCATCGTGTCCTTGACATGATGAAACTTCGTTTCCATCTTCAGACATGGTTGAATAGCAGAGCTGCAAGTATGACTTTTTTGGCAAAGCAAAGATACCCGGATTAATGTTTATATCAAATTTACCATTCCTGATTTCAACATTATCAAAATCCCAACTTTCTATTAGTCTTGCATCGGAAGAATTTTTATCAAATACTAAGATTCTGAAATTGGTTGCTTTTGTTTTATCGTTTCCAAAGTCACCATTAATCGTTACTTTGAGTGGTTTTGCAAAAGTTAATAAAAAAAAGATTGCTACTAGTAGAGCAAGAAGCAATAATTTAACAGAAAGGCGACTTCTCGCATTTGCAATATTCAATTTTTTTGAATTAATATAGTTTGCCAAACAATTTATGACATTAAATACAAAATGATATATATCGATATATCATTTCTGAAAACATAATTCAACTTGATTCATACATCTGTTAAAATTCTTTATGCAAGTTCAAATTGATTCATCCTGGAGAGAAATACTTCAAAATGAATTTGAAAAAACATATTTCAAAAAATTAGTTGAAAAGGTAAAGAACGAATATAGTCATTTTGAAATATTTCCAGAACCAAGAAGGATATTTCGCGCATTCAACCTAGTTCCATTTGACAGAGTAAAAGTTGTAATTTTAGGGCAAGATCCTTATCATACTCCAGGAGTTGCAGATGGTTTGGCATTTTCTAGTAAGTTCGGAAACAAAGTTCCGCCAAGCTTGACTAATATCTATAAAGAAATCCGTAATGAATTTAACTTTGAAAATTACAAGAATAAAAACAATCCTGATCTAACCAGGTGGGCTACTCAAGGAGTCTTTTTGTTGAATAACAGTTTAACTGTAAAGTCTGGCATTGCAAACTCGCACTCTCAAATCGGTTGGAATATTTTTACTGATGCAGTTATAAGAGCCCTTGCAAGTAATAGAAACAACCTAGTTTTCATGCTTTGGGGAAACTTTGCCAAAAGTAAAAAAGAAATTATACTTACAAACTCTGGAAGTAATCCTCATTTAATTTTGGAATCTGCTCATCCTTCCCCTTTTTCAGCAAACAATGGATTTTTTGGTAATAATCATTTCAAAAAGTGTAATGAATTTTTGAAACTTCATCATGAAACTGAAATTCAATGGTAAAATGAGACCCATGCTTCCAAAGTCAAACCGGATCAAAACTGAAAAAGAATTTAAGCAAGTATTTCGAAATTCAAAAAAGATTGAAACAGAGCATTTCAAAATATTTATACAAATTGTAGAAGCTTATCATGATAAGCCTAGAATTAATATCCAAAAAATTAAGTCAATGTATGATGAATCTGGAAAATTTGTTGGAAATGTAAGTGAGTCTCAATCGAATAATGAACCAAGTAAAAATTTAGTTAAACCAAATCAAATTGGAAAACTTGGAGTAATAATTTCTGCAAAATTTGGCAAAGCTCATGATAGAAATAAATGTAAAAGAAGAATTAGGAATTTGTTGAATCACTATGTGAAAGAAAATGCTGTGAATATAGTAGTTCAGGTGAAAAGTAACATAAAAGATTTTGAATTTGAGAAATTGAAAGCGGAATTAGATATTATTCTCAAGCAGCCTACCAATTAATTGGGTGGGCTGCTAAATATTACTAATTAACCTTATACTTCTGCTCCATGGCATTTTTTGAACTTCTTTCCAGATCCACATGGACACGGATCATTTCTTCCTACATTTTGAAATTTAGGATCTAATTCCTTAGTATTAGGTTTTGAAATAACTTCAACATTTGAAACTAAAGAACTATTTTGACCTTTTGTATTGTTTTGTAAGTTTTCTAAATCTTTTTGATCAACACCAAGTGAATTTAGAAATTCCTCGAACTGACCTGCATTTGTCAATAAATTTGTCAAATCAATCTCTTGAGCATTTTGAATGTTTTGGACACGAAATACTCTACTTGCAATTTGATACTTAGTCTCTTGCATAAAATTCTCAAACAAAGTATATCCTTTGTTCTTGTATTCAACCAATGGATCTCTTTGAGCATAAGCATTCAAACCTATTCCTGAACGTAAATCCTGCATTGCTTCAAGGTGTTCCATCCAAAGTTCATCCATTGTTTGAAGTTGAACTCTGTAAATATTTTCCAAAAACTTAGTTCCAGATTCCTTGTACCTTGAGTCAATTAACTTGTCAAACATCTCAGTCAAATAATTTTGGATTTCTAGTTCATGCATTTTATCCAATTTGTTTTTGATTTCTTCTGTATCAAAATGCTTTTGCAAAAGTTCTATCCCAACTATTAGTTCAAGTTTTGCAAAAGCATCATCTGTAGAGATGCTTTTCGAAAACTCACGCATATTTGACTTCAAATCTTTGAGTAGCGTTTCTCGAGCGGAAACAATTGGATCAGAAATTTCAGATTCATTATTATCAAATTTAGCTTCTAAGCCCAGATTGAGTAATGACCTTCTCTTTTCATAAAATATTTCTCTTTGTTTATTCATCACATCATCATATTTGACCAAGTTTTCTCGAATGTCAAAATTATTTCCTTCAACTTTTCTTTGAGCTGATTCCACTGTCCTTCCGATAATTCCAGATTGAATTGGCAAATCTTCTGGGACATTTGTTGCATTCATCAAATTTTGCACAATCAAACCACCTTGAATACGCATAACTTCATCATCAAGCGCTAAGAAGAATTTTGATTTTCCTGGATCTCCCTGTCGACCTGCTCGGCCTCGAAGTTGATTGTCAATTCTTCTGCTTTCATGCCTTTCTGAACCTATAACATAAAGCCCACCAGCCTCACCAACTCCAGATTCTAAACGAATATCAGTTCCACGACCTGCCATATTTGTTGCTATAGTTACTGCAGATTTTTGACCTGCAAGTGAAATTATTTGCGCTTCTCTTTCATGATACTTGGCATTCAAAACTTCATGAGGTATCTTCATAGTTCGAAGAATTTGCGACAAATATTCTGACTTTTCAACTGAAGTTGTTCCAACTAAAACCGGCTGTCCTTTCTTATGTGCCTCTTCTATTTCTGTTGCTATTGCTACAAACTTTGCCCTTTGATTTTTGTAGACTACATCTGTTTGATCTTGCCGAATATTTGGTCTATTTGTAGGAATTGAAATAACTTCAAGATTGTAAATTTTGAAAAATTCTTCTGATTCAGTAAGAGCCGTTCCTGTCATTCCAGAAAGGTGTTTGTAAATTCTAAACAAATTTTGGAATGTGATTGTTGCAAGAGTCTTGCTTTCTTGTTTTATTTCGACGCCTTCTTTTGCTTCGATTGCTTGGTGCAAACCTTCTGAATATCTTCTACCTGGAAGAACTCTACCAGTAAACTCATCAACTATCAAAATTTCTCCATTTTTTACCATGTATTCATCATCTTTTTTGAATAGATACTTAGCTTTCAATGCGTTATCAAGATGATGTGCCATATGATAATCTTCCCATAAGTTTTGTATTCCAAGTGCGTTTTCAATTTTCTCTGCACCTTCATCAGTTAAATTTACTGATCTATGTTTTTCGTCAAGCACAACATATTTGGAATCTAAAGACTCAACTAAGTTTGCAAATTGCATGTACATTTGATTGCTCTTACTTGCTGGCATAGAGATAATCAGGGGAGTTCTTGCTTCATCAATCAAAATGCTATCTACTTCATCAACTATGCAGAAATATAATTCCTTTTGAACAAGTTCTGACAATTTGTCAACCATATTGTCTTTCAAATGATCAAAACCAATCTCATTGTTTGTAGCATACACGATATCACAACTATATGCTTCCTTTTTCGTAGCTTGTTTCAAGTTCAACCCTCTAGTATCACCAGGGTTTTTTACATCAAGCTTGACTGCTTCTGCAAATTTTTCTGAATCTAATTTTTCAAGTTCATCTTGAGTTACAAAAACATAACTATTATTCGGTTCAGTAATTCCAACACTAAATCCAAGTTCTGAAAAAATATGACCTGCATATTCTCCGTGAGAGCGAGCTAAATAATCATTGACTGTGACTAAATGAGCACCTCTTTTTGTAAGTCCAAACAAAGCAAGTGGTAACCATGCAATTTGAGTTTTTCCTTCTCCAGTTTTCACTTCAGCAATTTTTCCTTCAGCTAAAACAATTCCCGCCATAAGTTGAACATCAAAATGTCTTCTGTCAAATTTTCGCTTTGCAACTTCTCGAATCATTGCATAAACTTCAGGCATTATTGAAGTTAAGTACTTTTCAAGTTCCTTTTCAAGTTGAGTTTTTGTATATTTTCGAATCGATTGTTTTTCAGTTTCAGGAATTTTTGCAACTAATTCTGCAACTTTTGAGCGATAACTGTCCATTTCAAGTCGCATATCTGAAAAGCTCATATTTTCATACTTGCTTTCAAGCAGATTTATAGTTGAAGTAACTTTTCTAAGTCTTTCAATTTGTTTTTCGTTTGAATCGAATAGGTTTCCTAAGAATTTGAACATAGGTTATTATTTTAATATAGAATTTAGTATGGCATTATAAAGTAACTTTGATAAATACTCTTTATAGTATCAAACAAAGATTTTAACATACTATGTAAATACATTAAGAATTTTACAAAATATCATTGATGAAAACCTTGATTGCTTTTAGTATAATCGCAACAATGAAGCCTTTTTTCAAGATTTTACACAAAATTATTCGATACCAAGTTTGGTTTGCTAAGAGGTTACCAGTATTATTTACTGTTGCCTATATAGCGATCTTTCTTGAAGCTATACTTCCATTCGCCACGAGCTACTTGTTCGGCAAACTATTGAGCGAACTATTATTCATAACAAATTCGCAAGGTTCCTATCATAACCTCGTTTCGATTTTTTTACTGATGATCTTTGTAGACATAGTACTTGCAATATCTTGGAAGCTTGATGATTTTGTAACACAAAGAGCATATCTTGAAGTTTCCAGATTGGCCACATTTGACTATGTGAAAAAATTGAGTACTCTTGATCTTGCAAACTTTGAGAGTAATGAATTTATTTTGAAATACAACAAAGCCCAAGGTGTACCAGAGCATAGACTAGCCTCATTTACAACAAACTCCTTATCGATGTTTTACAGTTTGGTCCAGCTAGTAGTTGCAGTCCTAGCTATTTTTTCTTTCAATACATGGTTTGTTATAGTAGTAATATTGACACTTATTCCAAGCTTAATTGCAAATATCAAATTTAGCAGAAACATTTGGGGAATATGGGCAACTAAAGGAGACTCAAAGACTAGGTATTATGATATAAATCATTACCTAACAAACCGACACTATCTAAATGAAATAAGGATTTTCTCAACAGGGGCAAGATTGTTTGATATGCTTAAAGATATGTATGATATGTTCCTTAATGAACAGAGAAAAGCATTGAGATCCAAATTGTTGATTCAGATATCAGCAACACTATTAGAAATAGGAGGGACAGCATATGTTACATACAAGTTAATTTTAAGTGTAATCGCAAAAACTATTGAAATTGGGACATTTACATTTATTTCTAGTTCTGTAGGAAAATTATCATCTGCAACCAATGGGCTTTTTCGCAGTCTCGGAAATCTTTATGATCAAGTTCTTTATATAGACGATTTTGAATACATTATGAACTTGAAAAATGAAATTGTAAATCAGCCAAATGCCTACAAACTTCAATATAGAACTCCAAAAATTGAATTTCGAAATGTTTCTTTTCATTACCCAGGAACTGATAAAAAGGTATTTGATAATCTAAATATCACTATAAACCCAGGTGAAGATATTGCATTAGTTGGTGAAAATGGTGCTGGCAAAACTACTTTTGTGAAACTTTTGACTAGAATTTATGATGTCAGTTCAGGTGAAATTTTGATAGATGGGAAAAATTTGAAAGAAATTGATCTAGCTAGTTGGTACACAAATTTAGGTGCACTATCACAAGACTTTAATTCTTACGCACTTACTGTCAGAGAAAATATTACACTTGGTGGAAATGATGAAGTAAATAGCATAGCTCAAGAAGAAAGAATTGAACGCGCAGTCAAACTTGCTGATTGCAAAGAAATAATCGAGGGTTTGGATAAAAAGTATGATCAAGTATTATCAAAAGCTTATGAAGGTGGAACAGATCTTTCAGGTGGTCAGTGGCAAAGAATTGCTTTAGCTCGAGCGTTTTACCGAGACCCGAATGTTTTGATACTTGATGAACCAACTTCAGCAATTGACGCCATGGCCGAGTATCAAATTTTCAATAATATCTTAACTGAGAATAATTTCAAAACAACTATAATAATTTCTCACAGATTTTCAACCGTTCGAAATGCAGATAAAATCTTTGTTATAGACAAAGGCAAAATTATTGAGTCAGGTTCGCACGCAGATTTGATGAACATGAAAGGTAAATACAAAGAGATGTTTGAACTTCAAGCGAAAGGGTACAATTAGTCATTAGCAATTGTTTCATAGGCTCTAAACATCTTTTTTTGTTTGTTGTATAATGAAACTAATATTCAATATCATCAACTTCAAATTTGAAACAAGATAATACTTTATGGAAATCATCAATACACTCATCAACTTAATCAAAAATCCAATGGACTTCCTGGTATCCGTTCCTGAAATATGGAGATATGTAGCTGTAACTAGCATGATATTTGCAGAATCTGGATTTCTACTTGGCTTTGTATTCCCCGGGGATTCCTTACTTTTGGTTTCTGGAATATTAGCAAGTCAGGGTTATGTCAATATTTGGCTACTATTGCCTATTGTATTTCTTGCAGCAGTACTAGGTGACAATTTAGGTTACTATACCGGAGAAAAGTTTGGTGATCAACTTATGAAAAGGGAAAAATGGCTGTTTTTGAAACGCCAACACCTTGAAAAGGCGAAAGATTTCTTTGACCAAAAAGGTCACATAGCTATCACACTTTGTAGGTTTGTACCTGCGGTCAGAACATTTGTCCCAACTGTTGCTGGAGCTTCTCGAATGGATAGAAAAGTATTTTTCAAATTCAATTTACTTGGCGGATTTCTTTGGGCAATTTGTATCACATTAATTGGGTACTTTTTTGGCAAAATAATTCCTGCAGAGATCATTGACAAGTATCTTACATTGATCGTGGTTGGAATTGTACTTTTGTCTTTGATACCTATTTTTATTGAGAAATTTAAGAGTAATAGCCATAAAAGCGATTAATTGAAACTTACTTATTTAGTCAAACAATAGGTAATAATAATTGCTAACCTTTACGATCTGAATTTTCTTCATAGTGCTATAATCATTATAATATAATGGGAATTTCATAACTAATCATGTCAACATTTTCAGATCTCAAAAACAAATTTATATACTTCTGGCAGTCAAAAGGCGCAAAAGAGATACCAGGATTATCGCTTGTTCCACAAGGTGATTCTACTTTACTTTTTGTCAATTCTGGTATGTTTCCACTTGTGCCATACTTACTTGGAGAAAAACATCCACTCGGAACTAGACTTTGCAATGTCCAGAGATGCCTTAGAACTGAAGATCTTGAAGATATCGGAGATACAAGACATTTAACCTTGTTTCATATGATCGGAAATTGGAGTTTAGGAGATTTTTTCAAAAAAGAACAAATACCGTTTGTACTTGAGCTTTATGTTGAGCATTTTGGACTTGATCCAAAACGAATATATGTTTCAGTTTTTGAAGGTGACGAGTCAGCTCGAAGAGACGAAGAATCTATCGAGCTTTGGAAGCAAGCTTTTGCAAAATATGGAGTAGTTGCAGAGTATAATCCAGATCCATATTCAATCTCAGAAACTCTAGAGGGAAATGCAAACTTTAGAATATTTAGTTATCCCAAAAAGAAAAATTGGTGGACAAGAGGTGAAGTTGCTGGAGAACCTGGAGGTCCAGATAGTGAAACATTTTATGATATGGGAACTCAAGCTGAAGAATATGAAGAGAAATTACATATAAATGGAGATAATGGGAGATTTGTAGAAATTGGAAACAATGTTTTCATGCAGTATAAATATGAAGTCCCCATTGCTAAGGGGGATACGGCAACGCCGAGTGGGTTTTGGTTAGAAATGCATAAGAAAAATGTAGACTTCGGAGGTGGTTTGGATAGAATTGTGATGTGCGCAGAAAACAAGTTTGATATATTTGAAACTACACTTTATTGTGAAGTTATCGATTATCTAGTTACTAAAACTGGTATTCCGTATAAAACTACTTCCTTTGTGAAGGTGGCACAAGGTGACGGAAGAGGTTTTAAGCGAAGTTATAGAATAATTGCAGATCATATAAAAGCTTCAGTTTTCCTACTTGCTGACGGAGTTTTCCCAAGTAACAAAGATCAAGGCTATATCCTGCGAAGATTAATTCGTAGAATGATAGTACAAGGTTATAATCTTGGAATTAAAGATAAGTTTGTGAAAGAAATTGCCGAGATAATGATAGGTTTGAACTCAGATCAAGATCAAATTATTTCAAATAAAACCAATATAATTTTAGAACTTGAAAAAGAAGAAGATAAATTTAGGGTGACATTAGAAAGTGGAATAAAAGAATTTGAAAAATTGATCCTTCCTTTTAGGAAGGGGAACCACAAAGTGGTGGAAGGTTTAAATCCAAATATTGCTCTCTTACAAACGAATACTAACGAAATAGGATTCTCTGGAAAAGACTTATTCTATCTTTATGAGTCTTTCGGGTTTCCAATTGAGCAAAGTTTAGAATTATTGAAACAAAACAATGTTGATTTTGATGAAAGTAAGTTGAAAAGCGAGTTTGATAATGCAAAACTAGAACATTCCAATTTATCACGCACTAATTCTGAGCAAAAATTCAAAGGTGGACTTGCAGACAATTCAGAGATTGTAACTGCACTCCACACTACTCACCATCTTTTACTCGCTGCACTTCAAAAAGTTTTATGCTCAAAAGATATACACCAAAAAGGTAGTAATATAACTTCTGAAAGACTTCGAATTGATTTCAATTTCGATAGAAAATTAACTACAGAAGAATTAGCAAAAATAGAATCCCAAGTTCAAGAGTGGATTGATCAAGGATTACAAGTTGAAAGACTAGAAATGAAAAAAGAAGAAGCAGAGAAACTTGGTGCAGAGCATGAGTTTGGAGCTAAGTATCCAGATATGGTTTCAGTTTATAAAATATTTTATCCTTCCTGGAAGGAAGGTGTCACTCAAAGCCCGACGGAAGGTTTAACCTCCAGTCTTTCAGACAGCCTCCTACAAGGAGGCATCATAAGTCTTGAGTTTTGTGGCGGTCCTCATGTCGCAAATTCAAAAGATATAGCTAAATTTGGAAGTTTCAAAGTTTTGAAAGAAGAAGCAAGTTCATCTGGAATTAGAAGAATAAAGGCTGGATTGGTTAGGCAGTAATCTTAATACATCATTTAAACATATGTCAATTCCAACACATTTACAAATAATGTTGCCTTTATTGAAGTTATATTCAGACAACAATATCCACCATAGAACAGATTTTATAGATAAAATTTCTGATCATTTTAACTTAACCGATGATGAGAGAAAACAAAAAGTAAATTCAGGTTGGACAAGAATATCTGATAGAGTTGATTGGGCAATAACATTCTTAAAATCAGCTAAATTAGTTGAATCACCTAAAAGGGGATATACAAAAATTACACGACGTGGAAAAGAATTATTAAAAACTGGAGTTGAATCTTTAGACTTAAATAAAATAAAGGAATTATATCCAGATGTTATGGAAACTGCCTTTTGGAATCCAGAACTAAGAACTTCAACAAATGCTACTGCTACAAATATAAATAATGAAAACTATACACCTGACGAACATTTAGCTCAAATAGTTGAACAAAAGAAACTTACAATTTATGCAGAAATTGAAGATCAGATCAAAAGAATTTCTCCCAAAGCATTTGAAAAATTAGTTGTAAAATTATTAATTGCTATGGGTTATGGAACTGAGGAATTTAGTCAAGTTACTCAATATAGTAACGATGGTGGTATTGATGGAATAATCCAAGCAGATAAACTTGGTTTTAGAAAAATTTATGTACAAGCCAAAAGATATTTAAGCAACAATGTTGGAAGAACTGAACTTCAAAATTTTGTAGGTGCAATGGGTAAAGTTCACGAAGGAATCTTTATAACTACATCAAAGTTTAATAGTAATGCACTAGAGTATATCCGTGACATTTCGCAAAAAGTTATTTTGATTGATATAAACAAACTTGTTGAACTAATGCATGAATACAACCAAGGTGTTTCTGTTCGAGATAATATTGAAATAAAAGGAATAGATGGGGATTACTTTGATGAACTTGAATCATAGTCATGGCTCTACCTTGCCACCTTCACCTACGGACTTAGCGAAATTACCGAAATTGGCCTAAATCGATTTTTGCAAAATTATAAAGTTAATTCAGTTCAAGCTGATCATATAATTTTTGAATCTTCTAAATCGATTGATAAATAATCTAAATCAAGTTAATTCAAAGTCAATACTACTTAAAAAGACTTTCAGAATATATCTTAGTATTGATACTCAAACTGTTAGTAAGCCAAATTTTCAAAGTCTTGCTGAAAACTATTTTTCTAAAGCAACAAAGATGAAAATTCACCGCACTTTACCAGAAACTGAATTTTGGTTTATAGAAAAGCAGTGCCACGCTTATATTGCTCAGAAAATTAGTAAAAAGCAAGATTATCAAGATAAAAATGCAAAAGGGTAACTTTGAGAAGAGCTTTGCGTAATGATGAATTTGCTTGCAGACCTAAAACGAAGTGATAAAGTTTTGGATCCCTTTTCAGGAAGCGGTGCGATAACTGAAGTAACTTACAAATATTTTAAGGTTGAATATATTACTTCAATTGATATAAAACAAGGAACCGAACAGGACTTCTTCAAGTTAGATGAAAATCAAAAATTTGATAAGATCATAACTGATCCACCTTGGGGAAATGAACAAAAACTAGATAATGTAAGTAAGTTTTATAATGATTTATTTAACAAAACTAAAAAAATGTTAAATAATCAAGGTGAATTGATACTACTAACAAGTTTTAAGGTTAATAATATGCCAGATGAATTTGCGAAATTAAAAGAATATAATCTATCAGTTTCTGGCAAGAAAGCAAAATTGTATAAATTTAAATTAAAATAATATGGCAAAATTTATTATTAATATTAACCCAAGTAATAAAGCTTAGTTTCTTAAGCAATTAATTTGGAAGTTTCAAAATTTTGAAAGAAGAAGCAAGTTCATCTGGAATTAGAAGAATAAAAGCTGGTTTGGTTAGATAGATTAAGTCCCCAAATGCCCAAATGCTAGAATAGCTAACCACTATAATATGCTATTCGAATTTGATTTCCTACAGCCTGCCAACATTATCTGAAATTTCTGGGATTTGTTTTAACTTGGACACAATTTGTGCTGGTACGTCTTGATAATTAAATTCAACAT